>NZ_JBFARZ010000011.1:0-115550 GCF_040677445.1 Citricoccus sp. NPDC055426
AGGCTCACGGTCAGGGCGGACAGGGGCAGGGTGCCCAGCTCGATGCGGCCCACCTGCGGGATGATCCAGCGGGCGGCGGTGCGCTGGTAGAGCTCGAGGGTGCGGGGGCGCAGCCCGGTGGCGGCGGTGCGCAGCCAGGCGGCCGCGTAGTCCGCCAGGGTCGTCATGGTGGGGGCCACGGCCAGGGTGTTGCCGCGCAGCATCTCGGCGTGCACCTGCACCAGGTAGGCGTCCGCCTCGGCCCGGGTGGCGAACGTGGCAGGGCCGGTGCGTCGCTTGCCGTCCGGTCCGGTGTACCGGGCCCGGAACCGGCCAGAGGGCAACACGGCCACCTGACCGAAGGACCGCCGACGATCCCCGGGACGCGTCCGGCGGCTCACCGGGCACCGCCGGTCAGCCAGGCCGCGCCGTCGTCCAGCAGGGCGGTCAGGCAGCCGCACCGGGCGTCCGGGTCGTGATGGTGGCCGCGGCACCGATCGTCAGGACAGCCGCACCAGTCGCCGGACCAGTGATCGGTGCCGAAGTGGTGGCGGGACCATTCGGCGGCGGTCACGTCGTACATCGCCAGGGTGTCGCGTGCGGGCCGTCCCAGCGGGCGGCGGTCGCTCGGCGCGGAGGTGTTCGGGGAGGTGGTGAGGGTGGTGTCTGCGTCCACGGCAGGCAGCCTTTCCGGCCCGGTTAGGCCATTTTAGGCCACGTGGGGAACGGAAAGGGTGGTTGCCGGGTGTCGCGGTCAGGCCGCTAAGTGCGGCCTGACCTGCGAGTTTCCTAGTGGAGGGGATGACGGGAATCGAACCCGCGTAGCCAGTTTGGAAGACTGGGGCTCTACCATTGAGCTACATCCCCACAGCGAGGACGATCCTATCAAGCCGTTCGACCGGGCTGCAAAAGCGGGCTGGTCCGGCGCGGCGCCGCGGCGGGCTCGACCCCTCGGAGAGGTCGTGGAGCGCTCATCCGCGGACCTGCCGGTGACAGCGGCGAGGGTTGAATGTCGAAGGAATGCGGAGTATGGCGCGTCCAATGCGTACACTGGTCTCTGGCCAGAAATGGCCGGGCCGTCTGCGGGGTGTAGCTCAGCTTGGTAGAGCGCGCGCTTTGGGAGCGTGAGGCCGCAGGTTCAAATCCTGTCACCCCGACGTCATGGTCTCCCCCTCTTGCCGGGGGGAGGCCTGATTCACCGGATGCCCGACGGCCGGGCCCATCCGCGCCCATATAGACGAGACGATCAATCCACACAGGAGTCCCACGTGGTCAAGAGCACCGCAGAAAACCTCAGCCCGACCCGGGTCAAGCTGGACGTCGAGGTCCCCTTCGAGGACCTCAAGCCGCGTCTGGACCAGGCCTACAAGACCGTGGCCAACCAGATCCAGGTCCCCGGCTTCCGCAAGGGCAAGGTTCCTGCGCGCATCATCGACCAGCGCATCGGCCGCGGCTACGTGGTGGAGACCGCCGTCAACGAGGGCCTGAACGACTTCTACCAGGAAGCCCTGACGCAGACCGAGACCACGCCGATGTCCCGTCCGGAGGTCGAGGTCACCTCGATGCCGGGCGTGGACGGCCAGGCCGAAGGGCCGCTGACGTTCAGTGTTGAGCTGGACATCCGCCCGGAGATCGAGCTGCCGGACTACAAGGGCCTCAAGGTCACGGTAGAGCCCGCCGCCGCCTCCGAGGAGGATGAGCAGAAGGCCCTGGACGAGCTGCGGTCCCGCTTCGGCACCCTCAAGAACGTCGAGCGCCCCGCCGCGAAGGACGACTTCGTGACCCTCACCCTGACCGCCACCATCGGCGACGAGCAGGTCGACCACGCTGAGGACCTCTCCTACCAGGTGGGTGCCGGAACCATGCTCGACGGCATGGATGAGGCCCTGGAGGGGCTGTCCGCGGGCGAGGACGCCGTCTTCGAGACCACGCTGGCCGGCGGCGAGCACTCCGGCGAGAAGGCCACCGTCAAGGTGGTGCTCGGCGCCGTCAAGGAGCGCGAGCTGCCGGAGGCGGATGACGACTTCGCCCAGCTGGCCTCCGAGTTCGACACGATCGAGGAGCTGAAGGCCGACCTCAAGGAGAAGGCCTCCGAGGGTGCCGTCACCGGCCAGGGGATCGAGGCCCGTGACAAGGTGCTCGAGGAGCTCGTGAAGCTGGTCGAGGTCCCGGTTCCGGACTCGGTCGTCGCCGAGCAGATCGAGCAGCACTTCACCGGCCAGGGCCACTCCGAGGGCGATGAGCACGACACCGAGGAGCACCGCGCCGAGGTCGAGGAGAACGCCCGCGAGGCCTTCCGGAACGAGATCATCCTCGACAAGGTCGCCGACGCCGAAGAGGTCGGCGTGGACCAGGGGGAGCTGATCGAATACATCATCTCCACGTCCCAGCAGTACGGCATGGATCCGAACCAGTTCGCACAGATGCTGGACCAGGCCGGGCAGGTCCCGATGATCATGGGCGAGGTGCGCCGCCGCAAGGCCCTGGCCAAGGTCCTGGAGTACGCCGTGGTCGCGGACACCGCGGGCAACGCCGTGGACCTGAGCTCCTTCGTCACCCCGGGCGGGGAGGACTCGGCTGAGTCCGCCGACTCGGCGGATTCTGCAGACTCCGCGGATTCGGCCGATTCTGCCGACTCTGCCGATTCAGCGGACTCCCCGGCGGAGGCCGCGGAGAAGGCTCCGGCCAAGAAGGCGCCCGCCAAGAAGGCTCCGGCGAAGAAGGCCCCGGCCAAGAAGGCCACCGAGGCCGAGGCGGCCGAGGCTGACGCCGAGAAGGCTCCGGCCAAGAAGGCGCCCGCCAAGAAGGCCCCGGCGAAGAAGGCTCCGGCCAAGAAGGCCACCGAGGCGGCCGAGGCTGACGCCGAGAAGGCTCCGGCCAAGAAGGCGCCCGCCAAGAAGGCTCCCGCGAAGAAGGCCCCGGCCAAGAAGGCCACCGAGGAGCAGTCCGACTCGGCCGAGTGACCCCGCACGGCCTCCGTTGAGGGGGTCGGCCGCCCGGGCCGCACCACGGATCTCCCGTGGTGCGGCCCGGGCGTTCTGCTGTGCGGGGACCTCCCGGTGGTCCGGGCGGCCCCGGTGTCCGCCGGCGGCAGGTCGCTCCGCTGGCAGCGCATCCATCCACGCCAACAGCGAACAGCCGGGCCGGGAGGGACACAGGGCCGTCCGGGGACAGTAGTCTCGATCCAAGGTCAATGCCCCCGGCGCACCAGCAGGTGCCACCGGTGCATGAGAAGTCCATCTGAAGGAAGGCAGGGCGTCATGTCCGCATCGTCCACTGCTCCCCGTATGGCGTCGGTAGATCCGGCGGCCCGCGAGGACTACATCTACAACCGTCTGCTCAAGGAACGCATCATCTGGCTGGGTTCCGAGGTCATGGATGAGAACGCCAACGCCATCTGCTCGCAGATGCTCCTGCTCTCCGCGGAGGACCCGGACAAGGACATCTACCTGTACATCAACTCCCCGGGTGGTTCCATCACCGCGGGCATGGCGATCTACGACACCATGAAATACATCCCGAACGACGTGGTGACGGTGGCCACCGGCATGGCCGCGTCCATGGGCCAGTTCCTGCTGTCCTCCGGCACCCCGGGCAAGCGCTACGCCACCCCGCACGCCCGCATCCTGATGCACCAGCCCTCCGGCGGCATCGGCGGCACCGAGTCGGACATCCGCATCCAGGCCCAGCTGATCCTGCACATGAAGCAGGTCATGGCCGAGCTCACCGCCGAGCAGACCGGACAGACGGTGGACACCATCCTCAAGGACAACGAGCGGGACAAGTGGTTCACCGCTCCGGAGGGCCTGGAGTACGGGTTCTTCGACCACATCGCCGAACGGGCCGGCGCCGTGTCCGGCGGCGGAGGCGTGGACAACTCCTGATCCGGCCCTCGCCGTCCCAGGACCGTCCACCCCAGCCCACAGACCCTTCGCCCAGGAGAAACCAGACATGAACCAGTTCCCCGTCGGAATGCCCTCCGGTGCCGGCCAGCCGGCGCCGGGCAACCGTTACGTCCTGCCCCAGTTCGAGGAGCGCACGCCCTACGGCTTCAAGCGCAACGACCCGTACGCCAAGCTGTTCGAGGACCGCATCGTGTTCCTCGGTTCACAGGTGGACGACGTCTCCGCGGATGACATCATGGCCCAGCTGCTCGTGCTCGAGTCGATGGACTCGGAGCGGGACATCACCCTGTACATCAACTCCCCGGGTGGCTCGTTCACCGCCATGACGGCGATCTACGACACCATGCAGTTCGTCCGCCCGGAGATCCAGACCGTGTGCCTCGGCCAGGCGGCCTCCGCCGCCGCGGTCCTGCTGGCCGCCGGTGCGCCGGGCAAGCGCCTGGCCCTGCCGAACGCCCGCGTGCTGATCCACCAGCCGTCCATGGGTGGGGACCGCGGCACCGCCACTGACCTGCAGATCCACGCGGAGGAGCTGCTGCGCATCCGCACCTGGATGGAGGAGACCCTCGCCGGGCACACCAACAAGACGGCCGAGCAGATCCGCCAGGACATCGACCGTGACAAGTTCCTCTCGGCCGCCGGCGCGAAGGAGTACGGTCTCGTGGACGAGGTGCTGGACTCCCGCAAGATCTCGCGTCCCCAGCTCTCCAACTGAACCGGTCCCCCTGGGACCCGGCCCGTTCAGAGCCCGACGGCGGCGCGCACCCCGGCATGAGAGGTCATGTCCGGTGCGTGCCGCCGTTGCGGTCCAGTCCCTTATCGTGTCCACCCCCTAAGCTGGAATGGCACGACCCCGGGCAGTTACGTCTGGCCGCCCGACCCCTATCGAGGAGATACCCGCATGGCCCGCATCGGTGAGAGCGCCGACCTGCTGAAGTGCTCGTTCTGTGGAAAGAGCCAGAAGCAGGTCCGGAAACTGATCGCCGGTCCCGGCGTCTACATCTGCGACGAGTGCATCGAACTGTGCAACGAGATCATCGAGGAGGAGCTCTCCGAGGTCGCGGAGTCCGTCGAGATCGAGCTGCCCAAGCCGCAGGAGATCTACGACTTCCTGGAGGAGTACGTGATCGGGCAGTCGGAGGCCAAGCGGTCCCTCGCCGTGGCGGTCTACAACCACTACAAGCGCATCCGCTCGGGGCAGCAGCCGGCCCAGTCGAAGAGCGAGTCGTTCGCAGACCGTTCCGGCGAGGAGGTGGACGAGCTGGCGGAGGTCGAGGTCGGCAAGTCCAACATCCTGCTCGTGGGCCCCACCGGCTCCGGCAAGACCTATCTGGCGCAGACCCTGGCCCGCAAGCTCAACGTGCCGTTCGCCGTGGCGGATGCGACCTCCCTGACGGAGGCCGGGTACGTGGGCGAGGACGTGGAGAACATCCTGCTCAAGCTCATCCAGTCGGCCGACTATGACGTGAAGAAGGCCGAGCAGGGCATCATCTACATCGATGAGATCGACAAGATCTCGCGGAAGTCCGAGAACCCCTCGATCACCCGGGACGTCTCCGGTGAGGGCGTCCAGCAGGCCCTGCTGAAGATCCTGGAGGGTACCACCGCCGCTGTCCCGCCGCAGGGTGGCCGCAAGCACCCGCATCAGGAGTTCCTCCAGATCGACACCTCGAACGTGCTGTTCATCGTGGCGGGCGCCTTCGCGGGGCTGGATGAGATCATCTCCTCCCGGGCCGGTTCCAAGGGCATCGGCTTCGGGGCCCCCCTGAACACCATCGGCAAGCGGGACGTCTCCTACTCGGACGTCCGGCCGGAGGACCTCCTGAAGTTCGGCCTGATCCCGGAGTTCATCGGCCGCCTGCCGGTCATCACCACGGTGGACAACCTGGACCACGAGCAGCTGGTCAACATCCTCACGCAGCCGAAGAACGCCCTCGTGAAGCAGTACCAGAAGATGTTCCTCATGGACGGCGTGGAGCTGCAGTTCGAGGACGCCGCCCTGGACGCCATGGTCGAGCAGGCGGAGGAGCGGGGGACCGGTGCCCGCGGCCTGCGCTCCATCATGGAGGCGGTGCTCAAGCCGGTCATGTTCGACCTGCCGTCCCGCGAGGACATCGCCACCGTGGTCATCACCGGGGATGTGGTCCGGGAGGGCGCGGAGGCCACCCTGATCTCCCGCGAGGTCCAGCGCAAGCGGCGCAACAAGTCCGCCTGACCCCTTCCTCACCTGAACGCAACCACCCCATCTTTGGAGGCAACCGTGACTGAAACCGCTGGCACCGCCACGTCCGCAGAGACCGAGACCGTCGACTTCTGGTTCGACTCCGTGTGCCCCTTCGCCTGGATCACCTCCCGGTGGATGTTGGAGGTGGAGAAGGTCCGCCCCGTCACCGTCAACTGGCACGTGATGTCCCTGTCCGTGCTGAACGAGGAGCAGGACATCGACGAGGGCTACCGGGAGATGATGGACCGTGCCTGGCTGCCGGCCCGCGCCGCCACCCAGGTCTGGGAACGGCACGGCAACGGAGCGGTGAGCCGGTACTACACCGCCGTCGGCACCCGCATCCACAACGAGGGCCAGAAGGACTACGAGGTCGCCGTCCGCGGCGCCCTCGAGGAGCTGGGGTTCGAGACCGAGGACATCCTCGCCGCGGCCCGGACCGATGTCCTGGACGCGAAGCTGCGCGCCTCGCACCAGGAGGGCATCGACCAGGTCGGCCACGACGTGGGAACCCCCGTGGTGGCCCTCAACGGCACGGCGTTCTTCGGTCCGGTCATGACCCGCATCCCGCGCGGCGAGGAAGCGGGCCGGATCTTCGATGCGACCGTGACCCTGGCCGGCTACCCCTACTTCTACGAGATCAAGCGTTCCCGGACCACGCGCCCGCAGTTCGACTGAGCCCTGGCTGAGCCCTGGGGGCCGCTCGCCCTCAGCGACCGGCGGCGATGCGCCCGGCGGCGGCGATCATCGGGACCTGGAGCGGCAATCGCGCCCAGGTGATGGCCCTGGTCCGCGGTGAGGCGTTCCGCGCCCGGTAGGCGTGGTAGAAATTGCCGGGCCACACGGCCAGGAAGAGCACCTGCGCGGCCCGGCCGCCCGCGCGTCGGGTCCCCGGGACGGCGAGCAGGCCGGCCACGGCCAGCTCGGCCACCCCGGAACCGTACGTCCAGGCCCGCGCGGGGCCGGGCAGCGCGCGGGGGATCAGCCCGTCGAACGGGCGGGGGGAGACGAAGTGCAGCGCTCCCATCCCCGCGAGCATGGTGGCCATCAGGACGGGTCTGCTCATGCGCCCAACCTACACGCCCATCTGCCGGCACAACCGCCAGACATTGGTGGGACCGACCCGCTCGAAGCCCATGGTGACCAGCGTGCGGATCAGGGCCAGGCCCCGTCCCGACTCGGTCAGGAACTGCTGGGCCGCGTCCATGACCGCCTCGTCGCAGGCGCGCGACCTGTCGGCCAGGAGCTCGGGGGTGGCCGCGCCGTACTCGACGATCGTGGCCTGCAGCGTCGAGTCGCGGGCATCGAGCTCCACGCCGACCTCCAGCGGGCCCGGATCGGCCACGCCGTGCTGGATGGCGTTGCTGACGGTCTCGATCACGGCCAGGTCGAAGGCCATGCGGTCGGGGAGGGGGACGTGCCCGGCGCATCGCCAGAGCCGCTCCAGCTGATCCAGGACCGCGTCGACGGTCTGCGGCTCGGCCGGCAGCCGGAGGGCCATCGTGGACATCGGGCTCAGCCTTCGCCGAATGCCGAGGCGGCATCGGGGTAGGGGGTGAGCACACGGTCCATGCTGGTCAGCTGGAGCACCATCAGCACCTGTGGCGGGACGTTGGCGATGCGCAGGTCTCCGCTGGCCTGGCGGGCCAGCTTCAGGCAGCTGATCAGGGCGCCCAGCCCGGAGGAGTCCATGAACTCCGTCTTGCCGAGCTCCACCACGATCTGCCGGGATCCGGCTCCGATCTCACTGGCGATCACGTCCTTGAGCTTCGGGGCGGCCACCATGTTGAGCCGGCCCTCGCCCGTCACCTCCGTATAGGTGTCATGCCTTGCCACGGTGAACTGCATCGGGGTGTTTCCTTTCGTCCGGAGGTTCTCTTCGGTGGGGTGGGGAGATCAATGGGAGCCGGTCTCGGGATCACGTCGGACCACCACGGCCGTGACGTCGTCGTGTTCCTGATCGTCCTGGGCCAGGCGGGCGAGGTCGTCGGCCACGCCCTGGGCGGTGGCGTTGGCGAGGACGATCGCCGACATGGCAGCCAGGGTGCCCTCGAGGTCTCCGACCGCGTCGAGGACGCCGTCGGAGACCATGATCAGGGATTCGCCGGGGAACAGATCGGCACGCTGCGCCTCCCACCGGTCCTCGAACCACAGCCCGACGGGCGGGCCGTCGGCCTCGAGCCGGCGGATTCCCCCGTCGGCGGAGACGACGGCCGCGATCCCGTGGCCGGCGTCCACATAGGACAGGCGGCCGCTGGCCGGGTTCATCCGGATGGTGAAGACGGTGGAGTAGGAGCCGGAGCTCTCCAGGGCGCTGGACAGGGCCGCGGCGGCATGGTTGAAGGCATTGGTCAGGCCCGGCATCAGGGCCACGGACCGGAAGGTGGCCCGGACGGAGGCCGCGATCATCGCGGCTCCCATGCCCTTGCCCATCGCATCGGCCAGGGTGAGGTGCAGCTGGCCCGACTCGACGTACCAGTCGTAGAGGTCGCCGCCGACCAGGCTGGAGGGCTGGAAGGCTGCCGCCACGTCATAGCCGGGCAGGTCCGGCGGGGCGTCCGGGAGCAGGCCACGCTGGACCTCCACGGCCCGCTCGCGCTCGGACTGCTCGGGGGCGGAGTCCGTGATGCGGGGGCGGCGGAACAGGGCCGCGACGCGCGCGGAGCTCGCGGGTGCTGAACGGCTTGCTCAGGTAGTCGTCCGCGCCCGCCTCCAGTCCGGCGAGCTTGTCCGTCTCGGTGGACCGGGCCGAGATCATCACCACGTAGGCGTTGGAGTGCTCGCGCAGCTGGCGGCACACCTCCAAGCCGTTCACCCCCGGCAACTGGACGTCCAGGGTCACCAGCTCCGGTTGGACGCTCTGGACTAGCTCGACGGCCAGGCTGCCCGTGGGGGCCTCGGTCACGGTGAAGCCCTCCTTGTTCAGGGTGTGGACGAGCAGACTGCGGATGTCGTCGTCATCCTCGACCACGAGGGCATGACGAAGGGTGGTGGGTGGCGCCATGTGAAATCCAACTCCCATGATGAGGTGCGGAGACTGTGCGGTAGAGGACGGGCGTCGGGGGGATGGTGCGCCAGCCATCTGGTATGTGCCTTATCAGTACGCGGCGTGCGACTTTTCACCCTCGGGCGGCACCGGGCTCCGGAAAGACCTGGGGGCCACCTCAGAACCGAGTGGTTCTGAGATGGCCCCCAAGCGGTGCACTGGCCGGGTCTGGGGTCAGGCGGGCTCCGCGGTCTCGGGTGCGGGCAGCACCACCTCGGAGACCAGCACCTCGGTCTCGCCCGCGGGGGCTCCGGCCGCCAGGGTGAGCTCGCGGACGTTGCCGGCCGCCTTCAGGTCGGCCAGCCCGCCCCGCAGGGACCCCAGGCGGTTCTCCGGAGCGGTGACGACGGCGGAGAGCACCTCGGTGCGCTGCTTCACCTTGGCCTCGGACTTGGCCCGGCGGATGCCACCCAGGGCGAGGGCGACGGCGGACAGGACGTCGGCGGTGGCTCCGGCGGACGCCGCCTCGATGCCGACGATCTGGTCCGGCTGCCCCGGCCAGGCGGCGCGGTGCACGGACCCGGCCTGCCACCAGCTCCAGACCTCCTCGGTGGCGAAGGGCTGGAACGGGGCCAGCAGGCGCAGCAGGGCGTCCAGGGTGGTGGCGAGGGTGGCCCGCACGGAGTCCTGTTCGGCCTCCCCGTGACCGCCGTAGGCGCGGTCCTTGATCAGCTCCACGTAGTCGTCGGTGAACTGCCAGAAGAAGGACTCCGTCAGGTGCAGGGCCCGCGCGTAGTCGTAGGACTCGAAGGCCCGGGTGGACTGCTGGATCGTGTCGAAGAGCCGGACCATCAGCGCCCGGTCCAGGGGGTTGGTGATGACCCCGGCGTCCTCCGCCGTGCGTACCACGTGCGCCACGGAGGCGCCCAGGTTCAGCGCGAACTTCGAGGCGTTGAGCAGCTTGATGGCCAGGCGCCGGCCGATCTTCATCTGCGCGACCTCGTAGGCGGTGTCCGCACCGAGCTTGGCCGAGGCGGCCCAGTAGCGGACCGCATCCGAGCCGTACTCGTCCAGCACGTCGGTGGGGACCACCACGTTGCCCTTGGACTTGGACATCTTCTTGCGGTCCGGGTCCAGGATCCAGCCGGACAGGGCGGTGTGGTTCCACGGCACCGTGTCCTGGAGTGACTCGGCGCGTACCACGGTGGAGAAGAGCCAGGTCCGGATGATGTCGTGGCCCTGGGGGCGCAGGTCGAAGGGGAAGACCGAGGCGAAGAAGTCCTCATCCCGGCTCCACCGCCCGGCGATCTGCGGGGTGAGCGAGGACGTGGCCCAGGTGTCCAGCACGTCCGGGTCACCGGTGAACCCGCCGGGCACGTCCCGCTGGGCGTCCTCGTAGCCCGGCGCGGCCTCGGCCACCGGGTCCACCGGCAGCTGGTCCTCGGCGGGCAGGATCGGGTGGTCGTAGTCCGGTTCGCCGGAGTCGTCCAGCGGGTACCAGACGGGGATCGGCACGCCGAAGAACCGCTGGCGGGAGACGAGCCAGTCACCGTTGAGGCCCTGGACCCAGTTCTCGTACCGGGACCGCATGAACTCGGGATGCCAGGACAGCTGCCGGCCACGGGCCACGAGCTTCTCGCGCCGCTGCGCGTCCCGCCCGCCGTTGCGGATGTACCACTGGCGGGAGGAGATCACCTCGAGGGGCTTGTCCCCCTTCTCGAAGAAGTTCACCGGGTGGGTGATCTTCTTCGGCTCGCCGTCCAGCAGGTCCGCCTCGGTCAGGGACGCCACCACGGCCTCCTTGGCCGAGAACACGGTCTTGCCGGCGAGCTTGACGTACTCGGCCCGGCCGGACTCGGTGGTGATCCACTCGGGGGTCTCGGCATGGAAGCGGCCGTCGCGGCCCACCACGGTGCGCGTGGGCAGGTCGAGCTCGCGCCACCAGGTGACGTCCGTCAGGTCGCCGAAGGTGCAGACCATGGCGATGCCGGAGCCCTTGTCCGGCTTGGCCAGCCCGTGGGCCCGGACCTCGACCTCGACCCCGAACAGGGGGGACGTCACGGTGGTCCCGAACAGGCCCTGGTACCGCTCGTCGTCGGGATGGGCCACCAGGGCCGAGCAGGCCGGCAGCAGCTCGGGCCGGGTGGTCTCGATGACCACCCGCTGCCCGTCCGGCGTGAAGAAGGGGATCCGGTGGTAGGCGCCGGGCACCTCGCGGTCCTCCAGCTCGGCCTGGGCCACGGCGGTGCGGAAGGTGACGTCCCACAGGGTGGGCGCCTCGGCCATGTACGCGTCGCCGGAGGCCAGATTGCGCAGGAAGGCCCGTTGGGAGACGGCGCGGGACGTGTCGTCGATGGTCCGGTAGGTCAGGGACCAGTCCACGGACAGTCCCAGCCGGGTGAAGAGGTCCTCGAAGACCTTCTCGTCCTCCACGGCCAGTTCCTCGCACAGCTCGATGAAGTTCTTGCGGGACACCACGTCCCAGTCACGTTGGTTCTTCGCGGGCTGCTCCGGCGGGCGGTAGCCCTCGATGTACGGCCTGGTCGGGTCGCAGCGCACCCCGTAGTAGTTCTGCACCCGGCGCTCGGTGGGCAGGCCGTTGTCATCCCAGCCCATCGGGTAGAACACGTTCTTGCCCGTCATCCGCTGGTACCGGGCCAGCACGTCGGTCTGCGTGTAGGAGAACATGTGCCCCACGTGCAGGGACCCGGAGGCGGTCGGCGGCGGGGTGTCGATCGAGTAGACCGCCTCCCGCGTGGTGTCCGCCTCGAAGGCATAGGTGCCCTCCTGGCGCCAGACGGCGGAGAGCTTGTCCTCGAGCCCCTCCAGGCCGGGGCGGTCCGGAACGGTCACGGCGGGTGCGACGGCGGGTGCAGTGGACGGAGAGGTGGCGGGCGTGTCTGTGCCCGGGGTCTGTTCAGCCATGGTCTCGATTCTCCCATGACCCCCGCGCACCCCCGAACCCGGGCCGGGCCAGGGTCTACGGTAGGGACATGGCAGCAGCATCCGGACAGCGTCCCGCGGAGATCCGCATCCGCCGTGTCTACGACTCCCCGGACGGCGGGTACCGCGTCCTGATCGACCGGATCTGGCCCCGCGGCATCGCCAAGGCCGATCTCGAGCTCGACGAGTGGTGCAAGGCGGTGGCCCCCTCCGCCGAGCTCCGGAAGGACTTCCACCACGATCCGGACCGCTTCGCCTCCTTCCGCCGGCGGTACGCGGCCGAGCTGGAGGACCCCGCAGACCCGGAGGAGCCCGACGGCGGCGGCGCACCGGCCGTGGAGGCCCTGTTGGAGCGCTGGAGAGACTCCCGCAAGAATGACCTCGTGCTGCTGTACGCCGCGAAGGACACCGAGAACAACCAGGCCGTGGTGCTGCGCGATCACCTGCGGGAGAAGGCCTCATGAGCGCGGAGCCGGCCGGCATCCGGGAGCTGCTCGAGGATCTTGCCGCGAAGCTCACGCCGGAACTCACCGAGGGCGCGCTGAGCACGGACCCGGACGTGGTCTCCTCCCACGCCCGGGACGAGGCCCCCTTCGCGGCCGTCGGCACGGCCCTGGCCCTGGTCCGGGCCCGCACCGTGCAGGACGTGCAGGCCACCCTGCGCTGGGCCTCCAGGCACCGGGTCCCCGTGGTGCCGCAGGGCGCCCGCTCGGGGATCTCCGGCGGGGCGAACGCGGTGGACGGCTGCCTGCTGCTCTCGGTCGAGAGGATGGACCGGATCCTGCAGGTCAACGCGGCCGAGCAGACCGTGACCGTGGAACCCGGGATCATCAACCAGGACCTGAAGGACGCACTGGCCCCGCACGGGCTGTCCTACCCGCCGGACCCCGGGTCCGTGGCGATCTCCTCGATCGGCGGCAACCTCGCCACGAACGCCGGCGGGCTGTGCTGCGTGAAGTACGGCGTCACCCGGGACTACGTCCGTGAGATCGCCGTGGTCCTGGCCGACGGCACCCTCACCCGGCTGGGCACCAAGACCGCCAAGGGGGTGGCCGGGCTGGACCTGTGCCGCCTGTTCGTCGGCTCCGAGGGCACCCTCGGGGTGATCGTGGAGGCCACCCTCCGGCTGGTTCCGCTGTTGCCGCCGCCGCTGACCGCCGTGGCCACCTTCCCGAACGCCCGGGCCGCGGCCAGCACCGTCGCCGAGTTCATGGGGGCCGGCGCCCGCCCCTCCCTCATGGAGTCCATGGACCGGATCTCGCTGGACCTGCTCAACCGCTTCGGCGACTTCGGGCTGGACGAGCAGGCCGGCGCCCTGCTGCTGATGCAGTCGGACGGGGACGGGGTGGCGGCCGAGGCGGCCCGGGAGGTCGCCGAGTTCGCCGCCGTCGCCGAACGGAATCAGGCCCTGGACGTGGCCTTCAGCGACGACCCCGAGGACAGCGACGCCCTCGTGGCGGCCCGCCGGATGGCCCACCCGGCCTTCGAGCGGTACTCGCACGACCACGGGGGAGGGCAGCTGCTGGACGACGTCTGCCTGCCCCGCACCAGGATCCCGGAGTTCTACGACCGGCTGGACGTCGTCCGCGAGCGGACCGGGCTGATGATCGCGGTGGTCGCCCACGCCGGTGACGGCAACATGCATCCCGCCGTCTTCTTCGACGCCGCGGACCAGGAGTCCGTGCGCCTGGCCCACGAGGCCTTCGACGAGATCATGGCGATCGGTCTGGAGCTCGGCGGCACCATCACCGGCGAGCACGGGGTCGGCTCCCTCAAGAGCGGCTGGCTGGCCCGGGAGTTGGACGAGGGCAGCCGGCACCTGCACCGCGTCATCAAGGACGCCGTGGACCCCCTCGGCATCCTCAACCCCACCAAGCAGTTCGCGGCGCTGTGACGCACCTGACTAGGGTGGGGGCATGAACGCTCAACCGCACCGCTCCGCCGTCGTGACCGGGGCCTCATCCGGCATCGGCCGGGCCACCGCCGCCCAGCTGGCCGCCGAGGGATGGACCGTCTTCGCCCTCGCCCGCCGGGCGGAGCGCCTCGAGTCCCTGGCCGCCCAGGTGCCCGCCGGGACCGGCACCGTCGTCCCCCTGGCCGTGGACGTCGCCGACCGGGACCAGGTGGACCGGGCCGCGAAGGCGGTCCGGGACGGTGGGGGAGCGGACACCCTGCTGTGCATCGCCGGCGGCGCCCTCGGCACGGACCACGTGGCCGAGGGCCGGCCCGAGGACTGGGACTGGATGTACCGGGTCAACGTGGCCGGCACCCTGAACACCACGCAGGCCTTCCTGCCGATGCTGCGGGCCACCGGCCACGGCACCGTGCTGGTGTTGACCTCGACGGCGGCCCTGGCCAGCTACGAGGGCGGGGCCGGGTACAACGCGGCCAAGATGGCCCAGCACGGCCTGGTCGGCGCGTTGCGACTCGAGGAGGCCGAGCACAACGTGCGGGTCGTGGAGGTGCTGCCGGGGATGGTGCACACCGAGGAGTTCACCCGCAACCGGCTGCGGGGCGACCAGCAGGGGGCCGACAAGGTCTACGCGGGCGTGGAGTCCCCGCTCACGGCCGAGGACGTGGCGGACGTGTGCAGCTACGCCGTCACCGTGCCGCACCACGTCAACCTGGACCAGATCGTGCTGCGCCCGGTGGCCCAGGCCGCCCAGTTCAAGGTCATCAGGACGCAGGAGGATTGAGCATGGAGAACACCCCGAGACTGCGCCGGGCGCTCGGCATGGGATTGGCCACGGGGGCCGTCTCGGCGATCCCCCTCTGGCGGATCCCGAGGGCACCGCTCGTGCTGTGGACCGGCGGCGTGGTCGCCACCCTGACGGCCGGCGGCGTGGTGCTGGCCGGGGACCGGGCCGAGCGCGAGGCCGAGGTCCAGGGCGAGCCCGTGCCGGAGTCCTCCACCCTGGGGCGCGTGGGCCGGCCGCTGGCCGTGGGGGCCCTGGCCGGCGGTGCCGCCGCCGGGGCCATCTGGTTCACGGCGGTCTCGGACCGCTGGGCGGAGGCGTTCGTCGCCAGGCTGGGCGCTCGCCGCCCCCGGGCCACCTACGCCGTCCTGGCCGGGGTGCTCACCGCGGTGGTCGAGTACTTCGACTCCTCGCGGGAGAAGCCGTCCGCACCGTCGTCCCCTCCCGCCGGGGAAAAGGCGTAGAATCGGGCCCAGCATCTCGAATACCCACCAGCGTCGACCCGGCCATCACCGGCGAGCTTCCGGAAGAACAGGCTCTCAGCCCCAGTAGAACCGGACGGGTCAGCCCGTCACAGCTGTCACGAGCGGCCGCCCCCGCCTCCCGGCACCACCGGGAAGGGGACGGCAAGCAGGGTGGTACCGCGCCGCCGTCGTCCCCGGCCTCTTCCTGAGGCCGGACCGGCCCAGGCGTCCTTGCAGCAAGAGCAGACCAGCACCACAGTCGACCTCACGCAAGGATGGAACGCCCCGTGTACCCCCTCGCCAGCTCTGATCCGGACGCCACCGGCGCCGGCACCCCCGCTTCGCCGCGCTTCCCCCAGATCGAGGAGCGCATCCTGAGGTACTGGGAGGCGGACGGCACCTTCCAGGCCTCCATCGACGCCCGTCCCGCGGAGCACGAGGACGGCTCGCCCAACGAGTTCGTGTTCTACGACGGACCGCCCTTCGCCAACGGCCTGCCGCACTACGGACACCTGCTCACCGGATACGTCAAGGACCTGGTGGCCCGCTACCAGACCCAGCAGGGCCGCCGCGTGGAGCGCCGCTTCGGCTGGGACACCCATGGGCTGCCCGCCGAACTCGAGGCCATGAAGCAGCTGGGCATGACGGACAAGGCCCAGATCGAGGCCATGGGCATCGACCGGTTCAATGACGCCTGCCGCGCCTCCGTGCTGAAGTACACGGACCAGTGGAAGGACTACGTCAACCGGCAGGCCCGCTGGGTCGACTTCGAGAACGACTACAAGACCCTGAACCCCGAGTTCATGGAGTCCGTGCTGTGGGCCTTCAAGTCCCTGCACTCCCAGGACCTGACCTACCGCGGCTTCCGGGTGCTGCCGTACTGCTGGAAGGACGAGACGCCGCTGTCCAATCACGAGCTGCGGATGGACGACGACGTCTACAAGTCCCGCCAGGACCCCTCGGTCACGGTGGCCTTCCCGGTGACGGGCGCCCGGCCTGATGCGGCTGAGCCGGGCCTGGCCGCCGAGCTCACCGGCGTGCGGGTGCTCGCCTGGACCACCACCCCCTGGACCCTGCCGACCAACCAGGCCCTCGTCGTCGGGCCGGACTTCACCTACGCCGTGGTCCCGGCCGGACCGGACGCGGACGAGTCCGTGGCCGGCCACCGGTACCTGCTGGCCGCGGACCTGCTCGGCGCGCACGCCGCCCAGCTGGGCTATCCCGACGCCGGCGCCATCACCGAGGCGGTCACGGCCACCTACGCGGGGGGCCGGCTGGCCGGCCTCACCTACGAGCCGCTGTTCAGCTACTTCACTGATCACGAGGCGTACGGGACGCAGAACGCGTGGCAGCTGCTGGTGGACGACTACGTGACCACCGAGGACGGCACCGGAGTGGTGCACCAGGCCCCCGCCTACGGCGAGGACGACCAGCGGGTCTGCGAGGCGAACGGGATCCCCGTGATCCTCTCCGTGGACGAGGGGGCGAGATTCCTGCCCCTGTTCGGGGACGGGGACCGCGGCGGCGGCGTGCTGCAGGACGTCGCCGGGGTCCAGGTCTTCGAGGCCAACCGCAGCATCATCCGGGCCCTGCGGGCGGAAGGCAAGCTGGTCCGGGAGACCTCCTACGAGCACTCCTACCCGCACTGCTGGCGGTGCCGCACCCCGCTGATCTACCGCGCCATCACCTCCTGGTACGTGTCCGTCAGCGCGTTCAAGGACCGCATGGTCGAGCTGAACGAGGACATCAACTGGATCCCGTCCAACGTGAAGCACGGACAGTTCGGCAAGTGGCTCGAGAACGCCCGCGACTGGTCGATCTCCCGGAACCGCTACTGGGGGTCCCCGATCCCCGTCTGGGAGTCCGACCACCCGGACTACCCGCTGCAGGAGGTCCACGGCTCACTCGCCGAGATCCAGGAGGCCTTCGGCCGGCTGCCGCGCAACGCGGCCGGCGAGGTGGACCTGCACCGGCCCTGGATCGACGAGCTGACCCGCCCCCACCCGGACCCGGAGGCCGCCGCCGCCGGGGCGACCATGCGGCGCGTTGAGGACGTGCTGGACGTCTGGTTCGACTCCGGTTCCATGCCCTACGCCCAGGTGCACTACCCCTTCGAGAACCGCGACTGGTTCGACTCCGGCCACCACCCGGCCGACTTCATCGTGGAGTACATCGGCCAGACGCGCGGATGGTTCTACACCATGCACGTGCTCTCCACCGCCCTGTTCGACCGGCCGGCGTTCTCCAACGTCATCAGCCACGGGATCGTGCTGGGCTCAGACGGGCAGAAGATGTCCAAGTCGCTGAAGAACTACCCCGACGTCTCGGAGGTGCTGGACCGGGACGGCTCGGACGCCATGCGCTGGTTCCTGATGGCCTCGCCGATCCTGCGCGGCGGCAACCTCGTGGTCACCGAGGAGGGGATCCGCGAGGGCACCCGCCAGGTGCTGCTGCCGGCCTGGAACGTGTGGCACTTCTTCAGCCTCTACGCCAACTCCGCCCGCGGCCGGTCCGCAGACGGCAGTGCCCGGCCCGCCGGCTACCGCGCCCAACCGCGGTACGAGTCCACCGACCCCCTGGACCAGTACCTGCTGGCCGCCACCGGGCGGATGCTGCGCGAGGTCAAGACCGGCATGGACGCCTACGAGGTCTCCGACGCCACGGACGCCCTGCGCGCCTACACGGACACCCTGACCAACTGGTACGTGCGCCGCTCGCGCCAGCGGTTCTTCGACGAGGACACCCAGGCCCTGGACGTGCTCTTCACCTGCCTGGAGGCCTTCTGCCGGGCGGCCGCGCCGTTGATGCCGCTCGTGGCCGAGGAGATCTGGCGCGGGCTGACCGGGGGCCGCTCGGTCCACCTGAGCGACTACCCGGATCCCACCCCGTTCTTCTCCGGCTTCGGCGCCGACTCCCAGGACGGCTCCCAGGACGGCGCCGAGGCGGCGGCCGAGGCCAGCGTGGAGCGGATGGAGACCGTGCGCCGCATCGCCTCCGCCGGGTCCTCCCTGCGCAAGGGCGCCAAGCGCCGCGTCCGGCTGCCCCTGCAGTCCCTCACCGTGGTGGTCCCGGATGCCGCCTCTCTGACCGGGGCCTACACGGAGATCATCAAGGACGAGCTGAACCTCAAGGAGGTGCGGCTGCTGGACGCCGACGAGGTCTCCGCGGCGGACTTCGGCATCAGCCAGTCCCTGTCCGTCAACGCCCGCGCGGCCGGGCCGCGGCTGGGCAAGCAGGTGCAGGTGGCCCTCAAGGGCGCCAAGTCCGGCGACTGGTCGCAAGCCGAGGACGGCTCGGTGGTGGCCGGCGGGATCGCGCTGCAGGAGGGGGAGTACTCCCTCGAGACCACTGTGGGTGCCTCCGGCGCGGCAGCCGGGGCCGGAACCGACGACGGCGGCGCGGGCCAGGCGCAGGCCGTCACCGTGGTGCCCGGCGGCTTCCTGGTCCTGGACACGGGCGTGCCGGCTGAACTGGCCGCTGAGGGCACCGCGCGCGACGTGATCCGCGCCGTGCAGGCGGCCCGCAAGGACGCCGGGCTGCAGGTGTCGGACCGGGTGCGGACCGAGATCACCGGGCCGGCCGCCGTCGTGCAGGCTGTCGAGGCGCACCGGGACCTCGTCTCGAACGAGACCCTGACCCTGGAACTGGTGCTTCAGGACTCCGGTGAGCAGGATCCGCGCCGGGACCCGGCGGACGACGCGACCAAGACCGTGCGGGTCACGGTCGAGAAGGTCACTGTGGAGAAGGTGGAAGCATGAGCCAGACGCCCCAGGCGCCCCAGTCGGTGGAGGACGTCTACCGTGACCTGCTCGCGCGGGCCCCGGAGAACAAGATGGAGCCGCGCATGGGCCCGATGTTCCGGGCCATGGAACTGCTCGGCGAACCGCAGCGCGCCGCCCCGGTCATCCACCTGACCGGGACCAACGGCAAGACCTCCACAGCGCGGATCATCGAGTCGGTGCTGCGCGCCTACGGGCTGCGCACGGGGCGGTACACCTCGCCGCATCTGAGCTCGGTGACCGAGCGCATCAGCATCGACGGCGCCCCCGTCCAGGACGACACCTTCGTGCGGATCTGGAACGAGATCCTGCCGATGGTGCAGGTGGTGGACGCCGAGCTCGAGGCGGCCGGGGAGGTCCGGCTGACCTACTTCGAGGCCGTGACCGTCCTGGGCTTCGCCGTCTTCGCGGACGAACCCGTGGACGTGGTGGTGCTCGAGGTCGGCCTCGGCGGGATCACGGACGCCACCAACGTGGCGGATGCCGTGGTGTCCGTGGTGACACCGATCTCGCTGGACCACAGCGACCTGCTCGGGGATTCCGAGGCGGAGATCGCCGAGGAGAAGGCCGGCATCATCAAGCCCGGCGGATTCCTCGTCTCCGCGGCCCAGGACCCGGACGCCGCGCAGGTGCTGCTGGATGCGGCCCGGGCCGCCGGAGCCGGCTTCCGGTTCGAGGGCGTGGACTTCGGGGTCGAGTCCCGCTCCGTCGCCGTCGGCGGCCAGCAGGTCTCCGTGCAGGGCATCGCCGGGCGCTACCCGGACCTGACCCTGCCGCTGCACGGCGGGCACCAGGCGGAGAACCTGGCCCTGGCGATCGCCGCGCTCGAGGCGTTCTTCGGGCCAGAGACCCCGCTGTCGTTCGACCTGTTGGCCGAAGGCGTGGCACAGGTGGCGGCCCCGGGCCGGTTGGAGGTGCTGCGGAAGGCACCGACCATCGTGGTGGACGCCGCGCACAACCCCGCGGGGATCAAGGCCACCGCCGGCGCGCTGCAGGAGGCCTTCGGCCTGGAGAAGCTGGTCCTCGTGGTGGGGATCCTGCAGGAGAAGGACGCCCTGTCCATGCTGACGGAGCTCTACCGTCGGTTCGGCGACGAGGTGGAGGACCTGTGCCTGACGCAGTCCGACTCGCCGCGGGCCATCCCGGCCGGCGAACTGGCGCAGCTGGCCCTGGACGCCGGCTGGCCGGAGGACGACCTCTTCGCCACAGAGTCCCTCCCGGACGCCATCGAGTGGGCCGTGGGCCGCGCCGAGGCGGTGGAGGGCGGCGACGCGTCCGGGCTGGGCGGCGGGGTACTGATCACCGGCTCCATCACCCTCGTGGCGGAGGCCCGGGAGCTGCTGGGTGCCCCTGCGGGCGGATCGTCCGGACCGACGACGCCCGAGGTGGTGGCCGTGCCCACCGCCGTGGACGTGTTTGACGATTTCGGCCTGGAGCTGGGCGACGGGCTGGATGAGGACGAAGAGGAGTTCGAGGACATCTTCGAGGAGGGCGGGGACCATGAGCGGTGACCAGACGGACGGCCAGCGCGAGACCTGGCGGCCGGCGCGCGAGTCCAGGTCCCAGCGCGCCTGGACCCCCGGGCAGCGCAAGAAGGCCCGCTCCATCCGGGCGACCTTCACATCCTCCGTCCTCGTGATGGAGGCCCTGGTCCTGGTCTTCTTCGGACTGGCCATGTTCGGCGCGAACCGGGGCACCACGATGGCGCCCTGGATCCTGACGATCTCCCTGGTCCTGGCCGTCGTGGCCATCCTGGACTGTGCGCTCGTCCGGAAGCCGGTGGGCCTCTGGATCGGTTGGGCCATCCAGATCCTGCTGGTGGCCTCCGCGTTCATCGAGTACACGATGGCGATCGTGGGGGTCGGCTTCGGGCTCGCCTGGTGGTACGCCGTGACCAAGGGCGGACAGATCGACCGCGAGAACGTCCAGCGCGCCGAGGCGGAGGCCCGCTGGCGCGAAGAGCATCCGGACGGGGCCTGACGGAAGGACCGGTCGTGCCCCGTTAGGGTTGGACCCGGAGAAACCGTCCCGCACAACCGTCCCGCACATCAAGGAGCATTCGTGAGCACCACCGTTGAAGAGACCCTCGTCCTGATCAAGCCCGACGGCGTGGCCCGCAACCTGACCGGCCAGATCCTGGCCCGGATCGAGGCCAAGGGATACACCGTCACCGACCTGACCATGCTGGTGCCGGGCCGGGAGCTGCTCGTGCAGCACTACGCCGAGCACGAGGGCAAGCCCTTCTTCGAGCCCCTGGTGGAGTTCATGGGGTCCGGCCCGGTGGTGGCCGCCCGCGTCGAGGGACACCGCGTGATCGAGGGGTTCCGCTCCCTGGCCGGTACCACCGAGCCCACCACCGCGGCCCCGGGGACCATCCGCGGCGACCTCGGCCGCGACTGGGGCGAGTCCGTGCAGAAGAACCTCGTCCACGGCTCCGACTCGACCGAGTCCGCCACCCGTGAGCTGGGCCTCTGGTTCGCGTGAGTTGCTGAGCGCCGGGTTCGCCGATTCGCCTGAGCCACTGAGCGCCGGGTTCGTCTGAGCCACAGAGCGCCTCAGCGCGAGGGCCCGGTGCGATGTCATCCGATTCCACGCATCCTGGTGGTCGTTTCCCGGCCCCGATGCGTGGAATCGGATGACGTTGTGTTTCCGGCTGCCTCCTGAGGGCCTCCCGGGTCCCTTCTCGGTCCCTCCCGAGTCTCAGTCTGCGCGCCGGGGCACCCCGTGGTGCACGAACAGGCGCTCGAATCGTGGCAGGTTCCGGACGTCCTTCCACACCCAACGCATCACTCCCGCGCCGGTACGTCGGATCGCATCCTCCCGTTCCTTCTCGCGGACCAGGACGTCCTGCCAGGAGTCGCCGGGCTTCCGGAGGGCTTCCGAGTACTTGGTCTCGCCGTCGAACTCTCCGGCCAGCGTGATCCCCTCCCACCAGTTGTCGACCCGCGCGATCCAGCGACCCGCCTGGTCATGGAGATCACGTTGGGGTTCGGGGACCACGAACCCCAGTTCATGGATGGTCGCCCGGCTCAGGGACTCACCCGGAGACTCCGCGCGGCCGTCAGCGAAGGACCACGCTGCCTGGAATCGGCGGTGGGCGGTCGTCGTGGTCATCAGTGGTTCGGCCCGTTCAGAGAAGGTCGTCGCCCACGCACCGTGGCGTCGCTTGACGGCATCCGCCGGCGCCGTGGAGACCATGAGCGGCTCATGGATGAGGACCTCGCTCAGGGCATGGAGGAGTGGTGCGCAGAGGACGGTGCCCACCACGGTCCCCTCGGAGAGTCGGACCTCGACCGACTCCGGCTCTGCGGACATCGGGCGGCTCGTCCAGCGCCGGCGGGTTGTCGGCAGGACGGGGAACGAGCCGTTGAACTCCCGTCCTGCGTTCTGGAGATGCCCGAGATAGACCTGCATCCGCTCGTTGCCGTCCCGGTAGAGCTTCGGCGGGCGGGCTACCCCGGCCCGGCCGGCAGAACCCGCCCGGACCTCGAGGTGTGGAGGGACCTCGGCGGTCGGGAGCCCCCGGAGCAACAGGGCGGTGAGGCCCACGAAGACGGCAGGCTCCTGGCGGGAGAGCGCATGGGCCACGGCGCCGATCAGATAGCGGTCCCATGGGGCGTGCCGGAACCAGGATTCGGTCCGGCAGTAGACCCCGGGGGCGAGGCGCAGGGCGTCACCCCGCTCCACGGCCCGCCGCCACGTGCTGGCGGAACGGCGGTTCTCGGATTCGCGGCAGGAGACCAGCAGGGGGTCCTGCCTCACACGGTTCGGTTCGGTGGCGCCCACCCGGCCATCGTGGCCGAACCTGGGCCGGGTTCGTCGGGCCGGGCGCCCCGCCGTGGACAGAGCCGGATGCCCCGGCGGCTGTGCAGGAGTCGGCCGAACCAGTGTTCCCGGTCAGCCCCCCCGGTCGGTCCGGTCAGCCCCCGGTCCGTCCGGTCACCGGGCCGCAGTTTCGGAGTGGTCCTGTGGTGTGAACGGGCCTAGCCTCGTCGCATGAGCACCCACGAGACCCCGTACTTCCTGGCCGAGCCCTACACCGAGGTGACGGTGCTCGAGGCGCCGGAGGTGCCCACGGTCGTGAGCACCTTCACCGACCACCCGATGGCGGAGATGGCGGCAGCCTTCGACTCGACCTTCACCGCACTGTTCCCGGCTCTCGAAGCCCAGGGCATCCAGCCGGTGGGCCCGGCCTTCGCGCTGCACACGCGTATGCCGGCGGACACGGTGGACATGGAGGTCGGCCTCCCGGTGGACCGCGCCCCGGCGGACCAGCTGACGTCGGCCTCGGGGTTGGCGCTGCGCCCCTCCCGGCTGCCGGCGGGCCGCATCGCGATCGTCTCCCACCTGGGTTCCTTTGACGGGCTGGGCGCGGCCTGGGGCTCCTTCATGCACGAGGTCTCGGCGGCGGGCCACGAGCCGGCCCTGCCGTTCTGGGAGATCTACGTGACCGAGCCCCGCCCGGACATGGACCCGGCGACCCTGCGCACCGACCTCGTCACCCTGCTCGGCTGACCACCCCGGATCAGAAGAAGGCGCTCGAGAAGCGCAGCATGATCGAGGCGAGGACCCCCACGTAGAGCAGCACGATGATCGGCCAGCTCCACTCGGCGGCGAACCTCCGCACCCTGGCGGTCGACGGGATGACGCCGTGCTGGAGGTTGCGGGAGGTGAGCAGGACGAACATCGGGATCATCCCCGCCCAGACCACCATGCAGTACAGGCACAGGATGTTGATGTCATAGACGGCCTGACTCCACAGCCACACGATGAAGACGAATCCGGCCAGCACCCCCACGTTCATCCCGATCCAGTACCAGCGGGCGAAGCGCGCGCGGGCGAACAGGGCCATCGCGATGGTGAGGACGATCGGGAACGCCACCATGCCGATGAATTGGTTGGGAAAGCCGAACAGCTGCGACTGCCAGGTCTTCATCACCTCGCCGCAGGACACCCAGGGGTTCAGGTCGCAACTGGTGATGTGGTCCGGATCGTTCCACAGCATCACCCGCTCCATGACCAGCATGAGGGTGCCGTACAGGCCGATCAGCCCGGTCACCAGGAGCATCCACGCCGCGCCGAGGGGCCGCGCGTACCAACTCAGGTGTCGTTCGGTCGCGGGAACGGGAATGGCTTCGGCGCGGGCGCCGACGTTCGCGGGGGAGTTCACCGTCCCATCGTAGAACCTCACGGCTGCAGAACCTCCCGGTGTTGTCCACAGGCGTGTGAGACAATGAACATCGACTCGCCGGTGGCCACACCATCGGCAGAGTCCATCGGACGGCCACCGGGCCGGCGGCAGGAATGCGGCAGTGTTAGGAAACTGCCCGGCCTTCAGGGATGCGGACCGCGCGTCCGAAGGCCTTGCGACAGCCGCCATGTGCACGCGAGACCACGCGTCAGACCGGGGTGGGCGCCGATGGTTCCGGGTTCGTGCCCCGCATCCAGCGGAACGCGTCCACGGTTCACCTCAGACTTTTGGAGTCCGTCGACGGCGGCACCCCGAGGACCGCTGGACGGGTCGGGGGAAACGCCTCCGGGAACGGACCTAGCCGCTCCGCGGGCACGAGTGTGGCGTGATCGCGGTGCAGGAGGTGCTGTTCATGACAGCCAACGATCAGAACGAGCAGAGCGAACAGAACGAACAGGGCGAGGACTCCATCACGCAGGCGGCCGCCGCGGCGCCCCCGGAGGAGACGGCAGCCCCGGTGGCCCCACCGGCGGCAGGGCCGGCCGTCGATACAGACGCACCCGATGACACAGACACCCCCGATGACGCAGTCGCCGCAGGTCAGGCCGTCGCGTCGGAGGAGCCCGTCGCCCCGCAGCAGGACGATCCCGCCGCCGAGGCACCGGCGGAACCAGCCGAACCAGCCCAACCGGCGGAATCAGCCGAGGCTGAGGCGGAGACCGAGGACCCCTTCGCGGTGCCGCACGATCCGCTGGCCCTGATCTTCCAGGCGCCGGACCTGTCGACGCTGCCGCCGGCCCCGCGCCAGTCCCGCAACAACCGCTCCGACCACTCCGATCGCGCCGACCGCACGGATGACGACGGTGACGACCAGCAGCACGGCCAGGGTGAGGACGACGACCACCAGTCGGGCTCCCGTTCCTCCCGCCGGCGACGCCGCAGCCGTGGCCGCTCCGGTGGCCAGGGCTCGGAACAGGACCGCAGCGACGACGGCGACGACCAGTCCCAGCGCGGCTCCGGCCCTCGGGACGCAGACGGCGCCGCCGACCACGACGAGACCGACGGTGAGGGTGGCAGTACGCGTCGACGCCGCAAGCGCCGCCGTGGCGACGTGGACATGGACCTGGAGGGCCGGGACGGGGACGACCCGGAGAACACGGTGACCCGCGTCCGCGCACCGCGTCAGTCCGGCTCCACCGGCCCTGAGGCCGTCACCTCGCTCAAGGGGTCCACGCGACTGGAGGCCAAGCGTCAGCGCCGCCGTGATTCCCGCTCCGGCGGTCGCCAACGCCGCCATGTCATCACCGAGGCCGAGTTCCTGGCCCGGCGCGAATCGGTGGACCGTAAGATGCTGGTGCGCCAACGGGACCACCGCATCCAGATCGCCGTGATGGAGGACGGTGTCCTCGCCGAGCACTTCGTGTCCAACACCACCCAGGACTCGCTGATCGGCAACGTCTACGTGGGCAAGGTTCAGAACGTGCTGCCGTCCATGGAGGCCGCCTTCGTGGACATCGGCCGCGGCCGCAACGCCGTGCTGTACGCCGGTGAGGTCAACTGGGACGCCGCCAACCTCGAGGGCAAGTCCCGCAAGATCGAGAACGCGTTGAAGTCGGGTGACTCCGTGCTGGTGCAGGTCACCAAGGACCCGGTGGGCCACAAGGGCGCCCGCCTGACCAGCCAGATCTCCCTGCCCGGCCGCTACCTGGTCTACGTGCCGGGTGGTTCGATGACCGGCATCTCCCGCAAGCTCCCGGACGTGGAGCGCTCCCGCCTGAAGAAGATCCTGAAGGACCACCTTCCGGAGAACGCCGGCGTGATCGTGCGGACTGCGGCCGAGGGCACCTCGGAGCAGGAGCTGATGCATGACATCAACCGGCTGCGGGCCCAGTGGGAGGGGATCGAGGCGGCCGCCGCGTCCACCAAGACGCTGGCTCCCGAACTGCTCTACTCCGAGCCGGACCTGACCATCAAGGTGGTCCGCGACGTCTTCAACGAGGACTTCTCCGGCATGGTCGTCCAGGGCGAGGAGGTCTGGGACAACATCGAGGCCTACGTGACCTACGTGGCCCCCGACCTGCTGCCCCGACTTCAGCAGTGGAAGCCCGAGGAGCACGAGGGTGAGGACCTCTTCGCCTCGAACCGCATCGACGAGCAGCTGCAGAAGGCGCTGGACCGCAAGGTGTTCCTGCCCTCCGGCGGCTCCCTGGTGATCGACCGGACCGAGGCCATGACGGTGGTGGACGTCAACACGGGCAAGTTCACCGGCTCGGGCGGCAACCTGGAGGAGACCGTCACCAAGAACAACCTGGAGGCGGCCGAGGAGATCGTCCGTCAGCTGCGGCTGCGGGACATCGGCGGCATCATCGTCATCGACTTCATCGACATGGTGCTCGAGTCCAACCGCGACCTGGTGTTGCGCCGGATGGTCGAGTGCCTCGGCCGGGACCGCACCAAGCACCAGGTCGCGGAGGTGACGTCCCTCGGCCTCGTCCAGATGACGCGCAAGCGCATGGGCACCGGGCTGGTGGAGATCTTCTCCGAGACCTGCGAGCACTGCAACGGCCGCGGCATCATCGTCCACGACATGCCAGTGGAGCACCGCCGCGCGCACACCGCGCACGGTGAGCCCCGCAGCCAGGCCGGTTCCGGCCAGGGCGGCGGTTCCGGAGACAACGCCCACGACGGCGGCCGGAAATCCTCCCGCAGTGAGCGTCGCCGCCGCAGCCGGGAACGTCAGGCCGAGCGGGATCGCCAGGACCCGCCCGAGGCACCGGTCGAGCGGCAGCTCAGTCCCGAGGAGGAGGCCGAGCGCAAGGCCCGCGCCGAGGCAGCCCGGACGGCTTTCGCCAACATGGCGGCCGCCGCGGCCCATGCACACGAGGAGAAGCAGGAGCCGAAGCACGACGGGAAGCCTGCGGAGAAGCGCGAGGAACAGCCCAGGCAGCAGCAGGAGGCCCGGGGTGGCGACGGTCAGGACGCCGAGCAGGACGCCGAGCAGTCGGCTTCGACCCTGACGATCGGCGGCGAGTCCGTCCAGATGCCACGGGGACGCCGCGCGTCCCGGCGCGCCCGGTCCACACCGGACCTGTCCTCACTGGAGAGCGCGCTGGACCAGAAGGCCCCGCACGACCAGCAACCTCAGCCGGACCGACAGCAGCAGCCAGCACCGGCCCCGGCCGCAGCGCCGGCTTCAGCCCCGGCCGCAGCGTCTGCCGCGCCGGCAGCGCGACCGGCGCGCCGCCGTCGTGCCGCGTCCTCGGACGGAACCTCAGGGGGCATCCAGACGGTGGATGTCTCCTCCTCCGGCGCGGACGCCGCCCAGGGCCACCGGTTCAGCGCCTCGGCCGCCGCTCAGGACACGGCCCCGGAGCCCAGCGGGGCCCCCTCGCCGATGATGCTCGGGGTTGGGGTCAAGGCCGAGGACATCGCCCGTCCCGAATGAGCGTGTCATTTGGTCCAGAGGGGCACCGGCGGGTAAGATGAACACTCGGTGCTGCGCCGCCGTCGTTTTCTGTCTGCCCGGTCCTGGGTGTTGGAAAGCCCGCCGGTACGCCTAGGGCCATAGCCCCCGCTGTCCGGGACCGTCCGCTGTTGCCGGCCGGACCGCTGGTTTGGGCTGGTGCGGGAAAGCAGCAAATACAGATTCGTAAATGTCGAGAGAAGTGAGTCCCAAGTGGTGTACGCGATTGTCCGCGCTGGCGGCCGCCAGGAAAAGGTTTCCGTAGGAGACCTCGTTACCCTTGACCGCGTCGCCGCTGAGGCCGGAAGCTCCCTGGAGCTGCCCGCCGTCATGCTGGTGGACGGGGACAAGGTGACCACCGGTGCCGATGACCTGGCCAAGGTCAAGGTCACCGCCGAGGTCCTTGACCATTCCCGTGGCAAGAAGATTGTCATCCAGAAGTACAAGAACAAGACCGGCTACATCAGGCGTCAGGGGCACCGCTCCGAGCTGACCACCGTCAAGGTCACCTCGATCGCCTGAGACCGGTTCCCCCCACCCGTCCCCGCGGTTACCCGGCGAACAGCCCACGGCCGCACCTGAGTAAAGGATTCAGCAATGGCAACGAAGAAGGCCGGCAGTTCCTCCAAGAACGGCCGTGACTCCAACCCGCAGTTCCTCGGCGTGAAGCGCTTCGGCGGCCAGGCCGTCAACGCCGGTGAGATCCTGGTCCGCCAGCGCGGCACCAAGTTCCACCCGGGCTCCAACGTCGGCATCGGCAAGGACCACACCCTGTTCGCCCTGTCCGCCGGCGCTGTGGAGTACGGCAACCGCCGTGGCCGCAAGGTCGTGAACATCGTTCCTGCCATCGCCGGTTGATCACCAGCTGACGGCGCCGGGGGAGAGATCCCCTGGTATTTCATCGCTCCGGCGGGGGCGGGCCACTGCGGCCCGCCCCCGCCGGAGTCGTTAATGCACCACACTGGTGCCACCACACGGGTGGTACCCCAGAAGTCTTCAGGAGAGGCGGCCATGGCGGCTTTCGTGGACCGGGTGGTCCTGCACGTATCCGGCGGGCATGGAGGCCACGGCGTGGCCTCCGTCAAGCGGGAGAAGTTCAAACCCCTCGGAGGCCCCGACGGCGGCAACGGCGGGGACGGCGGCGACGTCACCCTGGTGGTGGACAGCCAGACCACCACGCTGCTCTCCTACCATCACGCCCCCCACCGGAACGCCGGCAACGGCGGACCCGGGATGGGCGACTTCCGCAACGGGGGGACGGGGGAGTCCCTGACCCTGAGCGTGCCGGACGGCACGGTGGTCAAGGACCAGGAGGGCAACATCCTCGCCGACCTGGTGGGCCACGGGGCCAGCTATGTGGCGGCCCACGGGGGTCAGGGCGGTCTCGGCAACGCCGCGCTGGCCTCGTCCAAGCGCAAGGCCCCGGGCTTCGCCCTGCTCGGCATCCCCGGTGAGGAACGGGACATCGTCCTGGAGCTGAAGTCCGTGGCGGACATCGCCCTGGTCGGCTTCCCCTCGGCCGGCAAGTCCTCCCTCATCGCCTCGATCTCCGCGGCCCGTCCGAAGATCGCCGACTACCCCTTCACCACCCTGGTGCCCAACCTCGGCGTGGTGCAGGCCGGGGACACCCGCTACACGGTGGCGGACGTCCCCGGCCTGATTCCCGGGGCCTCCGAGGGCAAGGGCCTGGGCCTGGAGTTCCTGCGGCACGTGGAACGCTGCGCGGCCCTGGTGCACGTGCTGGACTGCGGCTCCCTGGAGTCCGACCGCGACCCGCTGTCCGACTTCGCGGCGATCGAGGCAGAGCTGGCCGCCTACGCCGTGGAACCCACCTTCTCCCAGGCCGGTCAGGGGGTGGTGCCGTTGAACGAGCGCCCCCGCCTGGTGGCCCTGAACAAGACGGACCTGCCGGACGGCCAGGACATGGCGGACATGGTCCGGGCGTCCCTGGAGGAGCGTGGACTGCGGGTCTTCGAGATCTCCGCGGTGTCCCACAAGGGCCTCGAACCGCTGAAGTTCGCCATGGCCGACCTGGTCCTGCAGGCCCGGAAGCGCCTGCCGGAGCCCGAGCAGCTCGCAGAGCCCGAGGTCCTCCGCCCGCGCCCGGTCCGTTCGCGCAAGGGCGGCCGCGGGGAGTTCGAGATCCGCCGCGAGGAGCGCAACCTGGAACCGCTGTTCCGGGTCCGCGGCACCAAGCCGGAGCGCTGGGTGGCCCAGACCGACTTCACCATCGACGAGGCGGTGGGCTACCTGGCCGACCGGCTCGCACGGCTCGGGGTGGAGGACGAGCTGTTCAAGCAGGGCGCCAAACCGGGCGACGCCGTGGTCATCGGCGCCGATGACAACGGCGTGGTCTTCGACTGGGAGCCCACCATGGCCGCCGGCGCCGAGCTGCTCGGCGGGCCGCGGGGGGCCGACCTGCGCATGGAGGACCAGAGCCGTCCCACCCGCCAGGACAAGCGGCGCGAGTACGAGGAGCGCAAGGCCGCCCGTGCCGCCACCCAGGCGGAGCTGGAGAGCGAACGCCGGACCGGGGTGTGGGCCGTGGACCAGGAGATCAACCGCCTGGCCGGGATCGAGGACGACTCAGACACCGATTCCGGGTCCCATGGCTGAACAGGTCCCCAACCCGGTCACGGGCCGGGACACCCTGGAGAGGGCCCGCCGCCTCGTGGTGAAGATCGGCTCCTCCTCGTTGACCACGCCCACCGGCGTGGACGGTGAGGCCATCGACTCCCTGGTGGACACCCTGGCCGCCGTGCGCGCCCGCGGCACCGAGGTCGTCCTCGTCTCCTCCGGCACCATCGCCGCGGGCATCCACCCCCTGGGGCTGGGCAAACGCCCACGGGACCTGGCCACCCAACAGGCCGCGGCCGCCGTCGGGCAGGGCAAGCTGTTGGCCCAGTACACGGCGTCCTTCGCGCGGCACGGCCTGGAGGTGGCGCAGGTGCTGCTGACGGCCGAGGACCTGATCCGCCGCATCCAATACACCAACGCCCACCGGGCGCTCAACCGCCTGCTGGCCCTCGGCGTGGTTCCGATCGTCAACGAGAACGACACCGTGACGACTGCGGAGATCCGCTTCGGGGACAACGACCGGCTCTCCGCGCTGGTGGCCAACCTGCTGCGGGCGGACGCCTTGCTGCTGCTGACCGACGTGGACGCGCTCTACACGGCGCCCCCCTCACGCCCCGAGGCCAGGCGCATCGCCCACGTGGCGTCCCGGGCCGACCTCGACGAGGTGTTGATCGGTCGCACCGGGCCGGCCGGCGTCGGGACCGGGGGCATGGTCACCAAGGTGGAGGCCGCGGGGATCGCCTCCGGCTCGGGCATCCACGCCCTCGTCACCTCGGCCGCCAACGCCGATGCGGCCCTGGCGGGGGCGGACGTGGGCACCTGGTTCCAGGCGTCCGGCAAGCGTCAGTCCGCCCGCGGCATCTGGCTCGGCCTGCTCGCCGAGGTGCAGGGCCGGGTGGTGATCGACGACGGCGCCGTCACCGCCGTGGTGACCAACAAGCGCTCCCTGCTGCCCGCCGGGATCACCGGGGTCCAGGGCCGCTTCGACGCGGGCGACCCGATCGAGCTGGCCGACCCGGGCGGCACGGTGGTGGCCCGGGGCTTCGTGAACTACTCCTCCTCCGAGCTGCCGGCGATGCTCGGGCGGCGGACCGCCCAGCTGCTGGAGGAGTTCGGGCCCGAGTACCAACGCCCGGTGGTGCACACAGATGACTGTGTGCGGCTTCCCGTCCGGCCCCGCCGGACCGCCGCGGGATAGACTGCCGTCATGTCCACCACTGCTGATTCCGCTGCCGCAACCGACGTGTCCGGGGTGCCCACCGAGGTCCGGGACGCCATCCTGAAGGTGGCCGCGCGCGCCCGCAAGGCCCGTGGGGAACTGGCCACCGCGCGCCGGGCCCGCAAGGACGAGACGCTCCAGGGGATGGCGGACGCGCTGCTGGCCGGTGCACCGGCGATCCTGGCGGCCAACCGCAAGGACGTGGAGGACGGCCGGGCGAAGGGCACCTCGGAGGCCATGCTCGACCGCCTCAGCCTGGACGAGCAGCGCATCGGCGCCCTGGCCGCGGCCCTGGAGGAACTCGTGGCCCTGCCCGACCCGGTGGGCAACGTGATGCGGGGCCGGGACCTGCCCAACGGGATGCACCTGACCCAGCTGCGGGTGCCCCTCGGCGTGGTCGGCGCCATCTACGAGGCCCGGCCGAACGTGACCGTGGACATCGCCGGGCTGGCCCTGAAATCCGGCAACGCCGTGATCCTGCGCGGTGGATCCGCGGCGCGCCACACCAACACCGTCCTGATCCAGATCCTGCGCGAACAGGCCCTGGCCCACGGGTTCGAGGCGGACATCATCCAGGGGATCGACGAGTACGGGCGGGACGGCGCCACCGCGCTGATGTCCGAACGCGGTTCAGTGGACGTGCTGATCCCCCGCGGCGGACGGGACCTCATCCAGACCGTCGTCCGCAACGCCAAGGTCCCCGTGATCGAGACCGGTGAGGGCAATGTGCACCTGTTCATCGACGCCTCGGCCCCGGTGAAGATGGCCGTGGACATCGCGCTGAACGCCAAGACCCAGCGGGTCTCCGTGTGCAACTCGGCCGAGACCCTGCTGATCCACGCGGAGGCCGAGGAGGCCGGCCGCGAGGTGCTGCGAGCCCTGTCCCGTGCCGGGGTCTTCCTGCACGTGGACGCCGGCGCCCGGGCCTGGTTGCCCTCGGCCGCCGGATCCTCCGCCGAGACGGCCACCGACGAGGACTGGGGCACCGAGTACCTGGCACTGGAGATGGCCGTGAAGACGGTGGGATCGCTGGACGAGGCCATGGAGCACATCCGCCGCTGGTCCACCGGGCACACCGAGGCGATCGTGACCAACGACCTGGCCAACGCCGACCGCTTCGTGGCGGAGATCGACTCTGCGGCCGTGATCGTCAACGCCTCGACCCGCTTCACGGACGGCGGGCAACTGGGCCTGGGCGCGGAGGTGGGCATCTCGACGCAGAAGATGCACGCACGCGGTCCGATGGGCCTGGAGGAACTGACCACCACCAAGTGGGTCCTGCGCGGCCAGGGGCAGATCCGGCCCTGACCGGTCCCGGCAGCCCCTGACCGGCACGGTGCGGGGAACGTACTAGGATGGACCGCAGACATCACCGTGATACGAGGCCGGGGCGCCGGCCGCCACAAGGGAGAACCACCAGATGCAGAACGTCACCGCTGCCCTGACCGTTGCCGCCGAAGAGGCGCACGTGGTCAATGAACTGATCGCCCCGGCCTGGGTGTTCGGCGTGGGGCCCTTCGCCCTCATGATGCTGATGCTGGCGGCGATCACCTCCCTGCGCTCCGTCGCGAAGCGCCACCCCGCCCCGACCACGGACGTCGATGTCCATGGCGCCGCAGGCCGCAGCGGCCAGCGCTCCGGCCACTGAGCCCTGAAGGACCGCACCACACTGTGACCCCACGTCGCTTCCGCCTCGGCATCATGGGCGGCACCTTCGACCCGATCCACCACGGCCACCTCGTGGCCGCCTCCGAGGTCGCCTCGGAACTGGACCTGGACGAGGTCGTCTTCGTGCCCACCGGTCAGCCGTGGCAGAAGGACGCCCAGAAGGTCTCTCCGGCCGAGCACCGCTACCTCATGACGGTGGTGGCCACGGCCTCGAACCCCCGCTTCACGGTGTCCCGGGTGGACATCGACCGGCCCGGCCCCACGTACACGGCGGACACCCTGCGTGACCTGCGGACGTTGCGGCCTGAGGCGGACCTGTTCTTCATCACCGGGGCGGACGCCCTGGAGCAGATCATGACCTGGAAGGACGTGCACCGGTTGTGGGACATGGCCCAGTTCGTGGGCGTGACCCGGCCCGGCCATGAGCTCGTGGAGGTCGGCCCGGAGACCGGCGTCAAGCTGATGGAGATCCCCGCGATGGCGATCTCCTCCACGGACTGCCGTGCCCGGGTACAGGACGGCAAGCCGGTCTGGTACCTCGTGCCGGACGGCGTGGTCCAGTACATCGCCAAGCACAACCTGTACCTGCCCTCGGCCCACCTCCCGGGCACCGCGCCGGGTGGCGGGCCGGCCCTCGGCCAGGCCACCGCGGAGTCCACGGTATGAGCGAGAACCACCCGAAGAGCCCCTCGCCACGGCTGGGCACGCCGCAGATCAAGACCGGCGGGCGCCGGCCCACGAACCAGCCGGACCGGTCGGCCGAGCTGGCCGAACCGGCGGAGGCGGCGGAGGCGGCCCTGCCGACGCGGCGTTCGCTGCGCCAGCATCGCCGGGCCGACAGCGAGGCGGGCACGCCGGCGGGGAAGGCCTCCCGGGCCGCCATCCTCGAGCTACCGGCCACCACCATCAGCCCCTCGGATGTGGGACCGCTGACGGGCCAGCTGCCCACGGGCATGTTTTCGACCCGAGGCGGCACCGACCGCGGTGAGGCCATCCAGTCCGGAACCTCTCCGTCCCCCGCCGTGAGGGTGGACCACGACGGCGTGCCCGTGGGACCGGACGGACACCCGCTGACCCGGCGGGAGTTGCGCGCATGGCAGCGGCGCCAGGAGGAGGCCCCGGAGGGCGCCGCTCCCGAGCCTTCGGACGTGCCGGCCGCGCCGGCTGCGGCCGGCCCACAGTCCTCGTCGCGGCGCGCGGAGGCCCCGGCCGGCTCGCCGGGCACCGTGGCGGCCGCACCGGCCCCCGCAGGCGGGCCTACTTCAGCCGAGGTTCCGACGCGGGAGTCCCTGGCCGCCGAGGGCGCGGCCCTGGCCGCCAGGATCGAGGAGTCCGGCGGAGCAGACCCGTCCGCCGTGGACCCGGTGCTGCTGCGCGAGCAGGAGCTGCTGGCCGAACGCGCCCGGCAACTGAACACCGGACTGATCGCCCGCGTGCCCGTGGCCGCACCGGCGCCTGCGCCGGCCGGCGACTCCACGCCCGCTCCGGGCGTCTCGGCCGCTCCAGCAGCCTCGGCTGCCCCGGCCGTTCCAGCCGCAGCCCAGGAACCGGTCCAAGCCCGGTCCGCCCACGGCCTCGATTCCCTGGGGGCCTCTGCCTGGTCGTCCCGGGAGCGCAACCTGATCCTCGCGGCAGGCCTCGTGATCGCCGCCCTGCTGATCGCGCTCATTCTCGCCCTTGTGCTCTGACGAGCACTGACGATCCCATCCACAACCCATCAGCCCTGAGGTGCACATGACCGTTCCCGAGACCACCCTGAACGCCCTGAAACTGGCCGGCCAGGCCGCTGCGGACAAGCAGGCCACAGACATCGTGGCCGTGGACGTGGCACAGCAGATGGGCCTGACGGACGCCTTCCTGCTGGCCTCCGCCAGCTCCGAACGCCAGGTCGTCTCGGTGGTGGACGAGATCGAGGACGTACTGACCCAGCAGCTGAGCCTCGATGTCCTACGCCGCGAGGGCAAGGCCGGCGGACGATGGGTGCTGCTGGACTACGGGCATTTCGTGGTGCATGTCCAGCATGAGGAGGAGCGGGTGTTCTACGCCCTCGACCGCCTGTGGAAGGACGCGCCGCTGATCGACCTCGGTCTGACGGACGGGGTGGCCCCGCAGGAGGCCGGCTCCGCCGTGGACCCGGACGCGGGCCCACGGGACTGGACGCCCCACACCGCCCAGGACTGACCTCCGTGCGCCGCCTCGCGGCCCACCCCTTCGGCCCGGCCGCCTCCTCGCTCCTGCTGCGGGCCCGCGCCACGTTGCTGACCGGGATGGACGCCGCGAGGATGGGGCGGCTGGAGCGGTTGCGCAACGGCGCCGCCATCGTCCTCACGGGTTCTGTGGAACCCGCCGGACAGTGCAGGATCGCGGAGTACAACGCCTGAACCCGCTCGATTTGCGAGGGGCGCGAGGTGCTGTGTATATTGATGGAGTTGCTTCGGCCGGAAGGGAAAACCGCAAGGGTTTCCATCACGCCGGAACGGCCACCACTCTGGGGGTATGGCGCAGTTGGTAGCGCGTCTCCATGGCATGGAGAAGGTCAGGGGTTCGAATCCCCTTACCTCCACCAGAGAAAAGCCCTTCTTCTTCGGAAGAGGGGTTTTTTTATGCTTGATGTTTAGGCAGCGCGCCCGGGGGTTATAGGCAGGAATGTGTGTATGGGGTCCGGCGTGTCAGGGTCGGTTGCGTCCGCCCCAGCCCTGTTGGATGCCGTTGCCGTCTTCCCGGCTGAAGGCGTTGTCGTAGGTGGCGGGACCGGCGACGACGGCCCGGACCAGACCGGTCTCCAGCAGCGCCCGGGGCGGATCCACCAGGGAGGAGACGCGTAGCCAGGCGGTGCCGGCGCGCGGGTCCACGGCGGCCAGCGCCTGTAGGCGGGCCAGATAGCGGCCGAACAGCACCTCGAGAGGGCTCGGGCGGGGCGCGCCTGCGGCAAACGCCGCGTCCGGGCCTCTGGACAGCTTCCAGGCGGCGTCGGCCACCCGCGCCAGGCGCCGCTGCAGCGCCCGTGTCTGCCAGCGGCCCGCTCCCGAAGGGACCGGCCCAGCCGATGCCAGGAGCCCGGCCTGCTGGGCAGCCACGGTCATCCCCTGGCCGTAGGCAGGATTGAGGGTGCACAGCGCATCGCCGAGGATCAGCAGCCCCTCGGGCAGCTGCGCTCGCTCGAAGTGCCGGCGCACCGAGACCGGGTGCCGGAAGCGGGCGGCCGGCCCGAGCGTCTCGGCGCCCCGCAGGGCCTCGGCCACCTCCGGAAGGGCCACGTCCCCCGCGAAGTCCAGAAAGCCGGGCAGCTCCATCGGCGGCTGGTCGCCGAGCACACCCATCAGGCTGACCATGGCCCGGCCGTTTTCGACCAGTCCCAGGGCAGCACCCCGGGGGCGGTTCGGTGTCGAACCGGAGCCCATGGACACCACCGGGCCCAAGGCGCCCTCCCGCAGCCGGAACGGCCTTGAGGTGTAGGTCAGGTCGATCGGCACGGTGTCGAGCACGAGCGGGGGCCAGCCGTTGGCCTCGAGCCAGTCGTTCAGGCGGGTTCCGCTGCCGGTGGCCACCACCACGAGACCGGCGGGCAGCGACTCCGTGCCGCCGCCGGAATCGTCGCGCTCCACCACCACGCCGGCCGTCCGCTGTGCCGAGGCGTCCAACAACAGTCCGACGGCGGCCCGGCCGCCGACCAGGTGCACATTCGGCAGGGCGTGCACGCGCCGGCGCAGCACGGACTCGATCAGCGGCCGGCCGGCGGACAACAGGGTGAGGCCCGAGGCCCCGGCCCGGAAGCGGTGCCCGCCCACCTGCAGGACCGTGTGGTCCAGGGCGTCCGACTGTAGGGCGCCGCGGCGGACCAGCTCATCGCCGACACCGGGGAACAGCCCCTCGAGCGCGTTCTGGCCGCCGGCCAGCAGGACGTGGAGGTGGCGGTCCTGCGGCGTCCCGCGCCGCCCGACTGCACCGGAGCCCGGCTCGAGCTCGTCCTGCTCGTCCGGGTCCATCACGTCCCGGTCCACCACGATCACCTCGCGGAACCGCCCGGACACCGCGGCGGCGGCCGCCAGACCCGCGATCCCGGCACCCAGCACGACGGCACGGTCGGGGCCGCTCATGTGCGCATGCCGTGGGAGTCGCGGCTGGTCATGGACACAGTATGTCCGCGGTCCCGGCGCGGGGGACAGGATCTGTCGGCGGTCGGACGCCCGCCGTGTCGGGGATACCGTGGGGTCCATGGAATCACCCATCCAGCACTACCTCGAGAGACTGCTCGCCGAGGTCCAGCACCTCGGCGCCGGGGCGCCCTACTCCGTCCACCCCGGCGGGAAGGAGCCCCGTCCCGAGGACTTCGGGATCTGCCTGGCCACGGTGGACGGGCGCGTCTATTCCGTCGGGGTCGCGGACCAGGAGTTCTCCATCCAGTCGATCTCCAAGCCGTTCAGCTACGGCCTGGCCCTGGCCGACTACGGCTTCGACGCCGTGGACGAGAAGGTCGATGTGGAGCCCTCCGGGGATCCGTTCAACCAGATCTCGCTGGCGCCGGACACCGGGCGGCCGCCGAACGCCATGGTCAACGCCGGTGCCCTGGCCGTGTCCGGGATGATCCGCGGTGGGGGCGGCAAGTCCGCCGTGCGCCGGATCGTGGACACGTATTCGCGCTTCGCCGGCCGGACCCTGACCAGCAGCCGGTCCGTCTTCGACGTGGAAATCCGCAACAGCGACCGCAACCATTCGCTGGCCTACCTGCTCAGCTCCATGGGGGTCATCGAACATGACCCGACCCTGGCTTTGGAGAACTACCTGCGCCAGTGCGCGGTGCAGGTGACCTGCCGGGATCTGGCGATGATGGCGGCCACCCTGGCCAACGGCGGCACCCAGCCGCTGAACGGTGAGCAGGTCTTCGAGATGGACGTCGTGGAGCGGGTCCTGTCCGTCATGATGACCTCGGGGATGTATGACGACGCCGGCGCCTGGGTCAGCAGCGTGGGCATGCCGGCCAAATCGGGGGTCGGCGGCGGCACCCTCGCGGTGCTGCCCGGCCAGGCCGGCCTGGCCGTCTTCTCACCACCCCTGGACGGTCACGGCAACAGCGTCCGCGGGCTGGAGACCTGCCGGCGGCTGTCACGGGACATGGAGATGCACTTCGTGCGGGCTGCCCGCAGCGGTCGGTCCGCGGTGAAGGACACCATGGAGATCTCCCAGTTCCCCTCCCGGGTGCGGCGCACCCTCGAGGAGGCCGAGGTGCTGGAGCGGTACGGTCACCGGGCCCGCATCATCGAGGTGACGGGCGACCTGTTCTTCGCCGGCACCGAGTCCCTGGTCCGGGCCGTCAGCGAACTGGACGACTCGGTCGGGTACGTGATCCTGGACCTCCGGCTGGTCAACGAGGCCGGACGTCTGGCACAGCACATGCTGTCCGACCTCGAACGCCTGCTGCGCTCAGCGGGGCGGGACCTGGTGCTGGTCGTCGGCGAGGAGGCCGCGGTCCACGCCGCAGACATCTCGCCGGATCCCTCGGGCGCCCCGACCTCCCGGGACGCCCGCTCCGCCGACGGCGGGGGAGGGCCCGAGGTGACCCTCTTCCGGGGCCTCGGCGACGCCGTGGAGTTCTGTGAAGACTCGCTGTTGGAACGGTACGGCACCCCCGCGGTCACCACCGCCCGCGTCCCGGTCACCGCATCCCCGGCCCTCGACCTGCTCGAGGAGGCGCAACGCGAACAGCTCGCCGCACTCATGGAGCAGCGGTTCCACGAGGACGGGGACGTCATCCGCCGGGTGGGCCAGCGCTTCGGCGGCGTCCACTTCATCATCTCGGGACAGATCAACACCATCGCGACCGATCCACGCGGCGAGCGGGTGCGGCTGAACACCCTGGGCGCCGGGATGACGTTCGGGGAGCTGGCGCTGGGCACAGCGGACCGGCAGGAGACCACGGAGAAGGCCGTCGGCCACGTGGAACTGATGGTCCTCACGCCGGAGGCGATCGAGGAACTCGAGGAGCGGGACCCCGCCCTGGCCCTGGCGCTGTGGCGCGCGTTGACGCGTGACGCCTACACCCTGGTGGACCGTTACCTGCGGGAGGCCGCGGTCCGGCTGACCTATTGAACAGGGCCTCTGGACTATAGTCAGGCCAGGCATCATTCGTCGCGGAGGAGGTCAGCAGTGGAATTTCTCGAGTTCCTGGGGAACCGGGCAGACGACCTGCTCGAGATGGGTCTGGCCCACGCGGCGATCGTCGGGGCGGCCGTGCTGATCGCCACCGTCATCGGCATCGGTCTGGGGGTCGCCACCTACCGTACGGAGCGGCCCCGGGCGATGGTCCTGGCCATCACCGGCACCTTCCTGACCATCCCGTCCTTCGCCCTGTTCATCCTGATGCTCAGCCCTTTCGGCCTCGGCTGGAAGCCCGTCCTGGTGGCCCTGGTGATGTATGGCCTGCTGCCGGTGGTGCGCAACACCATCACCGGACTGCGCGAGGTCGACCCGGCCATCATCGAATCCGCCAAGGGGATGGGGCTCAACCGGCGCCAACGCCTGCTGCGGATCGAGCTGCCCCTGGCCTGGCCGGTGGTCATCACCGGCGTGCGCGTATCGACCCTCATCCTCCTCGGGATCGCCGCGATCGGCGCCTTCGTGAACGGACCCGGCTACGGCGAGATCATCGTCACCGGACTGGCCCGCGTGGGCACGCCCGTCGCGGTGAACATGATCCTGGCGGGCACCCTCGGCGTGATCGTGCTCGCCATCCTCTTCGACCTGCTCTTCTACGCCGTCCAACGTCTGTCCACGTCGAGAGGTATCCGATGACTCAGTCACCCCCTGAAGCCCAGGCCGAGACCATGATCCGCCTCGAGGGCCTGACGAAGCGGTTCCCCGGGGCCCAGCGCAATGCCGTCGACGGCCTGTCCATGGACATCCGCAAGGGGGAGATCGTCGTCCTCGTCGGTCCCTCGGGCTGCGGCAAGACCACCACCATGAAGATGATCAACCGGATCATCGAGCCGAGCTCCGGCCGGATCGTGCTGGGCGGCGAGGACGTCACCACCACCAATCCGGACCGGCTGCGCCGCCGGATCGGATACGTCATCCAGCAGATCGGGCTGTTCCCCCACATCACCATCGGCGAGAACGTGGCCACCGTGCCGAAACTGCTGGGCTGGGACGCCGCCCGGGTGCGCGCACGGGTGGACGAGCTGCTCGCGACCGTCAACATGGATCCGGAGGAGTACCGGGACCGGTTCCCCCGGCAGCTCTCGGGCGGGCAGCAGCAACGCGTCGGCGTCGCCCGCGCACTCGGTGGGGATCCCGAGGTCATGCTCATGGACGAGCCGTTCGGGGCCATCGACCCGATCACCCGCGACCGTCTGCAGAACGAGTTCCTCCGCCTGCAGGCGGAGGTCCGCAAGACGATCGTGTTCGTCACCCACGACATCGACGAGGCCATCAAGATGGGCGACCGGATCGCCATCCTCCAGGAGGGCTCCAGGATCGCCCAGTACGACACCCCGGAGAAGATCCTCACCGCCCCGGCCAACGACTTCGTGCGGGACTTCATCGGCGGTGGCGCCTCCCTCAAACGGTTGAGCCTCTCCCGGGTCCGGGACATCGAGCTGGCCGCCTGGCCGACCGTGTCCGCCGCGGATTCCACGGACCAGGCACACCGGGTGCTGCGCGAATCCGACCGTAGCTCCGTGCTCGTCCTGGACACCGAGGGCCGGCCCGCCCGCTGGGTCGGCGCCGACGACCTGCGGCGTGGGACCGGCCAGCCACTCGACCAGATCGGCACCCGGCCACAGGCGGTCATCGAACCCCGGGCGACCCTGAACGATGCCCTCAACGAGCTCATCAGCGCCCGGAACGCGGTCTCGATCGTGGTGGACGAGGACGGCCGCTTTCTGGGGGTCGTGGACATCGAACAGATCAACGACGCCATCCGGTCGATGCGCCGCTCCGCCGTCGCGGACGCCCGGACCGAGTTCAAGGAGTCGGAGGCCCACTCATGACGGCCGAAGCCACTGTCGAGAAGCCGGACTCCGGCGTCATCGCACAGACTCCGCCGCCCGCCAGACGCCGTGACTGGCTGTCCTACCTCACCATGCCGGCGATCCTGGCGGCCGTCCTGCTGGCCCTGTACCTCTACGTCGACCGTCAGGAGCTCGACAGCATCGAGGCTCGCTCCCTCAACGCTGCCTCGCTGGGGACCGCCGTCTGGGAACACGTGCTCCTCGCTGCGGTGTCCACGGCCATCACGCTCGTCATCGCGGTGCCCCTGGGCGTGCTGCTGACGCGGCCGTTCACCCGCCGGATCCGGCCCTACCTGATCACCGTCCTGACCCTGGGCCAGGCGGTGCCGACCATCTCCATCCTCTTCCTGATGGCCGCGGCCTTCCTGTTCCTGGGCTTCAGCGCCGCCATCGTCGGGCTCGTGCTGTACGCCATCATCCCGGTGCTGCTCAACACCATGGTGGGCCTCGAACAGGTCGACGACTCCGTCCTGGAGGCCGGGCGCGGGATGGGGCTGTCCCGGTTCCAGGTGTTGCGCCGGATCGAGGTGCCCCTGGCGGTGCCGGTGATCCTGGCCGGAGTCCGCACGGCCCTGGTGATCAACGTCGGGACGGCCGCCCTGGTGACCTACATCAACGCCGGCGGGCTGGGGGACATCATCGTGGCGGGTCTGTCCACCAACCGCGTGCTCGTCCAGATCGTGGGTGCGGCCCTGACCGCCGTGTTGGCCCTGACCATCGACTATCTCGCGGGGATCGTCGAGGACCTGCTACGGCCCAAGGGCCTGCGCCTGGCCAGGGGATAGTCGGCACCCCCGGCACGCGACCCTCACCCAAGCGCCACCCACGCACCACGCACCACGCACCACGAAGTACATCTGATGGAGGCAAGGACATGAAGAAGACGACACGGAAGTCAACCCTGCTCGGCGGCGCCGGACTGGCGGCCGCGGCGGCCCTGCTGCTGACCGCCTGCGGCGGCGGCGACGGCGGAGGTGGCGAGGGTGGCGCCGGGGGCGGCGCCCTGGACGGGGCACAGCTGACGGCAGGCTCCAAGGAGTTCACCGAGTCCGTCATCCTGGGCCAGATCACGTCCCTGGCGTTGGAGGACGCCGGGGCCACGATCAACGACCAGACCGGCATCTCGGGCAGCGCCACGGTCCGCGAGGCGCTGGAGACGGAGGAGATCGACTTCTACTGGGACTACACCGGGACCGGCTGGGTCAACATCCTGGGCAACACCACCGAGGACGTCCCCGAGGACCTGTACCAGGCGGTGGCGGATGCCGACGCGGAGAACGGCATCGCCTGGCTGACGCCTGCCCCGTTCGAGAACACCTACCGGATCGCCGTCAAGCAGGATTTCGCGGACGAGAACGGTCTGCAGACCCAGTCCGACGCAGCCGCCTTCATCAATGAGAACCCGGACCAGGCCCGGGTGTGTGCGGCGAGCGAGTTCATCAATCGGGACGATGGCCTGCCCGGTCTGGAGGAGGCTTACGGCTTCGAGTTCTCCGAGGTGGTCGAACTCGACCTGAACCTCATCTACACCCAGGTCGGGGAGACCTGCGAGTTCGGCGAGGTGTTTTCCACCGACGCGCGGATCGCCTCGAACGACATGGTGATCCTTGAGGACGACGAGGGCTTCTTCGTCGAGTACCAGGGCGCCATGACCTTGCGCCAGGAGACCTTGGACGAGTTCCCGGAGATCGCCGACATCATGGCGCCGATCTCGGAGGCGCTGACCAACGAGACCATGATGGAGCTCAACGGCCGGGTGGACACGGACGGTGAGGACCCGCGGGACGTGGCCGAGGAGTGGCTCCAGGACCAGGGCCTCATCGGCTGAGGCCGGGCGTCACCAGGACCGGACCGTCGGTCGGTTCGCCGCAGGCTCAGGCCTCGGCGAACCGGCCGACGGTCTCCTGGGCGTTCACCCCGGGCAGGGTCGCGGTGAACATCCGCAGGTAGGCCAGCTCCTCCCGGGTGCGCACCGGAGGGGTCAACGCCCCCGCCTCGGCGGCCAGGTCGTCCTCGCCGACCGTCTGGCCGAAGTGCTCGGTCAACACGTCGTTCATCCCGGTGCCCTCGCCGAACTGCTCCTTGCGGCGCCAGAGCACCTCGTCCGGCAGCCAGCCGTCGAACGCCTTGCGCAGCAGCCACTTGGCCGGGCGGTCCCGCCCGACCAGCTTCCACTCCGGGGGCAGCGCCATGGCCAGCTCCACCATGTCCAGGTCCAGGAACGGCAGCCGCGGCTCCACGCCGAGGGCCCCGGCCACGCGGTCCACCCGCTGCAGGCCACCGATGTGCATGCCCCGCAGGGTCGCCAACAGCTCGGCATGCAACTCAGCCCCGTCGTCATGGCGGCCGTAGTGGCTGTACCCGGCGAACAGCTCATCCGCCCCCTCGCCCACCAGGACGATCTTGGCGTGCAGGGAGGCCAGCCTCGAGACGAAGTAGTTCGGGACGGCCGAATGCACCAGTTTCGGGTCGAAGGACTCCAGGCCGGCCACCACGCGCGGCACGGCGTCGATGGCGTCCTCGGCCGTGTAGACCAGCTCGTGGTGGTCCGTGCCGCAGTGCTCCGCCACGAGCCGCGCGGCGGCGAGGTCCCCGCTGCCCTCCAGCCCCACCGCGAAGGTCTTGAGCCCCTGCCCCTCGCCCTGCTGGTTCCGGGCGGCGATGGCCGTGATGATGGAAGAGTCCACGCCGCCGGAGAGCAACACCCCCGGGGTGAGGCGGCCGGCCATGCTGCGGTCGACGGCACGGATCAGCGTCTCCCGGAGGGCGTCGAAGACCCACGCCGGCGGCTCGTCGTCCTGGGCGCGGCTCTGCAGCAGGACCGGCGCGGTCCCGGGGAAGCGGCGGATGGGGGTGAGGCCGCCGTCCGGGGTCCAGCAGTGTCCCGGCGGGAAGGGCCGCACGGCGGGCCGCTGCTCCTCGTCGAAGGCCTTGAGCTCGGAGGCGAAGACCACGGTGCCGCCGTCGTGCACCCAGTACAGGGGCGCCAGGCCGAGCACATCCCGGGCCACGGCGAACCGGCCGTCCGCCGCGGCCACCACCAGGGCGAAGGGGCCCCACACGTGCTCGAAACCCTGGGCACCGAACTCCTCCACGAGGACCAGGGCGGCCTCCAGGTCAGAATCGGTCCGGAACCGCTCGGCACCGAACCGTTCCCGGATCCGCCGGTGGTTGTGGAGCATGCCGTCGCCGGCCACCCAGAGCTCTCCCGTGCGCCCTCCGGACAGTGGCTGGTCACCCGCGACCGGGTCCACGATGGACAGGTACCTGCTGCCGATCCAGGAGGGGCCGAGCTCCCGGCTGCCCGCGCCGTCCGGGCCCCGGTGGGCCAGCCGGTCCAGCATCCGCTGGCCCCGGCCGGGATCGAAGGGACCGTGGGCTGCGACGACACCTGACATGGACAACCACCCCTGTGACGAGAACTCTGAAGTCCTCTCCAGCTTAGCCCCGTCCCAGCACCACCAGCCGCTGGGTGGCCCGGGTCATCGCGACGTACCGGTCCACCGCGCCCGTGACCCCCGTGCCGAACCGCTCCGGGTCGACCAGCACCACCAGGTCGAACTCGAGGCCCTTGGCCAGGGACGGGGAGAGGGACCGGACGCGGTCACCCGCGTCCTGAGGGGGCGCATACCCCGGGGCCCCGATCACGACGGCGGCCCCCTCACCGTCCGCGTTCTCGTCCAGCCAGGCGCGCACCACCGGGTCCAGCTCGGGCACCGTGCCGTACCGGACCGGGACGCCGGAGTCCCGGATGGAGGTCGGCACGTTCGCATCCGGCAGGGCCGCCCGGATCACCGGGGCGGCCTCGGCCATGACCTCCCGGGGCGTGCGGTAGTTCACCGTCAGGGTGGCGATCTCCACGTGGCGGTGCCCGACCCGTCCCAGCCGCTCAACCCAGGACTCGGTGAAGCCATGGCGGGCCTGGGCACGGTCGCCCACGATCGTGAAGCTCCCGGAAGGACACCGAGCCAGGAGCATCTGCCATGCGGCGTCGGTGAGCTCCTGGGCCTCGTCCACCACGATATGGCCGAACGGCCCGGCCAGCGGGTCCTGCACCTCGGGGACGGACGTGCCCTGGTCCACCAACCGGTCCCTCATGTCCGCCGTCCGCAGGGACGTCATCTCCAGCAGGTCGGAGTCGTCGGCGGCCACGAGGTCGTCGATCACCCGGTCCATCACCGCAGCCTCCTCCGCGCGGGCCCGGTCCCGCCAGCGCTGGCGCTGGGCGGCGGAGGGGTCGCCGATCCGCCGGCGGGCCGCGTCCAGGATCGGCAGGTCGGCGGTGGTCCACGCCTGGGGTTCGGCTCGCTGCAAGGCCCGGACCTGGTCCCGGTCCAGGGCGGGGGCGCACCGCCTCAGGTAGGCGGGCACCGTGAACAGGTCACCCACGATGTCCTCCGCGCGCAGCAGCGGCCAGGACCGGGCGAAGGCCTCCCGCAGTCCTGGGTCCGCCTCGAAGCCGGCCACCAGCGCCGCCGCCGTCGGCGCATCGACCGGGTCGGCAGCGTCGACCGTGTCGGGATCGCGCTCCGCCCCGTGCTTCTCCACCAGGATCTCCAGCAGTGCGGCCCAGACCTGGCCCCGTGCCTCGTTGTGGGGCGTGGTGGTGTCCCGGGCGGAGAAGGCCTCCGCCCAGTCGTCGGCGGAGAGCCAGACCTCGGTCCAGGGGGTCGTCAGCAGCAGGCCCCGGGTGGGCGGCTCCTCGTACAACCGGACGGCCGGCTCCACGGCGTCCACCAGGTCGCGGCGGCCTTTGAGCACGGCCACGGCCGGGTCCGCCTCGGCGTCCACCGTGCCGCCCTCCGGGAGGAGCCCCGGCACCGTCGTGGTCAGCACCCCGTCCTCGCCGAGGGAGGGCAGCACGTCGGCCACATAGGCCAGGTAGGGCTGGTGGGGGCCCACGAACAGGATGCCGCCACGGTCCCGACGCAGCCTCTCGTCGGCGTAGAGCAGCTGGGCGGTGCGGTGCAGGGCGACCACCGTCTTGCCGGTGCCGGGGCCGCCGTCGACCACGAGGGCGCCGCGCGAGCCGGCGCGGATGACGGCGTCCTGGTCGGCCTGGATGGTGCCGAGCACATCCCGCATGCGGCCGGTCCGGTGGGCTCCCAGGCTGGCGATGAACGCGGACTGGTCGTCCAGGGCGGCCTGCCGGCCGGCGTCGGCCAGGCCCTGAAGGGTGAAGACCTCGTCCCAGTAGTCGGTGACGGCGCCGCGCGTCCACCGGTACCGGCGGCGGCTGGCCAGACCCTCCGGACGGGCGTGGGTGGCGGCGAAGAACGGACGGGCGGCGGGGGAGCGCCAGTCGATGAGCAGGCGCCGGCCAGCGCCGTCCGTCAGCCCCATGCGGCCGATGTAGACGATCTGCCCGGACTCACCTGCGCCCCGCGGAACGGTGACCATCCGTCCCAGGGTCAGGTCCGGACCGAAGCGGTCCAGGAGTGTCAGGCGGGAGGACATGCGGCGGATTCCCGCGTCGCGTTCCAGCGCGTACTCGCCGCTGCCGCGCGGTTGACGCCGCAGCTCCGCCAGACGCTGTGAGTCCTCGGCGAGACGCTCGCGCAGGGTGGCGGCGAGGGCGGCGAAGTGGGCCTCGTCGTCGGCGATCAGGTGCGGTTCGGCCTTGGCGGCCAGGCGGTCGGGGAGCGCGAACACGGTGGTGCGGGGCGGGGTGCGGAGGGGCGTGCGGGCGGATGCTGCTGCGGGCTTCACGGGGTGCGTCCTTTCGAATCGACCCGCTGAGTCTGGCAGGCCACCGGGGTCTTGCGGCAAGGCCCCCGGTGGGGCATAGTCTGAAAATGCGGAGGGGATCCGGCGACCACCGGCTCAGCGTGAGGTGCGGACCCAGGCCAGCAGACCCGCCCCCGCGGCCACCGTCAGTCCCACCATCACCAGCCCCGCCAGGCCCGCCCAGCCGACCTGCCCGAAGGCGCCGAGGAAGACGGTGCCCATCGCCACGGCGGCCAGCGGATTGACCACGCTGATCCCGCCCAGCACGGCGGCCCTCCGCCCGTTCTTCACCAGGGACCGCAGGAGCCAGAAGCCGGCTGCGGCCGCCACCCCCAACGCCAGGATCAGTGCGCCGTGGGCGGGCGAGGCCCGCCCCGCCGTGCCCAGCAGCGTGTAGCTCGCCACGTGGAGACCGGTGGCGACGGTGCCCCACAGCAGCCCCGTGGCGGTCACCCGGGCCACGGTCCCGGCGTGGGCGAACGCGAGCACCGCATTGAGGGATGTCAGGATCAGCAGCAGCCCGGCCAGCCGGGCCAGCTCCACCTCCTGGGCGGGGAAGGGCTGGACCAAGGCCAGCGGGCCGAGCAGCAGCGACCCCACGTTGAGGGCGCCGAGCGCCAGCACGCTGAGGGACGCGTCGGCGGTGAGGGTCGGAGAGGTGGGCAGGGCCGTGGCGGGCTGCATGGGCCCCACCCTAGGGACCCGTCGCCACCCGCACATCACCCGAGGGGATGACTTCGCCTCATCCCCTCGGGGCATCCGGAGCCCTGCCAGACTGGGGGACGTGCAATGGATGGAACGGCACCAGGTGCCGCTGTACCTGGCCGCGCTGCTGGCCGGGGCCGGCGTCGGGCTTGGGGTGCCCGCGGTGGCCGCACCCGCCGGCCTGGCCGTCACTCCCGTGCTCGGGCTGCTGCTCTATGCCACGTTCCTGGCCGTCCCCTTCCGTCAGCTGGGCGGCGCGCTCCGGGAGCCGAGATTCCTGGTCACGGTCCTGCTGGTCAACTTCGTGCTGGTTCCGGTGGTGGCGTTCGGACTCTCCCGCTTCGTGGCACAGGACCGGGTGCTCGAGGTCGGGGTGCTGTTCGTGCTGCTGACCCCCTGCGTGGACTACGTGATCGTCTTCACCCGCCTGGCCGGTGGTGCGGCGGACCGGCTGCTGGCGGCCACCCCGCTGCTGATGCTCCTGCAGCTGCTGCTGCTGCCGGTGTACCTGCGCCTGATGGTGGGGGAGCAGTTCGCCCGCGTGGTCGAGCTGGGCCCCTTCGTGCGGGCTTTCGTGGTGCTCATCGCCCTGCCGGGGCTGGCCGCCTGGCTGACACAGCTGGCCGCCGCCCGGTGGCGGGCGGGCCGGGTGCTGCAGCAGGGCGGTGCGGCGGGCATGGTGCCCCTGATGATGGCCACCCTCGCGGTGGTGGTGGCCTCCCAGATGCACGACGTCGGCGCGCACCTGGGCGGCCTGGTCACCGTGGTGCCGGTGCTCGTGGGGTTCGCCGCGGTGATGGTCGTCCTCGGGGCGGCGGCCGGGCGCGTGGCGGGGCTGACGGCGCAGGACCGGCGGGCGGTGGTCTTCAGCGGGGTGACCCGGAACTCGCTCGTGGTGCTGCCCCTGGTGCTCGCCCTGCCGGCCGGGTTCGGGCTGGCCCCGCTCGTGGTGGTGACCCAGACCCTGGTGGAACTGGTGGTGATGGTGGCCCTGGTGCGGTGGCTGACTACACGTGCAGGCGCTTGGCGAGCTCGTGGCGGACGGCCGCGCCGCGGGCCATCTGGAGCAGGGCCAGGGCGAGGAGGCTGAGACCGCCGCAGATCGCGGAGGGCACCGGGTGGGTGACCCAGCCGAGGAGCAGGAAACCCAGCGGCGTCAGGCCCAGCAGCACCGTCAACCAGCTGTAGACCACGTGCTCGCCCTCCTCGATGCGCATCACCCGGACCGTGATCAGCAGACCCACGATCGAGGAGGCACACAGGATGGGGACCACATAGGTCAGGGACCAGCCGGGCCAGCCGGCGAGGTAGTCCCAGTACACGCAGACCAGCCCCACCAGCACCACGAGGTAGGCCGTGCTCTTGGCGATGTTGCGCCGCTGGCGCACCGCCATCAGCACCACCAGCCACATGGCGCTCACCCCCAGCCACACGGAGCGCAGCACCCCCAAGCCGTCCACGTCCTGCCCGAACAGCAACTGGGCCGTGAACGAGGCCAGGATCAGGACGATCGAGACGAGGAACAGGGCCCTGAGCACGCGCCGCCGGGAGAACACGAGGGGAATCGAGGCCAGGGGGCTGGGCGGCTCTTCGTCCCCGCCATGATCCGGTGGAGGGGCGCTGACGGGGGACGAGCACAGGGGGCAGCGTCCCCACACGCCCTCGATCGTCACGTCACACTCGGCGCACCGTCTCACGGGGACACCTCGGCGAGCTCCTCCTCGGTGACACGCGCCGAGGCGACGCTCACCTGGACCCCGTGGCCGGTGAGCTCCCGGGCGAACTCCCGGATGTGCCCGGTCTCGGTGAACGGCGAGGAGAAGCTGACGGTGAGCAGCCCGGCGTGGGAGACCACGCAGAACTGGGGGCGGGCCGCCGAGACGTGCAGGAACATCCTGCCGACATGGTCCTCGGCCGGTGCGGGCAGGGAGACGCGGCCCATATTGGAGATCGCGACGGTCAGGCCGCGATTGTTGATGCGGTTCACCAGGCCCAGCATCAGGTCCTTGAGGGGCCGGGGCAGCACCCGCAGCACGGGCATCCGCTCGAACCGGATGAACTGCCGCAGCTTCGTCTCGAGGGCCTCGGGGGTGGCCTTCGGGCGGAACTGGGCCTGGAGCGCCCGGGCCACGGCACCGATGCTGTCCGGGTCCCCGCCCCGGCCGTCCCCGCCCACCTGGCCATAGGTGTGCTCCACCCGCACGGTCGCGAAGAAATTGCGTGCGGACGTGGAGGGGAAGAACTGGCGCAGGTTCACCGGCACGGACACCGCGAGCGTCTGGTGCCGGCCGAGGCCGCCCGAGGACCGGCGGATGGACTCGAAGAACAACGCCGTCAGGTACATCGTCACCGAGACCTGCTCGGCGCGGGCCACCTCCAGCACCTGCCGGGCGGACAGGGTGAGTTCGACGTCCCGCGTGCGGTGGTCCGGGGTGCGGGTGCCGTGGATCCGGTACACCGGTGGACGGCGTCGGCCGCCGGCGGCCCGGTGCCGTCGGGCGTGCGCTGCGGGCCCCGGCGCGGTGTCCGTCTCCACGCCCGGCAGGCTGAGGGCGGCCGGGGCGGCATCGCGGCGGAAGTACTGTGCGAAGCTGTCATCCGTCAACCCGCGGGCGGGCTCGGGGGCGGCAGCAGCCATGGGGTCGGGCCCGTGGGGCTGGTCCGGATACCGCAGACGGTGATAGGCGGTCACCAGGTCCGCGAGGAACCACAGCGCGCCGGTGCCGTCGGAGAGGGCATGGAACACCTCCAGGTTGATCCGCCTCAGGTGGTGCGTCACGCGGAACAGCAGGTTGCGCCGATCCGCCCGGTAGATCGGCGCACAGGTGTGCAGTTCTTCGCCGGTGACGTGGGGGCGCAGGTCGCTGTCCTGCAGGTAGTACCAGAACACGCCACGGCGCAGCACCGCGTGATACAACGGGTACTGCTCGTAGGTGTCGTCCAGGGCCCGCTGCAACAGGACGGGGTCCACCTCGTGGTCCGTCTCGGCGCTGAGCCGGAAGACCTTGGGGTCCGCGTCGGTCCGGGCCGCCAGGAAGATGTTGGAGGCGTTGTCCAGCCGCACCCAGGTCCGCCCGGTCATGCCGGGACCTCGTCGGGGAAATCGTCGAGGAACGCGTTGATGACCTCGTAGGCCTCACGCAGAGAACGGGAGAACCGGGGCAGGGCGATGAAGCCGTGCAGCGCCGAATCCACCCGGTGGATGCGCACCTCGTTGCCGGCCGCCCGCAGGAGACGGCCGTACTCCTCGCCCTCGTCACACAGCAGGTCCAGCTCCGCGGTGATCACCAGGCTCGCCGGCTGGCCGGTCAGGTCCGGGGCCATCAGCGGGGCCACCAGCGGGTTCCGGCGCTCCCGGGCCTCGGGGACGTACAGCTCGAAGTAGTCCTGGACCTCGGAGTTGGTGAGCCGGTAGTCCTCACCGTGGTGGCGGACCGAGGCGAAGGGGGAGGTGTGCGGGTCGTGGTCCCAATGCGTCACCGGATACAGCAGGATCTGCCGGCCGGCCACGGGCAGGCCGCGCTCCCGCAGCATCAGCGAGACGGCGGCGGCCAGGTTCCCGCCGGCCGAGTCGCCCACCAGGACGATCTGCCCGGCCTCCTGGACGCCCGCACGGCGCGGATCCTGCAACAGGCGCCGGGTCACATCGAAACAGTCCTGCAGGCCGGCCGGGAAGGGGTACTCAGGGGCCAGCCGGTAGTCCACGGACGCCACCACGCAGCCCGTGAGCTCGGCCATCGTGGCACACGCCGGCGTGTAGCTCTCGATGTCCCCCGTGACCCAGCCGCCGCCGTGGAAGAACAGCAGGACGTCCTGCCGCCGCCTCTGCCTCGGCTGGAAGACCCGCACGGGGATGTCCCCGTGGTCCGTGGCGGCCACGGTCTCCCGGTACGCGGAGCGGTACCGCGGCCCCACCAGGGAGGAGAAAGCCTGCTGCATCCGCCGGACCTTCGGATAGTCCTCACGCAGGTTGAGCCGCGGTGCGGCGAAGAGGCCGAGCACCGCCCGGGACAACCGGTTCACAGCAGCGGACCGGAAGGGTGAGCAGCGGGCGCGGCGGTCGGTTCCATGGGTCCAGCCTATGCATGGACCGCCCGACTCCTCGCGGCGCAGCCGCTCACAGCGGCAGCCGGGCCTTCACGGTGAAGCCCCCGTCCGGCGTCGGGCCTGCCGTGACGGTGCCCCCGAGGGCGGTGACGCGCTCGCGGATCCCCTTCAGCCCGAGCCCGGCTCCCGGGGCGGGGACCGCCAGCGTGCGGGTGGACGGGCCGTTCACCACCCGGACCCCGATCAGGTCGCCCACCGTGACCTGCACCCGGATCGGCGCGCCGGGGGCGTGTCGCAGGGCGTTGCTCACCGCCTCCTGGACCAGCCGGTAGGCGGTGAGCCCGGTGGCCGGGGGCACGACGGCGGACCAGTCACCGGCCGCGCTCGGCCCACCCGGAGTGGGGGTCATGCCGCCGAGGGGAAGCAGCTCGGGATCGATCTCGAGGTCCACGGTGGCCCCGGAGGACCGGGTGTTGGCCACGAGGTCCGGGATGTCCGCGATGGTCGGCTGGGGTGCGGTGTCCGCGGCGTCGTCCCCGCGCAGCACCGCCAGCAGCCCGCGCATCTCCGTCAGGGCCCGCCGGGAGGATCCGGCGATCGAGGCGAACTCGCCGCTGGTGGACTCGTCCATCCCCGGCAGCCGGTACGGGGCCGTGGTGGCCTGGACGGAGATGACGGACAGGGAGTGGGCCACCACGTCATGCAGTTCCTGGGCGATCCGGTTGCGCTGCTGCAGCTCGCGCCGCTTGGTCTCCTCCTCGGCGGTGAGCTGCCGTTCCTGCACGAGCTGCCGCCGGCTGCTGCCCAGCTGCCGCAGCGCCGTGCCGATGGCCAGGGCGGCGCCCGTGAGGGCGAGGCAGAGGAAAGCGTTGCCCAGCGACGGCCCCAGCTCGGAGGCCAGGAGGTACCCCTGACCGAGGGCGGCGACGATCGACACCACGGAGATGACGGCCCCGGTCAGCACGGCGGCGCAGCCGAGGCGCCAGCCGGAGGTGGCGGCGATGAGCAGCACGAGGAGCACGTACCAGATCAGGGTCGTGACGGGCCAGGGCCAGGGAAGGTCGACGCCGAGGCTCACGGACCCGGCGGAGAGCAGGGCACCGGCCGCCCCCAACAGGATGCCGAGCCGTGGGCGGGAGATGCTGACGGGCAAGGAGGCGGCGAGGAGCATCGCGATGACCATGGCCAGCACCACGTGCACGCCGTGGACGGCGGCCAGGATCGGCCAGCCGATGGCCAGCTGGGCCACGGCGCCGAAGCCCGTGATCAGGTACAGCCAGCCGGTGGAGGAGAAGCTGGTCTCGCGCGGAGTGGCGTGCATGGCGCTCACGCTACCCGGGTGGTCTCGGGCGTGGGCGTGGGGCTGGAAGCGGAGGACGTGGGTCCCCAGCCGGCCACCGTGGGACCGGACGCGGGAGCGGCACCCAGCGCGGCCGCCGTCGTGCTGGCGTCCAGCAGGGCGAGCCCGCGCATGACCAGCGGGAGGGTGAGGGTGAAGAGGACCCCGAGGGCGAGGTAGACGAGGGACTCCACGAGGTAGCTGGTGGCGAGGGAGTCGGCGATGCCCCCGCCGGTCAGGGCCTCCAGCATGCCGCCCACCAGCGGGAAGTCGTTCTCATCCCGCGGGATGTAGTGGCCCCAGAGGACGTAGGTGAGGCCGCCGAGGGCCACGGCAGTCCAGGTGACGGAGAGGACGAAGGCGACGGTGCGCATCGGGAAGGCGATCAGCGTCTCGAACAGCAGGTCCAGCCATCGGCGCGGATCGGTGAGGTACCTCAGGGCACCGTTGACTCCTGGTCCGCGCTCGCGGTACACGGGTTGTTCCAGGCGCCCGCCCCAGAGGCGGACCCGGCTGCGGGAGAGCTCGGCGAAGCCGGCCGCGACCAGCAGGACGATTGGCAGGAGCCAGACACCGATCCAGATGACGGCGGTGCCCAGCCCGAGCGTGAAGAGGGGGACGAGCAGGATGAAGGCGAAGAGGGAGATGAAGAATCCGGGCAATACATAGGCGTAGTCGCGGCCGAGGCGGGTGAGGGTGCGTTTCATGATGTCGAAGCTACGGTGGTGTCCTCGCGAGGTCGTCACCCGGGCGGGTGAACGTGGTGGAGGCTGTTGGATACCTGCGGGGGACCTGCGGGGGCTTGCCGGGGGACGGCGATAGGCTGGCCGGGTGAGCAACCCCTCGACGGTATCCACGGCCGGCTTCTCCGCCGCCCACCCCATCCGCATCCTGATCGTGGACGACCAGGCCATGGTGCGCCAGGGGTTCGGCGCGCTGCTGGACGCGCAGGAGGACATGAGCGTGGTCGGGAGCGCGGCCGACGGCTCCGAGGTGGTGGACCTCGTGCGGACGACCCGCCCGGACGTGGTGCTGATGGACATCCGCATGCCCAGGGTCAACGGCCTGGACGCCACCCGGGCCGTCTTCGCGATGCCCGGAGACCAGCATCCGCGGGTGATCATGCTGACCACCTTCGATGCCGACGAATACGTCTTCGCGGCCCTGCAGGCCGGGGCCAGTGGATTCCTGCTCAAGGACGCGACCGCCGAGGACCTGGCCGGCGCCGTACGGGTGGTCGCCGGGGGAGAGGCGCTGCTGGCCCCGTCCATCACCCAGAAGCTCATCGCCGACTATGTGTCCCGGCCCGCCGCGCGGACGCCGGACACCCGCGTGCTGGGGGCCCTGACCGAGCGGGAGCTGGACGTGATGCGGCTCGTGGCCACCGGCCGGTCCAACGCGGAGCTCGCGGCCGAGCTGTTCCTGTCCGAGCAGACCATCAAGACCCACGTGTCCCGGATCCTGGCCAAACTCGGCCTGCGGGACCGGACGCAGATCGTGGTGACCGCCTACGAGTCGGGGCTGGTCAGCGCCGGCTCCTGAGGATCTCCCCACGGGTTCCGGCAGGGAATCCTTATGGTGAATCCTTATCGTGTCCGTGGGGGTTCCTAGTGTGGGGTCATGGATCAGGCAACCACCCTTCACCCGGCCGTCGAGGGGCTGCGGGCGCTTCGGGACTCCCTGGGGGCCCTGGATCCGGCTGTGGCGGAGGACGCGGCGATCGACCGGATCCGTGTGCTCGAGGAGATCAAGGGTGCCTGTGCCGCCGCTCAGGCCCGCGAGTCGATGGCGCTGGACCGCCTACGCCGTGACCGGGAGACCGCTGAGGCGTTGCCGGCGGAGAAGAGGTGTCAGGGCCTGGGCGCCGAGATCGCCCTCGCCCGCCGAGACCCGGCCCACCAGGGTGGTCGCCACCTCGGCCTGGCCCGGGCCCTGTGCCAGGAGATGCCGCACACCATGCGCGCCCTGTCCGCGGGCACCATCTCGGAGTACCAGGCCACGGTGATGGTCCGCGAGACGGCGTGGGTGTCAGCCGGGTTGCGCCGTGAGATCGATGCCCTGATGTCCGCGCGCCTGGGGAGGGTGGGCACCCGGCGGTTGGCTGCCGAGGCCAAGGCCCACGCGCAGCGCCTCGACCAGGAGGAGGCGGCGCGCTACCTGGAACGATCGGTCCGCGAACGCCGCGTCTCCGTCCGGCCGGCCCCGGGCGGGATGGCCTACCTGTCGGCGCTGTTGCCCCTGCACCAGGCCGTGGCCGCGCTGGCCTCGCTGAAACGTGATGCCGCCACGGCCGTGGGGGTGGGGGACGAGCAGTCCCGGACACATGACCAGATCACCGCCGACCTCCTGGTGGAACGGGTGACCGGGCAGGTCTCGGCGGCTGCCGTTCCGGTGGAGGTCCACCTGGTGATGACGGACGGCGCCCTGATGGGTTCCGACCCTGACCCGGCCTGGATCCCGGGGCAGGGTCCGCTGCCCGCCGAGACGGCGCGGCGACTGCTCAGCGATCCCGAGGCGGAGGTGTTCCTCCGGCGGCTCTACACCCGACCGGAGGACGGGCAGCTCGTGTCGATGGACTCGTTGAACCGGGTCTTCCCACCGCTGTTGCGCCGGATGATCCTGCTGCGGGACGATGTCTGCCGCACCCCCTGGTGCAAGGCACCCATCCGGCATGCGGACCATGTCCTGGCCCACCGAGTCGGCGGGCCGACCAGCTTCGACAATGGTTCGGGCTTGTGCGCCGCCTGCAATTTCACCAAGGAGCGACCCGGCTGGAGCCATGCGGCCGATCCGGGCGGGCTGACGGTCACCACACCCACCGGCCATCGTTACCCACGGGACGCGGTGCCGCTGCTGCCGGTCACCGCTGGATCCACGAGTCCGCCCGCTGCGGCCGATCCACCTGAGCCACCCCCTCCGCCCGGTTACCCGGATCGGTCACGCAGGTGGCGCTCCCTTCCGGATACCGCGGTGGCCGAGGCGCGCCTGCAACGGTGCCTGCGGGAGCACCTCCCGGCACTCCGCCTGGCCCGCCTGGCGATGGCCAGCGTGGTGGACCGGCGTGAACCCGTCTGGCTGGGCGGGGCACGGCGTATCCTCGACTCACGCACCGGGCCGGAGACGTCCAGGCCGACGCCGACGGTTCCGTCACGAGGAGGGCCATGACCACGCTGCTGCTCATCCACGGCCGCGGACAGCACACCCCGCGGGACTTCCCTCCCGACCGTGTGCCCGCCTTCGCCGCGGACATCCGTGCACGGTGGCTGCAGGCGCTGAACACCGGGCTGGCGGGTGCCGGGCTGGACCCGGTGCCGGAGGACACCCGGGTGCTGTTCCCCTACTACGGCAACGCCTTCCGGGACGCCGTGGACGCACGCGAGGGCCACGGCCCCGGGCCCGACCTGGCGCAGTGGAGCACGGGCCAGCCGATGCCGGACGACCTCCAGGCGGTCTGCGAGGTCAAGGCGCACCTGATCGACGACGTCGTGGCCCACCTGTCAGCGCACCCGCCCTCCGCCGGCCGCGAGCCGACCCCTCCGGACCATGAGCCGACCCCTCCGGACCATGAGCCGATGGCGCGCGGTGTCCCGGCCGGCGTCGGGCGTCCGTGGTGGAAACTGGACGAGCTGCTGCGGATCCCGTGGCTACGGGACGCCCTGCAGTATCTGGCGCGACAGGCCGGGGTCTCGGCGAGCGTGGTCGAGAGCCACTTCACCGACGTGGCCTACTACCTGGGCTGTGCCGACGTACGTGACACGGTGCTGGGGATCGTAGAGGGGGCGCTGGCCGAGGTTGACCCCGGCGAGCCGCTGGTGGTGCTCGGCCACAGCCTGGGAAGTGTGGTGGCCTACGACCTGCTCACGCGGATGGACCCCAACCGACCGGTCTCCCTGCTGGTGACGACCGGCAGCCCGCTGGGCCTGCCGGCGGTGCAGAAGCACCTGCTGGGCCACCAGGGCGTGTCCCCGGCACCGGTCCCGGCCGCGGTCCCCGCCCGGCCCGGGTCCTGGCGGAACGGCTACGACGTGCGGGACATGGTCGCCATCCTGAACCCCCTGGGCCCCTACCTGGCCCAGGCAGTGGACGGCCAGATCCGGGACGTCAGGGTGGACACGGGCGATGAACCCCACGCCGTGGTCGGATATCTCGAGAACGCCGAGATGGTCCGGGCGGTCGGCGAGCTGCTGGCTACGATGAACGCATCATGACCTCAGCCCCCCTCCTGCGGACGCAGGGCTCCTACACGCGCCGTTCCGGTGAACTGCTGTTCGGCGGCTCCCCGTGGGGGCTGGCGCGGCTCTCGGCCCCGGCCCGGTCTTGGGCGCACCGTGTGCTGCGCCCGGGGGCGGGGCCGGTGGTCCCCGCTGACGAGGTGGAACGGGCCACCGCCCGCCTGCTGGTGGACCGCGGGCTGGCGCTGCCGGTGCTGCCGCCCCGCGCCCCGCGACCGGGGGAGGTCGAGGTGGTGGTGCCGGTCCACGGGTCCGCCGAGCCACTGGCCCGGTTCCTGACGGCCCTCGGCACCGCGGACCCGGGCGGTGCGGACCCGGGCGGTGCGCCCCGCGTCACGGTGGTGGACGACGGTTCCGCCGCGCCCGAGGCGCGCGAGATCGCCCGTGTCTGCGCCGCCCACGGAGTCCGCCTGGTGGTGTTGCCCCAGAACCTCGGCCCCGGCGGCGCGCGCAACGCCGGGCTGGCCGCCACCACCGCCGGACTGGTGGCATTCCTGGATGCCGACACCGTGCCCACCCGGACGTGGTTGGACCTGCTGGTGCCGCACTTCGACGACCCCTTGGTGGCCGCCGTGGCACCCCGGGTGCGCGGCACGGTCACCGGACCGGGGCCCGGCAGCGTCCTGGAACGCTTCGAGGCCCGCCGGGGCGGGCTCGACCTCGGACCCCACGCCCGCCGCGTGGCCCCGGGCGGGCAGATCGGCTACGTCCCCACCGCCGCCCTGCTGGTCCGCCGCGCCGCCCTGCCGGATCCACCCTTCGAGCCCGGGCTGCGGGTCGGCGAGGACGTGGACCTGGTGTGGCGGCTGGTGGACGCCGGGTGGTCGATCCGCTATCTGCCGGCGGCGGAGGTGCACCACGAGGTCCGCTCCGGTCTGCCCGCCTGGGCCCGGCGGCACGCCGCCTACGGTTCCTCGGCCGTCCCCCTGGAGCGGCGGCACCCGGGACGTCTGGCGCCGGCGACGCTGGGCTGGCCCGGTCTCACCCTGCTCGCCGGAGCGGCGGTGGCGGCAGCAGGCGGTGCAGGATTCCGGGCCGCGGGTGCCGGGCTGGCAGCCGCCGGGGCCGCCGTGCAGATCGGCGCGTCGGTGCGACGCCTCCGGGGCCGGGGGCTGCCGGTGTCCGCGGGCGTGGAGATCGCGGTGCTGGGCCTGCGTTCCGAGGTCACCGCGGTCGGCCACGCGCTGCGCCGGGAGTGGTGGCCCCTCGGTGCCGCGGCCCTGGTCCTGGCCACCGCACCGGTGCCGCGGGTGCGCTCGGTGGCGCGCGCCGCCGTCGTGCTCGGGCTGCTGCCCACCGTGCCGGACACCGCGCGCGCCGCCCGGCACCACTGGCGGTCCCTGTGGGGCGCCACTCCCCGGAGGAGCGACGGCGGCGCTCCCCTGGACCCGGTACGTCACCTCGCGCTGCGGCTCGGCGCGGACGCAGCCTACGGGACCGGTGTGATCGGTGCCGCGGTGCGCTCCCGATGCCTCGGCGTCCTGGCTCCGCGATACCGCGGGCGGGCCCGGGGGTAGGCCCCGGCCCCGCCCGCGGCGTGGGTGCTTTCGGTCAGCTGCCCTCGGTCAGCACTCGTCCAGCGGCGTCGCCTCCGTCAGCCCGTATTCCGAACGGGCGTCCAGCAGCAGCGGGATCAACGGCTTGCTCGGCTGGGCCATGGAGACGAACGCCCCACCGGCATTCTCAGTCCAGGCCACGTCCTGCAGTTCCAGCGTGGAGCCCACCGCCTGCACCTGGGCGTCCGTGAGCTGGTAGCCGCACATGGGGTCCGGCTCGGCCCCCTCGGACGTGGTCGGGACCATGTTGTCCTGACCGTCGAAGTACACCACGCCGGACTGGGCGGCACCGGCCTCGGTGGCCCGCTCCGCCGCCGCCTCAGACTGCCGCGCCAGCCGGTTGCGGTTCTCCGAGACCATGGCCAGCGAACCCACGGCGGAGGAGTACTGCACCGAGACCCGGCGGCGGTTGGTCAGCAGCGGATCGTTCTCCTCCTCCGCGGTGACCGGGCCCGAGGCCGCCTCGGTCAATTGGCCGGTGACGTGCTTGAGGCCGGCATAGTTGCGCAGGATCCGGGCCTGGCCGTCACCGGCCACCTGCTGGAACGGCACGCCGTCCTTGACCAGGAGGCCGTAGATCCCGCTGGTCATGCCCTGGGACTCGATCTGCGGTTCCGTGTAGTTGTTGACCATCCGCTGGGACAAGCGGTGGATGGTCTCGTCCACGTTCCTGTTCCGCGGCCACAGCACCAGCGCTGCGGTGTCGTAGTACTCCCGCGGACCGTATTCGTGCAGGTCGTTGAGGACATCGGGTTTCCAGTCGCGGAGCACCTCCGCCAGGGCCTGCGCCTCGGTGGTCTCCAGGGCCAGGAAGTCCCGGTTGATGTCCGTGCCCTCGGCATTGCCCCGGGTGTCCGCCACCCAGCCGTCCGGGTTCGTGTAGAGGAACCCCACCGTGGTCCTCTTCAGCAACCGGTTCCATGCGGGGTCCGTGGTGGTGCTCATGTCCCGCGCCAGTTGGAGGCAGCCCTCACGCCCCGAGGGCTCGTCGCCGTGGATGGAGCAGTTGAACAGGACCATGGAGCCATCCGCGATGTCCTCCGGGGACTGCTGCGACGGGGAGCCGATGGTCATGAGGTTGATCGGCCGGCCCTCACCGGAGGCACCCACCTCGTGGAGGGCGACGCGTTCACTGGAGGCGTCCAGGTCTTCCAGGAACGACTGCGCCTGCTCGACCGTGGTCCAGTTCGCGCCGTTGCTGGCCTCGAAGGGTGTCTGCAGTCCCTGTGCCGGCGCCGCCGCCAGCGACTTCTCCAGTGTCCGTGCATCGACGGCAGCCGCGCTGTCTGCCGTCTTGTCCGCCGTGGCCGCCGTCGGGCCGGTCACCAATGCAGTGCCGACCAACGCCAGCGCACACGCCATTGATCCGAGTGTTCTCCGCTTTCCCATGGGTTTTCCCCTCCAGATGGATGAGGCTGCCCCGCCGGGACCCGTCATCCCGGGGTGCAGCCGGTGGACGGAGACCAGTAGAAGTGACGCGTCTCACATCAGTCAACGCCTGATGGACGGTGCCATGGGACAGGGGAGGGTGGGGGAGGGCGGGGGTGGACGTGGGGCCAGGCGTCAGTCCGCGAGCCGGTCAAAGGCCGCCAGCGCCTTCTCGACCAGCGCTGCGAAGAGCGCGGCACCTTCCTCGGCCGTGGCGCCGCTCGGATCACCCAACACGCCGTTCTCGCTCACGCCCCGGACTCCGTGGACGCGCATCTCGGGCAGCAGTTCCCGGAGGGGCGCAGTGTTCCCCGGGGCGGCCAGGTCCTGGTGGACGCGTGCCGGTGCCAGATGCAACATCAGTGAGGTCTCGGTCCGCCCGGCGTGGGCGTCCATGCCGGGCAGGCCGAGTGCGTGGGGGAGCAGCATGCGACCCTCCGCCGCGCACAGTGCCGCCGCGGACTGCAGGGCGTCCAGATTGCCTCCGTGTCCGTTGACCACCATCACCGCCGCGAAGGTCGGGGTGGAGCTGCGGACGAGTTCGACGAGGACGTCATGCAGAGCCTGGACCCCGATGGACAGGGTCCCGGGGAAGCCCGCATGCTCGCCGCTCGCGCCGAGGGGCAGGGACGGGGCGAGGGCCGCGCCGTCCCGGGCCGCGGCCACCTCCGTGGCGACGGCCGTGGCGATGAAGGCATCGGTGTCCAGCGGGAGGTGGGGCCCGTGCTGTTCGAGGGCGCCTACCGGGACCACGAGGATGGGGGCCCGGCCGCCGAAGGTCTCCGGGTTGACCTCGGGCCAGGTGGCGTCGGCGAGTCTCATGCTGGATCTCCGTCCGGCCGCGCGAGCCGCTGCGCGAGCACGGCGGCGGTACCGTGTTCGAGGCCGTCGAGGTCCAGAATCGCCGCGAAGGCCGTGTCGATCAGCGTCGGCAGGTCGGACGTGGGGGCCGGGATCCACTGGCGGTAGGCCGCCACGGCCGCCGAGAGGGCGATCTCACCGACCAGCTCGGGGAGGAACGCCGAGGTCGGCATACCCAGTCGCCGGGCGGCGAACTCGGCGATCACCTCACGCCAGAGCTGGAACTTGAGCAGCGACCGCGCGATGAGTTCCGGCTCCGTCAGAATGAGCCCCAATCGGGCCCGGTGTTGGTCCACTGCCTCCGCGGGGACCCGGTTGAACTCAACCACCGCGCGACGCAAGGCCGCCATCAGGGGGACGTGGTCCGGAACGGCGGAAAGGGTGACACGGAGTCTGTCGACCTCCAGGCCGAAATCACCCCAGGGCAGATCCGACTTGGTGGGGAAGTAGCGGAAGAAGGTTCGGCGGGAGACTCCCGCGGCGTCCGATATCTGCTGTACCGAGACATTCTCGTACCCCATCCGACGGAACAGGTCCATGCCGACGGCCTCCAGCTCGTCATGGGTGGTGGCACGGGGCCGGCCCAACGGTCGGTCCGGAACGGGAGTCGCATCCAACCCTGTCACTGCCCCTCCTGTCGTGTCGTCTTTCGCCCGGTGGAAGCCTTTGTGCCGCTCCGAGGACGCCGGCTGCCGGTCTTCCCAGATTCTCCACCCCGTTGCCCAGAATCCATTGCATTGGCACAGGGTGTCATTTATGGTCCTTGATAGTGAGTGATTCACCTCACAGTCTCCATTGCCAGTTTCCCAGGAGGAACCATGGACCAGTCCACTGCCCATTCCAACTCAGCCGAGGTCACAGCCGACGACCTGGTCGAGGATGTCTCCATCGACGGCATGTGCGGGGTCTACTGACCGTGACGACCACCACGTCCCCAGCCGTTGCCCCGGGGTCGGGGCTCGCCCTTGATCCCGGGGCCGCCTGGCTGTTGAATCCCCGCGTCGCGGTACGGCCCGAGCCCTTCGGGGCGTTGCTGTATCACTTCGGCACCCGGCGGCTGAGCTTCCTCAAGGACACCCGGCTCGTGGAACTGGTCACCGCACTGGCCGACTTCCCGAGTGTGGACGCCACCTTCGAGGCGCTCGGTGTCGAGGAGGGTGCCCGCCCCGGCTATGTGTCCGCACTGCAGCGGCTGGCCGAGACGGACATGCTGCTGCCGGCTGCCGAGAACCGCTGACCTACCGCTGACCCTGACTGAAACCCCTGGAGTACCCTGTGACCCTTGCCCCTGAGCGCCGTCCGAGCCTCATCGACCACTTCGAGCGTGGACTGGATTCCCCGATCTGCCTGACCTGGGAGTTGACGTATGCCTGCAACCTGAGCTGTTCGCACTGCCTCTCGGCCTCCGGCCGACGGGACCCGAACGAGCTGAGCACCGAGCAGTGCAAGGAGATCATCGACGAACTGCAGCGGATGCAGGTCTTCTACGTGAACATCGGCGGCGGTGAACCGACCGTCCGGTCCGACTTCTGGGAGATCGTCGAGTACGCCACCAGTCATGACGTGGGGGTGAAGTTCTCCACCAACGGCGTGCGCATCGATGCTGCGGCGGCCCAGCGGATCGCGGACAACGGGTACATCGACGTGCAGATCTCCCTGGACGGGGCCACTGCGGAGGTCAACGACGCCCTGCGGGGCAAGGGCTCCTTCGATCTGGCCGTGCGGGCCATGGAAAACCTGCGCGATGCCGGGGTGGAGGGCTTCAAGATCTCAGTGGTCATGACCCGTCACAATATCCCCCAGCTGGATGAGTTCAAGGCACTGGCGGACCGGTACGGGGCCACGCTGCGCATCACCCGCCTGCGTCCCTCCGGCCGCGCCGTGGACGTGTGGGATGACATCCACCCGCGTCCGGAGCAGCAGCGGGAGCTCTACGACTGGCTGGTGGCCCACGGTGAGGGCGTGTTGACCGGGGATTCCTTCTTCCATCTCTCCGCCTACGGAGAGTCCCTGCCGGGGCTGAACCTGTGTGGCGCCGGGAGGGTGGTGTGCCTGATCGACCCGGTCGGTGACGTCTACGCCTGCCCCTTTGCCATCCACGACGAGTTCAAGGCCGGCAATACGGTGACCGACGGCGGCTTCGCCAGTGTCTGGCGCGGGGCCGAGCTGTTCACCGAGCTGCGTGAACCCCAGACCGGCGGAGCCTGCTCCGGGTGCCAGTTCCTCGACACCTGCCGTGGCGGGTGCATGGCGGCGAAGTTCTTCACCGGCCTGCCCCTGGACGGGCCCGACCCGGAGTGCGTGCGCGGCCTGGGCGAGGAACTGCTCCAAGAACGCGAGGAGGACCACAACAAGCCCCGGCCCAGTGTCGATCGCTCACACCGGACCTCTCCGCCCCGACCTCGGGCCAAGTCCCGTCCCGTGCCGGTGAGCATCGGCATGGGCGCCCCCGCCAGGCCACCCGTCAGCGCCTGCGAGATCGACCCGCTGGCCGGATTCGTCCCGCCTGCAGCTTAACCGGACCACCCGTCTGCCCTGACGGCACCTGCACCTTCCCCGTACATCCATGTCCCCGCAGCATCCCTGTAGACAGCTCCCTTGATGAAGGACGGCAAGACGATGACTAACCCGTGGTTCGAGTCCGTGGCGGAGGCCCAGCGCCGGGCGAAGAGACGCCTGCCTAAGTCCGTGTACATGGCCCTGGTGGCCGGTTCGGAACGCGGCATGACGGTGCAGAACAACATCGATGCCTTCTCGGAGCTGGGCTTCGCCCCGAAGATCACCGGCAACCCCCTCCACCAGGACACCTCCACCACCATCATGGGCGTGCCGGTGGAGTTGCCCGTGATGATCTCCCCGACGGGCGTCCAGGCGGTGCACCCGGACGGGGAGGTCGCCGTGGCCCGGGCCGCCAACAACCGAGGCGCCGCCATGGGCCTGGGGGCCTACTCCTCCAAGGCCATGGAGGACGTGATGCCCGAGAACCCGGGACGCACGTTCTTCCAGCTGTACTGGTCCGGCGGTCGCGACCAGATGCTGGCCCTGGCCCAGCGCGCCAAGGAAGCCGGCACGGCGGGACTGATCATCTCCCTGGACTGGACCAACGGCTACGGCCGGGACTGGGGCAGCCCCGAGATCCCGCAGGAGATGAACCTCAAGACCATCCTGAAGTACGTCCCGGAGATCGTGCTGGGCCGGAAGTTCGACTACGCCATGGACTGGGCGAAGACCCTGTCTCCGCCAGAGCTGTCCGTGCCCAACGCCGTGCCGAGGGGCGAGCCTGCACCGGGCTTCTTCGAGGCCATGGGCTGGTGGCGCCAGACCGAGATCCCCACCTGGGAGGACATCGCCTGGCTGCGGCGACAGTGGGACGGGCCCTTCATGGTCAAGGGCATCACCCGCGTGGATGATGCCAAGGCCGCCCGGGACGCCGGGGTCACCGCGATCTCGGTCTCTAACCACGGCGGCAACAACCTGGACACGACGCCGGCCACCATCCGGTTGCTGCCGGCCGTCGCCGAGGCGGTGGGAGACGACATCGAGGTGTACCTCGACGGCGGCATCCGCCGCGGTTCCCACGTCTACAAGGCCCTGGCCCTGGGGGCCCGCGGCGTGCTGATCGGCCGCGCCTACCTGTGGGGCATGAGCGCCAACGGCCAGGCCGGCGTGGAGAACGTCCTGGACATCATGAAGGACGGCCTCAAGGCCGCCATGATGGGCAACGGCCATTCCACCCTGGACCAGATCCGTCTGGACGACCTGCTGATCCCACCGGGATTCGCCATCACCGCCGGCGGCGAGAACGGCCACGTCTGGGGTGCCCCATCCCTGGGGTCGGCAGTGGCCGAGGGAGTCGGCAGCGGGCTGGGCCCGGCGAGCAGTCCGCAGCTGAGCGAATAGTCAGCCGATCGTCACCGGCGCCAGCGCATGCCAGAGGACCACGGCGATGGCGAGAACCAGGACCGTCACCTGCACCACCGGGGAGCCGTGGCTCCACGGCTGGTGCAGGTGGGGGACCTTCCGCCACCAGAAGGTGGCCATGGGGGCGAAGACGAGCGCCGTCGTCGCGCCGATGACGGTCGGCACGAGGTACTCGGCGTGATAGCCGACGATCAGTGCCGCACTCACGTAGACGACCGCCAGGACGCCCGTGGCCACCAACCAGGTCAGCACGGAGGCGGCCACGACGTCGCCGAGGTCCGAGACCGTGCGCAGGATCTCCCGAGACAGCAGGTAGGAGAGGAAGAGCATGCCGGCGAGGCCGACGAGCCCGGCGGCGATGTAGCCGAGCGAGGAGAACCCCCAGGCCTCGAAGAGGACGGCGGTGTCTCCGACCGGCATGAACATCCCGACGATGAGGTAGCCGAAGGTCCCCTGGGCCGACATTCAGCCATTAGCGGGCCGACGGTGGCCGGCGCGCCCTGGACGGCCGCCGTGAACCCGTGCGCGTACTCGTGCACCTGGATCTGCAGTATGGAAGCCGAGGCAGCGATGGAGGATGAGCTGAGGATGATGGTCCGTCGGGATGGTCCACGGGCTACGGTGGCTTCGGTACTCATGGTTGGAGCGTAGGGGTGAGTCACTGCCCCTGTCAGCGGCTGGTCCCCACACCCCGATAGCCTTGGGACCATGAAAGCCACCTTCATGTACGGCGCCGGTGATGTCCGGGTCGAGACCATCCCGGATCCCTCCATCCTCGAGCCCACGGACGCGATCATCCGGACCGTGCGGTCCTGCGTGTGCGGCTCGGACCTGCACCCGTACCACTCGATGAAGCCCTCGGACCACGGCAGCCCCATGGGACACGAGGTGATCGGGGTGGTGGAGGAGACCGGTGCCGCGGTCAACTCGCTCCAGAGGGGTGACCTGGTGGTCTCCTCCTTCACCTTCCAGGACAACACCTGTGCCCACTGCCGTGAGGGCTTCCACGTGTCCTGCCGGCACGGCGGCTTCTTCGGCGGCCACGGCATCGGCCTGCAGGCGGAGTACGTCCGGGTTCCGCAGGCGGACGGCACCCTGGTGACCGTCCCGGACACCGACGGCACCGGCAACGGCTCGGAGGAGCTGCTGGCCGGGCTACTCTCCCTCTCCGACGTGTACCTGACGGGACTCCATGCGGCCACCATGGGCCAGGTCGCGCCCGGGAAGACCGTGACCGTCATCGGCGACGGCGCCGTCGGCCTCTCCGCGGTCCTGGCCTCCCGCCAACTCGGTGCCGAGCGGATCGTCCTGATGGGCCGCCATGCCTCCCGCACGGACCTGGGCCGGGAGTTCGGTGCCGACGACGTGGTGGCCGAGCGTGGCGAGGAGGGCATCAACGCCGTGCGCGAGCTGACCGGCGGGGAGGGGACCCACGTGGTCCTGGAGGCTGTCGGACACCGCCCTGCCTTCGAACAGGCCGTCGGCGTGATCCGTCCCGGTGGCACCATCTCCCGCGTGGGCGTTCCGCAGTTCAAGGAGGCGCCCCTGGGCGGCCCGCTGTTCCTGCACAACATCACCCTGACCGGTGGCACGGCACCGGTACGCCGCTACCTGGATGCGGCGATCCCCCAGGTGCTCTCCGGGGAGATCTCCCCGGGCCGGGTATTCGACGTCTCGATGCCCCTGACCGAGGCGCCGGCCGCGTATGCCGCCATGGACGCCCGCGAGGCACTCAAGGTGGTGCTGGTCCCGTAGGGAACCGGTGCCCGCTGTCAGCCCCGCATCTTCGCAGCCACGCCGCCGTTGCCCTGGGCGACGATGGCGATCTGCAGCACCGCGGCCACCAGGGCCGCCACGCCGAAGGCCACGAAGATCGAGCTGGCGCCATAGCCGCCGTCGAGCAGGAAGCCGGCCGTCAGCGGTGCGGTGACGGCGCCGAGGCGTCCGACACCGAGGGCCCAGCCGAGCGCGGTGCCACGCAGATGCGCCGGGTAGTGGTTCGCCACGGCCGCGATGATCAGGCACTGCGTGCCATGGGTGCCCACACCGGCCACCATCAGGATGACGTACACGAGCCAGACCGGCGGCGAGAGCAGCAGGCACAGCAGGGCCACGCCGGCCAGGCCGGCGGCCACCACGCCGGAACGGACGGCGCCGAACCGGTCGCCGGCCCACGCGGTGGCGATCGAGCCGAGGACGGCTCCGATGTTCAGGGACAGGGCGAAGGTCAGGGCAGAGCCGAGGTTGTATCCTTGGGCCTCCATGGCCCGAGGCAGCCAGGTGCCCAGTCCGTACCAGGCGAACAGCGTGGCCAGCGTGGCCAGGGCGAACATGGCCGAGGCCAGCAGGTAGGGGGTGCGCAGCAGCTGGGAGAAGCCGCCGGCCCTCACCGGTGCGGCGTCCGTGGATGCCGAGGCATCGGCCGTCTCGGAGGGCAGGGTCTCCGGCAGGTAGCGGAAGCCGAGCGGCACCACGATCACCAGGGCCACGGCGGCCACCAGGAACATGGACGGCCAGCCGAAGGCCGGGATCATGGGGATGCCGAGCAGGGCCGCGAGGGAGCCGCCGATCGGGACGCCGGACATCATGAGGGTGGCGATGGAGGACCGCCAGCGCAACGGCACCAGTTCCGCCACCATGGCGTTCGCGGACGGCACCAGACCGCCCAGCCCGATGCCCGCGACCAGGCGGAATGCCCCGAAGATCCAGGCCTGCGGGGCAACCGCACAGAGCAGGGTGAAGACCGAGAAGGTGATGGCGCAGGCGAGGATGGTGCGCCGCCGTCCCAGGGCGTCGGCGATGCGTCCGGCCATCAGGGCACCGATCATCATGCCGACGAAGGCCAGCGAGCCCAGTACGCCGAGGGAGGCATCGTCCAGACCCCAGCCGGTGTCCTCCTTCAGCGAAGTCTGCACGGTGCCGAAGACGATCAGGTCGTAGCCGTCGAAGACCACCAGGAGCCAGCACACCACCACGGCCACGATGGCCTGCCGTCGGGTGATCGAGCTGGGAGCGCTGCTGTTCGGACCGAGGTCCTGCGCTGGGAGGGTGCTCTGCGTCATACCACCACTGTGAACTGCGGCACGGCCCGAGTGTGAAATCATTCTGGTGTGCAGAAGAATGTGCCCTTGAGGCAACCACCGAAGTATCCGGTCGAGTCCGTGGACCACGCGCTGATGCTGATGGAGATGGTCCGGGACTACGGGCGGGTGCGCCTGAGCGTGGCCGCCCGGCTGCTCGGGGTCTCCGTGTCCACCGCCCACCGGCTCATGGGCATGCTGGTCTACCGCGGGTACGCGGTCCAGGATGGATCCCGGCGGTACATCCCCGGGCCGGCACTGGGGGTGGCCCCGGCCGGAGTCCCTTGGACGGCCGAGCTCCGGCACCGGGCGGCCCCACATCTGGAGATACTGGCCGGCCGCGTGCGGGAGACGGCCAACCTCATGGTCCGGGCCGGCACAGAGGTGCGTTTCCTGGTCTCGGTGGAGGGCGGCCACGCCCTCCACGTGGGCAGCCGACAGGGCGTGACCCTGCCCGCCGCGAGGGCCTCGGGCGGCAAGGCACTGCTGGCCGCCCTGGCGCCCGCAGACGTGGAACGCCTGTACCGTCAGCACGCTGAACTCGTGGGCAGCCCCTTCGACGCGCGCGAGCAGGCCCGGCTGGCGATCGAGCTGGAGGTGGTGCGCGCCCGCGGCGTGGCACTCAATGACGAGACCACCGAGGAAGGCGTCGGTGCCGTGGGCACCGTGGTCCGGGACGGTTCCGGGGCTGCAGTCGCCGGTCTCACGCTGGCCGTGCCCCGGGACCGGTTCAGGGCGGCGCTCAACGACGGAATGGTCGCCGAGCTGCTCCGGTCCCGGGCCGAACTGGAGGCCGACCTGCGCGGGTTCGTCGCCGCAACCTGGTGAGCCGGCCCCTGCCGGTGAGCCGGCCCCTGCCGGTGAGCCGGCCCCTGCCGGTGAGCCGGCCCCTGCCGGTGAGCCGGCCCCTGCCGGTGAGCCGGACAGGGCCTTTATGACCTGGGCCAGCTGTGTGGACGTGGCCGCAGTAGCGCGGCGGGCTCTGGTGGCGGGAAGGGAATATGGTGTGATGAGAACCACACCGCCCGCTGATGCCGTGTCCTCGCCATCATCAACGCCATCGCGATCCTCACCCGCAGCCGGAAGGACCATCCCATGTCACAGAACCCGAACGACCCGAACGACCCGAACGGCCCGAACGACCCGAACGGCCCGCAGCATCCGCGGGACCCCGCGTCCCAGGACCCGGGCCGACCGGCCTACCCCGGGCGGCCGACCCCGCCTGAACAACCGCCGTCGAACCCCTATGGTTCCGGTGACCAGGCCGGTCCGGTGTCCGGCGGAGCACACCCAGGCGGCCATCAGCCGCCGCGGGGATACCGCCCGACCGTGAACACCGTCGAGGCGAAGGGGTTCTTCGGGGCGCTCTTCGACTTCAGCTTCACCAGCTTCGTCACCATCAAATTCGCCAAGATCATCTACATCATCCTGATCGCACTGGTGGTGCTCGGCTGGTTGTCGTATGTCGTCACCGGGTTCGCCTTCGATCCGGGCCTGGGTCTGGCCGCGCTGCTGCTGGGCTGGATCCCCGGCTTCATCGCCCTGGTCTTGGTACGGGTGATGATCGAGTTCTACATCGCCATGGTCCGGACCTCGCAGAACACCGCCGCCACGGTGGCCGAGATCCAGGCCCTTCGGCAGGACAACGCCCGCCGCTGAGGAACCCGCTGACTGGGCCCGTGCGTGCCCTCGTCAGTTCAGGTCTCCGTTGGCCACCCGGACGTGACCGGGGATGAGCAGCAGGTCGATCAGGCACAGCAGGATCACAAGTCCCCCGAAGACGAACCCGATGCCCCATGAGGCGCTGGCCACCCCAGCGACCGTCAGGAGGAGGTAGACGGCACCGGCGGGGTGGTGTCCCAGGTACCACTTGTGGGCGCCGAGGAGCCCGAGCAGCAGGCACAGCAGGTAGGTCAGGAACAGGTTCTTCGGTGCGCGGGCCACTGGCCCACCCTAATCGGCCCTGTCCCGGGGCCTAGAACAGCTGCCGCAGATTGGTCTTGGCGAGGTCGAACAGCTCGTCCCCGCGTCCCGAGAGCACGGTGCGCAGGGAGTACAGGGCGAACCCCTTGGCCTGTTCCAGCTGGATGGCCGGCGGGATGGTCAGTTCCTGCGGGTCGGTGACCACGTCCACGAGGGCCGGGCCGTCGTGGGCGAAGGCCTCGGTCAGGGCAGCGTCCACGTCCCGTGAGTCCTCCACCCGGATCCCCTTGATGCCCATCGCCCGGGCCACCGCGGCGAAGTCCGGGTTCTCGAGGCCGGTGGCGAAGGGCAGCTGCCCGGCCGCCTTCATCTCCAGCTCCACGAAGTTCAGCGAGGAGTTGTTGAACACCACCACCTTCGCGGGCAGGTCCATCTGCACGAGGGTGATGAGGTCACCCAACAGCATGGTCAGCCCGCCGTCGCCGGACAGCGTGACCGTCTGCCGCGCGCGGTCCTGGGCCAACACCCCGATCGCCTGGGGGACCGCGTTCGCCATCGAGCCGTGGGAGAAGGAGCCGATCAGCCGGCGCTGCCGGCTCATCTCGAGGTAGCGGGCGGCATAGACCACGGGGGAGCCCACGTCCGGGATGAACACCGCGTCCTGCGCGGCGAGCTCGCTGATCCGCCGGGCCAGGTACTGCGGGTGCACGGGGGCACCCTTGCGAGAGGGGGTGGCGAGGTCGTCCAGCTTCTCGCGCGTCTTGACGTAGTGCTTCCGCGCGTCCTTGAGGTGCTTGTCCTTCTTCGTCCCCAGCATCGGCACGAGGGCCGCCGCCGTCTCGCGCACCCCGCCCACCAGGGCCAGGTCCACCGGGTGCCGGCGGCCGATGTGCTCACCGCGCAGGTCCACCTGGATCACCGTGGCATCGTCCGGGTAGAACTGCGGGTACGGGAAGTCGGTGCCCAGCATCAGGATGGCGTCGGCCTCGCACATGGCCTTGTAGCCGCTGGCGAAGCCGAGCAGCCCGGTCATGCCGACGTCGTAGGGGTTCTCGTACTCCAGGTGTTCCTTGCCGCGCATGGCGTGCACCACCGGGGCACTCAGCCTCTCGGCCAGCTGCATCACCTCGGCATGGGCGCCGGCGGTGCCGGCACCGCCCAGGATGGTCACGCTCTTGGCGGCGTTGAGCGCCTCGGCCGCCTGCTGGAGCTGGTCCGGCAGGGGCACGACGGCGGAGCGCGTCCTGCGCACGGGCGTGCGCCGTTCGCTCTGGGCATCGGCCGATGCCACATCCCCGGGGATGACGAGGACCGCCACGCCGCGCTGCTCGATCGCGGCGCGCATGGCGACCTCCAGCAGTCGCGGCATCTGTTTCGGGTCTGCCACGTACTCCACGTAGACGGAGCACTCGCGGAACAACTCCTGCGGGTGGGTCTCCTGGAAGTAGGTGGTGCCGATCTCCTCCGTGGGGATGTGCGCGGCGATCGCCAACACCGGGACCCTGTTGCGGTTCGCGTCGTAGAGCCCGTTGATCAGGTGCAGGTTGCCGGGCCCGCAGCTGCCCGCGCACACGGCGAGCTCCCCGGTCATCTCCGCCTCCGCCCCGGCCGCGAACGCCGCGGTCTCCTCGTGGCGCACGTGCACCCACTCGATCTCGGGATGGTTGCGCAGGGATTCGGTGACGGCGTTGAGCGAATCCCCGGGGATTCCGTAGACGCGCTGCACGCCATTGAGGGACAGCGTCTGGACGAGGTTCTCGGCGACTGTGACCATGGACCCACCGTACGCACCGGCCGGGTCCGGAGCCATAGCCGGAGGGTACTCCGGGGTGGGACGGTAAGGGGTATGCACCCCGAGAAGCAGACCGAAGCAGCCCAGCACTCCTCAGACCAGCCTGCCGACCGCAGCGTCGACGCGATCGTGATCGGGCTCGGCCCCGGCGGGGACGACCTGGCCGCGCGGCTGGCCCGCGGCGGCTGGCGGGTCCTGGCGGTGGAGTCGCATCTGGTGGGGGGCGAGTGCCCCTACTACGGCTGCATCCCGAGCAAGATGATGCTGCACGAGTCCCGCCGCGAGGAGCCGGACTGGGAGCGGGTGGCCACCCGTATCCGGCAGGAGGCCACGGACCACTGGGACGACCGGGTGGCGGTGGAGCGGCTCACGGGCGCGGGCGTCACCTTCGTGCGCGGCCATGCCACGGTCGACGGCGGCCCGTCGGGTCCGGGGGTGCCGTCCGGTCCCGGGGACCGGGGCGGTGAGGGGCCCAGCTCGGTCACCGTCACCCCGGACGACGGCGGCGCTCCCCAACGGTGGACCGCGCGCCGGGCGGTGGTGCTGAACACGGGCTCCGTCCCCTCGCGGGCGCCGATCCCCGGACTGCCGGAGCGGGAGGCCTGGACGCACCGGGACGTGATCACCGCGCAGACGCTGCCGGCGTCCCTGGCGATCGTGGGCGGAGGGCCCGTCGCGTGTGAACTGGCCCAGGCGTTGAACGGCTTCGGGGTCCGTATCACCCTGGTGGTCCGGGGCGAGCGGCTGCTCTCGGGCGAGGTGCCCCAGGCCGGTGACCTGCTGGCGGAGCGCTTCCGGGCGGAGGGGATCGACGTGCGGACCGGGACGGAGATCACAGAGGTCTCCACGAGCGATGTCACCCGCTACGAGTCCTCCCACGGACTGCCGACGCCGTCCGGCCCCGTGAACGTGGCCCTGTCCTCGGGGGAGGAGCTCAGCGTGGACCATGTGCTGCTGGCCACCGGTCGAGTCCCCCGCGACGAGGTCCGGGTGGACGGGTGGTGCCGGATCCTGGACGACGGGGGAGAGCCGGTGCCGGGCCGTTACGCCCTCGGGGACATGACCGGCGCCGGGCCCTTCACCCATACCTCGGTGGCCCAGTCGGCCGTGGTGGCCGGGCAGCTGCTCGGCGATCCGGCCACCGGACCGTACCCCCGGGACGCCGTGCCCCGGGTGACGTACACGGATCCGGAAGTGGCCGCCGTCGGGCTCTCCGAGCGCGCGGCGCGGGACGGCGCCGAGCAGGGGACCTCCGATCGACGTGAGGTGAGGGTTGCACGGGTGGACCTCGCATCCTCCACCCGCGGCTGGATCGATGAGGTGGCCGGGCACCTCACGCTCGTGGCGCGCGGGGAAGCCGGAGACGTCGGAGAAGCCGGCGATGCCGGAGATTCCGGCGAGGGGCCGGGCAGCGGGCCGGTGCTGGTCGGTGCCACCGTGGTGGGCCCCGGGGCCGGGGAGATCCTGGGGGCCCTGACCGTGGCGGTGCACGCGCGGGTCCCGGTGGCGGAGCTGATGAGGATCCCGTGGGCCTACCCCACCCTGCACCGGGCCATCGGGGACGCCCTGGGACAGCTGGGACAGGAATCCTGAGTCCTCGGGCTGGTGTGGGGCGACTGCTGCGTCGTGTCCGCTCAGCGTCCTGCGTCGGGCCGTTGCGCCTGGAGCTGGAGTCCCGGCTTCCTCTGGTGGACCGTGTGGTAGATGAGGCCGTCCGCGCCGGCGGTGAAGGACCGCAGGGCGTGGCGGGGCATCCAGACCAGGTCGCCGGCCCGTAGTGGCAGGTCCCCGTCCTCGGTGCCCAGGGTGCCGGAACCGTCGAGGACGTGGATGAGCACGTCGAGGGTGGGCCCCTGGTGTGCCTGGATGCCGTCCCCGGCCGGCAGGGAGACGACGTTCGAATCGAGGTCCCGGACCGGTTCCTCCAGTTTCCAGACGGCGCCCGGCGCGGTCGTCTTGGCGCCGCTGATCAGCTCGCGGGTGTTGACCAGCCGGCGGGGTGCGTCCGGGCCGGTGGGATGGCTCGGACCGGTGGGACGGCTCGGAGTGGGCATGCGGCTCTCCTGGTGGGTGCTGGTGTGGGGTTCTGGTGTGGGGTGCTGGTGGTGCCCCCGACGGTAGCCCCTCGGTCGACACGCCGCCCGTCGGGGGGACACGCCGGAGGTCTGCCTCCGGGAAATCTATGTGCACAACCTCCGGTCTGGACATCCACACCCTGTGGAAGTTTCCCGACTCGCCACCGACGATCGGCGTGATGACGCCGTTCCAGGCGGACTGTTCACCTCGCGGTCATCCACACGCCCTGTGGATGACCTGGGGGAAACTAATGACAAACATGTAAGACAGGATCTTGTGGTTGTTCCCTACCGCCACCACTAGATGTAGTATTGATGTCAGTAGTTCGGACCGCAGCGCTGAGGCGCGCCGTGGGAGTCGGACCGGCTCGGATCCACCGTTCTGAGGCCTGTTCAGCAGGCCAGCGGTGCCCTTCAGGGCCATGACGTACGAACGCAGACCACAGACCAGAAATGCCCGCCGGTCCGGCCTCCCCGGACGCGGTAACCGAGGACAGGGGAATGACCATGACCGTCACCGTTTACTCCAAGCCGGCTTGCGTCCAGTGCAACGCCACCTACCGCGCGCTGGACAAGAAGGGCATCGCCTACGAGACCGTGGACATGTCCCAGGATGTCGACGCCCTCGAACGCGTCCGCGCCCTCGGGTACATGCAGGCCCCGGTCGTGATGGCCGGTGCCGAGCACTGGTCCGGCTTCCGCCCGGACAAGATCGACGAGCTGGCCACCGCCGCGGCCTCGGTGGCCTGAGGTACCCGAGGCCAACATGACAAGCGTGGTCAGCGAGAGCAGGCCGGTGGACGCTACGGGGCCCGGTGCCCCGCAGCACACCGCAGCCCGGCTGATCTACTTCTCCTCGGCATCGGGCTACACAGACCGCTTCATCTCCAAGCTGGGCTATCCGGAGGGTGAGACGGCGCGGCTGCCGCTCATCACCAAGGAGCCGACCCTCCTGGCCACGGAACCCTTCGTCCTCGCCCTGCCCACCTATGGCGGGGGAGACGGCAAGGGGGCCGTGCCGAAGCAGGTCATCAAATTCCTCAACGTCAAGACGAACCGGGATCTGGTCCAAGGCGTCATCGCCGCGGGGAACACGAACTTCCACGAGGCGTACTGCCTCGGCGGGGAGATCGTGGCACGCAAGTGCCAGGTCCCCCTGATGTACAGATTTGAACTCATGGGCACGCCGGAGGACGTCACGGCCGTGCGCGAAGGATTGGAAAGGTTTTGGGGATGACAGTCACCGAACAGGACATGAACCGCTCTACCAAGGAGCTGCCGGCAGCATGGCAGAACCTCGGCTACCACGAGCTGAACGCCATGCTGAACCTCTACGGAGCGGACGGCAAGATCCAGTTCGAGGCCGACCGCGCCGCCGCGCGCCAATACTTCCTGGAGCACGTCAACAACAACACGGTCTTCTTCCATGACCTGGACGAGAAGCTGACCTACCTCGTGGAGCACGACTACTACGAGGCGGAGACGCTGGACCAGTACTCCGCCGAGTTCAGGACGTCCCTGTGGGACCGCGCCTACCAGCTCAAGTTCCGCTTCCCGACCTTCCTCGGCGCGTTCAAGTTCTACACCTCCTACGCGCTGAAGACCTTCGACGGCAACCGCTACCTCGAGCGCTACGAGGACCGCGTCTGCATGGTGGCCCTCCACCTGGCCCAGGGCAACGAGCAGTTGGCCCTGGAGCTCGTGGAGGAGATGGTCGGCGGCCGCTTCCAGCCCGCCACCCCCACCTTCCTCAACGCCGGCAAGGCCCAGCGCGGCGAGCTCGTCTCCTGCTTCCTGCTGCGCATCGAGGACAACATGGAGTCGATCGCGCGCAGCATCAACTCCTCCCTGCAGCTGTCCAAGCGCGGCGGCGGCGTGGCCCTGTCCCTGACCAACATCCGTGAGCACGGTGCGCCGATCAAGCAGATCGAGAACCAGTCATCCGGCGTCATCCCCGTGATGAAGCTGCTGGAAGACTCCTTCTCCTACGCCAACCAGCTGGGTGCCCGTCAGGGTGCCGGCGCCGTCTACCTGCACGCCCACCACCCGGACATCTACCGGTTCCTGGACACCAAGCGGGAGAACGCGGACGAGAAGGTCCGGATCAAGACCCTGTCCCTGGGCGTGGTCATCCCGGACATCACCTTCGAGCTGGCCAAGACGAACGAGGACATGTACCTCTTCAGCCCCTATGACGTGCAGCGCGTCTACGGCAAGCCGTTCACCGAGATCTCCGTGACGGAGAAGTACTACGAGATGGTCGACGACGCGCGGATCAAGAAGACCAAGATCAACGCCCGTGAGTTCTTCCAGACCCTCGCCGAGATCCAGTTCGAGTCCGGTTACCCGTACATCGTGTTCGAGGACACCGTGAACCAGGCCAACCCGATCAAGGGCCGGATCACCATGTCCAACCTGTGCTCGGAGATCCTCCAGGTCTCGGAGGCCTCCGAGTTCAACGAGGACCTGACGTACTCCAGCGTCGGCAAGGACATCTCCTGCAACCTCGGTTCCATGAACATCGCCAAGACCATGGACTCGCCGGACTTCGGCAAGTCCATCGAGACCGCCATCCGGGCGCTCACCGCGGTGTCCACCATGTCCGAGATCAACTCGGTGCCCTCGATCGTCAACGGCAACAACTCCTCCCACGCCATCGGCCTGGGCCAGATGAACCTGCACGGCTACCTGGCCCGTGAGCGGGTCCACTACGGCTCGGAGGAGGGCATCGACTTCACGAACATCTACTTCTACACCGTGCTGTTCCACGCGCTGCGTTCCTCCAACCGCATCTCGATCGAGACCGGTGAGCGCTTCGGCGGCTTCGAGGACTCGAAGTACGCCTCCGGCGAGTTCTTCGACAAGTACACCGAGCAGGTCTGGGAGCCGGCCACGCCGAAGGTGGCCGAGCTGTTCGCCGGCTCCGACGTGGCCATCCCCACCCAGGCCGATTGGCGCGAGCTGAAGGCCTCCGTGATGGAACACGGGATCTTCAACCAGAACCTGCAGGCCGTGCCGCCGACCGGCTCGATCTCCTACATCAACAACTCGACCTCCTCGATCCACCCGGTCGCCTCGAAGATCGAGATCCGCAAGGAGGGCAAGCTGGGCCGCGTGTACTACCCGGCTCCGTACCTGACGAACGAGAACCTCGAGTACTACGACGATGCATATGAGATCGGCTACGAGAAGGTCATCGACACCTATGCCGCAGCCACCCAGCACGTGGACCAGGGCCTGTCCCTGACCCTGTTCTTCAAGGACACGGCCACCACCCGTGACCTGAACCGGGCCCAGATCTACGCCTGGCGCAAGGGCATCAAGACCATCTACTACATCCGCCTGCGCCAGCTCGCCCTGGAAGGCACCGAGGTGGAAGGCTGCGTCAGCTGCATGCTCTGAGGACGCCCGCCACACCGCACGACCACCTGTACTGAAATGAGGACAACACCACGATGATGGCCGACGCTGTCAAGACCCTCGAGACTGTCGAGGCAATCAACTGGAACCGCATCCAGGACGACAAGGACGTTGAGGTGTGGAACCGCCTGACCTCCAACTTCTGGCTCCCGGAGAAGGTGCCGCTGTCCAACGACATCCAGTCCTGGGCCACGCTGACCGAGGATGAGAAGACGCTGACCATGCGGGTCTTCACCGGCCTGACCCTGCTGGACACCATCCAGGGCACCGTCGGCGCCGTCTCGCTGATCCCGGACTCGCTGACCACCCACGAGGAGGCGGTGTACACCAACATCGCCTTCATGGAGTCGGTGCACGCCAAGAGCTACTCCTCGATCTTCTCCACGTTGTCCAACACCAAGCAGATCGACGACGCCTTCCGCTGGTCCCGTGAGAACACGAACCTGCAGAAGAAGGCCCAGATCATCCTGGACTACTACCACGGGGATGATCCGCTGAAGAAGAAGGTGGCCTCCACCATCCTGGAGTCCTTCCTCTTCTACTCGGGGTTCTACCTGCCGATGTACTGGTCCTCACGGGCCAAGCTCACGAACACCGCGGACCTGATCCGGCTGATCATCCGGGACGAGGCGGTGCACGGCTACTACATCGGGTACAAGTACCAGCGCGGCGTGGAGACGGAGTCCGCACAGCGTCAGCAGGAACTCAAGGACTACACCTTCGAGCTGCTCTTCGAGCTGTATGAGAACGAGGTCCAGTACACGCATGACCTCTACGACTCCGTCGGCCTGGCCGAGGACGTCAAGAAGTTCCTCCACTACAACGCCAACAAGGCCCTGATGAACCTCGGGTACGAGGGGATGTTCCCCTCCACCGTGACCGACGTGAACCCGGCCATCCTCTCGGCGCTGTCCCCGAACGCGGACGAGAACCACGACTTCTTCTCCGGGTCGGGCTCGTCCTACGTGATCGGCAAGGCCGAGAACACCGAGGACGAGGACTGGGACTTCTAGAAGTTCAGTTCTGAAGGGTCTTACAAAAGGCCTGGTCGCGCCCCGGATCTGCGAGTTTTCGCAGATCCGGGGCGTTTTTCGTGCCTCCAGTCAAAAGACAAAGGAGGACAGAAATGAACAGCAATATCCATTCAGAGGGGCACGTAGGGGGCACGCGCCTACCTTCCAAGTGGGAGAGGAGGTGCTCGCGGACCTGGTTTTCGGGTTCACGTGCCCTCCAGGTCGTGCCCCAACGTGCCCCACATTGCGACTGCGTACCCGTGGGAGCCGCGGAACTACGCGGAACTTGTGTCTCGGGTGTGAAGAGGGGCACGAAGGGGCATGACCGCCCGCAGGAGTCCAATTCAGTCCACGGGAGGCCATAATGAGCACCACCGCACAAGCGAATGCAACGCTCAAACGGGAAGCATGGGGAAGGTTGAGGAAACTCCCTTCCGGCCGGTGGCAGGTCCGTTATCCAGGACCGGACGGAAAGACCTACACCGCCAGAACTGACGACGACAAGCCGCTCACATTCGTGACCAAGACTGACGCCCGGACGTGGCTCGCGAGCCTCCAGACGCGGATGGCGCGGGGTCTTTGGGAGCCGCCAGAAGTCACCGCAGCGAGACTTCGCGCGGAGGTCGCCGCAGAGACCGCGAGGTCGATGGGTTTCGAAGAGTATTCGCAGCGTTGGCTGAAGATGATCAGAGACGAGCCGAACCGCCAGGGTAAACAGCGAGCAGTTGGCACGATCCGGTCCTACAAGGGCAAGGTCATCGGATACCTCATCCCTGAGTTTGGCGACACGCCACTCCGCGAGATCAACGTTGAGCGAATCAAGAAAATGACCGATCGGCTCGATCGGATTCCTGCACCGTTGAACCCCAAGTCGAAGTTCAACGGCATCACTCGGCCCGTACTCGTGGTCCTCATGATGATCCTGAGGCAGGCTGCGCGCGAAGGCCTCATTTCTTCGGTGCCGGACATCTCGGTTCCTAAGCAAAAGTCCGTGCGCCACGATGCTGATCATGATTCTGGAGACGATGTCGCAACACCGGTGCAGGTAGAGGCGCTGTACGCAGCAGTGCCCGACAAGTGGGCGATTGCCATCTTGCTGGCTGCGTGGTGTCAGTTGCGACGGGGCGAGTGTCTTGGCCTTCAACGCCGCGACATCGAGTGGCGCGATGACGGTGGAGCGACGCTGCATGTACGGCGGCAGCTCAATGCGAACACCGGTGGGTACACAACGCTCAAGACCGAGGCGGGGCAGAGATCCCTTAGCATCCCAAGATTGATGCTCGTGCGGCTGCGGCAGCACTTGGACACATATGTAGCGTCGGAACCTAACGCTCCAGTGCTGCCGACAGATGCGAAAGGCTCGGTCCCCCTGTCCAATACCAGGTGGGGATACCTGTGGATGGACGCGCGAGACGATGTTCAGGGATTGCCGCACCGCTTTAGGTTTCATGATCTGCGACACACGGGGCTCACGATCTTCGCGCAGGAGGGAGCGACGCTCGCCGAGCTGATGAGGCGAGGTGGCCACGCGGATATTCACATCGTGTTGCGGTATCAGCACGCGACGATGAGTCGCGATCGAGAGCTTGCCGATCGAATGAGTGATCGTGTGGCGGCGAGCATTGCGCAAGCTGAGGGCGATCCGGCGGATTGAGATGCGTCGGGTATGGACACCGAGGGACACCTGTGAAGTGAAACCAACTAGCCGACCGGGAGGTATCACCATGACTGTCCGAACTCGACCCGAGAGTCCTGAGCAAGGACTCATCTCGCTGACGAAAGCCGCCGAGATGTTTGGAGTCTCGACAAAGACGATTCGACGTCGCATCGCAGATGGAACCGTGCGTGGATATCGAATCGGCAGACTCATTCGCGTCGACGTTGAGGAGATACGTGACGCTCTTGTCGTCGAGATGCCCAACATGAAATGAACGTCACAGCACTCGGCTGTGCTGCGACGCAACACGGGGCGCCCCCTGACGGATCGACATCCGTTCGGGGGCGCTTTGGTTTTGGTCTTCTAGATCTATTACGTCGTGGCCGTTGGTGACGACACGAGCCATTCCCTGCTGCAGTAACAAGTTCGCACCCGCGCTCGCCGCGCTGGTTACCGGGCCGGGTACAGCGCCTACCCGGCGACCCAGCTCCGCGGCCTCTTGCGCGATTCGCAGCGTGCCTGAACGAGCGCCAGCTTCAACCACTACGGTCGTGCCCGATAGCGCCCCGAGAATCCGAGCCCTGTCGAGGAAACGTTGGCGAGTGGGCGCGGTGCCAGGCGGTACCTCGGAAATTGTGAGACCTCGATTGCCGACGCGTTCAAGCAAATCGGCGTGCCCCATTGGGTAGGGGCGATCAATACCGGATGCCAGCACAGCAATGGTGTCACCTCCGCGTCGAAGTGCCGCCTGGTGAACCGAGCCGTCGATTCCGTAGGCGGCTCCGGCGACGAGCGTCTTGCCGCTCGTCGTTAAGTCGTCACAGAGTTCCTCCGTGACGTGAGCGCCGTAAGAAGTTGCAGCTCGCGATCCCGTGATCGTGACCCGCTGCGAAATTGGGGTCGAGAGCAGTTCGGTGCGGCCCTTTGCCCACAGTGCGTATGGTGTGCGATCGCCGAGATCGTTCAGGGCAGCGGGCCAATCTGGATCGCTCGGAATAACTACCCGAAAGGATCGGGCATCGCTGATCCTTGTTGCAAGATTCTCCGGCGTCGTTGCAGAGCGCATGCGGTCGCGCCACACGGCTGTCGCAACGTCATCCATTCCCGGAGCCGCGCCGTCCATGCCGACCAACTTGATTAGCTCGACCGCTCCGACCTGCTCAAGCAGGCGTCCGGTCGTGGGGTCGTTGGGGGTTCCCACGAGCGAAAGCGCCACACGAGCGGCGCGATCATTCGTGGCGAATTCTGAGAGCGTGGGCATGGCATCCTCCTTGAACGTGGGTCTTTGGTCAAGAGGTGCTCCGCACGGGCACCCCTTTCGGATCCTCTGCGGCAGGCGTACATTGGTAGTGGAGGCACGTCACCAACTAGTAGGCCCCTCGGGGCGGCCCTCACGGGAAATCGATACATGTTGTCTCTTCGACTCAGAAGCACGTGTATCGGAGGCCCAAAATGTTTCGCTCAATCTGGATTCTGAGCATCTACGTTCGCGCATTCATGCGGCGATGTATGCCGACCAATGTGATTCTCAACCTCATTCGCAGGCGGCAGGGACTCAAGTGGGGCGTTCCAGCAATGGCGCTTGCGGTTCCCTATCTACTTATCGCGTTCTGGTGCGTGAACTTCACCGCGGCAGGCGGGCCAGGCTGGGTGAATCTCATCACGCTGGTCGCGCTGTGGAACATGATGAAGTTCATTGCCATCGGCCCGGCCAGCCTCGTTCTGCTCTTTCGCTGCCGTCGCTATGAGGCGAGGGAGCGAAAGCTCAGCGAAGCGCAGTTGCACTCCGACGATCGAGTTGTGGCGCTCAGCCACTGAGCGCTCTCATTCGTGCACCTCACCTGTGCGGTCATCGATATTCGCATAGAAAGCATCCTCGGCTGCTTCACGGGCAGCGACTTGGTCGAGCACGAACTCCACAAAGTCGGCATCACGGTCGTCGATGACCTTCTCAACAACTTCTTGCATGTGCTCATCCCCAGGCCATGGAGTCTGTCTCGTAGGGCGATCTCGGTCTCGACGTGTGCCGCTGGCGGCTACCCAATCGCGGAGACGACCGCGTGCGTCGGCGAAATCGCGATGCCAACCCAGGGGAGCGGAGCCATCTTGGTCAGGGTCATAAGCGCAAAGCCAGTGCAGATGGAGTGCTGACAGCTCCCAAAGAAGCTCAGGATGTCGATGCCAAAGTGGCGGAACCTCCGATGCAGGCAGGCCATACTCCTGTCGCAGCCAGTTGACCCAACGATTGAGTTCTAGCAACTCTTGCTCAAGGTCGTGGGCTGTGAGTAGGTTCCAGTTGATCGGGTGTGGCGGTCCGGCGACTGGTTCTGGTCCAAAGCTGGGCTCCGACGGGTCGTCGAAGGCGCCCTCGGGAACGTTGCGGTCGTTCATCATTGTGCCTCTCCCGATTCTCAGCGGCCGAGCACCGGAGCGTCATTGCTCGGTCGCTGCCTAGGGGAATCGAACGCGCGGTTCGGCTCTCGGCCCACTGCTTCGCGCCCGGCTGGCCGGGTTGCTCGGTCAACTTCGTACCGCGTGCGCGCTGTGTCATGACCGATGCGCTTTGCGACGAATTCTTCGCCTTCAACCTTCTGGCCATCACGCTCGAAGCTGTACTCGTGCGAATAGCCTTCGGCAATGAAGTTGTCGCCTTTACTGAACCTTTCATTCGCGTGTTCCGCTGTTCGCCCAAACACCACGAGGTGATGGTAGGTCGTATCGGTCTGAGTGAAGCTGCCGTCGTCCTCGCGTCGAAAATGCTCCTGCCCGAAACGAAAGTACAAGCGAGAATCCCCGTTCGACGAGGTGGTGAGTTTCGGGTCCGTGGCAACGAAGCCCGAGACTGACTCTTGCGTGTGGATCGACATGATCAATCTCCTGACTTTTTGGGCGACCGGAATGCTTGGTCGCTGTATCAGTCAGGTGCGCGGACGATCCCGCGCTGTCGTGCCATTACCTACTCGTTGCCGGGCCGGTTTTCGAGCAGTGTTTCGATCTCGCTCCGTTCGCGCTTGAGCGACGATGCGTCGGAGCGTTTTGGCCAGGGCAGCAGGTCGACGATGATCGGCGGAGCTGAACGGAGCAGCACGACGCCGGTACCGAACGGCATTGTTCGGATGCGATCGGGCGGCATGATCGGTACCCGTCGTATAGAGCGTTGGCTGGAGCGTGATCCGTAGTCTCCGAGCGTCACAGAATCGGTGAACTCGTCGCGTTCACCGATCAAGGTCGAGAGGTCTTGCAAATCCCGGGAGTTCGATGCGCCACCGAGAATGATCTTCGCGATGCTCGCGTCCCAGATCGCAGCGGCTTGATTCTCACTCCATCTGTCGCGGGCCTGAGCGAGCGATTGCAGCACAGGCATCGTCGTGATGCCAGTTCCTCCGCCCTCAGCCATGAGCGTCGGCAGTGACGGTAGCGGTGCAAGGTTGCCGATTTCATCGAGTGCGAGCAACATGGGTGGGTCAAGTCGTGCCCCGGGTGATCGAGCTGCCATGCGGCGGGCGGTTTCGACGAGATCCTCGACAAATGCTGCAACGAGCGCGGCACTGTTCCCCGCGCCCGCGCCAGTTGCGAGCAGATACAGGGTGCCTTTGTCGCGGATGAATGCTTCCGGGTCGAAGGCTTCGTTTGGACCGGGGCTCACCGCGTCGAGCACACGAGGGTCGGCGAGCGCTGCGAGTGCGAGTGAGACACCCTGCCAGATAGAGTCGCGGGTGCGTGGATCGGTCTCGATCATCGCTTCAAGCCCCTCGGACCAGCCGGTCGCAGCACGAGGTGAAGCGTTCAAGATAGCAACAGCATCAGCGGCCGCTGATGGGTCGAGCGTCCAGCGGAAGAGTTCTGCGGGTGTGCGATCGTCAAGTGCCGCAGCATGCAGCATCGCTTGCAGCGCGACACGAGTCTTGCCCTCCCAAAATCCGCCTCCATCGACGCCCCCGTCGGCAAGTCCGGTTGCCGACGCAAGACCGGTAGCGCGAATCATCGCAGTTAGAGGATCCTCACACCCACGAATTGGAGACCACCGCAGGCCCGCGGGCACGCCCTCTGCGAGATGCTGCGGATCAAAGACCATGACCGGTCCGACTCGCATTCGTGCGCGCAACGTCGCGGTCAGATTGTCGGGCCTAGTTGAAGTCGTCACGACCGCGCCCGGCGCATCGAGGATCGCCGGGATGACAATGTGTAGGCCCTTACCTGAACGTGGCGGGCCAATGAGCAGGATCGAGTCTTCGACGCTGGCCCACACGTCCTTGCCGCGGGACTGGCCGAGCCGGTACCCAACATCAGCGGACCCTGGCTTCTCTAGTGACGGGCGAAGCGTGCCAGCTCGTCGTAGCAAGGCTTTCGACGATGCGGTGGCCTGCACTTCATGTCCTGTTGCGGTGCCCGGAAGTCTGCGTGGGTCGGTGTCAATCTTTCGTGAGTGCCGCCGCCACCGACTCCAGACCCACATGAGCACAACGACAAGGATGGTGAGCATCGCCCCCGCCACCAGCCAGTACACGAACGGGTTCAACTCTTCGGCACCGAGTGCGCGGCCAGGATCGGTGGGATCAAATAGGACACCGATGCCGCCTGCAATTCCTTCACTGGGCTGGTCCACTCCAGTGAGAAATGCCGCAATCGAACCAGCGGCACCAAGCACGAGCGTGAGCCCGAACGCGCCAATGAGTGCAGCGATCAGGATGTTGGTCATCTCGTCGCCGAGCGAACCGGACTGCCGCCCCTGCGTGCTCATCGGAGCTGCTCAGTCACGATGCGCCCCGAGACGTACCCGATGAGCGCCACCTCGCGTGTTTGGCTACCGAGCTGGTCCAGGTCGATCACTGCGCGAGCTACCCCGGAGGCATCACCTTCTGCGGTGCTCACGGGAATCGCGACAAGAACATCCTCACCTTGGATGAATCCGTCACCTGTGATCTCGATCAGTCGTGGTGGTCGCCCTCGCCGTGCTCGTCGAGAGTCCGGCTGCGCAGCGGGCTGTGTCGCTACGTCAGTCGCCTCAGTCGCGCCGTGCCCCGCGTGGATGATCTCTGTGTAGACGCTCCCGTCGCTTTCGCGTACCTCAAGTCGTATCGAGCGACTGCGCTGCCCGGTGAGCGTGTCCAGCAGTTCGCCGAACTGAGCCCGGCTCCAATGCTCTGCATAGATCGGAGGTGGAACCTCGATGCCGTCGAACGTTGCTCTGACCGCGCCCATTTCTCCCACGGTAACTACCGCCAAGGGTAAGTGAATAGGTGCGGGCTCGTCGATGAGTGTGTTCTTCGAGTTCATGCTCAATAGGTGCGATTCTCCTGCCGACTACCGGACCGCACTGGCGAAGTATCGTCCTCGGTATCCATTGGCCGTGAATCGGCCAGTGCCTTAACGCTCTGGTTCTGAATCACCATGGAGGAGGAGATCGGTACGATTTGAGCATGAGTAAAGATCGTTCACGTCAGCTTGCAGCCCTGGCAGGAAAGTACATTCAGCGGCAAGGCACGGACGTTTCGGAGCGTGAGGCTCAGGGGCTCATCAGCAGTTTGCTCGACAGCTGGAAAAGGCAGATGGGTGACAGGGATGGCGTGATGTCTAGGCCAGATGGATCCCAGCTCCGACATGACGAACTCCGGGTGCCGAAGCTGCCGGTTAGCGATCGAAGCGTGCACACCCGACAAGACCCACCGAAGAACGTTTCCTCGGCACACCTGGCCGACCACGCGATTCAGAATTACCACAATCTCATGCGCGGTTTCGACGAGATGGTGGTGAGTGACGATCGAGAATCCCTGCGAATTCACCTATCAGCTGAGTTTGTCATGATCCGAGCACTCATCGAGGCTGCGTCACTAGCCGTCTGGATATTGGGGCCTGAGGACAGCGACACGCGGGTTGCTAGGGCGATGAGGTTTCGACACACGGAGCTAAATTTCTCGAAGAAGCTGGCGATCAGATTTGCTGATCTGATTGGCGATGGGGCCGAGAGCGAGGCCAACGCGCAAGTGGAATTTGTTGACGGCCAGATTCAGGATCTTCGCTTAATTGCGGATCGAGCCGAAATCACCTGGGGGAAGGTAAGGCCCTCTGCAAACCCAGGTTTGATCGCGGAGGAGGCGGGTTCTTATGTTCCGGGACTAGGTCCGGCGCTGACTTACTGGTACTGGTCAACGGCAAGCTCAATTGCGCATGGTGAGCCAGAAAATATCAGCCAGCTGTCGGACGTGAGATTCGTCGGTGTAGATGTGCGAGATGAGCCGGTTGCGCATATGGAACCCAGTCTCGTGACTATCTGGAATCACCTACAAGTTGCACACACGATAATTGAGGCAGCACACATGCTTTGGAACAAGAGAGCGGCTTCTCCAAGCCGATCAGGTGAAGCTTGATGTGCCGGTCATGCGGCCGGTCGTGTCGAATAGTTCCAGCTCAGCCGGGTGTAGTTGGTGCTGGCATACGAATGATCGATCCTTGATGCGCCAGAGTCCCTGGCCGACACCGAGACCGGGCAGGAGTTTCTGTTCGGTGCCGGTGAGCCCGAGGGACTCAGCTGTGACGCCGAGTTGGTCGGACTCTTGTCGGTAAATGATCCTCGTCTCAGCGTTTGCGAGCAGGCTGTTTGCCAGCGCGCGCATGGCTGAACCTTGATCGCCGACGTTTTCGAGGTCGGTGAGTTTGTGGAAGATGAGCATGTTGGCGATGCCGTAGTGACGTGCGAGCCGCCAGTGTGCGTCCATCCTCTTCAGTAGTGCTGGGTGCGACATGAGCCTCCAGGCTTCGTCGTAGATGCACCACCGCTGCCCGCCATTCGGGTCGAGCAGCGCTGACTCCATCCATGCAGACGAACAGGTCATCAGTACTGAGATCAGAGTCGAGTTCTCTGCGACACGTGAAAGGTCGAGTGAGATCATCGGCAGGGTCGGGTCGAACCGCACGGTCGATGGTCCGTCAAAGAGTCCCGCCAGGTCACCTGCGACGAGACGTCGAAGTGCGTGGCCTACCAGGCGGCCATCTTCTGTAAGGCGACCATCGGGATCGGCTGCGATGCTCGGCGACAGTATCTGGTCGACGACCATGGGCAAGATCGGCACGGAGTTGGCTCGCACAGTCTCGGTTAGAGCGGTGTCGATCGCGGTGTGTTCCAGTGGAGTGAGCGGGCGCGTGAGCACCGTTTCCGCGAGTGCGCCGATGAGGTCTCGCCGACGAGCGGCGACGGTCGATGCCCACGTCTCGTCGGTCATCCCGAGTGGCCTGTAACCCTCATCGAGAGGGTTAAGCCGTGTGCGAAGTCCGTGCCCGAGCACGATCGCCCGACCACCAACAGCTTCGGCCACTGCGGTGTGCTCACCCTTGGGATCACCGGGCACGTAGACGCGTCGCCCAAATGGGAGCGAGCGCGTGTAGAGGCTCTTCGCGAGTGACGATTTCCCGGAGCCGACGATGCCCGCGAGCACAAGGTTTGGGGCGGTGATTAATCCTCTCGCGTAAAGCACCCAGGGGTCGTACACGAACGAGCCGCCCGAGTAGAGATCCTGTCCGACGAAGACGCCGTCGGACCCGAGCCCGCCTTCGGCGAGAAATGGGTACGCACCGGCAAGGGTGGCTGAAGTGTCCTGATGACGCGGGAGCTTGAACTTGCCGGGAGAACGCAGCTGGGCAGGTCCCGGTGCGCCTGCGTCCGGGAGGTAAGTGGTGGATCGACGCTCTGCTTGTTCCGCCTCGTACTTCATTCGCAGGGCATGCTTCTCGGCTTCACGCTGCGCTACATGGAGCTTCTTCGCAGCGTCGCTTCTCTGCTTGCGAGCCCGACGCTTCTCAGCTGTCGGTGCGATGAGCACCGAGGTGTGCAATCGTTCGGTGTCGTCTTTGTTCACAGTCCGATCCCCCTTGCTCGCTTGACCGCTGCGACACCGGGGTGTTCGAACCATGACGATGCTGATGCACTCGGCTGCATGTCGTGTGCGAGTGCACCTGCTTGAATCGGGCCCTCTTCGGTAATGGCGTCGGAGGAGCTGATCTCGTGGAGCCGGTAGAGCCCGACGTGGCCGAAGGAGTGACTGAACGTCATGTCGTAGTTCTCGCTACGCACCTCTTGCTCCAGTGGACCGGTAGGCGGCAGGTCGTAGACGTAGCCGTTCTCAAGAGCTGCCTGGGTCGTTTCATCCCCGTAGTCCCAGTTCTTCAGATAAGCCAGTGCTGCGTCGGCGCCTTCGTCGTCGATCATTTGCAGAAGCTCATCGGCGTCATCACCTTGCAGAAAGCAAACACCTATCCATCGCTGGACAGGAGCCGGATGATTCGAGGGCTCGGTGTGCCACGCGATTCTGCCAGCCGCTGACATCGCCACGTTCAGGCGTTCCTCGGCCTGGTCAATGAAGGTTGCTGCCTGGTGCAACTCGTCAGCCGCAGCCAACGCATCCTTCGACCCTGCCAAGTGATCTCCGCTGTCATCGAATGCCAGCGGCCTGTTCGAGGCGTGGGCAGTGGCGAGTTGGTCGAGCACCTGCCGCAGAGATCGAACCCCGCCAAGCAGATCGCCGACAACACCGTACATTTCTTGAGGACGCTCGAAGCGTCGGCTTGCATGCGCTAGACCGCGCAGCGCCTCGGATGCTTCACCGGCATCGGCGCCGGGATCGTAGAACGTAGGCACGGTGACCTCCTCAGTTGGTGGTACTGAGTAGGTGTGCACGCTAATTCCGGCGTGTCACCAAACGCGTCTAGGCTCCCTAAGGCCGCATGCTCTTGTATCCGTGCACCCGAGGTTTGGGTTGTTCAGCGGCCACGCGGAGAATGCACGTTTAGAGCTCGATAACTTTTCCACTTTGAAGAAACTCTTGCACAACGAGGGTCGGGCTCTTGAGGTCTTTGAACGGACTTGTTTGCGCGAGTTCCGTAATCGCTGTCAGTAGCTCAGAAACCTGTGCGCCAGCATCTTCTCGATCTGAAATGAGTGCCGAATCTAGGTTGTCGAACAGCCTTCGAAAGTTCTCTCGTCGCTCGTCGAAGGTGCGATCAAGTGCAGTGAGCAGAAAGTCGCGTTGTACATGGATAATCTCGATCTGGCTTTTTTCCCAGGCTTGAATTTCTTCGCGTTTGGTTTTCTCCTGCGCAACCACTTGCACCCATTCGTTCGCTGATGCAATAACGAGATTGAATGTGTCTACCACCATCGCGGGACCGGGCTTTGGCAGCAGGGCTGTTACGGACTTGGAAGTAGTCATGAGTATTTCCTCAGTATTTCGACTGATGCTTCAGTCAGCTCTCCGGAGTCAGGGTCGAGCACCGGTGTGTTCAGAATTTCTTTCACTGCAGTGACTAATTGGAGTGCACGTAGAAACTCACTCGCGTGCTGGTCTGGGTCAAAGGTAACCTGCTCCAAAGTGGTGAGTGCTTGAGTCGAGCGTTGTGACAGCTCAAACAGAAGGCTGCGCAACTCACTGATCCGTTCTTGAACTGCCACGAGTAGATCTTGTGCGAGAGCAATTCGTTCAATCTCGATAGCTACTGAAGATACGAAGTCCTTAGATTTTGTCTTGGATTTTGCGCCCACGATACCCATCGTGAACCCGCCTATTAGCAGGACAGGCACAGCAGCCGTCAGGCTGAGTACGGCCGCGCCAGCAGCCATTCCTCCGCCACCTGCGGCAATAGTTCCGCCGCCTAGCGCGGCTAGCGTGGCATTCTGTGCGGCGGCGCCACTAAGCGAAGCGATAGCGGTTCCGGTCCCTGCTGAAGCAAAAGTTGAGACACCCCAGAGCGCAGCCGCGGGCGCTGCAGCCCCAGCACCCACAGCGCTGACGATGCCCGACACTCCAGTGGTAACGCTCTCAGCTCCAGCGACATACTTCGGGATGTTCGGAACGCGAATACGAACGCCATCGACCTTCTTGAAGTTGAGCCGTTTCACGAGTGCTTCGTTGCGTTCGAGCCAGTCGGCAAACCTTCCCACGTTCTCTCCGTGGACCGTCATCTGGAACTCACCGTAGCTGTGGGCGGCAGTTTCTGTGTCGATCCGTACAGCCTCACAGTCCTCAAGGGCGGATTCGAGTTTCTTGAGCGCTGCATTGCGTAGGCCGCGTCCTTTGGACATATCGACTACGCCTTTAGCTCCGGCGGTTACAGCAGCAACTACACCGACACCGAGGGGTACCAGAACTTTGGGCCCGGCTTTGAGGAGTCTAGGGGCGCCTTTGATGGCGAGTTCGATGAACCCCATAACCCTCCCTTAAATTGCCTGCCGACCTGGCTCCATGCTACCGGTCGTGCTGATTCTGCTTCAGCACCTTCGAATCGGAGAGAGGCCCGAATGGGACGCGCAGACTCTCGCGCTCACATCAAACGACTCGACAAAGAGGTAGCGCCGCCGCGGTGAATGCCTGAGCCTGCTGGCCGACGAGCAAGCGAGTCTCGCAGGATGCCTGGATGGCGGCCTGCTCGATCGCCGCAATAGAAGCGTCTAGCTCTTCGGCGCTCGCCGCCGAGACGCTGACGAGTCCGGTGTAGCGAAGCACGCCATGCCCGGCAGTCAGATCGGCTTCCTGCTGAAGTACGTCGTGGAACTCAGCGGTTTGTGAAGCGTCTTCGATTTGTCCGATCCGTTGCCGCTGATGGGCGTCAGAGATGTACTCAGTCTTCTTCTTGCGGATGTCCCGCGCCGCCTGGTCAGAGCGCATCGGTGTGCAAAGAAGTGAGAACGAACGCTGGATGCCGCTAGAGAGCAACACCGGCGCGAGGAACCCTGGGTACACCATCGACCTCGGCCACTCGCTGATCCACAGCACCGCATGATGAGCAGAATCCGTGCGTAGCCCCGACCAAGACTCATTGACTGCTACCGGCCCAGCAGTCGCAAGCGACTGACCGAGTTCACCGTGGCGTTCGAGCGTGGCAGCCACGGCGGGATCGTAGGCGGAGCGCAGAATCACCGCGATTTGCCCGCAATTGAGCCACGCAGAGGGTGCAAGGTCCGCAGACCGAAGCGCAGCGACCAGAGTCGACATCTCCTGCCGCAAGACCGCAGCACCGCCACGAACGCCGCCGCCAGCGGTGCGAATCTGACGTGCCGCGGCGCGCATGTCGAGCGACAGCGACAGCGTCGTCGCGTGACGCTCCCCAGTCGGCCCTGCCCGCTCGATGAGTTCCGCATAGGTCGTTGATGCCCACGTGTCATCCTGCGTGCCGTGTGCTTCCCACCATTCGGCAAGCCCAGTGCCTGAGTCAGGCAAAGTCCGTTCCAACACCTGCAGCATTGAGACCCGCCCTGATCGGCAGACAGTCGCGAGCACTCGCCCCCACGACGCCACGCGCCGCTCCTGCTCACCAGGATCGAGGAGCACGAACGCCGGATGGGTCACTTGGAGTACGGCGGTCAAAGTTCCAGCTGCAGGATCATGGATCATCCCTGCACCTGTCACGGGATCCTCGTACTCCCGAAGCCGAGCCATATCACCAGGCAAAGCAAGGGTTCCTGCGGGTCGAGGTGTCACGACTCTGCGGCGGTACAGCAACTGCCCACCTGTGGACTTCCACATCCACCAAAACGCGACGGGGATCCACTCAACGATTACACGCCCCGCAATCGGTACCCAGGTGAGCACAGCAGCGAGCACCCAGACAGGTGAGGTGAACGCGATGAGCATTCCGCCTCCGGCGTAGAACGCCCACACCAGAGCACCAACTGCAACGCCAAGGGTGATGAGCTGTGACACCGAAAGGCCAAGGAGGATGCCGCGTCGGGTGAGTCGGGAGAACTTCACCGGGGTCAGTTCACCGGCGCTCTGATTGGGCGTGTTCTTCGAAGCCATGGCGGTCACTCTTTCGGTAGTTTCGGTGCAGGCGGCGCGGGCCTCGGTGGGGCCGGATCAGCCGACGGAGTTCTGGGCTGTGGCGCGGCAGGTCGGGCCGACGGCGCCGGTGCTGTCGGCGCACCGGTTTGGGCGGCAGAACCCGCCGCAGTTTCAGCAGCGCCACCGACTGCGCCACCGGCTTTTGGTCCTGCTGTTGCGGCCGTTTTCGCAACTTCAGCTCCGATGACGACCGCGGCGGCAGGGCCAGCGGCTGCCGCACCTGCTCCGGCACCGCCCGCAGCAACCCCACCTGAGCCTCCAGCTGAACTCGCAGCCGCTCCACCACCTGCCCCGGCGGTCGCAGATTTCGTTCCGGCTGCGCTCGCGGCCGATCCGCCGCTGCCACCGCCACCATCAAGAACCTTCTTGACTCCGTCACCCTGTGCTTTCGCGGGTACGGGAACGGGACGATTTACGGCGCTCTTGGCCTCTTGTTCGCTACCCATGGCGTGGTACAGATCGAAGCCGAGGAACGAGATGAACCGGTACACCATGTACGGGGCAAACGCTGCGATAAACAGCAGCACGATCCCGCTGACCGGTTCGGTCACCGCAGCGAGATCAACGGCAATGGGCGTCGAGATCTGAGTGATAGCGATCAGGAACACGACTACGAGCACAAGCTTCGAAACGATCAAAGCGATGACAAACGCTGCCCACTTTCCGACCCATCCGCGAGTGACATCCCAAGCTGCACCGGCGAACGCAATAGGTGCAAGCACGATTGCGACCAGAAGCAGAGCCTTACGGATGAGGAGCGAGAACCACACAATCGCTACCGCACAGATCATGAGCCCTGCAAGGAAGATCGTCACGATCGCGCCTACACCGGGAGCGGCGACGTTGATCGTCGCGAGACCGGCAGTTAGGAGCATGATCTTGTCACCCATGGTGCCGGTGGTTTCGCCTGCGGCCTGCACGATTCCGATGCAGAGCTGATCAACGATCTCCAGTGCCGTCGCGGTCAGAGTGATCACGACGAACGAGCCCAGGACCGCCTTCGCCGCGCCCAATGCTGCACGTGAGAGTGCGGCGGGTTCGCGCCGGATTAGGCCTAGCACGAGCTGGAACGTGAAGAACAGCAAAATGACGAATACGCCGATGCCGAAGAGCAGGTTGTAGACGCCGAGGTAGCCGTCGCTTGTGACGTCGACGAGGGTGGTTGAGTCGAAGACTTGCCACATCGTTTCAAGCAGCCACCCGGCGGCTTGCCCCATGGTTGAGGCGAGCCAGTCGAATGGCGCTGAGACGAGAGTTGCCGCCGCTTCACCGGCGGTTTCGCAGACTGCTGAGATGACGGGGATGTCGCACACACTCATCAGATGCCCCCTTCGGGTTAGTGATGAGTGCGGGTTAGACCTGCTGGCCGACGGCCCAGAAGAAGTTGATCAACGTCACCGCTGCGCCGCACAGCACTGCGGCACCGCATGAGACGAGCACGCCGACCTTGCCGCGCGATGCCAGATGCGGGTTCGAGGAATTCGACCCGAACCCCCAGACGATCGCTGAAATGATGAGGGCGAGCACGCTCAGGATCAGGCCGACGGTCATGACTGCACCGACGATGGTGCGCAACTGAGCGATGCCAGGCAGGCCAGAGTCATTCGGTGTGATGTCGATGTTCATCGGCACCAACGTGGTCAGATGAGCGGAAGCTTCCATCAGTGGCGAGGCGAGTTCAAACACAGCGTGCTCCTTGCGGTAGAACCGCCAGGTTGGCGGCAGACGAAACATGGTCGTCAAGGAGGTGTGCAGCAAGCTTCCGTCCGATGATGCAAAAGAGCGGTAGCGCTGCCGCAGACGTCTTACTGGTTGATTGCATGGTGCGCATGGGTGGGCCGAAGATTGTCCCCTGCATGAGGGTTGAGATAATCGGACTATGAATCGATGCTCATTTTTCGAGCGCTTATGAGCGTTCTCAATGCCACGCGGAAGCTTCTCTGGAGCCGAGCGCACAATGCGTGTGCGATTTGCAAGGATCCACTCACCGTTGATGCTGATAGTGCGGAGCTTCCAGGTGTTGTTCTAGGCGAGGAAGCCCACATCATCGCTCGGAGTGCTGATGGTCCTAGAGGTCGCGACGGCGACAGAGCAGGGCTCGATGATTACGACAACATCACCTTGTTATGTGCGGCTGACCATAAGCGAATTGATGCGCAACCGGACGTCTTTACTGCCGAGCATTTGCGAAAACTCAAGTCTGAACATGAGCAATGGGCTGCCAAGAAGTTTGCGGACCAGCCCTATCAAGAACCAATCAGGCTCGTGCGAACGGTCGACGAAGACACCGTTCCATTCGTTGAAGTAACAAACGGCGCTGATCTCTGGAGTCTGATTAACCGAACTCACTCACGTTATATGTCAACGGTTCAGGGCGACGTTACCGCTGCGGCGGCACGTGCGTCAGACTTGCTACTTGATACCTCAAGCGACTGGGCTGATATTTCAGATGAGGTTGCAGCCAACGGTTTTTCGGCCATTCGCGAGGCTCAAGCCTCGTTGCAGGAGCTGCTCGATGATGTAAATTCGCACGATCTATTCGTTATTGGTCGCCGAATGATGCGCACGCTCGTCGGGGGTGGGACTGAGCCAGCTCCCTGGCCAATCGTTCAACTAGTCGTACTTACTTCGAAGCAGGCTGAAGAGATGAGAGCTTGAGGCTGGATCCTCTCGACTCAGATTCCCAGTGCTGCTCGCACCCGGCAAGTCGAGCATGTCAAAGCTGACCGCCGAGGTTGATCAGCCAGTTGATCCAGGCAACGCCGCATCCGGCGAGGGCTGCCGCTCCGACAGCTACGAAGACTCCGGCACGCCCCTTGGACGCGAGTCCCGGGTTGCCGGATGACGAGGCGACTACCCAGAGAATCGCGCTGACGATGATCATGAGCACCGCAACGACCAGAATGATCGTCAGCATCGCGCCAATGACGACCTTGAGATCTCCGATCCCGTCTAGACCACCGAAGTCAGGAAAGACGTTCATCATGCACCCCAGATCGTGCAGCCGGAAGGTCCGGCAGTTGCTTCGGGAAGGTCGGCGGCATTGTGATCGTTGAGCCAGGCGGCAGGGTCGATCATGTCGCCGCTTGTGCCTCCGGGTCTCACCTCGAAATGCAAATGTGCTCCAGTTGACTTCCCTGACGACCCAACGTCGCCGATGTGTTGACCTGCGATCACGCGTTCGCCCGCGATCACGTGGATGCCGTGCTGCCACATGTGCGCGTATGCAGTCGCGACTGTCTCGGCCCCGAGGTGGTGCTCGATAACGATGAGCCCGCCATAGCTGCCAGAGAACTCAGCGACTGTGACCACACCGTCGGCTACGGCGAGAATCGGGGTGCCGTCGGCTGCCCCGAGATCGAGCCCATAGTGCGTGCTCGGCTCGCCCGTGATCGGGTCGATGCGGGAACCGAAGTGTGAGGTAACCACCCACGTTCCCTCGGGCAACGGAAAAACCACTCGCGATGCCGCAGATGGTGCTGAGACTGCGGCCAGTGTTGCTACATCGGTTGATGCTGATGTCGTGATCCCGCCGCTCCCCGTCGTGAGCGCGACGAGGATCGTTTCAGCGACCGGCGCGTAGTTGTTGTATCGGTCGGGGAACGCCGAAACTTCGACGGCTTGGGCGACTTCTCCGAGGCCCATTGTTTGCCATCCGGGGATATCGAGTAGGCCCCTCGGCGATGGGTAGTTCGGTCCGGTTGGCCCGCCAAAGAACGCTGCGGCCTGATACTTCGGGTCCATCAGTTCGGCGACCGTTCCCCAGCCTGCCTGCGGGCGCATCTGGAAGAGGCCGAGCGAGTCGTGGTCAGACCCGTTCCCGTCATTCGGGTAATCGCCTGATTCTGGGTACGTACCGGTGTTTGCAAGCATCCGCAGCGTCGACTCGGTAAGCGCTGCCATGAGTGAGATCTTCAACGCGTCACGGGTGATGCCCTCGATCTGCGAACCGACAGTGATGATGGTGGCCGCGTGGGTGAGCTGCTGCTTGTTCAGCTCGAATGTGTAGCCGTTTACGGTGGTCACGGTCAGCGAGTCGGGCACGTTCCGCACAGTCAGACCACTCACGGCACAGACTGCCGTCGAGGCGGGATTCATTATGAGCCCGATGCTCACAAGACCGAGCGTGGGCGCGAGGAACATGGCCGCGACGGCTCCGATGGCAAGTTTCTTCAACATCGGCGCCTCCTACCTGAGCGGGTTGTCCAGCTGCGAGAGTCGCAACAGGTAGCAGGGGTCGCCGTCGGGTGGGCACGCCAGAAAAAGCGTGAATGCGACAGGCACGGTCAGAGTTTCCGCGGTGCCGTTCCACACGCCGTCGCGGTGACGGGTGCCGTCGATCGTGTACGCGATTGCCCCGGGCGGGAGTTGGCCGGGCCTCGCCTGCGCGGCGGCATCTGCCCACGAGTCGGGAACAACGACCGTGTCGATCTCGATGCGCTGGGTGGTCGCATATTCGCGGAGTTTCACCCATGCCCCGCGGGTGGGCATGTAAGTCGCGATGTCAGAGGCGAGCCCCGCCTGCTCGTAGCCAGAGGGATCACCGACTTCGAGAATCGCTGAGGTGTAATCGAGCGGGACGAGGCCCGACCCGGTGTCCCAGGTAAACAGTGCCGTTGCGACACGATGAGCGAATAGCTCAGGATCGTTCGTGGGCACGATGCGCGGCACTTCAGGCCGGAATGAATCCGGTTGTGACGGTGCAACGGGAGCTGGCGGAGAGGAAGTCGGAGGCTCTTCGGGTGGCGTGTTGTGGGAACCAACGAAGAGCCCATATCCGCCGACGGCGATCAGTGCGACGAGGATCACGCCGCTGACTGTCAGAGCGATGAGCTTACGGCGGGCGCGCGAATCGGGTGAAGTCTTCATGCACAGGAGGTGCTCATGCACTCCCGGTGCTACTCAGACTGCACGGAGGTTGGGCCGTGTCTCATTGTCGCCATCGAGCCGGTCGAGCGCTTCGCGGAGGCGGTCTGCGAACTCGACCCAGTTGTCGATGACAGTGAAGAACATTTCTGCCTCGGGCTCGGTGAGCTTTGCAGCAATCACGACCGGGTCCGTGGCTGGTAAGAGGTTGCCGAGTTCGGTCCATGTGATCACGAAAGCGCGCACCGGCATCGGCTCCATCCGTGCCGCGGCCGAAGAACGTGGCGCACGCCGTTGAGGCTTCTTTTCCGCTCGCACCTCGGCGAGCTTTTCCTCAGCGAGTCGGTGCAGCAACACATCGCGGTCGGCCTTCGCAGCGGCGAGCAGCTCCTTCGTCTGCTCCCATACGGGGTGGACCGGAGCACCCTCTCGAATGTCGTCGAGAAACCCTTGGGCTGCAGCACGTAGCTCCTCAGGCTGATTCGGGTCTTCGGCGACCCGCTGAATGAAGTTGATCTCTTCAAGGCGGGTGTAAGACGACTTACCGGTGATCATCTCGGCGGCTTGGCGGCGCGCGTCTCCGCGAGGCCCCTTTGACGGTCCCGCCGATTCGGCGGGACCGGACATTTCGCGGTTTTCGTCACCATCGAACTGTGTTGCAGCCTTTCGCTGCGCTGCATCCTCCGCCAGGATGACCTTCATTTCTCGGTACAGTTCTGCTGCCTCCAGCTGGCTGAGGGGCTTGTGGAGCATGTTGTCGTTCTGCTCGGCGAGCATGTACCCGAGCTGAGTGGAGATCCCCGAGCGCACCCAGACTCGCACTTCAGTCCAAGCGAGTTGCTTGATGGCAGCAAGACGCCGCGCACCGCACACGAGCACACCGTCAGGGGTCACGGTGATCGGCTGTAACAAGCCATCGCGTTCGATTGATGTCGCGAGCGCGTCGATATCGCCGAGGTCTTTGCGATGCCGGTTACCGACATGGATAGAGTCGACGGTTCTGATGACAACGAAGGTGTCTTCCTTGTCGCTCATGATCGTTCACCTCGGTTCGGAGCGGCCAGCGCGATCTGGAACACGAGTTCCTCGTCGTGCAGCAGTGAGTGCACCGTTTCACCAAGAAGCAGGCGCAGCAGAACGCCGCGGCCCGCTGAAGTCGCTTGTAACGCGGGGTGGGTGTTGCCGAGAATTGCGCGAAGCAGCACCGACCAGGAATTTGCGGGCAGGTCGAGCAGCACCAGCGCGTGCTTGTCACGTCGGAGCGCTTCGTAGGCACTTGCACGAGACCCCGAGCGTTCAGTTGCTTCGCATACTCGGTCGATCGCAAGCCGCGCAACATCCTCGGGCCAGTCAAGCAAGGTAAACAGCCGCACTGCATCAGTAACCGCAGAGCGAGCGGATGCACGCGCGGTAGAAGTCTCCGTGATCGGCTCATCGTCTGCGGGATCCTCATCAATTGTGAGGTCGTCGGTCGTGCGGAAAGACGGGTGGTAGTCGGAAAGAGGCGTCTCACGGTCAGAAATGCGCTCAGGGTCGTGCAGTTCAGAGATGTGTGGGCGGCGAGCCTTGTTCGTCGAGCACAGCAACCCTTGCCCGCGTTCTTCAGCGATGCACGTCACCTGGACGCCGCGAGTGACGACCGCCCAAGGGTCATTAGCGACGCGAGTGGAGCGGAGACGCATGACGTCGAAGGCGGCGCTTGCTGCCTCCCACGGGTCGAGGCCGTGCTTGCGGGCGAGGGTCGCGTACTTTTCGGCGGCGAAACTCATCAAGTCAGCGGCGACCGGGTCGTGCTGCCATGCGCCGGGTCCCTGCTGATGCAGTCGATTGAGCACTCGGCGTAGGCCTTCGCTACTCGTGTAGTTCTCGGCCGCTGTCTCATGGGTTGTTGTACTCATTGTGGGGAACCTCCTGGAAGGCAGGTGCACACCGGTTCCCACGAACCGACTCTTCGTGTGTGAACGCATCATCATCTACCTCCCTGTCGCCACCTGCTCAGCGCATGCCGACAGCACTCCGCTCAGCACCGCGATCTGGGGCACCACGCCCGAACGCTGACAGTGGCGGGAGCTTGCGTGCACGTTGCCCGATGGCGTGCATGCCGTCAGATGTGGCGGTGCGAGCGCGACGGGCTAGTTCTTTCTGGAAGTCGATCCCGGCTCCTGCGACCCTCGAACCGCCACGGGCCACCAAATCTGTCGGACGCACCCATTCAACGCCGCGAGCCGGTGCTGTGGCCGGATCGAGCATCAGCCCTCGTTGCCGCTTGGCCGCTGCGGCTTCGACTGCATCAGGGGTACCTTCGATCCCGGCAATGTCGCCGGGAGTGGATCGGGACTCTTCTTTGACGTTCATGATCGTTCCTCCAGTGATTCGGTATTGGTAAGCAGGTGTGCGCCGGTGTCCTCTTGCTGCTGTTCGTCAGCGATGAGCCAGCGGCCGATAGTCGAGGGATGTACGTCAAGTTCGTTCGCGATCTGTTTGTTTGTCCACCCCATGCCGCGCAGCGCCATTGCGAGATCCCGGCGATCGGGTGCCGTTGGCTCGTCCTCAACCTCTTCGAACACCTCGGCTAGCGGTTCAGTTGGTGTGGTGTATGCCCGCGCCAGGATCACTGTGAGGTGTGTGATCGCGAGCAAGACCACTGGTGGGACCGCGGCGACGGCCCCAGCAAGGATGCTGGGCACGTCGGCATCGGCGGCGATGATGGCGTGGATGGCGTTCGCCGTCACCGAAACGATCGCGCCACCGACGAGAAGCGCCCACGGATACCAGGCGTTGCGTTTGCCCGCGAGGGCAACGACGGCGACAGTTGAGACGACGATGATGCCGTCGACGATGAGTGGCCACGCCCAGGCCTGCCCCGAGCCGATGCCTGAACGCAGGGCAAGATCGGTGAGCGCGGTGAATGACAACCAGAACGCGCCGACGGCGATGAACACGGTGCCGCAGACCGCGGTCCGCACCGCCCAGCGATGACCATTTGGTGACCTGGTCATGAGAGCACCCGTGCGTGGGTCGAGGCAGGCGGTGGTCGATCAAGCGCTGATGCTGAGAGCGACGCCGACTCTCGCGCAGGAGCGCCGTGAACAGTGCGGTAGGCCGAGCGCACCGTGGTCGTGACTTCGCGTTCGGTAAGACCCGCGTTTCCTCCGGCCTCGGCGAGGGCGTCGAGCGCGGTGGTCGGCGAGATGTCGTTCTCGGCCAGCTTGCACGCCGCCCAGAACAGCCCGTGATTCCTTTCACCCTGTTGCAGGCGTGACACCCATGACGCGAGACGCTCAACATCCATGGGGCGATCAGCCCTCAACTGGCGACGTGGCTGCTCGGGTCTTGGATCGAGGAACTCGCGCAACCGATTCGCATCGAGGTTTCCGGTGTCGCCGTAGTTCACCCGTTCCACTGTGTAGTGCTTCATTTGATCGCCGACCATGCGTGCCGACGGCGGCACGATGATGTAGCCGCCGTCGCCCCGAAAGTCGATGCCCGAACCTGCTGACTGCCAAGAGCGCTGCTCGGCTGCATCCGTCGCGGGGAAATACAAATGCATGCCGCCAGAGGGCGTGCGTGCCATCAGCTCCCATGCGGAAAGGAGCCCAGCGTGTTTGGCACGCGTAGCCGCCTCGTATCCGTTCACTCGACCGTGCACATCGACGTCGACAGCGACGACACCGGATGCTCGACCGGTTGGAATCGCAAGTGACGCGCTCGGCACAGACGACCACCAGGCTCCGACCTGCTCCGCGTTGGTGCTGGCGTCGTGAAAGCCGTGGCGCGTGATCGGTCGCTTCGAATCAGCCCAGACTGGGAACACGGGCACGCCGACCGAAGCAAGCTTGTTCGCCACCGCGAGAGTGCTGACACGATCGGGCATCTGCCCCAGCACTGCCGCAAATGGACTCAGGTCTGCGCTCATGAGAGGCTCCTCGCCACAGCTGCCACCGGTTCTCGTCGAGGCGTAACGCCCGCACCGCGACTGACCGATGTTTCAGCGGGGCCGTGCTCCACTTTGGTGTTCTGACGCTGCGGCACGTCTCGTTCAAGACCAGGAGGAGTGCCGTTCCCGAGCTGTTCGGTGTCGAGCTGATCCAGGATCTTCAGCGCGGTGACTCGCACCCGATCGCCGGTAGCCTTGACGATTTCAACGGGCTCTTTGCCGTCAACGTTCGCTGCCCAACCCGCGACGTACGGGATCGTATAGCCGCTGGTGTCCATGCCGTGCGCAGCGCCGATCATCAGCGCGACTGACTCGGCCTCGACTTCACCGATGCCGCGGTGCAGGCGCGCATCGCTGCTCTCCGGGTCGTGCATGAGCACGTGCCCCAGCTCGTGTGCGAGGGTCTTCACCCGTGCGGCATCGTCCATGTCTGCACGTATCAACACGGTGTGATTGGTGTAGTTGGTGACGCCATTCGCGCCGTTGATGGATGCCGCATCCGGTGCGTCACTCAACGTGAATCCGGCAGCTTCAATCTGCGCTGCAAGTCCTGCCCACAAGCCCTCGGGTGCTTCGCCTTCGAGAAGCTTTGGCGACGGCGTTTCAGGGAGCGGATCACCCGCAGTTTGAGAGGCATCCCACACATAGGCGGGGCGCACGCCGATCATTTTCGATCGCACAACTTCACCGGCGCGGGGCTTCTCAAACTTTTTCAGTCTGTGCCACGACTCCGCGTCCGCTGGGGTTGCTGAAGCGAAGCGGCCGGTGACCGGTGCAAGAATCTGATAGCCGGGTTGCCCCTTTTGCACTTGGCGACCGAGATCCTGCCACTGCTTGTATCCGGCGACGTACGACGGCATCGGGTCAGGCACCAGCCCCTGCTCGAACGCGGCTTGATGCTGCACCCAGATCAGAAGAGTGTTGTTGAAGGAGCGGCTGCGGAAATTTGCAGCGAACGTCAGTGCGCGTTTCCAGTCGTCGCCCGATACCAACTGCTCGACCGCACCTGTCAGTGTCTGGTGCAACTCATCGAGCTTTGCGTCTCGCGCGGCGCGGCGATCCTCGTTCGTGGCCATGACCCGGCCTCCTCTCTGATGTGCCACCGGGTGAATCCGGCGGGCAATACATCTGAGAGGTGGGTATGGCGGCCCTGGCTGAAGCAGCAGGGACCAATTTTTGGCATGGCGGTATCGCATGGTGCACCTCCTCGGTGCTGAGACGGCGCAGGACTGGATGCATGACCAGCAGATTCCTGTTGAGCATGCTCAACGCAGTATGCTTTCCAGTTCTAACACGAACCGTTGAGCATGCGCAATACTTGATTTGATCATGCTCAAGGTGTATATTGAGCATGCGTAAACCCGCTGGCGCGGAGCGTCACCACTGCCGAACCCATCCCGAGGGGAAGGGCATCATGAACGAGATCGAAGATCAGAATCAAGCAGCAGCCGACCTGCTTGCGAAGCGCCTGCGCCTGCTCCTCGACGTAAAGACCGCCGAAAATGGCGTCGAGCCGTCGTACTCAGAGATCGCAGCATTCTTGAAAGAACGCGGCACAAATCTCTCCAGGTCACGCTGGACATACATGGTCAATGGCCATCGCAAGGTCGATGACCCGCTGGTATCCGAAGGGCTCGCGGAGTTCTTCGACGTCGATGTCGAGTTCATCACCGGCAGTACCGACGTGTCTGCGCCCGAAAAAGTGAATGCACAGCTTGACCTCATTCGGTCCATGCGCGCGGCTCGCGTGAAGTCATACGCGACACGAACCCTCGGTGACCTCTCCCCAAAAACACTCGAAGCCATCACCCGATTCCTGGATGAAGAGATGACAGAGTAACCGAGCGACGTCAGCGTCAGGCAACCCAGACTGACACAGCTGAAGCTCTCAAAAGGAGTATGAGCACACCGTGAATATCGAACAGGCAGTAGCAACCGCCCTCGCAGGCTTACGCCTGGGCGAACACTTCACCTTCACCGAACTCACGGATGCGGTGCAACGCCAGCGCAAACGAAAGATCACCGTCGCGGAAGTACCTGAACTCGCCGAATCCAGCGGACTCTGTGCACTCCTCCTGTTCTCCGAAGACCGGGACGTCATTCTGCATGCACGAAGTGACTCCGCGCTACATACTCAACAGTTTGTCCTGCACGAGTTCGCGCACATCATCCTTGGCCACTGCGACACTGACAGCAATTCCCTTGGTGAGTTGATTCCTGACACACTCCTGCCAGACATTCCGCCTGATCTCCGCGCACGAGCACTCGCACGCCGCGAGGTGGACACCGAAGACGAGATCGCAGCTGAAAGTCTTGCGGATCGGCTCGCGGCAAGGATTCGCGGTGTCGCGTTTGCCGAGACGAACTATACGGAGATATTCGGATGATCCAGGTGCTTGTCTCATGCGTCATGTGGACGCTGGTGGCAAGCCTGCTCATTCTCCGACGTGGCCGTGCCGATCACAGCATCACTTACGCCTCAGCGATCATCGCGCTCTCGATGACCCTGAACATCGATCCCGTGTATCTCGCTATTGATCCGCTATTTGGTGGAACAAACCTCATTACTCTCGCCGGTGACGCGCTGCTCATGATTGGCCTGTACTTCCTCGGCCGCGGAGTGCTGCGGGCCGGAGACTATCGTCCTCGCCCTGTCCGAATGGCCATCAGCCTGCCCACGCTCATCATCGCGCTAATCTGCGTGACCACGCTGTTCAGCTTCGCTCACCGGGGCACGACCACCACAACGTTCATGAGCGATCACGGTCACCAACCACTCGCTGGTGCGTACTCGATCATCGTCTTCACCTACTGTGGTGTTGTCCTTGCCGCCATGCTTGCCCTCGCCATTAGCCAGTACCGAATCGCCAACGGCGCACTGCGCGTACCCGCTACGTTGCTCGCGGTTGGCTCTGCCTGTGGTCTTGCGCTATGTCTCACCGTGCTGATCATGGACGTCACTCACATCATCGGTGCTCTCAATCTGATGCGTATTGTTGAGACTGCATACGGGCCGCTTACGCTCGCAACGTTCGCGTTCCTCTGCGCCGGGTTTATTGCTCAGCCCGCCACCCGGTCACTTATGCGTCGGCTGCGTAGCGTGCGCACCGACGCGTTCGTGATGCAGCTCGACCCGATTTGGCAGGATGCGACGAAACTCCGCCCAGGCCTGAGTGACGTGCACGAAACCCCAGGAATCTTTGAGGAGCCCGAAGCGAAGCTCCACCGACATGTCGTGGAGATCCGTGATGCAATGATCGACCCGCGCGTGAACTTCGAGATCACTCCGTCTGACCGTGCACTCCTTGAACGGGCCGAGAGTCACCTCCTCGGTGAAGGCCGCGCGTCTGCAAGCCCAGCGACTATCGACCCCATCGATCTCGGCCCGAGGCAGAAGTGACTAACGGAAGATTCGCAATAGCGGGCCTTGCCTGTGCCACGGCGTTGCTCGGTGCCGGAGCTGCTGCGCTGGGTTGGGGTATCGCCCGGAAACTCACCGCACCCGTCACGCCTCGCGACTACAACCTCACCGTTCGCAGCGTCGAAAAGTCAGATGGAAAGATTCGACTCGTGCTCGACCGCACCCAGAGCACGGCGGCACCCGGTGTTTACAACGTGTGGTTCGAACACGGCGGTTGGGCCCAACTCGGCCCCGATGTCGAAGACCGAGGGTTCACCCTCGTGACACGAACTGTCACCGGAACCTCTGAAGGCCTGATGCCGGTAGCGGGTGATCAGGTCTCATGGAGTGGCATCTTCTACGCATCACCCTCAGACGCTGGACTTGCGCGCCGCGACCTCGACATCGTCGACCTGGCCGGTCATGCTCCTGCATGGCGCATCGATGGAGACCTCTCGATTTGGGCGATCCACGTTCACGGGCTCGGCAGCACCAGAGCGGGCACCCTTCGCGGGGTGCAGGTCGCGACCGAACTCGGCTACACATCACTTGTTGTTAGCTATCGCAACGACGGCGAGGGTCCGGTGGTGGGCAACGGCAGATCAACTCTTGGGGTGACCGAGGTCGACGACATCGATGCCGCAATTGGCTATGCGATCAGGCGTGGTGCCGAAAGGATCGTGATCTTTGGCTGGTCAATGGGCGCAGCGATTGCACTTCAACTCGCACACCGCACGGCGTACCGTGACCTAATCGCCGGGCTCGTGCTCGATTCACCCGTGCTCGACTGGGAGTCGGTGATCCGAGCAAACTGTAAGCGAGCCGGACTACCGAGCGCTACCGGCGCCCTCGCGATGCCGTGGCTGACCAGAGAACCGCTTGCTCGCATGGTGGGTCTCCCGACGGCGCTACAACTCGATGACTTTAACTTGGTTGAGAACGCTCATGAACTAGAAGTGCCAACACTGATCCTTCACGGCACACAGGACGACTCAGTCCCGTTCGCAAACTCCAAACGACTACACGACCAACGCCCGGACGTCGTCACCCTCGAAGCCTTTGATGCGGGGCACACGCTCAACTGGAACTCCGATCGCGAGCGTTGGCATTCAACAACCGCCACTTGGCTAGACCAGCGCTTAGGTCGTTGACAACCACATTCACCCGGAAAAACCCGGTTCAATCGGCATAACTTCGATATCATCGGCAGTGACGGCCCCTGTAGGCCGATGAGGGAGGACCGAACGTGACTGAGCCGTGGCTGTCTGCTGACGACATCGCCGCCCATCTTGGCGTCACGAAGGACACCGTCTACACGTGGATCGCCGAAAAAGGCATGCCAGCCCACAAGATCGGTCGCCTTTGGAAGTTCCAAGCCACCGAGGTCGACGGCTGGGTTCGCGGCGGCGGTGCGTCAACATCGAAGTCCGACGGGGCGAAGGGCTGAGCTTGAGAATCATCAACAATGTCACAGATCTGCTCGGCGACGATCTCAAAGCAGAGATCTCGCCTGGATCGAAGGTGCGCATCGCAGCATCGACGTTTTCAATCTTTGCGTTCGAGGCGCTCCGCAAAGAGCTAGAGCAGGTCGACGAGTTGGAGTTCATCTTCACCTCCCCGTCATTCGTTACCGAGAAAGTCACCGATAAACTCCGGAAGGAGCGTCGCGAGTTCTTCGTCGCATCAGGGGCAGAAGCAGCACTTGCCGGATCCGAGTTTGAAATCAAGCTCCGCAACAAGTTGACGCAACGTGCCGTTGCCCGCGAGTGTGCTGACTGGGTCCGACGTAAAGTCACCTTCCGCTCGAACGCGACCGGAGACGCCATGCAACCGCTCGCGGCAGTCGATGACCGTGCCGCCTACTTTCCAATCCAGGGATTCACGACGACTGACCTCGGCTACGAGCGGGGTTCGGCCGTTTCGAACATGGTCACGAAGTTCGAGGGCACCGCTGAGACGCAGCAGTTCTTGGCGGTATTCGACCAGATTTGGCACAATCCTGACCAGCTCCGCGACGTCACGCAGGCAGTCCACGACCACATTGCGACGGTCTACGCAGAAAACTCACCCGCACGCATCTACTTCCTGATCCTCTACAACCTCTTCTCTGAGTTTCTCGACGACATCAACGAAGACGTTCTCCCGAACGACCGCACGGGTTACCAAGAAACCAAGGTGTGGCAGAGTCTCTACAACTTCCAACGAGACGCCGCGACCGGCATCATCAACAAGCTGGAAACCTATAACGGTTGCATCTTGGCCGACAGTGTCGGCCTCGGAAAGACCTTCACTGCACTTGCCGTCATTAAGTATTACGAGCTGCGGAACAAGTCAGTTCTGGTGCTGTGCCCGAAGAAGCTTGCTGAGAACTGGACTAACTACAACGCCAACCTCACGACCAATATCTTCGCGGGCGACCGCTTCAACTACGACGTGCTCGCTCACACTGACCTCTCACGCACAAAGGGTGAGTCGCTCGGGCTACGCCTCGACCGCATCAACTGGGGCAACTACGACCTCGTCGTGATCGACGAATCTCACAACTTTCGCAACGCTGACTATGCCGAGGAGAAGGAGTCCCGTTACCAGCGACTCATGCGTCAGGTCATCCGCGAGGGCGTGAAGACGAAAGTGCTGATGCTTTCAGCAACCCCCGTCAACAACCGTTTCAACGACCTCAAGAACCAGCTGCAGCTTGCTTACGAGGGCGAGTCTGAGAACCTAGCGAAGCATTTGAACCTCTCGACGTCAGTCGAAAAGGTCTTCTCCGACGCCCAACGCGTGTTCAACGAGTGGTCGAAACTCGACGCCACCGATCGAACGACTGATCGCATCTTGCAGATGCTCGACTTCGACTTCTTCGAGCTGCTCGACTCAGTTACGATCGCACGATCGCGCAAGCACATCCAAGCGTTCTATGACACGACCGAGATCGGGGCGTTCCCTGAGCGGCGCCCACCTGTCTCAATCCGTGAACCCTTGACTGACCTTCCGAATGTTCCGACATTCAATGAGATCTTTGAGCAGCTCGACTCTTTGACCATGGCTGTATACACGCCGCTGGAGTACGTCTTCAAGAGTCGATTGGCAAAGTACGAAGACCTCTACAACGTCACGGCGGGTACCGCCCGATCCAACCTCGGTCAACGTGGACGCGAGCAGGGGCTCAAGAAACTCATGACGGTGAACCTCCTCAAACGCTTGGAGAGTTCCATTGATGCATTCCGGCTGACACTGGAGAAAATTCAGGCATCCGTCACCCACACATACAAGCTGATAAGCAACCATGCAGGCAACCTCGCCGACCTGAGTCCTGAACTCGCCGACATGGACTTCGACCTCGACGACGAGGACGATGCCAACATCGAAGCCCTGTCGTACGGCGAAAAGATCAAGATCGACCTCGACGACATCGACATCGAGTCCTGGCAACGAGACCTCTGGAACGACCGAGAAACCCTTCGTGAGTTGCTCGACGAGATGAACACGATCACGCCCGAGCACGACCTCAAGCTGCAAAAGCTCAGGCAAGTCATTGAGCAAAAGGCACTTCACCCGATCAACGCAGGCAACCGAAAGGTACTGATCTTTTCTGCGTTCGCCGACACCGCCAACTATCTCTATCGCGAACTCTCACCCGTATTGAAGGATGCCGGTCTCGACAGTTCCGTCATCACAGGTGGAGGGCATGGCGCAAAGACGACCCTCGGCACAGGACTCGATTTCCAGCAGGTCATGACTCTGTTCTCGCCACGCTCGAAGCAGCGAGACGTCACGATGCCAAACGACACCCGCGATCTAGACGTGTTGATCGGCACGGACGTCATCAGTGAAGGCCAGAACCTCCAGGACTGTGATTACCTCGTCAACTACGACATCCACTGGAACCCAGTGCGCATCATCCAACGCTTCGGTCGCATCGACCGCATCGGCTCCATCAATAATGAGATCCAACTCGTCAACTTTTGGCCCGATATTTCGCTCGATGAATACATCAACCTGAAAGACCGCGTCGAGAGTCGCATGGTGATCGCCGACATCGCCGGAACTGCCGACGACAACGTCCTCACCCTCGAAGATTCTGACGCTGTTTTTCGCAAGGAGCAGCTTCGTAAACTCCAAGACGACGTCATCGAGCTAGAGGACGTGCGCACCGGTGTCTCAATTACAGACCTCGGGCTCAACGACTTCCGCATGGACCTGCTCGGCTACATCAAGGAATACGGTGACCTCGCTGCGGTACCCAAGGGGTTGCACGCTGTCATCCCTGCTGCGCCAGAGAAGGGTCTCGTGCCTGGTGTGATTTTCGCGCTCCGCAACGTGAACGCCGATGAGCACATCAATCGTGGAAACCGTCTCCACCCGCACTACCTCGTCTATCTTGACGAGCACGGTGACGTCGTTTCGAACCACACCGAAGCGAAGCATCTCCTCGATCTGCTTCGCAGTGGCTGTCGTCCCTTCGAGGCGCCAGTCGTCGAAGTCGTCCGCGCCTTCAACGAACGCACAGGCGAAGGTTCGCGCATGGGCAGGTACTCCGAGCTGCTCACTGACGCGATCCACTCGATGATTGAGGTCACCGAAGAACGAGACATCGACAGCCTCTTCACTGGTGGGCACACGACAGCGCTCACGCAGACAATCGCCGGACTCGACGACTTCGAACTTATCGCGTTCGTTGCGGTCATCGACCCACCCTCGGGGGCAGCCGCTCATGGGTGACGTCCTATACCTGTGGCCCGATGCGGCGCGAGTCGAACGAAGGGTGCCCAAGGAAAGGTTTTACGAGCAAGGGACCGTTTCAGCTTCCACCAGAGAGCGCTTCGTATCGGAAGTAGGGCGCATCACCTGGGCCTACAAACTTGCGGATGCCACGATCAACCTGCCCGACAGCGTTTCAGTTCCAGAGATCCAAGTCTTTCGCATAGAGGCGAAAGATAAGGATGTCTCCGATCACGTCCTGTCAGCAATCGACAAAGCAATCCCGTCCCCGATCATTTTTGAGTTGGTGCGGGAGGCTGAAGGTAAGAGACAAATTCGGGTGGTCGCCGCGCACAAGCAACCAGGATTAAACGCACCAAAAATTACTCAACACTTCAGCTCCGACTGGATTAGCGCTGTTGAGGCGCGCCAGCCACTGCCGACCGCGATCAGCCTGGCAGCACTTTATGCGGCGCTACTGGAGCCGCTCACCGAGGTCGAAGTACGACCCGGGGAGGGAATGTCGGAGGTTGCCGACAGACTCAAAGAGGTCGGCAAGCTCGAACGCGAGATCACTGCGCTTCAGCGCAAGATTAAGAACGAGAAGCAGCTCAACCGAAGGATAGAGCTGCGACGAACACTCAAAGCTAAAGAATCCCTACTGGAACAGCAAAGGTAACACCGTGGAGAAAATGCGCATGACGTCGCCAGACCTAACCGACGCTAACATCACGAAACTCGCCGAGCTGTTCCCCTCGGTTGTCACCGAGGCCACCGACGAAGGCGGCAATCCAAAGCGTGCGATCGACTTTGACCTGTTGCGCCAGGAGCTTTCCGATCACGTCATTGAAGGACCGCAAGAACGCTACCAGCTTGATTGGCCAGGCAAACGGGCCGCTGCCCTCGCAGCAAATACCCCGATTACCAAGACGCTGCGACCCGTGCGCGAGGAGTCAGTAGACTTCGACACAACCAAGAACCTCTTCGTCGAAGGTGACAATCTAGAAGTTCTCAAGCTGATGCAAGAGTCCTTCCTTGGCAAGGTGAAACTTATCTTCATCGACCCGCCATATAACACCGGCTCAGATCGTTTCGTGTACGACGACGATTTCTCTGAGGAAGCCGAGGACTATCTCCGCCGTTCAGGGCAAACCAATCAACTGGGCGAAAGGGTTAGATCGAACGTCGATTCAAGCGGTCGTTTCCACTCTGACTGGTTGAGCATGATGTATCCACGGTTGAAGCTTGCAAGAAATTTGCTTTCAGATGAGGGGTCCATTTTCGTCTCAATCGGCGATGCAGAAGCGGCAGCCTTGAAGCACTTGCTAGACGAAGTCTTTGGTGCGCAGAACTTCGTTGCCACGGTTGTGTGGCAGAAAGTGTATTCGCCCATGAACAGCGCTACACAGTTTGCCTCGGTACATGACTACATACATGTATACGCGCGCAACGCGGCAAGTTGGACTTCAAACCTCCTGCCTAGAACAGCGGATCAGGATGCGGCATACAAAAATCCCGACAACGATTCACGAGGGCGGTGGAAAGCCGTAGATGCGACTGCGGCTGGGGGGCATGCGACACCAAGCCAGTATTACGAACTGGTGACTCCTGCTGGCAACAGATTTACCCCGCCGCCCGGGCGTGCGTGGCTGTATACCGAACCTCGATTCCAGGAAATGGTTGCGGATGATCGAGTGTGGTTCGGTGCGGATGGCCAAGGACGTCCAGCGATCAAGCGCTTCCTCACCGAAGTCAAGCAAGGCCGTGTGGCGCAGACTTTTTGGCCATATAACGAAGTCGGTCACAATCAGGAGGCGAAAAAGGAGCTACTTGCGAGAGTTAAGTTCAACGATGGCGACACAGTATTCGATACACCCAAACCGACCAAACTGATTAGGCGCATGCTGGCGCTTGCGACTTCGAAAGACTCAGAAGATATCGTGCTGGACTTTTTCGCGGGATCGGGGACCACCGCAGACGCAGTGCTGCAACAAAATGCCGAGGACGGTGGTCAGCGCCGTTTCGTGCTTGTTCAGCTTCATGACGATGGCGATGGGCGCAAGAAGGGTATCCCAGTTGTTGCGCGGGAGCGCATCAAGAATGCCGGGATGGCCGTCACATCGGCTGGCCTATCGGCCCAAAGTTTGGACGTGGGCTTCCGCACACTGCGTGTCGACACTACAAATTTCATCGATACAAGCGACACTGCGGATGCCCTCGGTCAACGTGATCTTCTGGATGCAATCGAAAGCGTGAAGCCGGGTCGTTCGGGTGAGGACTTGTTGTTCCAAGTTCTTCTCGATTGGGGACTGGACCTGACAGAGGAGATCGCAGTCGAGTCGCTCGCCGGACACAAGATTTTCTCGGTGGCCGACGATGCTCTCATCGCTTGCTTCACGGATGACGTGACCGACGCGGTGGTGAAAGCCATTGCTAAGCGACGCCCTCTCCGTGCGGTCTTTCTGGATTCAGGCTTCTCTAGCGATTCAGCCCGCATCAACGCTGAGCAGATTTTCCGCGAAGTCTCTCCAGAGACCGAAGTCAGGACGATGTGACTCGATGAAGCTCCAGTTTAAGGTTCAGTCGTACCAAACCGAGGCAGTTGATGCTGTCGTTGACGTCTTCACCGGACAGCCGTACGCCGACGGCGTGAAGTATCGTGTCGACCCGGGCACCACGACTGCGCGCACTCTGCTCGATGACGCTGGTCTCCGTAATGCAGAGATCGCGCTCCCGCAACCGCAGCTGCTATTGAACGTTCATGGGGTGCAACGGCACAGAGGGCTAACTCCATCCAAGGATCTGAACGATCCAGTGAGAGTTTCGGCTGCGTCCCTCAACCTCGACGTCGAGATGGAGACTGGTACCGGCAAGACTTACGTCTACATCAAGACGATTATGGAGCTTCACAAGCGGTACGGGTGGTCAAAGTATATCGTGGTCGTTCCCTCGATCGCGATCCGTGAAGGCGTGAAGAAGTCGTTCGACGTCACGGCTGAGCACTTCCAACAATTCTATGGCACCAAGCCGCGTGCATTCGTCTACAGCTCGTCTCGGTTGCACGAGTTGGAACGATTCTCATCTGATGCTGGAGTCCAGGTGATGATCATCAACATCCAAGCATTTAACGCGACCGGCAAAGACGCGCGGCGTATCTACGAGGTACTCGACGATTTCCAGTCCCGTAGGCCCATAGACGTGATCGCAGCGAACCGGCCGATCTTGATTATCGACGAGCCGCAGAAGATTGAGGGTGATGCGAAGAAGCCGTCGAAGTCGCTAGCGGCCCTTAGCCGTTTCAACGCCTTGTTTGCTCTTCGATACTCTGCAACTCACAAGATTGACCGCACTAAGGTGCACCGTCTAGATGCTGTCGACGCGTACAGAGACAAGTTGGTAAAGAGAATCGCTGTTCGCGGCATCGCTGTAAAGCACCTCGCGGGAAGTAGTGCATATCTCTATGTGGATGGCTTGGAGATTGGCAAAGGTTCAGACTTCCCGAAAGCTCGCGTCGAGCTTGAAGTACAAACAGCACAGGGAATCCGAAGGCAGGTCAAACGCCTTAGCCAAGGCATGAATCTGCACGATATCTCGGGCGGGATTGAGGCCTACAGAGGTCTTTACATTCGCAATGTCGACGCCAACGAGGATTTTGTCGAGCTGAGCAACGGCGACATCCTTGGTGCTGGCGAAGTGACACAAGATGTTACTGATGAGGTGAAGCGGCGCATTCAAATCCGTGAAGTGATCCGCGCTCACCTGGACAAGGAACGCGAGCTATTCGCACAAGGCATCAAGACGCTTTCATTGTTCTTCATCGACGAAGTCGCAAAGTACCGCGACTACGATCGAGACGATACGCTCGGCGAGTACGCGCGAGTGTTCGAGGAAGAGTATGAAGCACTGCTTGCTGATTACCTGAGCCAGCTCGATTTTGACGAGGCTGCTGAGCGGTACCGTATGCATGTCGAGTCAATCCCTGTTCGCTCGACCCACGAGGGTTACTTCTCGATCGATAAGAAGACCGGGCACTCGGTCGATGGCAAGGTCGCCGCTCGTGGTGATTTCGCTGGTCTCTCTGATGACGTCGATGCATATGACTTGATCCTCAAAGACAAGGAACGACTGCTCTCGTTTGAGGAGCCGGTGCGGTTTATCTGGTCACACTCGGCTCTGCGTGAGGGTTGGGACAACCCGAACGTGTTCGTGATGGGCATGCTCAAGAAGAGCGACAACACGACGACTCGCCGTCAGGAGATTGGTCGTGGTCTTCGTCTTTCTGTCGATCAGCATGGTGAACGCATGGATAACCCCGCGACGGTCCATGAAATCAACGAGTTGACAGTCGTCACCGATGAGTCGTACACCGACTTCGTGACTGAGCTACAGAGGGAGATTGTCGAGTCGCTGTCGGCCCGACCCCGCAAGGCCACCGTCGATTATTTCGTTGGCAAGCAGATCACGCTTGAAGACGGTTCGACCAGCGCACTGGAACAGGCTGTTGCACAGGCCCTCTATAACCACCTCATCCGCCATAACTACATCGACGATGATGGCCACGTCACCGATAGCTACAGAGAGGCGCGGGCCGAGGGCACGCTAGCTGCTCCAACTTCAGACGTACTTAAACCCGTTGTCGATTTCGTGTGGCCTCTCGTCGACGCTCTTTACCTTGAAGTGCCCGACCCGATCGACGGGCGCAAGCCGAAGAAGATCCCATTCAACGAGGCAAACTTTAGGCGTCGTGAGTTCCAAGAGCTGTGGGGGCGTATCAACCACAAGGCTGTGTACCAGGTCGAGTTCGACTCTGAAGAGTTGATCACCAACTGCGTTCAGGTGCTCGATAGATCCTTGAACGTTACTGTGATGCAGTACGTGGTGGAGAGCGGTAAGCAAGTCGTCGGGCTCGAAGTTGAGCAGCTCGAAGCTGGCACCGGATTCAAAGTTTCCGAGACAAAAGTTGAACAGTCTGCGGTATCGGCAGGCTCGACCGTCAAGTACGACCTACTAGGCGAGATCGCGGCGAAGACCCACCTGACGAGGCGTACTTGCGCTGCGATCCTCACTCGAATTAATCCCGGTACTTTCTCTAAGTTCAAGCAGAACCCGGAGCAGTTCATCACTGAGGCGGCACGTCTGATCAACGAGCAGAAAGCTACTGTCATCGTCGAGCACCTCAGCTACGATCCACTCGACGACAGCTACGACTCGTCAATCTTCACCGAGAACCAGGCAGCTCAGGATCTATCGAAGGCTGGCGACAAGCTCAAGAAGAGCGTCTACGAGTACGTTGTCACGGACTCCAAGGTGGAACGTTCGTTCGTTGAAAAGCTCGATGTGAGCGACGAGGTAGTGGTCTACTCGAAGTTGCCTCGCGGATTCTTCATTCCGACCCCGGTTGGGAATTACAACCCGGACTGGGCGATTGCCTTCCGCGATGACTCGACGAAGATTAAGCATGTCTACTTCGTCGCCGAGACCAAGGGATCGATGTCCTCGATGCAGCTTCGAGGCGTTGAGGAGGCCAAGATCGAGTGCGCCCGCAAGTTCTTCGCATCGTTGAACGCGAAGGTCAATCAAGAAGCGGTGAAGTACGACATCGTCGACAGCTACGACTCCCTGATTCAACTCGTGACTTCGTAAAATAGATGACGTTTTTTGCCTCGACTTATCAGTGGGTGACGCCCACCCTGCATTTTGCTGCTGTCAGCCAGGGTGCTCGCGACGGTGTCGGTCAGATAGTAGTGAAAGACGATCGCTTCTTTTTGAATGCCCCCGGATGCTTCTCGGCAATTAGCGGGCACCCATCTGAGCGAACGTTGCAAACGGTGATCAATTCTCGTCCCGCGGTAGTACGCGGGTGCGTCACTGCGGTCGATGGAGATCTCGGCCTTCGTATTGATGAGCTGCGCCTAGGCTCAGATGATGTCGACGCGCGCTACTCGGTGGTGAACGCTGCATTTGAACACTTACGATCTGCCTGCACTTATCGTTTTGAGGACGGTGCAGCTCGTAGCCCCAGGCAGTCGTTCTTGCTCCCTGCAGTTGATGGTGCGTCGCCGATGGAAGCGAAGATCCTCGACGGCGGTGACTCCATCTCGCTGACGGCAACTCAAGCCGTTCCACTCGAAGAGTTCGAGGCTCAGTTGGCCGTCTTCCAGGCGTTATTGACTTTCGCTGCCGACATGCCATGTGGCCGACGCACATTACTCGCCAACGATGCGACAGGGCGTGACGTTCAGATTTTGGGACGAACTCTGTACAAGCCCTTTGAGCATCGCTCACGTAAGCCCATTGAGTACTCGCTGAGGTTCACTGGCGAATGGCTTCAAGAAGTGATTAACCGCTGGTGGCTTGCTTATGAAGAGTGGCAGCCAGTGCTTCAGATCATTGCCGGATTACGGTACCGGCCGGGTTACGTAGACGCGGATATCATCGTTAGTTCTGCCGCGATCGAGTCCGTGGCTTCTACCCTCCAAAAGTATGATGATCCACGGTTGACTCGGGACGACGCAGCACCGATCCTACAAGCACTCGCATCCTTGATTGGGATGAACGCTGCGCAAAAAGCCGCCATTGCGCAGCTCAAAGGCGACCTCGGGCGAACGACCTTTAGGTCTAAAGTTGAGCAGTTGATTCATCAGATTGACCAAGAGGTTTGGTCAGCCACAAGGTTGTCAGCCGCGGTCTGGGTCAGGGTGCTGGTCAAAGCTCGGAACACCATTGCACACGCAAATTCCGACGCCCTGTGGGAAGACAGCGCGTTGCTGCGAAGTGTCCGCGACGCAAACTGGATCGTGTTGACTCTCGTGCTCATGCACCATCTTGAAATTCCAGATGCAGCGATTGAGGGCTCTGTTGCAAAAATCGTGAAGCTTGAGCATGCTTGGCGGAGATTGGACGGACGGAACGATGACGGATTTCAAGTGGCGCCATTTCCAGGGT
>NZ_JBFARZ010000012.1:0-84997 GCF_040677445.1 Citricoccus sp. NPDC055426
CCGAAGTCGCGAGGATAGTCCACACCCGCCACCGGCATCTGCGGCACCAAATCAGCCATACTCCAGCATACTTCAGCTAAGCAGATACCCAATACGTCCGTTCGATGTCCACCTGGACCGTCGCTGGCATGCCTCCATGGTCCCAGAGGCGGTGGAACAATGGCGGGGTGAGCCAGTCCACCAGCACGCCCAGCTTGCCCACGGGCGAGGAGATCGTCCAGAGCCTGCCCTGGCGGTGGAACACCCAGGGCCGGGTGTTCATCATCGGCGGCCTGGGCTTCATGTTCGACGCCTGGGACGTCTCCCTGAACGGCGTGCTCATCCCCCTGCTGCGCGAGGAATGGTCCCTCAGCGTGGGTCAGGCCGCCTGGATCGGCACGGCCAACCTGATCGGCATGGCCGTGGGCGCCTTCGTCTGGGGCACCGTCGCGGACCGGATCGGGCGCAAGAAGGCCTTCACCGCCACGCTGCTGATGTTCTCCCTGTTCACCCTGGCCGGGGCCCTGACCGGGGACCTCGTCTGGTTCGTGCTCTTCCGCTTCCTCGCGGGCTTCGGCCTGGGCGGGTGCATCCCCGTGGACTACGCACTCGTGGGCGAGTTCACCCCCCGGAGGCACCGCGGCACCGTGCTCACGGCGATGGACGGCTGGTGGCCGGTCGGCGCCGCCGCCTGCGGCTTCCTCTCCGCCTGGCTGGTGGCCGAGTTCGGTGACTGGCGGCTGCCGATGCTGGCCATGATCCTGCCCGCCCTGCTGGTGTTCTTCGTCCGGCTGCACGTGCCCGAGTCCCCGCTGTTCCTCATCCAGCAGGGCCGCGAGGCCGAGGCACGGGGCGTGATCGATGCGATGGTGCGCCGCACGGGGGCGGCACCGCGCGAGTACGTGATGCCGGAGGTGCCGGCGCCGAGGCGGCTGACCGTGCGGGCCCTCGGCGAGCAGCTGGCGGAGCTGTGGCGGCACTCCTGGCGCATCACCACCGTGGCCTGGGCCCTGTTCTTCACCCTCATGCTCGTCTACTACATCGCCCTGCAGTGGCTGCCCACGTTCCTCATCGAGGCCGGCTACGAGCAGTCGCGGGCCTTCATCATGACCGGTGCCATGGCCGCCGTGGGACTGCTGGGCGTGGTCGTGGCCGCCTGGCTCGTGGAGAAGACCGGCCGCAAGTGGCTGCTGGCGGTCACCGCCGTGGTGGCATCCGGGCTGCTGACGGTGCTGGCCGTGCTGCTCCAGGTCCCGGCGGCGGTGCTCCCGCTGGTCCTGGCGTTCGGCTTCGTGGTGCAGATCGCCATCCCCGTGCTGTACGCCTACGTCTCCGAGCTGTACCCCACCGAGCTGCGGGGCTCCGGGTTCGGCTGGGCCTCGGCGGTCTCCCGCATCGCCGCCGGCGTGGGCCCCCTGGTGTTCGTGGCCTACCTGGTGCCGGCCATCGGGCTGGCCTGGTCCTTCGCGGTGACCGGCGCGCTCGTGGTGGTGGCCGTCGTCGTGATGATGCGCCTGGCCCCGGAGACCAAGGGGCGGGACCTGGAGGTGAGCCAGGCGTGAGGTGGCAGCACAGCCACGGAGCACTCGTCCTGATGCAGCAGACCCCGGTGAAGAGCTTGGAGCGGGTGCCTCAGGAGACGACGACGGCCGGGGCCGGAGCTCTGCCGCCGTCCGGCGGGCGGATCCCGGGTTTCATCATCGTGGTCTGCGTCCTGGTCGGAGTCCTGGGCCTGGTGGTCCTGGTCCTCGCCGGCAGCAGCATGCTCCAGGGAGACTTCTCTGCCTCCGGCACCGGCCGGAGCCGCTGGATCACCCCTCCCATCGCCTTCCTCCTCGGACTCGGGCTCGCCCTGGCCCCGATCGCCATCATCCGGCAGGAACGCGGCACCCACCGGCGGGGAACTGACGCCCACCAGATCCATGAGCGGTGGGAATCGGTGCTGTCGCTGACGCCGGACGGCGTGTTCATCCAGGAGGGACCTCTCTACGGGTTCCACCCGTGGCGCGCGGTGACCCCGACCGTGCTGGACGGACTCCCAGAACCGGGCCGGGCCGTCGTCGGGCACTATCTCGAGCACCCGAAGGACCGGGGCGAGCTCGACAGCGAGGTCGCGGTGCACCGGGCGCGCACCATCTCCTGAAGGGGAGGACCGCGACCACTATCCGTAGGCTGGCCCCATGACCGCCACCGGAACCGCCGTGCTCTTCATCGACCTCCAGGAGGGATTCTTCGAGTTCCCCGACCTCGCCGACAACCGCGAGCTGATGGTCCGCGAGAGCAACTGGCTGGCCAGGGCGGCCCGGGCCGGCGGTCACCCGGTCCTGGTGGTGAACACGGTGCACCAGCGGGACCGGTCCACCTGGACGCTGAAGATGCTCGAGGACGGCCAGGGCTTCAACTTCGAGGGCAGCGACCAGGCCGAGCCGCTGACGGGCCTGGACCTGCGCCCCGCCGAGGTCCTGGCGAAGACCCGGGACAGCGCCTTCTTCGGCACGGGACTGGCCGAACGGCTGGCGGCCCTCGGCATCCGGCGGCTGGTCCTGGCCGGGGTGAGCGCCGAGTCCTGCGTGTCCGCCACGGGGCGGGACGCCTTCGCCCACGACGTCGAGGTCGTCTACGCGCGGCTGGCGATCGCCTCCTCGGACGCCGACCGCGGATGGCGCGACCTGGAGAACCTCGGCGCGGACTTCCGCCAGCCGATCCTCAACCGCCCCGACCTGGAGCGGATGCTGGACGGGGCGTAGTCAGCGGGCAGTAGTCAACTGGCGGTCGTCAGCGCCGCGGGGCCCGGTTGGCCTCGATGTCGGAGCGGCGCAGCATCCAGAGCGCCACGGAGGCGATCAGCACCACCCCCGCCACCCCGGTGTAGACCGACTGCGGGGTCCAGCCGACGTCCAGCAGGCCGCCGGTGGCCAGCGGGGCCAGGATGGCGCCGGCCCGGCCGACACCGATGGCCCAGCCCGCACCGGTGCTGCGCATGGAGGCCGGGTAGGCCTGCGGGGTCAGCACGTAGAGCCCGGCGATACAGCCGTTGATCAGCATGCCCACCACGATCCCGAGGGCGAAGACCGCCCAGACGATGGCCGTGGAGGAGATGAACAGCACGATGGCCACGGCGGAGCCGATGGTGAACCAGAACAGCGTGGACCGGGTGGACCAACGTGCCGTCAGGAACCCGAACAGCAGCGAGCCGATGGTCCCGCCCAGGGTCAGCATGATGCCGGCGACCACGCCCTGGTTCTGGGTCAGCCCGGACTCGTTGAGCAGGCGCGGCGTCCAGGAGTTGACGAAGTAGAAGCCGAACATCACGGCGAAGAAGGACACCCAGACCAGCACCGTGACCTTCCGGTGGTTCCGGTTGAAGAGCGCACCGATGCCCCGGTCGTCCTCCCCGGCGGTGCCGGATGCGGTGCCCGACGCCGGCCCGGCGGCCCGGGTGCCCCCGTCCGGTCCCAACGGCGCCGGCAGTGCCGACACCGGTGCCTGGCCCACCTTGCGGGCGATGCGGTTGATCTTCTCCAGGGCCCCCGCCGGCCGGCGGTTGTAGAGGTAGGCCGCAGACTCCGGAAGCAGGAAGACCACCAGGATCAGGGCCACCACGGTCAGGGCGCCGCCCAGGGTGTACACCGAACGCCAGCCGTACTCGGACATCATCCACACCGCGGCGGTGCCGCCGAGGGAGGCGCCCACCCCGTAGCCGGCGGCGTAGATGCTCACGGCCAGTCCACGGCGGGCCCGGCTGGCGTACTCGGAGGAGAGGACGTTCGTGCCCACCAGGATGCCGCCGATCCCGAGGCCCGTGACGATGCGCCAGACGCCCAGCTCCGCGGCGTTGGCGGAGGTGGCCGAGAGGAAGAGCCCGGCCGCGTTGACCACGATCGCCAGGATCGTCATGTTCCGCCGGCCGATCCGGTCGGCCACCGGCCCGAGGGTCAGGGAGCCGACGGCCATGCCCAGCAGGCCGGCGCTGAGCAGGAAGCCCAGCTCGGAGCCGCTCAGGCCGAACTCCTCCGTGACGGGGGTGGCCGTGAACGCCATCGCGAGCACGTCGTAGCCGTCGAGGGCGTTGAGGAAGGTGCAGATGCCGATGATGAGCCACTGGTAGGCGCCCATCGGCGCGTGCTCGATGCGGTGGCGCAGATCGCCGGTGTCGTGGTCCTGGACCGAAGCCATGCGAATACCTATCTCGATAGTGAGTTAGTTTGGACACATACTATCGGTGAGCCTGCTCACAGGCAACGGAGCCGCAGACTCAGCGACGCGCTGCGTAGTCCCCCGGCTCCTTGCCGGCGGCCAGCTCGCCGAGCACCACGAGCAGCAGGTTCCGCTCCTGCACCTTGATCCGCTCGTGCAGCGTCGCCTCGGTGTCCGTGTCCAGCACGGGCACCGCGGCCTGGGCCAGGATCGGCCCGGTGTCCACCCCGGCGTCCGCCACGTGCACGGTGCAGCCGGTGACCTTGACCCCGTACCGCAGGGCGTCCCGGACCCCGTGCGCACCGGGGAACGCGGGCAGCAGCGCCGGATGCGTGTTCAGGTACCGCCCCTGGAACGCCTCGATGAACTCCGCACCGGCGATCCGCATGAATCCGCTGGAGAGCACGTAGTCCGGGGCGTAGGACGCCGTCTTCACGGTCAGCGCGTGGTTCCAGGCGGCGCGGTCCTCGAACTGCGCGAAGTCCACCACGAACGTCTCGATCCCGGCGGCCGCAGCGCGAGCCAGCGCGCCGGCGTCGGGCGTATCCGAGCCCACCGCCGCGATCGTCACGTCCAGGGTGCCGGAGGCCGCAGCGTCCAGCACCGCCTGCAGATTGGATCCGGAACCGGAGGCGAGGGCCACAATACGCATGGGTTCAATAGTAGGTCCGCGTAGTGTGGGCGCATGATCTCGTACGGATCCGTCAGCAAGCGCTTCCGCGACGGCACCACGGCCGTGGACGACTTCACCCTCGAGGTGCCGCAGGGGTCCCTGACCGTCCTGGCCGGCTCCTCCGGCTGCGGCAAGACCACGCTGCTGCGGATGGTCAACCGGATGGTGGACGCCACCTCCGGCCGGGTCGAGGTCGACGGGAAGGACGTGGCCGACCAGGACCCGGTGGCCCTGCGCCGGCGGATCGGCTACGTCATGCAGAACGCGGGGCTGCTCCCCCACCGCACCGTGGGCCAGAACATCGCCACCGTCCCCCGACTGACCGGCATGGACCGGGCCGCGGCACGGCGCAAGACCGCGGACATGATGGACCTCGTGGGCCTGGCCCCGGAGCTGGCCGACCGCTACCCCGCCCAGCTCTCCGGCGGACAGCAGCAGCGCGTGGGCGTGGCCCGCGGGCTGGCCGCCGATCCGGAGATCCTGTTGATGGACGAACCCTTCGGCGCCGTGGACCCACTGGTGCGCGGCGAGCTGCAGCGCCAGCTGCTGGAGCTGCACCACCAGCTCGGCACCACCATCCTGTTCGTCACGCATGACATGGACGAGGCGCTGAGCCTCGGCGACCACATCGTGCTGCTCCAGGCTGGCGCGCAGGTGGCCCAGCAGGGCACCCCGCGGGACTTCGTCTCCGCCCCGGCCAGCGACTTCGTGCGGACCTTCCTCGGCCTGGAGCGCGGACAGCGCACCCTGCACCGCGAGACGGCGGCGGACGGCTCCGTGCTCGTGGTGGACCCCCACGGCCGTCCGGCCGGAGTCCTCGCGGAGTGACGGGAAGACCGTGAACTGGATCCTCGGCAACCTCCCGCTGATCGGCGAGCGCCTCTGGGCCCACCTCGCCACGTCCCTGCCGGCCATCCTGCTGGCCCTGCTGATCTCCCTGCCCCTGGGCTGGCTCGCGCACCGGGTCCGGGCCCTGAACGGCACGGTGCTCACCGGGGCCGGGCTGATGTACGCGATTCCCTCGCTGCCGCTGTTCATCGTGCTGCCCGTGCTGATCGGCACGGGTGTGCGGGACGTGGTGAACGTGGTGGTGGCCCTGACCCTCTACGGCGTCGCCCTGCTGGTGCGCAGCGTGGCGGACGGCCTCGACTCCATCCCCCCGGAGGCCCGCAACGCCGCCCTGGCCCTGGGCTACCGGCCGCTGCGGCGGTTCCTGGCCGTGGACCTGCCGCTGGCCGGCCCGGTCATCCTCTCGGGGCTGCGCGTGGTGGCCGTCTCCACGGTCTCCCTGTGCACCGTGGGGGCCGTGCTGGGCATCCCGTCCCTGGGCCTGCTCTTCACGGACGGCTTCCAGCGCGGCATCCTGGCCCAGGTCCTCACCGGGATCGTGCTGACCGTGGCCCTGGCCCTGACCCTGGACCGGCTGCTCGTGCTGGCCGGCCGGCTGCTGATGCCCTGGACGCGCAGTCGGTCCCGGCGAGCCGAGGGGGCGCGCGCATGAACCAGATCTGGGAGGCCATCCGCTGGTGCCTCGATCCCTCGAACTGGACCGGTCCCTCCGGCCTGGGCGCCCGCTCGCTCGAGCACCTCGGCTACACCGCGCTGGCCCTGCTCATCGCCGCGGCGATCGCCGTGCCGGTGGGCTGGTGGGTCGGGCACACCGGCCGGGGCCGCGGGGTGGCCGTCGCCGTGTCCGGTGCGGCCCGTGCCCTGCCGACCCTGGGCGTGGTGACCCTCATGGGCCTGCTGCTGGGCATCGGGCTCGCCGGGCCGATGACCGCCTTCGTGGTGCTCGCCGTGCCCTCCATCCTGGCCGCGGCCTACGCGGGCTTCGAGGCCGTGGACCGCAGGGTCCTCGACGCCGCCGCGGCCCAGGGCATGACCGGACGCCAGGTGCTGTGGCGCATCGAGGTGCCGCTCGGGCTGCCCCTGCTGATCGGCGGGCTGCGGTCGGCGGCCCTGCAGGTCATCGCCACCGCCACGCTCGCCGCCTACGTGGGCGCCGGCGGGCTGGGCCGGTTCCTCTTCCTCGGGCTGAAGACGCAGGACTACGCCATGATGCTCGGCGGCTCCCTGATCGTGGTGGCGCTCGCCATCGTCCTGGACCTGGCCTTCGCCGCCGCCGGTCGTGCCACGGTCCCCCGGGGTGTCCGGGTGGCGCGCCGGGTCCACGCCACGTAGGTTCAACCCATGACCTCACGCCCCCGCCCTCCCCGCACCGTCCGCCGGTCCCTGCTGGCCGCGGCAGCCGTCTCCGCGCTCGCCCTGACGGGCTGCGGGAGTTCAGACCCGCTCGGGGGCGGGGAGAGCACCGGCAACGACGGCGGCGGCCCGGCCGAGGCGATCGTGATCGGCTCCCAGCAGTACTACTCCAACGAGATCATCGCCGAGCTCTACGCGCAGGCCCTCGAGGCCGAGGGGTACACCGTGGAGCGCGAGTACCAGATCGGCCAGCGCGAGGTGTACCTGCCCGAACTCGAGTCCGGGGCGATCGACCTGCTGCCCGAGTACGGCGGCAACCTGCTGCAGTACTACGACGCGGAGTCCACGGCCACCACGCCGGACGAGATCCAGGACGCGCTGGGCGAGGTCCTGCCGGACGGGCTGCGGGCCCTGCCCCAGGCCGAGGCCACAGACCAGGACTCCTACAACGTCACCCGCGCCTTCGCCGAGGAGCACTCCCTGACCTCCCTGGCGGATCTGCAGACCGTGGACCAGGACCTGAAGGTGGCCGCCAACTCCGAGTTCCAGACCCGCCCCTACGGCCCGGAGGGGCTGAGCGAGACCTACGGCGTGGACGTCACCGTGGTGCCCGTGGAGGACTCGGGCGGCCCCCTGACCGTCAAGGCCCTCGTGGACGGGGACGTGCAGCTGGCCGACATCTACTCCGCGGACCCGTCCATCGAGACGGAGGACCTGGTCACCCTCGAGGACCCGGAGAACCTGATCCTGCCGCAGCACGTCACCCCGATCGCCTCGGAGGACGTGGACGAGGAGGCCGCCGCCGTGATCGGCGAGGTCAACGCGAAGCTCTCCGCCGACGAGCTGATCGGGCTGAACCGCCAGTCGGTGCAGGACCAGGCCTCGAGCGCGGACCTCGCGAGCGCCTGGCTCTCGGAGCAGGGACTAGTCTGAACGAAGTGAGCCAGACCGAGTCCCCCCGCACCGATCCCGGACCCGACACCGCACTGAAGAGGTACCGCTCCCTGCGGGATGCGCTGCTCTGGCTGGCCGGGATGCTGCTGCTCACCTACCTCTCCTCGGTGCTGACCCTGCCGTGGAAGTCCGTCGCCCTGCTCTTCGCGGTGGCGGGCCTCGTCTGGGGCGTGGTGGCCCTCGTGCGCACCGCCCACGTGAAGTCGCCCTGGCCCCTGCGTCTCGCCGCCGCGGCGGCGATGGCCGGATGCGCCGTGTTCGGCTTCGTGGCCTCGGCGCAGATCCTGTTCTGGGACGCGACCGAGCAGTTCGAGGACTGCACCTCCTCCGCCCTGACGGACCGTTCCCTGGAGAACTGCACCGGCACCTACACCGAGCAGCTCGGCGGCTTCCGGTGACTCCCCCGGCCTCCAGCATCCACCTGGGCGAGTCCGGTGAGCAGGCCCGGATCGTCCCGGATGAGCACGACGACGGCTGGGTGCTTCAGATCGGCGGCGCCGTCCAGTCCCACGTCGACCTGGCGGACCCCGGCAGGATCCGCTACGAGTACCTGCGCCGGATGGCCAACGTGCTGGACACCTGCTGGCCGGCCGGCCAGCCGGTCCGCATCCTCCATCTGGGGGCGGGCGCGCTCACCCTCCCCCGGTACGTGCAGGCCCGGCGCCCCGGATCCGCCCAGACGGTGGTGGACCTGGACCGGGAGCTGCCCTCCTTCGTCCTCTCCGCGCTGCCCCTGCCGGAGGGCACGGACCTGACCGTACTGATCGGGGACGCCCGCGAGGAACTGCGGCACCTGGCCGGAGGGCGCTTCGACGCCGTCGTACTGGACATCTACACAGGGGTGGACGCGGCCGGGCACCTCACGGGTCAGGACTTCTACGGCGAGCTGCTGGACGCCCTCACCGAGGACGGCGTGCTGCTGGTGAACATCGGGGACGACGCCGGCCTCCACTTCCTCGGCCGGCAGGCCCTCGCGCTGGAGCTGGCCTGCGCCGAGGCGGGCCTGTCCGGCGCCTGGGCGCTGGCGGACTCGACCCTGCTGGAGCAGGCGCAGGCCGGCAACGTGGTCCTGGCCGCCGGTGGGGCGCTGGCCGCCCACGAGCCCGAGGCGCTGCGATCGGCCCTGCTGACCGCCGGACCGCACCCGGCCGCCGTGCTGGACCCGGCTCAGACCGCGGCGCTGGCCGACCGCCTCGGCTAGTCAGCCGCGCCGGCCGGCGCGGCCGCCGTCGTGCTCCTCGTCCTCGCCGTCCTCACCGTCTTCGCCGTCTTCGCCGACCTCGTGGTCGGGCTCCTGGTTCCAGGCCTCCGGCAAGACGAGTTCATAGCCCTCCCAGAGCGGGGAGACGAGATGGCCGAACATGGAGCCGAGGCCCACGAGGCCGCCGAGCATCACCGCGGCCAGCCAGGCCTCCGGCCCCAGCTCGACGAGCCGACCCACCCCGAGCGAACCGGTCGAGAGCCAGAGGGGCACCACGGCGAGCGCCGCCGTCGCCACCGCCACGCACACGCCCAGGGCGAGGGTGGACAGCGTCAGGGAGGCCCAGCGGGCGCGGATCTTCAGGGACAGCCACTCGTCGAAGTGGTTCTCGCCCTCGCGCAGCAGCCACCAGCCGGCGAGGAAACCGGCGAGCACGGGCAGCAGCAGGAACACCCAGGACCACGACGGCTCCAGGCCCACCGGCAGGGCGGTGAGCATGGGGATCGCAGGCTGGGGACCCACGGCGGTCTGCAGCGGGGCCACCACGGAGCCGCTGCCGAGGGTGAACCCGGCGCCGGAGGTCCAGGCCAGGGCCCACACGGCCAGGTTCGGCAGGACACCGAGCTGGGCCACGGTGACGACGGCACCGCCCCAGGGCCCGGCCCCGAGCTCCTGGTAGACCTGCGCCACGTCCGCCCAGTGGAGCCCGATCTGCACGGCCATCAGCGCCGCGGCGAGGCCGAAGGCGGCCACCAGCCCCACGAATCCGGCCCGCAGCACGGACCACACGTAGGACCCGGCCCAGCGTGAGTGCTGGGAGAGCCGTTCGATCCGGTCGGCCAGGTTGACGCCGATCAGCCGGCCCCAGGATCCGGCCTCGCGACGGGCTCCGGCCAGCAGGGCGAGGACCATGACGGCGGTCGGGATGAGCGTGCCCCACAGCGGGTTGATGGCGACCATCCCGTTCGGCACCAGCAGCGAGGTCATCAGCCCCACCAGGGCGTAGGCCCCCGCCCCGCCGGCCAGGGGCTGCCAGATCTGGTCCCGGTAGGAGGCCCGGGCCAGCCGCCGGCCGGCACGCCACCCGAGGAACAGCGGCATCAGCACCAGCCCCCAGGGCAGGAACCAGAAGGTGCCGGTCTGGGTGTCGGCCGAGGTGGTGGCCGACTCGATGGTCAGGTGCAGCGGCACCCCGTGGATCGCCAGCCAGATCTGCCCGCCCATCCGGGCGATGAAGTCGATCCCGGTGGCGGCGAACCCGCCCCCGGACCAGATGACCATCAGCGGGATCAGCACGAGCATCGCGGAGATCACCGCGGCGATGAGTACCTCGATCGCCCCCTGCACCCACAGGGGCAAGGGCAGGGGCTTCAGGGCACGGCTGTTTCGGGCGTTCATGTCACCGTCCATGGTGCCACCCGGCCGGCGACCGGTACCGGAATCCTCCCGGGAACGGCGCGGCGTACCGAGAGTTCACCCGGCCGCCATGTGGCTGCCACCGCGCCGCGTACCGGATGTCGAACGGGGCCGGTAGTCCTGGGTCTGTGAGAGTCGCCGTGGTCGCTGAATCCTTCCTGCCGCACATGAACGGCGTCACCCACTCCATCCTGCAGGTGCTGCGCCACCTGAGGAGCCGGGGGGACGACGTCCTGGTGATCGCCCCCTCGTCCTCCTGGATGGACGACGAGGCCCCCGCCGAGGTGGAGGGCTACCCCGTGCACCGGCTCCCCTCCATCCCCCTGCAGGGCTACACCAACGTCCGGGTGGCCGCCGGGACCGTCAGCCGCGTCCGCCGGATCCTCGCGCACTTCGCGCCCGATTTGGTCCACATCGCCTCCCCGTTCGTGCTCGGCTGGCGCGCGGTGCAGGCGGCGAACGCCCTGGGGCTGCCCAGCGTGTGCATCTACCAGACCGAGGTCCCGAACTACGCGGCCCGTTACGGGTTCCCGTGGCTGGAGGACGTGCTCTGGCAGCACGTGGAGCGCATCCACGACCAGGCCACCCTCACCGTGGCGCCCTCCAGCTTCTGCATGGACCAACTGCACGAGCGTGGCGTCCAGCGCGTGCACCTGTGGCGCCGCGGGGTGGACACCGCCCGGTTCCACCCCTCCCGGCGGGACCCGGCCCTGCGCGCGCGGCTGGCCCCGAACGGCGAGCGGCTCATCGGCTTCGTCGGCCGGCTGGCCGCCGAGAAGCAGGTGGCCGACCTCGCCGTGCTGAACGACCTGCCGGGGACCCGGCTGGTGATCGTCGGCTCCGGCCCGCTGAAGGACGCGCTGAAGAGGAAGCTGCCCGGTGCCCACTTCGCCGGCTTCCAGGGCGGGGAGGACCTGGCCCGCCATGTGGCCGCCTTCGACCTGTTCGTGCATCCCGGCGAGTCCGAGACGTTCTGCCAGACCATCCAGGAGGCCATGGCCTCGGGCGTGCCCGTGGTCGCGGTGGGCCGCGGCGGCCCCCTCGACCTCGTGGACGCCTCCCGCACCGGCTGGCTCTACGGCCCCGGGGACCTGGGCGAGCTCCGCGAGCGCGTCAAGGACCTGGTGTACGACGACGTCAAGCGCCGTGCCTTCGCCGAGGCCGCCTTCCAGACGGTGCAGGGGCGGACGTGGCCGGTGTTGTGCGAACAGCTGGTCGGCTACTACGAGCGGGCCATCCGCGTCCGGAACCGCCAGAACGACGTGTACGTGCGCACCTACCTGGAACAGAGTTCCGGGTGGGACGGCTGGCTGCTGCCTCGCTAGCCGGTGCGGGTGCCGCCTCCTCTCAGGCGGCCTGCTCCGGGTCCGGACCCCACCGCCGTCCGGGTGGCGCGAACGGCCGCACCGGCATGGCGTAGATGTGGCCGGTGGGCGTGCGGACCTGAAGTCCGTCCGGACCGGGCCGGTGGTTCCACCCCGGCTGCTCCTTCATGAAGTTGCAGCGGGCGCAGAGCCCCGAACCGTTCTCCCAGCTCGTGGCCCCGCCCTCCCGGTGGGGCACGGCGTGGTCCACGTGCCGGATCGGCGCATCGCAGTAGGGCGTCCGGCAGAGGTCGTCCCGCAGCAGCACCATCCTTCGCAGCAGGGCCGGAAAGGTCCGTTGCTTCGAGTCCATGGCCACCAGGTTCCCGGTGTCCGGTGCCGTGTAGAGCCGCCGCAGGTAGACCTCGGCCTCCGTGCGGCCCAGGATCTGGCGGGCGTGCTCGGCCGGGACCGGCCCGTGCCCGGGCAGCCAGGCGGGAGTGTCCTCCCCGTCCAGCAGGGCGGCGTCCGTCATGCCCAGTTGGATCTCCACCGTGGTGTCCGTTGCCCGCGCCTGGCCGGTGAGGCGCTCGGCCATGGCGTCAGCCATGATCTGGTGCGGGGTGCGGCCCGCCGCCTCCCCGGTGGCCGTCACGGAGGCCGCGCGCTCCATGAGGGCGCGCCGGCAGGCCGCCGCCTGCTCCAGGGGCAGCAACGCCGTCAGGTACGCCATCCCGTTCCGGGCCGGCCGGACGGTGACGTGCCGGGATTCGGCCGCCCGGTCGAAGTATTCGGTGGCGGCCACGGGATCCTGGCGGATCGCCTCCTGCCGTACCTCGTTGATGAGATCACGGTCACCCAGGAACGGCATCCGCTCGGACAGTGCCTCGTCTACCCCGCGTCGCGCCTCCGGTGGGAGCCAATGGGTCTCGCGCTCCAGGGCGGCGGCCCGGCCCTCGCTGATCTCCCCGGTGGTCAGGGCCGCCAGGGTGTGCGGCATGTCCTGCACGAGGTGGCGTGCCAGCCGCAGCCGCCGGAGCCCTCGATGCGGGGATTCGCGACGGGCCAGGCCGACCTCGCCGCCCACGCCCCGCCCGAAGTCGCCCTTCGTCCGACCATGGGCCGCGTCCTCCGCCTGGCGATGGTCGTCAAGCACCACCGTCTCCCGCGCCTGGGCGGCGGCGCAGGCGGCCTTCAGCTCCTCCAGCACGCGGATCCGGTCCACGGCCTCGGCCGGACTGGAGGACGGCTCCATGGCGGCCAGCACCTGGCGGATCCAGATGAGGTCACGGGCGTCCTGCGGGACGGGCGTGGCGGACGGACTGGGCGGCTCTGGCGGCCCTGGTGGCTCCGGCGGCTCTGGCGGCTCTGGTGGCTCTGGTGGCTCCGGCGGCTCGGGTGCCCCCGGCGGATGATCTTCGAACATGCCTTCGACTCTAGATGTGACCTTGGACACGATAAGGCCCGGCCCCCGCGTCACAGCCCCTGCTGTGGACGACACGGCGTTCCGCGTCGCCTGTGCAGCGGGGCGCCTCACTGCCGCCCGCCCTGCCCACGAACCTGCCCTACCCTCGAACCATGAGTTCCGCCCGCCACCCCGACCTCTCCCGCGACTTCACCCCCGACCTCTCCACGCCGCGCCCCCTCGCCGGGCGCACGGTGCGCCCCGTGGGCCTCGGCTGCATGAACCTCAACCACGGCTACTCCGACTTCCCCACGGAAGAGGATGCGACAGCCCTCATCCACGCCGCCCTGGACGCCGGCGTGGACCACTTCGACACCGCCACCCTGTACGGCACCGGGCGCAACGAGGAGCTCGTGGGCCGGGCCCTGGGCGCACGCCGGCAGGAGGTCTTCCTGGCCTCCAAGGGCGGGCTGACCGGCGCCACCCCGGAGCAGCCCGGTGGGATCGACGGCCGGCCGGCGACCCTGAAGCGCCAGGTCGAGGACTCCCTGCGCCGCCTCGGCACGGACCACATCGACCTCTACTACCTGCACCGGCTCGATCCGCAGGTGCCCGTGGAGGACAGCGCCGGCGCCCTGGCCGAACTGGTCCAGTCCGGGAAGATCAGCGCCTACGGCCTCTCCGAGGTCTCCGCCGCCACGCTCGAACGGGCCCACGCCGTACACCCCGTGGCCGCCGTCCAAAACGAGTACTCCCTATGGACGCGCAACCCCGAATGGGGACTGCTGGACGCCTGCCGCCGCACCGGCACCGCCCTCGTGGCCTTCTCCCCCGTGGGGCGCGCGTTCCTCACCGGCGCCCTCCAGGACCCGGCCGCGCTGCCGTCCGGTGACATGCGCCACCGCATGCCCCGCTTCTCCGCCGAGCACTACCCGGCCAACCGCGCCCTCCTGGACCCCCTGCGGGCCGAGGCCGACCGCCTGGGCGCCACGCCGGCGTCGTTGTCCATCGCCTGGCTGCTCGCCCAGGGGCCGGAGGTCCTCGCCATCCCGGGCACGACGTCGGCCGCGCACCTGGCCGAGGACCGCGCGGCCGAGCAGGTGGTCCTGACGGTCCAGGACGTGGCGCGGGTCGGCTCGATCATCAACCACGCCACGGTGCACGGGCACCGGTATGCGGAATCCCAGCGGGCCACCATCGATACGGAGGACGCCCCGGAGCGGCGCTGAACCACCGCTGGGACACCGTCACGCTTTCTGCTGTTCACGGACGGGCCGGTACAGTGGTCCCGGCCGCACCCTGTCAGGGGATGCCCGCCCTGCGAGGGGAAGCCACCGAGGAAAGCGAGGACGGACATGGAACAGGGTCTGGAGAACCTGCGGAACGAAGTGTTCCGCCGCAACCCCGGCGAGAGCGAATTCCACCAGGCCGTGACCGAGGTGTTCGAGGCCCTCGGCCCCGTGGTCAACCGCCATCCCGAATACGTGGAATCCGGCATCCTGCGCCGCATGTGCGAACCCGAGCGCCAGATCATCTTCCGAGTCCCCTGGGTGGACGACAACGGCTCCGTGCAGATCAACCGGGGCTTCCGCGTGGAGTTCAACTCCGCCCTCGGCCCGTACAAGGGCGGCCTGCGGTTCCACCCCTCCGTGTACCTGGGCATCGTCAAGTTCCTCGGCTTCGAGCAGATCTTCAAGAACGCGCTGACCGGCATGCCGATCGGCGGCGGCAAGGGCGGTTCGGACTTCAACCCGGCCGGCCGCTCGGACGCCGAGATCATGCGCTTCTGCCAGTCCTTCATGACCGAGCTCTACCGCCACATCGGCGAGTACACGGACGTGCCCGCCGGGGACATCGGCGTGGGCTCCCGCGAGATCGGCTACCTGTTCGGCCAGTACAAGCGCATCACCAACCGCTTCGAGTCCGGGGTTCTCACCGGCAAGGGCATGTCCTGGGGCGGCTCGCTCGTCCGTCCGGAGGCCACCGGCTACGGCGCCGTGATGTTCGCGGACCAGATGCTGCGCACCAAGGGCCAGACCATGGACGGCCAGACCGTCCTGGTCTCCGGCTCCGGCAACGTGGCCCTGAACGCGATCGCCAAGTCCCAGCAGCTCGGGGCCACGGCCATCACCGCCTCTGACTCCTCCGGCTACGTGGTGGACGAGGCCGGCATCGACCTGGACCTGCTCCGCGAGATCAAGGAGGTCAGGCGCGGCCGCATCGCCGAGTACGTCGAGCAGCGCGGCGGCAAGTCCCGATTCGTGGCCGACGGCTCCGTCTGGGACGTCCCGGGCACCGTGGCCCTGCCCTCGGCCACCCAGAACGAGCTCGATGACAAGGCCGCCGGGACCCTTATCAAGAACGGCCTGGTCGCCCTGGCCGAGGGTGCCAACATGCCCTCCACCCAGAAGGCCACCGAGCTGCTCATCGAGGCCGGCGTGCTGTTCGGCCCGGGCAAGGCCGCCAACGCCGGCGGCGTGGCCACTTCCGCCCTGGAGATGCAGCAGAACGCCTCCCGGGACACCTGGAGCTTCGAGCACACCCACGAGAAGCTCGAGCAGATCATGATCGACCTGCACGCCCGCTGCCTCGAGACCGCCGAGGAGTACGGCACGCCCAACAACTACGTGGTGGGCGCCAACATCGCCGGCTTCGTCAAGGTCGCCGACGCCATGCTGGCCCAGGGCGTCATCTGAGGCCAGGGCGTCAGCTGAGCCTCTGCAGGGCCTCCCGCTGGGACGCGCCCAGCCGCACGGGTCGGCCGGTGGCCGAGTCCACGAAGACCATGGTGGTGGTGGCGGTGACGCATTCCGTCCCGTCCACCCCGTCCCGGATGGAGTAGGCCACCTCGATCGAGGCCGCCTTCACGGCGGCCACCCACACCCACACCCGGGCCGGGACCGTGCGGTACTCCAGGGGCCGCCGGTACCGGATCCGGTGCTCTGCGATCAGCGTGTGCACGGTGCCCGGCACCCCGTCCAGCAACGACACCGGTGCCGGCGGCCCGGCGGCGCCGGTCCCCGCGGGGACGCCGAAGGCGTGGACGCGGGCCTCCTCCAGGATCGCGGCGACCCGCACGTTGTTCACGTGGCCGTAGGCGTCCATGTCCCCCCAGCGCAGGGGGACGTCCACGCGGACACCGGGCCCGCCGCCGTCGGGCCGGAGCCCCACCTCCGCTGCCGTCCCGTTCACTCCGGCGCCACCACCGAGATCTGAGAGGTCACGGGCCAGGTCTGCGGCCGGGCCTCGGTGCGGCTGTTCTCCAGGATCCCGAGCCCCTCGAGCTGGCGGGACAGGTTGGCGCCGTCCGGGCCGTAGCACCAGGGCACCCCCGGGGTGCTGTCCCGGGGATCCTCGGCACGGCCACCGGCCAGCACCGCCTGGGAGGGGGTGAGCTGGCGGATGACGATGGCGCGCACCTTGTCCGGGTGTCGGCGCGCGAAGTCCGCGTAGATCTCGGGGTCGTGCTGGCCGTCGTCCCCGATCAGCAGCCACCGCACCCCGGGGAAGTCCCGTGCCAGACGGTCCAACTGCGAGACCTTGTGCTCCAGGCCGGAGCGGAACCAGCGGTCCTCCGTGGGCCCCCAGCTGGTCAGCAGCAGTGGGCCGAAGGGATAGAGGTTGCGGGAGAGGAAACGGGACAGGGTCTGGGCCACGTTCCACGCCCCCGTGGAGAGGTAGATGACCGGGGAGGCGGGCTGCGTCTCCAGCAGCCGGTGCAGCATCACCGCCATGCCCGGGGTCGGGGTGCGGGCGTGCTCGTCCAGGACGAAGGAGTTCCAGGCGGCCAGGAAGGGACGCGGCAGGTAGGTCACCACCACCGTGTCGTCGATGTCCGAGACCACGCCGGTCACCACGTGGTCGTCCACGATGTACACATCCGTGAAGGAGGGCTCGCTGCCGCTGGCCTGCAAGGTCACGGTCTGCCACCCGGGTTCCATGTCCGCCGCCACCACGGCATCCACCACGCCGCCGCGGTCCGCCCGGACCGAGAACGTCTGGCCGCCGGCGGTCACCTCCACCAGCGCGTAGGGCACCGGCGGGGAGGTGAAGTTGTGCCAGCCGCGCACGCCGTCCTCGACCATCTTGGCTAGCCGGAGGCCGTTCTCGAAGGCCTCGTCCGGCGCCATCACCACGCGGGAGAGCACCCGGACCCAGCCGGTGGTGCCGTAGCCGGTGAAGGACATCACCGTGGGCATGTGGCCGCGGCGGACGGCGGACTTGCGCCGGAAGGCGTGCCACCGGTCCTGGAGCATGGTGGCCACGTGTTCGGTGATGAGGACCTCGCGGTCCTCGAGCAGGGGGGACGGTGGGGCGCCCTCGGCAGCACTGTGCGGTGGGGGTGTCCGATCGGCCATGCCTCCAGTATTCACCACCGGCCCGGTCCCGATCACATCGGTGACTACTAGGCTGGCCGCATGTCGCTCCCCTCTCCCGGCGAATTGCGTCGACTCGCCTGCTCCGCCGCCACCGCCTGCACCCCTCGCCTGGTCGAGGCCTTCCGGACAGCGCCGGACGGGCTACAACTGAGCACCAAGCGCAACACCCATGACCTCGTCACCGTGCACGACCGCGCCACGGAGGACGAGCTGGTCCGCCTGCTCGGCGCGGCGGTCCCCGGCAGCCGCTTCGTCGGCGAGGAGGGCGGTGCCCGCGGTACGGACACCGGGCACGACGCCGGCCCCCTCGCCTCCCCCGGTCCGCGCACCCTCCCGGGTCCCCTCCCCTCCTCCGGTCCGGGGCGGCTCGAGTGGATCGTCGACCCGATCGACGGGACGGCGAACTTCGCGCACGGCTTCGCGATGTTCTCGATCTCGATCGCCGCCGCCGTGGACGGCGAGGTGGTGGCCGGCGTGGTGCTGGACCCCGTGAACGGCCTCGAATTCTCCGCCGACGACTCCGGGGCGTATCTCAACGGCGAGCGGTTCGGCGCGGGGCGTGCCGACCGTGCTCCGGCCGAGGGCAACGGGGATGCCGGGATCGCCCGAGACGAGTCCGCCCTGAACCTCGTGACCTCCTACCCCTCGGCGGAGGCCCTCGCGGTGGACGGCCCCGCGGCCCTGGAGCGCTTCGGCCGGCTCGTGGACACCTACGCCACCGTCCGCCGCACGGTGTCCGGTGCCCTGGAGCTGGCGTACACGGCGATCGGCTGGGCGGACGTGACCCTGGGGGTGGACACCAACCCGTGGGACGTGGGGGTCGGACAGCTGCTCGTGGACCGGGCCGGCGGCCACTACCTCGGACTGTTCTACGACACCCACGGTCCGGAGCGCCGCCCCGCGCACCTGGCCCCGTGCTATGTGGCCGTGGCCCCGGGCCGCACCGCCCCGACGGCGGTACGGGTGCTGGAGGAGACCGTCACCGCCCGCCGGGCGGCCGGGTACACCCGCTAGCCGTACCGGCCGGGCGTCCGTCAGTCCGCCAGGTCCGCTGCCATCTGCCGGCCCGCGGCGCGGCCGCTGAACAGGCAGCCGCCCAGGAAGGTGCCCTCCAGGGCCCGGTAGCCGTGCATCCCGCCGCCGCCGAAGCCGGCGGCCTCCCCCGCGGCGTAGAGCCCGGGCACCGGCGTCCCGGAAGTGTCCAGCACCCGTGAGCCGAGGTCGGTGTGCAGCCCGCCGAGGGTCTTGCGGGTCAGCACCCGCAGGCGGACGGCGATCAGCGGGCCGGCCGCCGGGTCCTCGAGCCGGTGCGGGGCCGTGGCCCGGACGAGCCGGTCGCCGAGGTATCCCCGTGCGGTCCGCACGGCGTCCAGCTGGGCATCCCCCGCCGGTGCCGCCACGCCCCGGTCCCGCGCCCGGACCACGGCGGCCACGGCCTCGGCATCCAGGAGGTCCTCGCCGACCAGGGCGTTCATGGCTGCCACCAGCTGCCGCAGGGTCGGCGCCTGCAGGAAGTCCTCGCCGTGGTCCAGGAACACCTGCACCGGGCCCGGCACGTCCTGCCGGGCCCGGCCGACCACCTCGCGGATCGAGCGCCCCGTCAGGTCGGGGTTCTGCTCGGAGCCGGACAGGGCGAACTCCTTGCCGATGATGCGGCGGTTGAGGATGAACCACGAGTGGTCAGCAGGGGCGCGATGATCGCGGCCGCCGCCCGGCCCTCGGCGCAGTCCGGTCAGCGTGTCCAGGGTGTTGAATCCCGGCCACAGCGGATCCGGCAGGCGCCGGCCGGTGGCGTCCAACCACAGCGAGCTGGGCCCGGGCAGGATCCGGATGCCGTGGTCCGGCCAGACCGGGGAGTGGTTGGCGATGCCCTCGGTGTAGTGCCACATCCGGTCAGGGTTGATGACGGCCCCGCCGGCCGCCTGGGCGGCACGCAGCCCGGAGCCGTCCACGTAGGCCGGCACTCCGGAGAGCATCCGCCCCGGCGTGGTGCCGAGCCGTGCCGGCCAGCTCGCGCGGACCGCCCCGTGGTCGGCGCCGATGCCGCCGGTGGCGATGAGCACCGTGGGTGCCTGGATCCGGAACGTCCCGGCCGGGGTGCGGTTCGAGGAGGAGCCGCGGGGGCCGGCGTCGGGCGCCAGGACGGTCCCGGAGACTCCGGCGACCGCCCCGCCGGAGGTGTCCACGGACTCCACCCGGTGCCGGTGCAGCATGGTGAGCCGGCCGTAGAACGCGGCCTGCGCCACCTCGCCGGCGAAGGATTCCACGATCCCGGGCCCGGTGCCCCAGGTGATGTGGAAGCGGGGCACGGAGTTGCCGGGGGCGCCGGGGTGGGCGCCCGGATCGGGGCGGCGCTCCGCCCATCCGACCACGGGGAAGATCCGGTGCCCGCGCTGGCGCAGCCAGGACCGCTTCTCCCCCGCGGCGAACTCCACGTAGGCGCGGGCCCACTGCCGGGGCAGCTCGTCTTCAGGGCGGTCGAACCCCGCGGTGGCCTGCCAGTCCGCCCAGGCCTGCTCCACCGAGTCCCGCACGCGCAGCCGCCGCTGTTCCGGCGAGTCCACCAGGAACAACCCGCCGAAGCTCCACCAGGCCTGCCCGCCCAGGTCCTCCGGACGTTCCTGGTCCACGAGCACCACGCGGCGGCCGGCTGCCAGCAACTCGGTGGCGGCCACGAGCCCGGCGAGCCCGTGGCCCACCACCACGGCGTCGGCGTGGTGGTCGGTGTGGTGCTCGGCGTGGCGCCCAGGCGGCTGTGTCATGGGCCACATCCTAACGATTCTGCCAGCACTAGCAGGATCGCGCCGAGCACGGGAGAATGGAATCACCGATTGACCGGGCAGGACGCCAGACCACCACCGAGGATCACAGGAGACCGGGCCATGATGTTCGACCACCCCGATGGCGAGGCCATCCTCGTGCTGGACGAGGGACAGTGCTGGCAGCTGCTGGAGAACACCCGGCACGGCCGGCTGGGGTTGCGGGTGAGTGACGAGCTGGACCTGGTCCCGGTGAACATCGTGGCCCGGGACCAGAAGATCTACTTCCGGTCCGCCCCGGGCAACAAGCTGGCCGAGCTCACCATCAACCCCAAGATCCTCGTGGAGGCGGACGGCATCCTCTCGGACCAGGCCTGGTCCGTGCTGGCCCGCGGCACCGCCCGCGTCCTGGAGACCGAGGAGGAGATCGAATTCGCCGAGTCACTGGGTATTGACCCCTGGGTCCCCACGTATAAGGATTTCTACATAGAGGTCGACGTCAGCCGGGTGACCGGCAGGCACTTCATCTTCGGTGAGCATCCAGAGCGCTTCGACTAGCAGCCGGACGCACACCAAACCATTTGACCCCCGGGAGCTGACGCTTCACCGGGGGTCAAGTGCGTCCGGGGCCCTCACCCCAGATGACTGGGCTCCCACATCCGCAGCAGGGTCTTGACCACGACGACGGCCGGCCCCTTCTGCGCCAGGGTGCGGCTCAGGGCGGGGCCCACCTGATCCACCGAGACCTCCTCGGCGGGTACCCCGAAGGAACGGGCCAGCGACACGAAGTCGGGCCGGTGCAGCTCGGTGGCGGTGGCCCGGCCGAAGGCTCCCTCCATGTACTCGCGCAGGATCCCGTAGCCGCCGTCGTCCACGATCAGCCACGTCACGTCCGCGGAGTGCTGGACGGCCGAGGCCAGCTCGGCGATCGAGTACATGGCCGAGCCGTCCCCGGCCACGGCCAGTGTCCGCTCCCCGAGGCCGAGGGCACCGCCGATCGCGGCCGGGAACGCGTAGCCCAGCCCGCCGGCGCCCTGGGCGGAGTGGAACTGACCGGATTGCGCGTCCCAGCAGTTCCAGCCCCAGTAGGCGGCGATGGTCATGTCCCAGTAGGTCTGCATCCGGCCCGGCACGGCGGCGCGGAGGTCCGCCATGAATCGCCGCTCGCGGCCCAGGTCCTGGGCGTCCAGCCGGGCCGCCACCCGGGCGTTGACCTCCGCCACCGCCTCGGCGGCGGTGCGGCCGTGCCAGTCCGACGCTTTGACGCCTGCCAAGGCGTCGGCGAGCGCGGACAGGGCCTGGCCGGCGTCGGCCCGGACCCCCAGGGTGGGGAAATTGGACTCGAGGACGCGGGGCTCGGCGTCCACCTGGATGAGCCGGCCGCGCGGGACCAGGGTGAAGTAGTTGGAGGTGACCTCGCCGAGCGAGGACCCCACCACGAGCAGCACCTCGGCGTCCTCGAGCAGGTCCGTGACGTGGCGGTCCTCCACCCAGGAGCCGAGGGAGAGCGGATGGTCCCAGGGGAAGGCCGAGTTCCCGCCGGGGGTGCAGACCACGGGGGCGTCCAGCAGCTCGGCCACCGCCAGCAGGTGCTGCTGCGCGTGGTGGGTGGAGCGGCGCACCCCGCCCCCGGCCACGATCGCGGTCCGGCGGGAGGCGGCGAGCCAGCGCACGGACTCCTGCACCAGTTCGGCCCGCGGCGGGTGGTCGTAGGGCACGGCCAGGGCGTCCACCACGGGCGGGACCATCACCGCACCCAGCAGCACGTCCTGCGGGACCTCCACCCACACGGGGCCCTGTGGCACGGTGACGGCCGCGGCCCAGGCGTCCTGGATGGCCGAGGGGATCCCGGAGGCGTGGTGCACGCTGAACTGCGCCTTGGTGACGTTCTGGGCGGAGGCCTTCTGGTCGTCGAGCTGGTGCAGCATGCCCTTGCGCCTGGCCCCGAGCCCGGACAGCGGGATCTGGGAGGCGACCACCACCATCGGGACGCCCGTGGCGTAGGCCTCCTGCAGCCCCGCCAGGGAGGTCAGCGCGCCGGGCCCGGTGGAGAGGAAGAGCACCCCGACCTGGCCGACGGCCCGCGCGTAGCCGTCCGCGGCGAAGGCGGCGTTGTTCTCCACGCGGGAGGAGACGTAGGTCAGCTCCGCGCGGGACAGCGCGTCGAAGAGGCCGAGGGCGTGCTGGCCCGGGATGCCGAACACGGTGCGTGCCCCGAGGGCCGTCAGGGTCTCGATGACGAGGTCACCGCCGTTGCGGTGCTTCATGCTCCGCTCCCCCGCCGTCCGCCCAGCAGCCCGATCAGGTCGTAGGCCACGTGGGCGGCCGCGATCCCGGTGATCTCGGCGTGGTCATAGGCCGGGGCCACCTCCACGACGTCGGCCCCCACCAGGCGTGTCCCGCGCAGCCCCCGCAGGATCTCCAGCAGCTCCCGGCTGGTCATCCCGCCGGCCTCCGGCGTGCCGGTGCCGGGCGCATGGGCGGGGTCCAGGACGTCGATGTCCACGGAGACGTAGAGCGGGCGGTCGCCGATGCGCTCGACGAGCCGCGCGGCCACGGCGTCCGCACCCTGCCGGTAGACGTCCGCGGAGGTGACGATCCCGAAGCCGAGCCGGGTGTCGTCGTCGAGGTCCTTGCGGCCGTAGAGCGGGCCGCGCGTGCCCACGTGGCAGGCGGCCTCCGTGGCCAGCAGGCCCTCCTCGGCGGCCCGCCGGAACGGGGTGCCGTGCGTGTAGGCGGCGCCGAAGTAGGTGTCCCACGTGTCCAGGTGGGCGTCGAAGTGCAGCAGGGCCACCGGGGAGCCGGCCCGTTCGGCGGCCGCCCGCAACAGGGGCAGGGCGATGGTGTGGTCGCCGCCGATCGACAGCAGGCCGGCCCCGTCCGCGGTCAGGTCCAGGGCGTCGGCCTGGATGGTGGCGATGGCCTCGTCGATGTCGAAGGGGTTGACGGCCATGTCCCCGGCGTCCGCCACCTGCACCTGGGCGAAGGGGGAGGAGTCCGTGGCCGGGTTGTACGGGCGCAGCAGCCGGGAGGACTGGCGCACGTGGCCCGGTCCGAACCGGGCGCCCGGCCGGTAGGAGACCCCGGCGTCGAAGGGCACGCCGACCACCTTGACGTCGGCGGTCCGTCCGGCGGCCTCGATCTCGTCCAGCCGCGGCAGCATGGCGAAGGTCGCCGCGCCGCTGTAGCGCGGGACCGCGGTGGAGTCCACCGGGCCGAGGTTCCCGTTCTCGGTGACGCGGGGGCGGTTCAGCATGGCGGGGTCCTTTCGTCGGTTCCTCGAGGGCGGGCGACCACCCGGGCCGGGGCACCGTCGCGGCCGGCCAGGGGCAGGGGGTAGACGCCCAGCGTGATCCGGGCCGTCCAGTCCGTCTCGATGGGGGTCCTCACGGGCCGGAAGGAGCCCAAGCCCGTGAGGTTCTCCACCAGGATGCCGTCCCCGCCGAGGAAGACCCGGTGCACCGGCAGGCCGTTGACCGCCGGCTGCGGTCCGGCCGGCGGTCCGGCCGGCGGTCCGGCCGGCGGTTCGGACGGCGGTTCGGACGGCGCGGAGGGGTCGGGGCTCGGGGTGTCGATGCCGAGCAGTCGGACCCCGGCGTCCCAGAGCAACCGGGCGGCGTCCTGCGTCAGATAGGGGTGCTCGCCCACCGCCGAGTCGGGCCCGGTGTGGGCGCCGGTGTGAGGGTGGCCGGTGCGAGGGTGGCCGGTGTGGGCAGGGTCGTTGTGGGCGTAGCCGGTGTGTACGAGCACCCGCGGGGGAAGGGTTTCCGGCCCGGACGGTGCGAACCGCTCGATCAGGGGGCGCAGCCGATCCGCCGTGAGGGGCGCGTGACGGCCGGAGCCCGCGAGGCTCTCGAGGCCCAGGATGACGGCAGGCCCGCAGAGCTCGGCCAGGTCCAACCGGTCCACGGTCCGCCCGCCGGCCACCAGGTGCGCGGGCGCGTCCACGTGGGTGCCGGTGTGGGACCCGAGGCGGAGGTGACTGACCCACGCGCCGTCGCGTTCGAGCGTCAGGGCCGTGCTGATCTCCACGTGGGGATCTCCGGCGACCACGGGCATCCCCGTGCTGATCGGACGCGTCAGGTCCGTCCACGGGTGACTGCTCGAGGTCGGCACCCGTTCACCGTAGGCCGGTCCTGGAGACCCTGGCAACAGCGGACGGCACCAGTCGGCACCGGGCGGCACGGGGTGGAACGGGGCCCCGAAGCGTCAGAGCACCCAGATCGCCAGGAGCGCCAGCACCGCCACCGCCACCACGAGCACCACCATCCACAGCACGCTGAACACGTCCGCCTCCACGCGCTCCGCGGCGATGCCGCTGGACTGCACCGCATACCGGCGCCGCTGGGTCACATGGATCGCCAGCGCCGTCACCCCGCACAGCCCGGCGGGGAACAGGGCCGCCAGCCCCACGGCGGAGTACCAGCGCAGGAGCATGGCGGCCACCACGAACAGGGCGAGCAGGGTCCGGTCCCAGCTCATCACCGTCCGCTCGGGCTGCAACCCGGGGTCCTGGTGCAGCGACGGCCGAGCGCTGGAGACCACCGTTCAGGCCTGCCGGATCAGCAGGAACACGAGCAGCACCACCGCGGCCACCGCGCCCCCCGTGGCGAGTACGGGAACCAGCACCGGCAACGGCAGCGGCCGGCCATGCCGCATGGCCCGCTCCACCTGGATCCACCGGAACCCGGCCGCGACCGCCAGCAGGGCGGCCAGTCCCAGGAGCACGGAGCCGAGCACCGTGCGCGTCAGCGAGTCGAACACGGAACCGGTGAAGGCCTCCACGGCGATGCCGCCGGCAGTCAGCGCCAGGGAGGTACGGATCCAGGCGAGGAAGGTCCGCTCGTTCGCGAGGGTGAATCGAGGGTCGGGTTCCCGGCCGCCGTCGAGCACGGTGGATGAGAACCGGCCCCGGGCCGGCGGGCCGGTGGGCGGTGAGGATGTCATCACCCCAGCGTAAACTGGTCCGGGCCGGCATCCCGGCCTCCGTCCGCTGTCACTGGAGTCTGATCCCATGCCCGAGAACCCGATGCCCACCCGGGACCAGATCCGGCGGTGGCGCCGGTACCTGGCCGATGAGATCGCCGAGGCGGAGATCTACCGGGTGATCGCCGAGCGCAAGGCGGGTCCGGAACGGGACATCCTGCTGGGACTGGCCACAGCGGAGAAGCGGCACGAGGACCACTGGCGGGCCCTGCTGGGCGAGCATGCGCAGAACCCGCCGCGCCCCTCCCCGCACCGGGTGCTGCTGCGGTGGCTGGCCCGGCTCTTCGGGTCCGTCTTCGTGCTGGCCCTGGCCCAGCGGGCCGAGTCCGACTCCCCCTACGCCCAGGACCAGCACGCCACCCCCGCCATGGTGGCGGACGAGGCCATCCACGAGGAGGTCGTGCGCGGCCTGGCCTCCCGCGGTCGCGAGCAGTTGGCAGGCAATTTCCGGGCCGCCGTGTTCGGCGCCAATGACGGCCTCGTGTCCAACCTGGCCCTCGTGATGGGCATCGGCGCCACCGGGGTCGCCAACCACGTGGTGCTCTTCACGGGGATCGCCGGGCTGCTGGCCGGCGCCCTGTCCATGGCCGCGGGCGAGTTCGTCTCCGTGCGCTCCCAGCGCGAGCTGCTGGAGGCCTCCTCCCCCACCCAGGTCACCCTCGAGGCCGCCGAACACCTTGACCTGGACGAGAACGAGCTGGTCCTCGTCTACCGGGCCCGCGGCATGAGCGAGGAGGACGCCACCCACCGCGCGCTGGAGCGTCTGGGGTACTTCAGCTGCGACTGCAACCCCTCCTTCTCCGCGCATCCTGACGGTTCGCAGGGGCCGGTGGACTACTCGGACGACCATGAGGCCATCGGCAGCCCGTGGAGTGCGGCGTTCTCCAGCTTCTGCTTCTTCGCCTCCGGCGCCATCATCCCGGTCATCCCCTACCTGTTCGGGATGGGCGGGATCGGTGCCGTGGTGCTCTCCGCCGGGCTCGTCGGTCTCGCCCTGCTGGGCACCGGCGGCGTGGTCGGGCTGCTCTCCGGGGCCTCCCCGCTCAAGCGCGGGCTCCGCCAGTTGCTCATCGGCTACGGCGCCGCGGCCATCACCTACGTGCTGGGACTGCTCTTCGGCACCTCCGTGGCCTGACCCCGCCGGGGCGGACGCCGCTGATGGGGAGTTCTCCCCATCGTGCCGACGGGGCCGGGCACCTACGGTGAGGTGACGGCATCCTTTCGGGGGGAAGGGTGCCCGGCAGAGGAGGGTGCCGGTGCCGGGCCGAAACGGGGTCCGGCACCGCCTCCGTCCGCGGTCGGGCCTGGACGAAGACCACTTTTTTCTTGCGGTGGCGGCTTTTCAACGGGCCCGGTTCGTGCAAGAGTGAACGAGAAGTACCCCCTAGAGAACGGAGGAAATACGATGCGCGGAAGCAACCTTGTGTGGACCATCGTCGGTATCCTGGTGGCCATCGCTCTGATCATCTGGATCGTCTCGGCGCTCTAGGAATCGACTGACAACGACGCCGGCCCCCACCTTCTGCGGAAGGTGGGGGCCGGCGTCGTTGTCGGCTGGGTGCTGACTCAGCCCTTCAGGATCTGGCGCATCAGCTCGGCGGTCTCCGAGGGGGTCTTGCCGACCTTCACACCGGCGGCCTCGAGGGCCTCCTTCTTGGCCTGGGCGGTGCCGGAGGAGCCGGAGACGATGGCGCCGGCGTGGCCCATGGTCTTGCCCTCCGGGGCGGTGAAGCCGGCCACGTAGCCGACGACCGGCTTGGTGACGTTGGCCTTGATGAAGTCGGCGGCACGCTCCTCGGCGTCGCCGCCGATCTCGCCGATCATCACGATGGCCTCGGTCTCCGGGTCCGCCTCGAACGCGGCCAGGGCGTCGATGTGGGTGGTGCCGATGACCGGGTCGCCGCCGATGCCGATGGCGGTGGAGAAGCCGAGGTCACGCAGCTCGTACATCATCTGGTAGGTCAGGGTGCCGGACTTGGAGACCAAGCCGATCGGGCCCTTGCCGGTGATGTTCGCGGGGGTGATGCCGGCCAGGGCCTCGCCCGGGGTGATGACGCCGGGGCAGTTCGGGCCGATGATCGTGGTGGTCGGCTTGCCGTCGGCGTCCGTCCGGGACTCGGCCAGGGCGTAGAACTCGGCGGTGTCCTGCACCGGGATGCCCTCGGTGATGACCACGAGCAGCGGCATCTTGGCATCGACGGCCTCGATGGCCGCGTCCTTGGCGAACTTCGGCGGCACGAAGGCCACCGAGACGTCGGCGCCGGTGGCCTCCATGGCCTCGGCCACGGTGCCGAAGACGGGCAGCTCGACCTCGTGCCCCTCAGCGTGCGTATGCGTCACGGTGGTGCCTGCCTTGCGGGCGTTGACGCCACCGACGACGTTGGTGCCGGCCTTGAGCATCAGGGCGGTGTGCTTGGTGCCTTCGCCGCCGGTGATGCCCTGGACGATGACCTTGGAATCCTTATTCAGGTAGATCGACATGAGTTGAGCGGTCCTTACTTGTCAGCCAGCGCGGAGTTGGCGAGTTCTGCGGCCTTGTCGGCGCCTTCATCCATGGTGGTGGCGAGGGTGACCAGCGGGTGGGCCGCCTCGGCCAGGATGCGCCGGCCCTCCTCGACGTTGTTCCCGTCCAGACGGACCACGAGCGGCTTGGAGGCCGAATCGCCCAGGATCTCCAGGGCCTTCACGATGCCGTGGGCCACCGCGTCACAGGAGGTGATGCCGCCGAAGACGTTGACGAACACGGAGGCGACCTGCTCGTCGTTCAGGATGACGTCCAGGCCGTTGGCCATGACAGCGGCAGAGGCGCCGCCGCCGATGTCCAGGAAGTTGGCGGGCTTGACGTTGCCGTGCTTCTCGCCGGCATAAGCCACCACGTCCAGGGTGGACATGACGAGCCCGGCGCCGTTGCCGATGATGCCGACCTGGCCGTCCAGCTTGACGTAGTTGAGGTCGTTCGCCTTGGCCTTGGCCTCCAGCGGGTCCTCGGTGCGCTTGTCCACGAGGTCGGCGTGGGCCTCCTGGCGGAAGTCCGCGTTCTCATCCAGGGTGACCTTGCCGTCCAGGGCGATGATGTCACCGGCGCCGGTCTTGACCAGCGGGTTGACCTCGACCAGGGTGGCGTCCTCCTTCTCGAAGACGTCCCACAGCTTCACCAGGACGTCGGCCACCTGGCCGCGCAGCTCCTCGGGGAAGTTGGCCTCGGCCACGATCTTCTGCGCGGTGGCGGCGTCGATGCCGGTCAGCGCGGAGACGGGCACCTTGGCCAGGGCCTCGGGGCGCTCCACGGCGAGCTGCTCGATCTCCATGCCGCCCTCGACGGAGCACATGGCCAGGTAGGTGCGGTTGGCACGGTCCAGCAGCACCGAGAAGTAGTACTCCTCGGCGATGTCCGCACCGGCCGCGATCATGACCTGGTGGACGGTGTGTCCCTTGATATCCATGCCCAGGATGTCCTTGGCGTACTGGAAGGCCTCATCGGCGTTCTTGGCCACCTTGACGCCGCCGGCCTTGCCACGGCCGCCGACCTTCACCTGCGCCTTGACGACGGTCACGCCGCCGAGCTTCACAGCGGCCGCCTTGGCCTCTTCCGGGGTCTGCGCCACGATGCCGGCCAGCACGGGAACGCCGTGTGCCTCGAACAGATCGCGCGCCTGGTATTCATACAGGTCCACGGGTTGCAGTCCTTCTACGTCGAAAACGGGGACGGTCGGGTTCCGCGAGCGGCATCAGGCACAACACAGCCCCATGCTCTTCGGCGCCAGGCGCCTGAAGACATCGACCTCTGCGTGTCCGGCACGGCGGAAGCCGGCCGGAAGCCCGGAGGTTCCCCGGGCGTTCCATCCCATACCTTAGTCCACCTTGTGCAGCGGGGCGTACCGCAGCAGCAGCCGCTTCTCCGTCCCGCCGAAATCGACCTTGGCCACCGTCTTGTCCCCCTGGCCCTCGAGGCTGAGGACGGTGCCCCGTCCGAAGGTGCCGTGCTCCACGTGGTCCCCCTGGTTCAGGGAGACGATCTCCTTCTGCGGCTGGACCCGGGTGCGCGCGGCACCGCGTTGCGGGACCTTCAGCTCGGCATCCTCGGCGTAGGTGCCCGAGGCACGGGCCGGCCGGTTGCCCGTGGACGCGCCGGCTCCCCAGTGGGAGCCGGAGAACCGCTGCGGGTAGCGGGAGCCGGAGCCGTTCTGCGCCCCGTGTCCGCCGATGCTGCCACCGCCCCAGCCGCCGGAGAATCCGGCCGGTCGGGCCGATCCCTCGCGTTCCCACTCCAGGAGGGCCTCCGGGATCTCGCCGAGGAACTGGCTGGGAGGGTTGAACTGGTGCTGTCCCCACAGGGAGCGGGCCTCGGCGCGGGAGACGAAGAGGCGCTGGCGGGCTCGGGTCAGCCCCACGTAGGCCAGGCGGCGCTCCTCCGCGAGTTCCTTCTCATCCGTCATGGACCGCGAATGGGGGAAGACCCCGTGCTCCATGCCGGTCAGGAACACCACGGGGAACTCGAGGCCCTTGGCGGTGTGCAGGGTCATGAGGGTGACCTGGCCGAGCCGTTCGGCCAGCTCCGCCCCCTCGGTGTCCGCGGCGTCCGGCAACTGGTCGGCGTCCGCCACAAGGGCCACCTGTTCCAGGAAGTCCCCGAGGGTGCCCTCCGGGTTGTTCTTCTCGAACTCTCGGACCACGGCCACGAGCTCGCCGAGGTTGTCCGCCCGGGACTCGTCCTGCAGGTCCTCGGAGGAGCGCAGGGTCGCCAGCATGCCGGTCTGCTCCAGGACGGCCTCCAGCACGGTGGCGGCCTTCGAGGTGGCCGCGACCTGGGTCAGGTCGTCCATCATCTGGACGAAGCCGGCCACGGCCTTGAGGGAGCGCGTGGCCATGGCCGGGGCCTGCTCGGCCTGGCGCAGCGCCTCGAAGAAGGTGGACCGGTTGCGGTTCTGCAGCGCCGCCACGGCGCCCTCGGCGCGGTCCCCGATCCCCCGCTTGGGCTCGTTGAGGATGCGGCGCAGGTTGACGTCGTCATCCGGGTTGGCCAGCACCCGCAGGTAGGCCAGCGCGTCCTTGATCTCCTTGCGGTCGTAGAACCGGGTGCCGCCGATGACCCGGTACGGGATGCCCTTGGTCACGAGGCGTTCCTCGAGGGAGCGGGACTGGGCGTTGGTGCGGTAGAAGACGGCCACGTCCGCCGGCCGGATGTCCTCCTCGTCCTGGAGGCGGTCGATGGTGGTGGCGATCCACTCGGCCTCGGCTGACTCGTTCTCAGCGGCGTAGCCGGTGATCTTCTGCCCGGCGCCCTCGGCCGTCCACAGATTCTTGGGTCGGCGCTTCGGGTTCCTGGAGATCACCGCGTTGGCGGCGTCCAGGATGGTCTGGGTGGAGCGGTAGTTCTGCTCCAGCTTGATGGTGGTGGCGTCCGTGTAGTCCTGCTCGAACTCCACGATGTTGCGGATGTCCGCGCCGCGGAAGGCGTAGATGGACTGGTCCGAGTCGCCGACCACCGTCAGCTCGCCCCCGGGGGTCTCCACACCCTCGGGGTCTCCGGCCGGGCCCGTCAGGAGCCGCACGAGCCGGTACTGGGCGTGGTTGGTGTCCTGGTACTCGTCCACCAGCACGTGCCGGAAGCGGCGGCGGTAGTTGTCCAGGACCGCGGGGAAGGCCTCGAACATGTTGACGGTCATGCCGATCAGGTCGTCGAAGTCCATGGCGTTGGCCTGGCGCAGGCGCTGCGTGTAGTCCCGGTACACGGCGGCCACGGCCTGTGCAAAGGGATCGGACTCCGAGACGGTGGCGGAGTGGTCCTCGGCGTCCACGAGCTCGTTCTTCAGGCCGCTGATCTTGTTCAGCAGGGCCTTGGGGGCGAACTTCTTGGGGTCCAGGTCATGGGTCTTGGCGATCGAGGTGACCAGGCGCAGTGAGTCTGCGGAGTCGTAGATGGAGAAGTTCGACTTCAGCCCGACCGTGGTGGCCTCGCGGCGCAGGATGCGCACGCAGGAGGAGTGGAAGGTGGAGATCCACATCTTCCCCGCGGCCGGGCCGATCAGCGCCGAGATCCGCTCGCGCATCTCGGCGGCAGCCTTGTTGGTGAAGGTGATGGCCAGGATCTCGTGCGGGCGGGCCCGCCCGGTGCCCAGCGCGTAGGCGATGCGGTGGGTCAGCACGCGGGTCTTGCCCGAGCCGGCGCCGGCCACGATCAGCAGCGGCCCGCCCGTGTGCACCACGGCGAGCCGCTGCTGCTCGTTCAGGCCCTCCAGCAGCTCGGTCGCGTCCGGGGTGCGGTGCATGGTCACGGAGCTGGGGAAGGCCTCCGGGTCCGCGGCGACCGGTTCGATGGAGCGGGAGGTGAAGAGGCCGGGCAGGGAGGTCTGGAAATTCTGGGACATGGTGCCCAGAAGTCTATCGACTGACGCGGACGCCGTAGGGCCCCGTCCACAGGGGCCGTCCCCGCCGGTGTGCGCCGCGGACTCGCGTGCGGTCAGGGATCGAGGGTGGCGTAGACGATGAAGTTCTCCTCGAGCAGGCCCGTGTCCTCGTTCAACCCGTCGCAGGTGATCAACCGGAGCTCGGGACCGGCGGTGTTGCCGTACACCTCCAGTGTGGGAAAGCCCTCCCGGTCCTTGCCGAACAGCTCCGTGCGGTAGACGGTGAAGGATGCCTCGGAGCCGTCCTGCCGGGACACCTCGATGGAATCGCCCACCTCGACCTGGGGGAGATCGGCGAAGATCCCGGGACCACCCTCGATCCCGTTGCGGTGGCCGAGGATCACGGAGGGGCCGGTCTCCCCCGGCGTCGGCGAGTGGACGTACCAGCCCGCCGGCGAGCCGAGGTTGTAGGGCGGGACCTCGATCATGCCGTTGTCCTGCAGACCGAGGTCCATGAGGTCCGACTCCACCCCGATGCCGGGGACCGAGATCCCCACCGGTTCGGAGGCCGGCAGGGCGGCCGGCGATTCCTCAGTGGTGGCCTCGGCGGCGTCAGTGGTGGCGTCGGGGGCGGCCTCGGGGGTGGACCTCGAGGGCTCCGCCGGCGCGGAGGACGTCGCGGAGGACGTCGCGGAGGACGTCGCGGAGGAGGATGGGCCCGGCGGTGACTCCACGGCAGCGGAGCAACCCGAAACCAGCAGGAGCGCGCCCGCCGCGCAGACCGTCAGGCCTGCGCGGCGGAGAGCGGAGGGGGACGTCATGATGTGGTCGGTCTCCGAACTCTCAGGCCCGGCTCGAGCGACGGCTGACAGCCCAGGCCCCGCCGCCCAGGGCGGCCACGGCGAGGGCACCCACACCGAGGAAGATCCCGGAGGTGTCCTGGCGCTGGACCGGCGAACCGGTGTCAGCGCCACCCTCCGGCATCTGGTCCATCTGCGAGACGGTCACGGTGCCACAGGCCGCCGGGAGGGTGGCCGCCAGGGGCAGGGACGGATCCAGCTCGCTCGGCTTCTCCTGCGCCTCCGCGCTCAGCAGGGTCGGATCCACGCCGTGGACCACCACCACGGCGGTGCCATCGGCCAGGGAGGCGGCGGTCTCGTCGTTGAGCTCGAAGGTCCGCTCATAGTTGTAGGCGGAGCCACCCGGGAACCGCTCGACCGCGAGCGCCGAGTCGGCACTCGTGTCACCCTCGGTCGTCAGCGAGGTGCCGATCGCCCCGTAGGAGGGATGTCCCTCGGGAACACTGATGACACCGTCACCGTCGGTGTCTGCCTCCGGCCCGGGGCAGACCCCCTGGCCGGCGATGTGGATGTGCTGGGCGTGCGGGAAGGGACCGTCCATGAAGGTCTCCGCGGCGCCGGTGACGTTCACCGAGACGGTGGCCTCGTTGCCGTCCAGCTCGATCATGGCCTGGCCGGAGGTGCCGCTGTTGTTCAGCGGGTCCAGGGTGGCCTGCCCCGACCACGCGCCCTCGTGGGTCCTAGTGGTGGTGGCGGTGCCGCTCCCTTCGCCGTGACCGCTGTGGGCCAGGGCGGGGGACGCGGTGAGGGTCAGGGCGCCCAGGGCGATGACCGGGGCCAAGAGCATATTCTTGCGCATGATGATCTCCTCGTGGTTGTTCCGATGCAGGGTGTTCGGAGTCACAGCCGGCGCGGATGGGTCGCCCGGTGAAATTCCTCATAATCCTGTTGTCCTCCCGCGGCGCTGCAGCGGGGGAAGAACTGGGACAATGGACGCTGGAGGTTTCCGTGTCCCAGAAGAACCGCAGGCGTTCCCCGAAGAATTCCAAGAACAAGCCCCGGCCCGACGCCGGCCGGTCACCCCAGGTGACCGGCGAGACCGAGCCGGGGGCCGGCGTCGCGCCCGCGAAGCGCCCCAGGTTGTCCGTGGGCCAGGCGCGGCAGGATCTGCAGGCCTCCGGCCAGCAGCAGGGCAGCCCGGGCATGCTCATCATCGCGCTGCTCGGCGTGACGCTGTTCATGTTCTTCTACCTGCACGTCATCGCCCTGCCGCAGATGTCCGCCTTGTCCGGCGGGCTGCCCATGCCGGACCACCGGTTCTCCTACGGCGCCGCCGACCTCGCCGAACTGGACTCCGCCATGGACGCCGCCGCCCACGGGCAGCTGAACTGGGTGCACAAGACCGCCGGGGTGATCTTCCCGCTCTTCGTGTTCGCCTGCGTCAGTGGGGTGGCCGCCTGGTCCCTGCCCCGGGGTGCCGGGCGGTGGGCGTCCTACGCGGCGGGCGCCCTCTTCGCGGTGGTGGACATCACGGAGAACCTGCTCATCGAGGCCGCCCTGGATGCCGGCGGGGAGGGTGCGGAGCTGGCCTCCGCGTTCACCTCGGCGCGGTGGATACTCCTGGTGGCCCTTGCCCTCTGGGCGGTGCTGATGATCGCCGGGAAGGTCCGGCGGCTGCTCGCCGAGCGGAGGGCCTGAGCGGAGGGCACCGATCGCCACAGGGCTGCCGAGGAGGCGCTGAGAAGGGTCCCTCCAGGTCCCGCCTGGTCTCATCATGCGGATATCCGGTGTGTCGGGATGCTCTGGACGGGACACGCCGAACGTCTGGATGATGAACGCGCGCGGTCCGATCCCCAGCTGCTCCCCAGTTGTTGCCCGAAGCCCGCCGCGTGCCCACGACGCAACGTCGCCGCGATCTTTGCGTAAGATGTTCGGGTGGACCGGGCTACTCGGTCCCCGCCCCCGTAGCTCAGTAGGATAGAGCGACCCTCTCCTAAAGGGTAGGTCGTCGGTTCGATTCCGGCCGGGGGCACCAAGACCGAAGGGCCCCGTTCGCCCTGGTCAACGGACGCTACTGCATCGAGGGGTCGGTGCTGCAGGCGGTCCTGAGCTGGATCCTCAGGTCCTCGGGGTTCCGGGTCAGCGTGACACGGCCCTGCGCCGATTCACCATTGGCCACGACGTTGCCGGCCGCACCGACGCCATTGCCCTCGACGAGTTGGTATCCGGCCGATTCCAAGGCATCCTCGAAACGTTCCAGCGACTGCCCGGCGTTCTCGTCCGGAGCTCCGGTCACGGCCACCACGGAGTACATTCCGCCGCCGGTCGTCCCGCTGTCTCCGGAACGGATGGCGCATGGCTGAGGGCTCGACTCGGCACGGACCCGCTCGGTCTCATATGGCCCGTCCCCGCTCAGGAAACTCCAGTCACCGCCGAGCTCGGCCATCAGTGCGTCGGTGTTCTCCACGGCGGTGTCCATGAGTTCCCCCGCCGGAGCCGTGCTGGCGGGCTGTACGCCACCCCCAGCAGGATCTGGGCCCTGCTGGCCGGTGTCCTGCGGTTCGCCCGGATCCGGGGAGCCGCATCCGGACAGCAGGAGGACCCCCGCGCACAGCGCACCAGCAAGCGCGCGGGCCACCCGGGCAGGACGGCGGCCCACGGCGGTGGTCGTCACGGTTTCCCCCCGGCGGCGTCGGGGTCGTCGAACTGCGTCCGGTACAGCTCCGCGTAGCGCCCGCCCGCGGCCAGCAGGGCCTCGTGCGGGCCCTCCTCCACGATGCTGCCTCCCTCCACCACCAGGATCCGGTCCGCGGAGCGGACGGTGGAGAGTCGATGGGCGATCACCACGGCGGTGCGGCCGGTCAACGCCTCGGCCAGGGCGGCCTGGACGGCCTTCTCCGAGGTGGAGTCCAGCGCCGCGGTGGCCTCGTCCAGCAGCACCACGCGCGGGGCGGCCAGCAGCAGCCGGGCGATGGTCATGCGCTGGCGCTCCCCGCCGGAGAGCCGGTAGCCCCGCTCCCCCACCACGGTGTCCAGCCCGTCCGGCAGGGACTCCACGACCTCCCGCAGGCGGGCCCGGTCGATCGCGTCCCAGACCTCGTCCTCCCCGGCGTCGGGCCGGGACAGGGTGAGGTTGCCCCGGATCGTGTCATGGAACAGGTGACCGTCCTGGGTCACCATGCCGACCGTGGACTGCAGGGAGGCGAAGGTGGTGTCCCGCACATCGGTGCCGTTGTAGCGGATGGTGCCGGAGCCGACGTCGTACAGGCGGGCCAGCAGGGAGGCGATGGTGGACTTGCCGGCGCCGGAGGTGCCGACCAGGGCATAGGTCTGGCCGGGGCGCACGGTGAAGGAGATCCCGTGCAGCACCTCGGAGCCGCCCCGGCGGTCCAGCACCGCGACCTCCTCGAGGGAGGCCAGGGAGACCTGTTCGGCGCTCGGGTAGGCGAAGCGGACGTCGGAGACCTCCAGGGTCACGGGGCCGGCCGGGATGGGCGCGGCGTCCGGCCGCTGGCGGATCAGCGGCTCCAGGTCCAGCACCTCGAAGATCCGGTCGAAGGAGACCAGGGCCCCCATGATCTCCACGCGCGCGCTGGCCAGGGAGGTCAACGGGGCGTAGAGGCGGGTCAGCAACAGGGCCAGGGTGACCACGTCCCCGGCGTTGAGGGTCCCCGCCAGCGCCTGCAGCCCGCCGATCCCGTAGACGGCCGCCAGGGCCAGGGCGGAGACCAGCGTCAGCGCGGTCATGAACACGGACTGGCGCACGGAGATCCCGACGCCGGTCTGACGCACCCGGTCCGCGCGGTCGGCGAACTCCACCGATTCCCGGCGCGGGTTGCCGAAGAGCTTGACGAGGGTGGCCCCGGGGGCGGAGAAGCGTTCGGTCATCTGGTCGCCCATGGCGGCGTTGTTCTGGGCCTGGCGGCGGCTGAGCCCGGCGATCGTGCCGCCCAGCAGGCGGGCCGGGATGAAGAACAGCGGCAGCAGCACCAGGGAGACGAGGGTGATCTGCCACGAGGTGGAGAGCATGACGGCCAGGGTGAGGACCACGGAGACCAGGTTCATGACCACCCCGGACAGGGTCCGGGAGATCGCGGTCTGGGCGCCGATCACGTCGTTGTTGAGGCGCGAGACGAGCGCCCCGGTGCGGGTCCGCATGAAGAAGGCGATCGGCATTCTCTGCACGTGGTCGAACACGAGCGTGCGCAGGTCGTAGATGATCCGTTCCCCGAGGTCCGAGGAGAGCCACCGGGTCACCACGGCCAGCAGGGCGTCCGCCAGGGCCACGGCCGCGATGAGCAGGGCCAGCCGGATGATGCGGTCGGCGTCCCCGTCCCCCACGATCGCGTCCACCACGTCCCCCGCGAGGATGGGTGAGGCCACGCCCAGCACGGCCCCCACCACGGACAGCACCAGGTAGAACACGAGCTTGCCCTTGTAGCGGCGCACGAAGTCCAGGGAGCGCCGGATGGTGCCCGGACGCAGGGCCCCCGGGGACGCCGGGTCACCGTGGCTGGCCCGGCGCATGGCCATCATCGCCGCGCGCTCCATGCTCACGGCGTGCTCCGATCCGCGGTGACGGCGCGGCCCAGGAAGGCCTCGATCCCCCGCAGCGAGGCGCGGTGGGCCCGCTCGAAGCCGGCCTGCCCCGTCCCCTCAGCCAGCCCCGCCGCGTAGCCGGCGATGAACGCGGTGGCCGCGGCGTCGTCGTCGTGCCCCGAGGCGGCGGCCGCGATCCTCGCGATCCGGGCCAGGCGGGGGATGTCCACGGCGGCGTCCCCGAGTTCGAGGGCGGCCATCAGCTCAGCGGTCAGGGTCTCGGGCATCATCCCAGTTTAGGTGTGCTCCGGTCCGCCGGATCCCCCGGCTCAGGCCACCGCCGCCAGGAAGTCCGTCCACTGCTCGGCCGGCCGCTCCAGTTCGCGGATCCGCCAGGCGACCCCGCGCGGCCGGCGGGGCGTGACGCGCAGGTGCCAGCCCATCTGCGCCAGCGAACGGTCCCCCTTGGTGTTGTTGCACGTCAGGCAGCAGGCCACCAGGTTCTCCCAGGAGTCCTCCCCGCCCCTGGAGCGGGGGTGGATGTGGTCCACCGTACTGGCCGGGCGTCCGCAGTATCCGCACAGGTGGGCGTCCCGGCGCAGCACGCCCCGCCGGGACACGGGCGCCGCATCGCCGTGGGGGATGCGCACGTACCGCGTGAGCAGGATGACCGCCGGGCGGCGCACCGTGGTGGAGGGCCCGACCACCGGATCGCCGCCGTCGGCGAGCACGCTGGCCTTGCCGGTACCCACCAGGAGGATGGCGCGCCGGTAGCTGACGACGGAGAGTGGCTCGTAGCCGGCGTTCAGGACCAGGGTGCGCATGGGACATACCTCGCGGCGTTGTCTGTGCCGCGGGCGCCGGATCGTCCGGACGGGATGTTGGCCCGGCCATCCGGCGTCAGCGGGGATGAATCGGGTGACGATCAGGTTCAGGATACGCGCCGCCCGGCAGCACCCGCTTCCATGCACCCCCGGTTCCGGGCGTGTCGGCGGGAGTGTTCACGGAGTCGTCACGCCCGGTTCACGCCGGGAACGACCGAGGGCCCCTCCGTGGCGGAGGGGCCCTCGTAGCAGTCGTCGCTGGTCCGGCTCAAAGCCGGACCGTGAAGCCGGTGGTCAGCCGACGTAGGTGTAGTAACCCATCAGAGGGTTCCGGGTCACGGAGTGCTGGAAGGTGCCCACGGAGGGGTTCTGGGCGCCGATCATCTGGCCGTTGCCCACGTAGATGCCCACGTGGCCGCCGCCGTTCTGGAACACCAGGTCACCCGGCTTCGGGTTGGAGGTCTGCACGAAGAGACCGGAGCCGCGGATCGCGGAGGTGGAGGACGGGATGCTGATCCCGGCCTGGCGGTAGGCCCAGGACACGAAGCCGGAGCAGTCCCAGCCGGAGGTGGTCTTGCCGCCGTAGACGTAGGGCACGCCCACGCCGGCGTAGGCCGCACCCACCACGCCGCCCACAGAAGAGCTCTGCGGGGCCGGGGCCGCGGCGGCCGCCTGCACGGGGGCGCTCTGCGTGGAGGCCGAAGAAGACGAGGAAGAGGAAGAAGAAGAAGAGGAAGAGCTGGACTGACGCGTGGTCTGGGACCGGCTCTGCTGGTCCTGCGAGGACTCCGCCTGCGTGGTGGCGGCGCGCTCGGCGCGCGGGGCCGGGGCGGGCTCGGGCTCCGGCTCGGGGGCCGGCTTCGAGGAGACCGGTGCGCGGTCGAGCTCGACCTTCACGTCCTTGGCGGCGGCCACGTTGACGGTGGTGAGCGCGGCGCGCTCGATGTCCAGGCCGGGGGCCGGGATGCTGGTGGTCTCACGGACGGCCGGGGCGGCACCCTGTGCCGGCATGCCGATCGTCAGCACGAGGCCGGACGCGGCGGCCACCACGGCGGCCTGACGGCCCACGGTGCCTGCGTTCGAGGAGACGGCCTTGGAGATGGCCTCCAGCGGGTTGGTGTTCGCCGGAACGGCGCGGTGGCGTGCTGCGGAGCTGCGCTTCGACACGTAATAACCTCTCTCACGTGCCGCCGGGCAAAGCCCGCCCCCGCCATGATGGACGACTGCTTGAAACGCCGTGGTCACGGGGGGTGTGGCAAACCATCGGCCGGCGGCTTCGAGCTGGTCTGCCGAAGCGCCGTGAACCAAGGTATATCAAAAGTTTATAAATGTCACGCTGAGGTCACGGACCCGGTGGATAACCTGGGATGAGGTCCCGAGATCACCGGATTCCCGCGGTTTTCAGGGTCACATCCAGATGACGAACCGGGGCATCCACCGTTATGCAGGACCGATTTCGCCGGGGCGTCTAGCGCTCCACGATGATGTGGGACGCCGTCTCCTCGTTGACCTCCAGCGCCACGCCGCCGTCGGCGGAGGCGGACGGCTCGGCGGCACGGACCGTGACGTATCCGTCACCGTCCGCGATCTCGATGGCCTGGCCGGGGCGGACCCCGGCCAGGGCCAGCTCGCCCAGCAGCTCTGGATCGGTCTGGATGGCCTCCGTCAGGCGGACCACCGTGTAGCGGCCCGGCTGTCCGGACACCTCGGAGAGCCGTTCACCCCGGTCGAACGCGGAGCCCGTGCCCGGCACGGGGGGACGCAGGTCACCGAGGCCGGGGATCGGGTTGCCGTAGGGCGATTCGGAGGGGTTGTGGAGCAGGTCCAGCAGGCGCAGCTCGACCTGCTCGCTCATCACGTGTTCCCAGCGGCAGGCCTCCTCATGGACGTAGGCCCAGTCCAGGCCGATCACATCGGCCAGCAGCCGCTCGGCGAGGCGGTGCTTGCGCATCACGCTCACGGCCTTCTCGCGCCCGTCCATGGTCAGTTCCAGGTGACGGTCGTTGCGCACGTGCACCAAGCCGTCCCGTTCCATGCGGGCCACGGTCTGGGAGACGGTGGGGCCGGAGTGGTCGAGGCGCTCGGCGATGCGGGCGCGCAAGGGGACGATGCCCTCCTCCTCCAGTTCGAGGATGGTGCGCAAGTACATCTCGGTGGTGTCGATCAGGTCCGTCACGGCTGATGTTCCTCTCCAGGTCCCCAACAGTTCGCCGTCTCCGCCAGCGCCGCCCCTCAAGGGGTGGTGTAGACACGGGAAGTCCACCGTCCATCCTAGTGGTGCGGCCTGAGGGGGAACGACATGTTGCCCCGGCACTGCCCGCGGTGCGGGAGAATGGCCCTTTGCGGCCCGGCCGAGAACCCCACAACACCAGGAGACCCCATGAGCTCACCCGAGGTGACCATCCCCCAGAACCTGCTGCCCCGTGACGGGCGGTTCGGCGCCGGCCCGTCCAAGGTGCGCGCGGAACAGGTGCAGGCCCTCGTGGAGGCCGGACCGAGACTGCTGGGGACCTCTCACCGCCAGGCGCCGGTCAAGAACCTGGTCGGCAGCGTCCGCGAGGGCCTGAGCCAGCTGTTCTCCGCCCCGGAGGGCTATGAGGTCATCCTCGGGGTCGGCGGGTCCACCGCCTTCTGGGACGCGGCCAGTTTCGGCCTGGTCCGCTCCAAGGCCCAGCACCTGTCCTTCGGTGAGTTCGGCTCGAAGTTCGCCAAGGCCACGGACAACGCGCCGTTCCTCGAGGCCTCCTCCATCCTCTCCGCCGAGCCGGGCACCCGCCCCGAGCCGGTCGCCGAGGACGGCGTGGACGTCTACGCCTGGCCGCAGAACGAGACCTCCACCGGGGTGGCCGCGCCCGTGCAGCGCGTCTCCGGTGCCGCCGGCGACGCCCTTGTACTGGTGGACGCGACCTCGGCGGCCGGCGGCCTGCCGGTGGACGTGTCCCAGACCGATGCCTACTACTTCGCCCCGCAGAAGAACTTCGCCTCGGACGGCGGCCTGTGGCTGGCGCTGTTCTCCCCCGCGGCACTGGCCCGCGTGGAGGAGGTCAAGGCCTCCGGCCGCTGGATCCCGGACTTCCTCGACCTGAAGACCGCGGTGGACAATTCGCTGAAGGACCAGACCTACAACACCCCGGCCCTGGCCACCCTGGTGATGCTGGACAACCAGGTCCGGTGGATGAACTCCAACGGCGGCCTGGACTTCGCCACCGCCCGCACCGCCGATTCCTCGAACCGCGTGTACTCCTGGGCCGAGGGCTCGTCCTTCGCCACTCCCTATGTCACCCGCCCCCAGGACCGCTCCGCCGTCATCACGACCGTCGACTTCGACGAGTCCGTGGATGCCGCCGCCGTGGCGAAGGTCCTGCGCGCCCACGGCGTGGTGGATGTGGAGCCCTACCGCAAGCTCGGCCGCAACCAGCTGCGCATCGCCACCTTCGCCGCGATCGAGCCGGATGACATCACGGCGCTGCTGGCCTGCATCGACCACGTGGTCGAGCACCTCGCCTGAGCACCTCGCCTGAAAGGGCCAGAAGAACGACGTCGGCCGCGCACCTGAAGGGTGCGCGGCCGACGTCGTGAACGGGGTTGGGAACGCGGTTGGGAAGGCGCTGGGCAGCAGGGGACCGGCCCTCAGGCCTGCGGCTCGGCCGCCGCCCCGCCCTCAGTCTCGCTCTCGTCCTGGTCCTGGCCCTGGTCCCGGTCCTGGTCATCCTCCTCGGCCGCGCCGCGAGCGCGGGCGACCGCCGCCTCCGGATCCTCACCGGCAGCGATGGCGTCCAGACGGATCTTCTCCTCCTGGCTCACGCGCTCGGACCACGGCAGCCAGTCGGGGGCCAGGATCGCGTCCGCGCCGGGCAGCAGCCCGGTCTCGCAGACGGTGACGACCTTGCTGCGGGGGGCGCGGGCCACCGTGACGAACCACTCCCAGCCACCGTACCCGGCCAGGGTGGCGGCGAAGCGGTGGGTGACCAGCCGGTCGTCATCGGCCACGACGCCCACGTGGTCGCCGATCTCGTCCTGACCGGCCAGACCGTGCAGGGCGGCCCGGGCCTGGTCCACGGCGGCGGCGAGCAGCTCGTCCAGTTTCGGCGTCCGCTTGCGGGGCGCGCGCGTCGGCTTCGGCGGGATCCGCACCGTCCGGCCCTCGGCCTGGGCCGTCTCCGTCGCGGGCTGCGGCTGCTCAGCCTCGGCAGTCTCGGTCTCAGGCCTCAAGTTCGTCGGCCACCTTGCGTAGGGCCATGGCGATCTTCTCGGCCTGGGCCTTCTGCGGGTACTTGCCCTTGCGCAGGCTGTTGGAGGCCATGTCCATCCACTTGATGAGGTCTTCCACCACCACAGCCATGTCCTGGGGCTTGCGGCGGGTCGCGCGGACCACCGAGGGACCGTCCTCGAGGATGCGGGCGCTCAACGCCTGGGGGCCGCGGCGACCCTCGGCCACCCCGAACTCCATGCGGGTGCCGGCGCGGACCTCGGTGACGCCCGCGGGCACGGCCGAGGAGGGCAGGTGGACCTCCTGGCCCTCATCTGTGTGGATGAAGCCGAAGCCCTTGCTCGAGTCGTAGAACTTTACTTTGCCGGTCGGCATTCCTGTGTCCTTCTCTGTTTCTGGGGCATCCCCGCTGGACGGGACGGCGGGCGCTGTCCGCGGACTCCCATGGTCCGGGCGGCCCTGCCTCGTGGCGTCCTCGAGGGGCGGGGAAAGTCTGTAACCCCCCAAGGATACCCCCTCGGTTCCCGGCGTAGACTGGAGGCCATGTCCGCACGTCCTTTCGCCGCACCCGCCCCGCACAGCCTCGAGACCTCCCCCTGGTTGCGGGGTCTCCTGGTGGCCGGCGTCGCGCTGACCGTGGTCTCCTTCGCGGCCACGGTGCTCCTGCTCGTCTCCTACTTCCTGTCCGTCTCGGCCTGGCCGGTCTTCTTCTGGTTCGGCCTCTACGGACTGCCCCTCGGCTTCGCCCTGATGCTCGCCTATGTGGTGGCCAAGGCCGTGCTGAGGCGCCGCGCCTGATCCGGCCCGCGCGGTGAGGGCTGCCACCCTGACGGACCACCTGGCCGGATGGCCGGATGACCGGCTGGAGCGGTTGCTCGTGCTCCGTCCTGACCTCTGCCACCCGCCCGTCCCCGATTTCGCGGCCCTGGCGGCCCGGGCCAGCACGCAGATGTCCGTGCTGCGCGCCCTCGACGGCCTGGACCGCGCCCATCTGGACGTCCTGGAGGGCCTGGCGGCCGTGTCCGTGACGGACCTTCCCCCCGGAGCGGACGGCGCCGGCCCCACCGGTTCCGCAGCCCGCCTCGCCGCGTTCTTCGAAGACGCCGACCCCGCCGTGGTGGAGGGCCTGCTCGAGGACCTCGCCGGCGCCGCCCTGGTGGTCGGGTACCGCGGCGACTGGCGGCTCCCCACCCCCGTGGCCGCCGCCCTGGACCCCGACCCCCGGCCCGCCGGCCGGCCGCTGGACGCCGTGGCCCCACCGCCGGCCGGGCGCACGGTGTCCGCCGCGCTCTGTCGCAACGCGGCACTGGCCGCCATCGGCGACCTGCTGCGCGGTGCCGACGACCTGCTGGAGGCCCTCGCCGCCGGGCTGGGCACGCTGCGCTCCGGCGGGGTCGGGGTGCGGGAGCTGAGGAGACTGGCCGATGCCACCGGATCCACCCCCGAGGACACCGCCTGGCTGCTCGAGTTGCTGGCGGCCGCGCGGCTGAGCGTGCTGGACCCGGACACCTCACTCTGGCGACCCGCCGCCGCGGCCCGCACCTGGCGTCGCAGCGATCGCCACACCCAATGGGAGGTGCTCGTGGCGGGCTGGCTCGGCAGCGGTCGCGCCCCGATGCTCGGCACCCCGCCCACCGAGTCCACGGGCCGGGCCCTGGCCGCGGACCGCAACCGTCCGGATGCACCCCGGTTGCGCGCGTCCCTGCTCGAGGCGGCCCTCGAGGTCGACCGCGAGCGCCCGGGCACCGTCCTGGACCCGGCCGTCGCCGAGCGGCAACGGTGGCGGTCCCCGCGAGCCTCCGCCCGCACCGCGGCCTTCACGCCCGCCCTGCTCGCCGAGGCCGAGCGGCTGGGCCTCAGCGGAGCGGGAGCCCTGACCGAGACCGGGGCTCTGGTGGCCGCGGACGACCTCGATCAGGCCGCGGCCGCCGTCGGGACCGCCCTGCCGGCCCCGCTCACCACGGTGCGCCTGCAGGGAGACCTGACCGCCGTGGCCCCGGGCTATCTGGACCCCCAGGTGGCCCGGCGGCTGGCAGGCCTGGCCGAGGTGGAGGGTGACGGCGCCGCCCGCATCTATCGCTTCACCGATGCCTCCCTGCACGGCGCCCTGGACGGCGGGGCCACCGCCGCGGAGATCGAGGCGTTCCTGGCGGGGCATTCCGAGGACGCGATCCCGCAGTCGCTGCAGTACCTGATCCGGGACGTGGCCCGGCGGCACGGCCTGCTCACGGTCGGGCCGGCGGGCGCGTGGCTGCAGAGCGAGGACACGGACCTGCTGGACGTGGTCGTCGCGGACCCGGCGATGTCCGGCGCCCGGCTGGAACGGCTCGCGCCGACCGTGGTGGTGGCCGGCGTCGGGCCATCAGAGTTGCACCGGGCCCTCGCCGCGGCCGGGCACCGGGCCGCCCTGCTCCGGGCCGCCGACGGTCCGGATGGCCCCGACGAGGCGCGTCAGCGCACCCGGCGCCAGAGCCCCGAGGCCAGCGCGTTCCCCGAACCCGTCCGCTCCGTGCGCTGGAGCCCCTCGGAGGAGGAGCTGGCCGCGCAGATCGCCCGGCTGCGCTCGGCGCCACGGCCGGCACCGTCCGGGCCGGGCCCCGAGGAGGCCATGGCCGTGCTGCGGCAGGCCACCTGGGTGCGCGCCGAGGTGGACCTCGTCACGGTGGACCAGCGGGGCCGGCGCCAGTCGCGGCGCGTGGTGCCGCTGGCGGTGGCCGGCGGGCGGGTCCGCTGTCTGGTCCCCGCACAAGAGGCCGAGACGGTGGTGCCGCTGCACCGCGTGGTCTCGGCCGCGCCGGCCACGCCGTCCGGGACCGGCTAGTTGCCGGTCTCCGCCTCCGCCGATTCCTCGGAGTCCCTGCCGCGCGTGGCGAAGGCGAAGTAGAGCGGCAGCGCGGTCAGGGCCAGGGCGCCGATGAGGTTGCCGATCAGCACGGGGATCTGGTTCCACAGCCACCAGTCGTCGAGGCCCACCGGGGCGCCCATCATCATGCCGGCGGGGATGACGAAGAGGTTCACCACGCTGTGTTCCAGGCCCAGGGCGAAGAACGTGGCGATCGGGAACCAGATGGCCAGGATCTTGCCGGTGGTGTCACTGCTGGTCATGCCCATCACGACGCCCAGGGAGACCAGCCCGTTGCACAGGATGCCGCTGAGCAGTGCCAGCCCCGCCCCGCCCGCGTAGCCCAGGTGCTGGTAGCCGAGGGTCTTCTCCACGGCCATCTCCGCGATGGCCAGCCCGAAGGGCTCGGCCTCGGCGGTCCACCACTGCGTCAGCAGGGCGGCGATCAGGAAGGCCGCGAGCAGCCCCCCGAGCACGTGACCGAACAGCACCCAGCCGAAGTTGCGCAGCATCTGGCCGGAGGTGGCCCGCCGTTCGATCACGGCCAGCGGGACCAGCGCCATGTTGCCGGTGAGCAGCTCCAGGCCCAGGAGGATGACCATGACCAGGCCCATCGGGAAGAGCAGCGCGCCGAAGACGCCCACTCCGGTCTGGCCCGTGGCGGTGGTGGCCAGCAGCACGGCGGCTCCCAGGAGGAAGGTCGCGACGGCGGACCTCAGGACCAGTTGCCCGGTCCCGTGACGGGCCTTGGCGAGGCCGGAGTCCAGCATCGAGGCGGCGACCTGGTCCGGGGGGATGTAGGACATGGCTCTCCTGGGTTGGCGAGTCGGCCTGCGAGGGCGGTCAGCGTCAGTCTTTCATCGATCGGCGGTTCGGGGCGAGAATGGACGAGAATGGAGGGGACCCGCGCACCCCGTCTACTCCCGAGGAGTCCTGAAGTGGCCGATGGCCCCCTGATCGTCCAGTCGGACAAGACCGTGCTGCTGGAGGTGGATCACCCGCAGGCCACCGAGGCCCGCCACGCACTGGCCGCCTTCGTCGAGCTGGAGCGCGCCCCGGAGCACGTGCACACCTACCGGATCACCCACCTCGGGCTGTGGAACGCGCGGGCCGCCGGGGTGGACGCCGAGCAGGTGCTGGACGTCCTGCTGAGCTACTCCCGCTATCCGGTGCCGCACGCGCTGCTGCTGGACATCGACGACACCATGTCCCGGTACGGTCGGCTGCGCCTGGAGAACGACCAAGTGCACGGGCTGGTGCTGCGCACGGACGACTACCCGGCCCTGGAGGAGGTCCTGCACGCGAAGAAGACCGCGGAGATGTTCGGCCCCCGCATCGACGGCGAGACGGTGGTGGTCCACGCCGCCAGCCGCGGCCAGCTCAAGCAGGCCCTGCTCAAGCTCGGCTGGCCGGCCGAGGACGCCGCCGGCTATGTGGATGGCACCCCCTACCCCATCGGGCTCACCGAGGTGCCCCAGACCGGTGAGGTGCCCGACGGCGGCCCGGCGGGTTCCGAGCCGGCGGAACCGTGGCAGCTGCGCCCCTACCAGCGCATGGCGGTGGAGAACTTCTGGGCCGGCGGCTCCGGGGTGGTGGTGCTGCCGTGCGGCGCGGGCAAGACGCTGGTGGGTGCCGGTGCCATGTCCACGGCGAACGCGACCACGCTGATCCTGGTGACCAACACGGTCTCGGCGCGGCAGTGGAAGGCGGAGCTGCTGAAGCGCACCACGCTGACGGAGGCGGAGATCGGCGAGTACTCCGGATCCGTCAAGGAGGTGCGCCCGGTGACGATCGCCACCTACCAGGTGCTGACCCTCAAGCGCGGCGGGATCTACCCGCACCTGGAGCTGGTCAACGGGCACGACTGGGGGTTGATCATCTACGACGAGGTGCACCTGCTGCCGGCTCCCATCTTCCGGCTGACGGCGGACCTGCAGGCCCGGCGCCGGCTCGGGTTGACCGCCACGCTGGTGCGCGAGGACGGGCGGGAGTCCGAGGTGTTCTCCCTGATCGGGCCCAAGCGCTACGACGCCCCCTGGAAGGACATCGAGGCCCAGGGCTACATCGCCCCCGCCGAGTGCGTGGAGGTCAGGGTCCAGCTGCCGCGGGACGAGCGGGTGGCCTACGCGATGGCCGAGGACGCGGACAAGTACCGGCTGTGCTCCTCCTCCGAGGTGAAGCTGGACGTGGTGCGCTCGCTCGTGGCCCGGCATCCGGGTGAGCAGGTGCTGGTGATCGGGCAGTACCTGGACCAGCTGGCCGAGCTCGGCGAGCTGCTCGGGGCCCCCGTGCTGACCGGGGCCACCTCGGTGACCGAACGGCAGCGGCTCTTCGACGCGTTCCGGGCGGGGCAGGTCGAGGTGCTGGTGGTGTCCAAGGTGGCGAACTTCTCGATCGACCTGCCGGAGGCCTCGGTGGCGGTCCAGGTCTCCGGCTCCTACGGCTCCCGGCAGGAGGAGGCCCAGCGGCTCGGCCGCCTGCTGCGGCCCAAGGAGGACGGCAAGTCGGCGCACTTCTACACCGTGGTGGCCCGGGACACGCTGGACCAGGAGTACGCCCAGCGCCGCCAGCGGTTCCTCGCCGAGCAGGGGTACGCCTACACGATCATGGATGCCGGGGACCTGACGACCCCTTCCAGTTGACGTTCAGGAAACGTCCAGCGGGCGGGGGGACGATGGAGACCATGAAGTCCAAGGAACCCGAAGCCAAGCTGCTGGTCGTCGACGATGAGCCGAACATCCGCGAGTTGCTGTCCACCTCCCTGCGGTTCGCGGGTTTCGAGGTGGTGGCCGCCGCCAACGGCCGCGATGCGCTGGCCGCCGTCGAGAAGGACCAGCCTGACCTCGCCGTGCTGGACGTCATGCTCCCGGACATGGACGGCTTCACCGTGACCCGCAAGCTGCGGGCCGCCGGCCGCCACTTCCCCGTGCTGTTCCTCACCGCCCGGGATGACACGGATGACAAGGTCACGGGCCTGACCGTCGGTGGGGACGACTACGTCACGAAGCCCTTCTCCCTGGACGAGGTGGTGGCCCGCATCCGCGCCGTGCTGCGCCGCACCGCCCCGGCCGAGGGGGACGAGGCCATCCTGCGGGTGGACGACCTCGAGCTGGATGACGACGCCCACGAGGTCCGCCGCGCCGGCGAGGTGGTGGAGCTCTCCCCCACCGAGTTCAAGCTGCTGCGCTACCTCATGATGAACCCCAACCGGGTGCTGTCCAAGTCGCAGATCCTGGACCACGTCTGGGAGTACGACTTCAACGGTGACGCCTCGATCGTGGAGTCCTACATCTCCTACCTGCGCCGGAAGATCGACCGGCCGGACCTGCCGGACATGATCCAGACCAAGCGAGGAGTCGGTTACCTGTTGCGGTCAGCGGACAAGCGCTGACGCACCCGGGGCCGAAGACCGTATGTTGGTCTGCGTATGACTGCCTCCGCGAACCACCACGGGCGCTTCCAGCCCTTCCGTGAGCTCGAGCGCCTGTGGAAGACCTCCTCCCTGCGGACTCAGCTGGTGGTGATGACCACCGGCCTGATGCTGTTGGCCGTGATCATCACCGCCGCCCTCACCGCCTCCCTGTTCCGCCAGGAGCTGGTGCGGCAGATGGATGAGGACCTGCTCGCCAACCGCAACAACGTCTCCCGGTACCTGACGAGCCTGGGCACGAACGTCGACTTCTTCTCCTCGCCGCAGTCCATCCTGCGGTTCTACGGGGAGTTGCAGGACAACGAGGGCGAGACCACGGCGAACTCCTCCTTCACGGGGGCCAACGTGGACCAGCCGAGGGTGCCCTCCCTGGATGCCGCGGAGGTCGTGGCGCGCAACAACCGCGCCTTCGAGGTCCCCGGCACACTGGAGTCATCGCGCGGTTGGCGGGTCCAGATGTACCGGCTCGAGTCCGGCGAGGGTTCCCTGGCGATCGCCCTGCCCCTGGACCCCGTCCACGACTCCGTGGACCGGGTGACCTCGCTCGTGGCCACCATCGGGCTGCTGGCCACGGCCGGCGCCTCCGTCATCGCCTACGGCGTGACCACGCGGGCCTTCAAGCCGCTGCTGCGGGTGGAGCGCACCGCGGCGCAGATCGCGGCCGGGGACCTGTCCCGGCGCGTGGAGATCGGTCCCCCGGACACCGAGGTCGGGCGGCTCTCCCGGTCGCTGAACGCCATGCTGGCGCACATCGAGATCGCGTTCCGTTCCAAGGAGCAGTCCGAGGAGAAGATGCGCCGGTTCATCCAGGACGCCTCCCACGAGCTGCGCACCCCCCTGGTCACCATCCGCGGGTTCTCCGAGCTCTACCGCCACGGCGGGATCTCCGACCCGGAGGACGTCGGCGCCGCCATGGGCCGGATCGAGGGCGAGGCCAAGCGCATGGGCCAGCTCGTGGAGGACCTGCTGACCCTCGCCCGGCTGGACGAGCAGCGCCCGCTGGAGCACCGGCCCGTGGACCTCATGATGCTGGCCCACGACGCGGTGCTGGACGCACGCGTGAACGCCCCGGACCGCGAGGTCCGGCTCGAGGGGCTCGACGGCGGCCGGGCCGGGTCCGCGCCCACGGTCGGGGACGAGGGCAAGATCCGGCAGGTGATCGCCAACCTGGTCACCAACGCCCTGCGGTACACCCCGGAGGGCGCACCGCTGGAGGTCGCCGTGGGCACGGTGGATGTGCTGCCCGGATCCGTCCATGCAGACGGCCGGCAGGTCCACGGCTCCCGGGACTCGGTCATCGAGATCCGGGACCACGGGCCGGGCATCGACGAGGAGGACGCCAACCGCGTCTTCGAGCGCTTCTACCGGGCCGATTCCTCCCGCCAGCGCGAGACCGGCGGGACGGGGCTGGGGCTGGCTATCGTGGCCGCGATCGTGGCCCAGCACGACGGCACCGTGCGTCTGGACCAGACGCCCGGGGGCGGGGCCACCATGTCCGTGCGGCTGCCGTGGGTGGAGCAGGCGGCCGAGGAGGACGAGAACGAGACGGATACTGACACAGACACAGACACAGACACTGACGCCGGTGCCGGCGCCGAGGCGGAGGACACCTCGACCGGGCCCCTGGTCATTCCGCCACGTCCTCCACAGCCGCCCGGCACGGGCGCGTCCTCCCCAGAGGGGTAACCCCGACCCGGTGGGGCTCCGGTCAGCGGCCTAGCGTGGGATCAGCCGGGGACCACCGGCACCCCCACGCCCCTCAGGAGAGAACATGGCACTCGTCCAGATCGACACCGAAGACCTCATGGCCAAGAGCCAGGCCGTGGAGTCCTCCATCGGCCGCCTGCAGACCGAGGTGAACGCCATGGAGGCCAACCTCCGCCAGCTGCAGGACACCTGGCGCGGCCAGGCCGCCAACAACTTCCAGACCGTCCTCACGGAGTGGCGGGCCACCCAGGCCCGCGTGGAGGAGTCGCTCGTGTCCATCCGCGGCGCCATGACCCACGCGGCACAGCAGTACCTGGAGGCCGAGACGGCCAACGCCTCGATGTTCCGCGGCTGACCCCTGCAACTCGAGGTCGATGGATGACGCGGATCGGGCCGGAACCGCCATGCCAGGTCATCCATCGACCTGCAGATGTGATCGGGTCGCTAGTCTGGGGCCATGACGGTCCTGATCGATCCGGCGCGGTGGCCGGCCCACGGCACCGTGTTCTCGCACCTGGTCTCGGAGACCTCCCTCGAGGAGTTGCACGCTTTCGCCGCGGCCGCCGGGATCTCCCGGCGGGCCTTCGACGGAGACCACTACGACGTCCCGGTGGAGCGCTACCGCGAGCTCGTGGCGCTCGGCGCCGAGGAGGTCAGCGGGGCCGAGTTGGTCCGCCGATTGGCGGCCTCGGGGCTGAGGATCCCTGCCGCCCAGCGCCCCGGCAAGCTGGACAAGATCCTGATCCAGCGTTTCAACCGGCTCTTCCCCGGCACCTCCCCGCTGGAGCGGGAGCCCGTGGTCGCAGACCTGCTGGCCCGGTGGTCCGAGCCGCACCGCCACTACCACGACCGGTCCCACCTGCTGGCCGTGCTCAAGTCCGTGGACGTGCTCGTGCGCCAGGGTGAGGACTGCGGCCGGTGGACCCGCAGCGTGAAGCTGGCCGCATGGTTCCATGACGCCGTCTACCGCGGGGATCCGCAACGGCCGGCGGGCCAGGACGAGGAGGACTCCGCCGTCCTGGCCGAGTCCACCCTGGACGGGCTCGGGGTGCCGGACGCGGAGATCGAGCAGACGGCCCGGCTGGTGCGGATGACCGCCACCCACGATCCGGACCCGGCCGACCGCGCCGCCGCCGTCCTCTCGGACGCCGACCTCGAGGTCCTGGGCCGCGCCCGCGGCGACTACGCCCGCTACCTCGCCGCCGTCCGGGCGGACTTCGCGCACCTGCCGGACGCCGACTTCGCGGCTGGCCGGGCCGCCGTCGTGCAGTCCCTGCTGGATCTGCGCCCGCTGTACCGGACCGCCACCGGGGCCCGGCTGTGGGAGCGCCCCGCCCGGCGGAACCTGACCGCCGAGCTCCACCCGACCTCCCCGCACTGGAACCGATAACCCACTGTGAGGGCGATCCCACCGGTGGGATCGCCCTCAAAACGCCATCGCCGGACGGGTTAATGCCGGAAGGCCCGGCCCCCTTCAGGGGACCGGGCCTTCCGTGTGAGCGGGGCGCTCAGTGGATCCAGAGGATCACATCATGCCGCCCATGCCACCCATGCCGCCCATGTCGTCGCCACCCGGCATGGCCGCAGCCGGCTCGGGCTTGTCGGCCACGACGGCCTCGGTGGTGAGGAACAACCCGGCGATCGAGGCGGCGTTCTGCAGTGCAGAGCGGGTCACCTTGACCGGGTCGTTGACGCCGGCGGCCAGCAGGTCCTCGTACTCGCCGGTGGCGGCGTTGAGGCCCTGGCCGTCGGGCAGGGAGCGGACCTTGGCGGCCACGACGCCCGGCTCCATGCCGGCGTTGAACGCGATCTGCTTCATCGGCGCCTCGATGGCCACCTTGACGATGTTGGCACCGGTGGCCTCGTCACCCTCCAGGGAGAGCTTGCCGAAGGCCTTGGCACCGGCCTGGGTCAGGGCCACGCCGCCGCCGGCGACGATGCCCTCCTCCACGGCCGCCTTGGCGTTGCGCACGGCGTCCTCGATGCGGTGCTTGCGCTCCTTGAGCTCCACCTCGGTGGCGGCACCGGCCTTGATGACGGCCACGCCGCCGGCCAGCTTGGCCAGGCGCTCCTGCAGCTTCTCGCGGTCGTAGTCCGAGTCGGTGTTCTCCATCTCGGCGCGGATCTGGGCCACGCGGCCGGCGATCTGCTCGGCATCGCCGGCACCCTCGACGATGGTGGTCTCGTCCTTGGTGATGACGACCTTGCGGGCGGTGCCCAAGGTCTCCAGACCGGCGTTCTCCAGGGAGAGGCCGACCTCCTCGGAGATGACCTGGCCACCGGTGAGGATGGCGATGTCAGCGAGCATGGCCTTGCGGCGGTCACCGAAGCCCGGGGCCTTGACGGCCACGGACTTGAAGGTGCCCTTGAGCTTGTTGACCACGAGGGTGGCCAGGGCCTCGCCCTCGACGTCCTCGGCGATGATCAGCAGGGACTTGCCGGACTGCATGATCTTCTCCAGGAGGGAGACCATGTCCTTCACGGAGGAGATCTTGGAGTTGACGATGAGGATGTAGGGATCCTCCAGCACCGTCTCCTGACGCTCGGCGTCGGTCACGAAGTAACCGGAGAGGTAGCCCTTGTCGAAGCGCATGCCCTCGGTCAGCTCGAGCTCCAGGCCGAAGGTCTGGGACTCCTCGACGGTGACGACGCCCTCCTTGCCGACCTTGTCCAGGGCCTCGGCGATGAGGGAACCGATCTGGTTGTCGGCGGCGGAGATGGACGCGGTGGCCGCGATCTGCTCCTTGGTCTCGATCGGCTTGGCCGAGGCCACGAGCTCCTCGATGACGGCGGCGACGGCCTTCTCGATGCCGCGCTTCAGGGACAGCGGGTCCGCACCGGCGGCCACGTTGCGCAGGCCTTCCTTGACGAGGGCCTGGGCCAGCACGGTGGCGGTGGTGGTGCCGTCACCGGCGACGTCGTCGGTCTTCTTGGCGACCTCCTTGACGAGCTCGGCGCCGATCTTCTCGTACGGATCCTCGAGCTCGATCTCCTTGGCGATGGAGACACCGTCGTTGGTGATGGTGGGGGCGCCCCACTTCTTCTCCAGCACCACGTTGCGGCCGCGGGGGCCGAGGGTGACCTTCACGGCGTCGGCGAGGGTGTTCAGGCCCCGCTCCAGGCCGCGGCGGGCCTCTTCGTCGAATGCAATGGTCTTGGCCATGTGTGCACTGTCCTTTCTGGACCTTGGCGTTGCTTGGCAGTGATCAACTGACCTGTGCAGTGCCCGCGACGGACGGCCCGGCGAAGGGCCTCACCACGTTCAGGTCTACCCCGACGGCCACGACCACCCGCATGCCTGCGGGCTTGGCAGTCACAACCTCGGAGTGCTAAGTCCATATTTAGCACTCGCACCCTCCGAGTGCAAACGGTCTCCACCTGCAGACATCCGTTCAGCGTGTGGCCGAATCGTCGGTTCAGCCGGAGTAGTCCGCGTTCAGCACCACCGCGATGCCCGGGATGCGGGCGTCCTGGACCAGCGGCAGCCCCAGTTCTGCGGCCACGGCCTGCGCGGTGGTCTCGTTCTGGGAGTAGTACACGGCGGAGGACTGCACGGGGAAGCCCTGCCAGTTGCCGGTGCCCGCCACGGAGAATCCGGACGAGGACAGCGCGCCGGAGACCCGACCGGCCAGCCCGCCGATCGAGGAGGCGTTGTAGACCTCCACCGGCGCGGAGGCGTCGCCCGTGTCCGCCGCCGCCGTCTCCGACTCCGAGGGGCTCGGCTCCGGGGACTCGGAGGCGGCGTCCGACTCGGAGGCGCTGGGCGTCTCCGAGGGGCTGGGCGTCGCGGACGGGCTGCGCGTCTCCGAGGCGGACGGAGCCGGCTCGGACGCTGCGGGTTCCGTCGGCTCAGCGGTTTCGGGCGAGGCCGAGGCGCTGGCGGAGGACCCCACGGTGGCGCCGGAGGGCAGCAGGGAGGGCAGGATCAGGAAGCAGAAGGCGCCGACCACCAGGGCCAGGGCCGCCGCCACGGAGACCCCCACGAGCCCCGAGGGTCCGGAGGCCACGGGCGGGGCCGCACGGTGGGCACCCTTGCGGTCGGTGTAGGCGGGCACGTCGTCGAAGCGATCATGCGGATACTGGGTCATGGGCATGGACTCGTCTCGGTCGCGGTCGCGGTCGCGGTGCTCAGGCTTCCTGCCGGCGGGCGCTGCGCGCACGGTGGCGGGTGGTCCGTAGTCTACGCAGCCGCTTGACCAGCATGGGCTGGTGCGCGAGGGCCTCCTCGCGGTCCAGCAGCCCGTTGAGCACCTGGTAGTACGTGGTCGCGGAGAGGGAGAACCGGTCCCGGATGGCCTGGTCCTTGGCGCCACCGTACTTCCACCACTGGTTCTCGAAGTCCAGGATGTCCCGGTCCCGCTCGGACAGTCCGGCCGCTGCGGGCTGGGCGGCCTGTGCGGCCTCCTCGGACGGGCTCTGCGGTCCGTCCGCCTCGGCGGCGTGCTGTGCTGACATGGGGTGGTCCTTCCAACGCGATTGCTCCTGCACAGTCTACCGGCCGGAACTACAACGGTGTCATTCGCCCGGCGCTCGCTCGGCATTCGCCCGGCGTTCGCCCGGCGTTCGCCCGCCCCGATCCGGCCGGGTAGTCTGCCGCCGTGGACACCGACCTGATCGCACCCCTGGATCCCGGCTGGGAGCGCGCCCTGGCCCCGCAGCGCGAGGCCCTGGCCGCCGTCGGGCAGTCCATCACGGCACGGCGCGCGGGCGGCGAGCAGGTGCTGCCGGCGCCGGAGGACATCCTGCGGGCCTTCCGGCAGCCCTTCGAGGCGGTGCGGGTGCTGATCCTGGGGCAGGACCCGTATCCCACGCCGGGCCACCCGATCGGCCTGAGCTTCGCCGTGGACCGTCACGTGGCCCCGCTGCCGCGTTCCCTGGCGAACATCTACCGCGAGCTGTCCACGGACCTCGGCCAGGCGCCGGCGTCCCACGGGGACCTCTCGGCGTGGACGGAGCAGGGCGTGCTGCTGCTCAACCGGGTGCTGACCGTGGGCGCGGGTCAGGCGGGCAGCCACCGGAACCTGGGGTGGGAGGCCATCACCGAGGCCGCCGTGGCGGCGCTGGCCGCGCGCGCCGCGCAGGGCCCCCCGCTGGTGGCGATCCTCTGGGGCGCCGAGGCGCGGAAGATGGCCCCGGTGCTCCGGGCCCACGGCGCCGGCCGGGTGGGCCTGATCGAGTCACCGCACCCCTCGCCGCTGTCCGCGTACCGGGGGTTCTTCGGCTCGCGGCCGTTCAGCCGCGCCAACGAGCTGCTGGCGCAGGCCGGCGCGGCACCGGTGGACTGGCGCCTGGACTGAGACGGGCGTCAGCGGCGTCCGATCCGCCGGCGCTCGTTGGCCTGCAGCGCCCGGGTCAGGGGCCTGGCGATGGTGTCGCCCAGGACCACGCCGGCGGCGATCGCCATGATGACGGCCGAGGCGTCGAACAGCCCGACCAGTCCCTCCTGCATGGCGCCGCTGTTCATGGCGATGTTGTACATGGACCGGAAGATCTTCAGCCCGGGCAGCAGGAAGAGGATGCCGGGCACAGCGACCACGAGCTGCGGGGCGCCCATGCGCAGGGCCACGTAGCGGCCCAGGGCACCGATCGCCACGGCGGCGATCCCGGGGGTCAGGCGGGGCCCGGTGCCGAGGGCCTCGGCGCCCACGAAGACGAGGAAGCCGACCAGGGAGACCAGGGCGGTGGGGATCAGCAGCCGCCAGGCGGACTGGTCGAAGATCCCGTCCGCCGCGGTGGCCACGACCACCAGGATCCCCAGCAGCCAGATCGGGTGGCTGGACACCGCCTCATCGGCCAGGTCCAGCTCCGGCACCCCGAGGATGGAGGAGAACACCACGGCCGCGATGATGCCGGCCATCAGCCCGGCGAAGACCAGCACGGCGGAGACGAAGCGGCCGGCCGCCGAGACGGGGAAGCCGTTGATGGCGTCCTGCATGGCGGAGACGAAGCGGCCGGAGGGCAGCAGCAGCATGATCCCGCCGGCCACCACGAGGGAGGGTGCCAGGGGCACGTGCAGCGTGTACAGCGTCAGCGCGATCACGGTGGCGATGAATCCGCCGACCATGATGGAGAAGAACTCCGGGATCCGGGCCTTGCCCATCAGGTTCACGGTCCCGATCAGCAGCATGGTGGACAGCAGGGCGACCCCGGCCCCGATCAGCCCGGCGCCGATATAGGCCGTGAACGCCGCGGCGAAGATCCCGGAGGCGAGGATGGTCAGCCACGGGGCGAACGGCTTGGGCTTGTGCCGGATGTCCGCCAGCCGCTGCTGGGCGGAGTCACGGTCCATCTCCCCCGAGGAGACGCCGGAGACCAGCTGGTGGAGCAGGGCCAGGCCGGCGTAGTTCTGGGACCAGGACCGCACCACCCGGTGCAGCGAGTACGGGGTCTTGCCGCTGGGGGCGTAGTTCAGGGCGATGGACTGGTTGGTGATGTCCACCTCGGTCTCGTGCACGCCGAAGGCCTGCGTGACCACGATGATCGAGGTCTCGACCTCGAGGGCGCCGGCCCCGAAACGGAACATGGTCTCCCCCAGCTTCAGCGCGAAGTCCAGGGTGGTGCGGGCGTCGGCATCCGCGTTGCGGGTGGTGCGCAGATACGGGTTCGCGTACGGGCTGTCCGCGATCCGGTTGACGATCGAGAGCGTCTGGGTGGGCAGCGGCTCGGAGTACATCATCCGCTTGAACGCGGATCCGCCCGAGAAGCGCAGGCGACCCTTGGGCGGCTTCTTGGCCGCCGGCACACCCAGCGTGCCGACCGGCGCCGTGGCGGGGGTCTCCCCCGTGACCGGCCCGGCAGGGGACAGCACGGACTGCGGCACGGGGTCGGAGGCCGGTGGCTCCGTCAGCGGCGTATCGGTCAGCGGCACCTCGGCCGCCGGCTCCGTGCCCTGGGGCACGACGGCGGCGTCCCCACCGGGCGCGTCCGGCCCACCCACCACGGTGGTCCCGGAATCCGTGCGGACCGGCTCGGCCCGTCCGGCGGCCGGACCCAGCGGGAAGTCGATGGCCGAGGTCGAGGCCTGGACGGCGCTCTCCGGCTCGGGCCCAGGCGACTCACGGATCTCCGGCTTCCCGGCTGCAGGCTCCCCGACTTCAGGATCCCCGGCCACCGGTGCCGAGGCCGCCCGGGAGGATCTGATGATGGGGATCTCCGTCAGCTCGACCGGCGGCTCCTGGGCGTGGCGACGCGCCCGCCGGGTGTCGGGGTTCTCCTCCACCGCAGCTCCCTTCAACGCAGGTCACGGCACGGTCAGGTGCCCTCGATCACTGTACTGGTGCGTTAACCGCTGAAGGGCCCAGAGCGGGCCCCTCAGGTCATGGAAGTGTGGATCTTACTGGACTCGAACCAGCGACCTCTCGCGTGTGAAGCGAACGCTCTAACCAACTGAGCTAAAGATCCGTCGGTGCCGGGCATCCCTGCCGATGCAGGGCCCCACAGCTATGAAAGCCTAGCAGAACAGTCGCCGAACGGAAAAATCGGGGCCCGGCCCGGCCCCGCCCTAGGATGGTGGCCATGCGCACCGATCCCTCCCGCCTGGGAGCCTGCCTGACCCTGGCCGCCGTGGCCACCCTGACGCTGACCGGCTGCGCGGAGGCCATCCGCTCCTCCGGGTCCGGGTCCGGCGCGGACTCCGCGGCCACGACCGCCCGCGAGGTCCAGATCTTCGAGGACTTCGCCTGCCCCCACTGCGCCGCGTTCCACGACCACTACGGCGGGATGGTGCACGGCCTGGTCTCCGGCGGTGCGGCCGAGGTCGACTACCGGATCGTGGACTTCCTGGGCCGGGGCGATCCCGAGTCCTGGTCCACCCGTGCCGCCACCTCCTACTACTGCATGGAGGAGGCGCTCGGGGACTCGGACGCCGCCACCGGAACGCTCCACGGATTCCAGACCTGGCTGTTCGAGCAGGCACCGGCCCAGCCGGATGACGAGGCCCTCGTGGCCCAGGCCGGTGAGATGGCGCCGGACGCCGGCACCGCCGATCAGATCGGCCAGTGCATCACCGCCGACGGCACCGCCGGCCGGATCGAGTCCGCGATGTCCGACTTCACCGACTTCGGCCTGCGCGGGGTCCCCTCGGTCTACTCCCCCGCAGAGGGCACGCTGTACAACCCCGAGGAGCACGGGGACCTCAAGGTCTGGCTGACAGGTTCCGGGGCGCGGTAGCCGGACTCTCCGTGGCGTAGACAGCACCCCGGCTGACCGGGAACCGCCGCGAGACGGCGTAGCCGATCCACATCAGCGCCAGGGTGGCGGCGCAGGCCGCCAGCCAGTACAGCGGCTCGGGCAGCTCGCGCAGGAACGGCCGGTACTTGAGGTAGAAGTAGTTGCCGTCCGTGGCCGCGTTGACGGCCAGCACCACCCCGAAGTAGGCGATGAACCAGCCGTAGGCCCGCCACAGTCCACGGACGGTGGGCCGCCAGCCGTAGGCGATGCCGGCGAACACGGGGACCAGGATGATCACGGCGTGGCTGACCAAAAAGCTCCACCCCATCAGGTGGTCCATCGGCTGGATCCGCTGCGGGTAGACGAACGTGGCATAGGCGTAGAGCCCGAAGTAGAACCCGACCTCCAGCACGGCCCGGCGCCCCGTGATCAGGTAGGCCATCAACAGCAGCGTGGTGACGCGGGAGATGTGCAGGGGTGCGGAGTCGCCCCAGTCCCAGCCGGCCACCACGGCCTGGTACCAGTAGAGCGCCACCTGCTGCGCCAGGGCCAGCAGCAGGAAGGCCCACCGCACCACCGCGGCGCGCTGACGGACCTGCCGGCGGAACACCAGCAACAGGGTCAGTGCCGCCACCACCGTCCCCAGGGCCAGCAGGTGGTCCCTGCCGAACAGCGGGATATAGGGCGCCAGCGGGTCCAGGAACGAGCTCATCGGAGTCACCGGCGGAAGACGGCGCCGGGGTGGCCGGCCGGCAGCGTGTCGGTGCCCAGGAACCGCTGCCGCAGGGTCCCGCCGCGGGGCGCGTCCGGGATCAGCCCCCGCCGGCGCAACTCCGGGGTGACGTGTTCGGCGAAGGCCGCCAGGTCCGGTCCGCGCAGGGCGTGGTCCACGTTGAAGCCGTCCACACCGGCCTGCAGCAGCCAGCGCTCTAGCTCATCGGCGACCGTGGCCCCGGAACCCACGATGACCGGCCCGCGGGCCCCGATGGCCATGAAGGCGGCCAGGTCCCGGATGGTCCAGTCCCGGTCCGGGTCCAGGGTCGTGAAGGACTGCAGGGCCGAGCGGTTGCCCTCGATCTGAACGTGTTCCAGCACGTCGTCCGGGGAGTAACGGGCCAGGTCCAGCCCGGTCCACCCGGCCAGCAGGGACAGGGCGGCGTCCTCGTCCACGTAGCGGGTGTAGTCCCGCAGCCGGGCCCGGGCCTCGTCATCGGTGGCCCCGGCGATCACGGTCACCGAAGTGATCATCTTCAGGGTGCTCGCGGGCCGGCCACTGGCCCCGAGCCGGGACCGGACGCCGTCCGTGAGCGGGCGGACGTTCTCCGGGCTCGTGCCGGAGAAGAACAGCGCCTCGGCGTGCTGGGCGGCGAAGTCCAGGCCCCGCGGGGAGGAGCCGGCCTGGAAGAGGAAGGGGGTGCGCTGGGGGCCCGGGAAGGTGAGCGACGGGCCCGGGACCGTGAAGTACTCACCGGTGTGGCCGGCGTCGTGCACCCGGTCCGGGTCCAGGTAGGTGTTGGAGGCGGGGTCCGCCACGAGGGCGCCGTCCTCGAAGGTGCCCTCCCAGAGGCGGTAGGCGACCTCCATGAACTCGTCGGCCCGGTCATAGCGGGTGTCATGCGCCAGCTGCCCGGTGGCACCGAGGTTCGCCATGGCGGAGGCCTGGTAGCCGGTGACGATGTTCCAGGCGATCCGCCCGGCCGTGAGGTGGTCGAGGGTCGCGAACGTGCGGGCGAGCAGGTAGGGCTGCGCGTAGCTGACGGAGGCGGTCACGCCGAAGCCGAGCGTGGTGGTCGCGGCGGCCAGCGCGCTGACGGCCAGCAGCGGGTCCAGTGTCGGGTACTGCATCCCGGCACGGATGGCGGTGCGGCCCGAGCCGTCGTACACGTCGTAGACCCCGGCCACGTCGGCGAGGAAGAGGGCGTCGAAGCCGGCCCGCTCCAGCTGCTGAGCGTGCCGGGTCCAGAATCCGAGGTCCCGGTACTGCTCGGTGTCCGCCTCCGGATGGCGCCACAGCCCGGTGGACTGGTGGGTGGGGACCATCATGTCCAGGGCGCACAGCATCATGGCGTCCATCATCCCACCGGCAGGCCCGGGTCAGCGGGGCGTGACGGAGGTGATGAAGGAGCTCTTGAGGCCGAGCGCGTTGCGGAACTGGTTGCCGGTGAGCCGCTTGGTGGCGCCGTCCGAGGAGGTGGCCGTCATCCAGTCCGTGTACCCGGAGGTGCCGTTCTGGGCGGTCTCCCGCACCGTGCGCACGTTCGGCAGGCCGAATGCCGCGGCCATCCTCTCCTGCGTGACCGAGACGGTCCAGGCCCGGTTCGGGTTGGCCGAAGTCACGCTGTAGGGATCCGGCCGGCTCACCAGGTAGGGCACGGCGGACCAGCCCATCTCCGTGGCGGCCCTGGTGCGTCCGGCGCTGGAGGAGGAGTAGGTCGCCTCGGCCACGCGATTCCCGTACCGGATGCTCAGCGCCCGCGACGGGGTGCCGGCGGAGTTGCGGGTGACGGTGGCGTCCACCGCCGCCACCCACCGCTTCCCGTAGACCGCGTTGGTGCCTTCGGACTCCTTCGCCCAGCCCCTGAACTTCTGGGAGCGCACCTCGTCCCAGACGTGGCAGCCGCAGTCGGAGTTCAGGGTGCCCATGTACCGCAGGGCGTAGGACCGTCCCGCGATGGCCTGGGCCTGCAGGGCGGCCGCCGGCCAGGAGGAGGGCATCTCGTCCAGCCCGTAGAGGTACTCGTCGTTCATCCGCAGCTCGGTGACGATGTTCAGCTGGCCGTCGATCACGGTGACGACGAGCTTGCCGTGGCGCAGGTCCAGGGGCCTGGTGGTGCCGTCGGCGTTCGGCACCCGCAGGGTCGCCGCGTTCGGCGAACCGTGGTTCCAGAACCGGGTCCCCGGCCACTCGAGGATCGCGGACGCGGCCCGCTTCCGGGACCCGTCCGGCATCGTGGTCACCACGTCACCGCCGTTCGCCTCCAGCCGCACGGCGCCGGTGGTCGGCAGGACCGCGCCCTGGGTGCGGACCCGCACGTAGCCGTCGGCACCGTTGAGCTTGGTGGCCTTCAGCGTGGTCGAGGCGGTGGAGAGCACGTGGACGCGGAGGTTCTGGGAGGCCATCGACGTGGAGTCGGAGACGGTGACGCCCGCGTAGTAGTGGCGCAGGATCTGACCGGCCGAGTTCCCCTGCGCGGCCATCTCCCGGGCCCCGTACTGGCTCATCCCGACCCCGTGGCCGAAGCCGGAGCCGCCCACCGAGAAGCTCTCGGGGACCACGGTGGTGTCGTAGCCCATCGTCCCGGCCACCGCCCGGATCAGTTGGGCTGTCTCACCGCGGTTGATGTGCCGGCCCGGCTGGAAGGTGTCGTTCTCATAGCCGTGGGAGGCGCCGATCGACTTCAGCCACGAGATGTGCCGGTGGTAGGTGGAGCCGACGGGGACGTCGTCGAAGGGCTTGGAGGGCGGTGCCGCGTAGCCCGGATCGGCGACCCCGTAGAGGATCTTGGCCAGCTCCCCGCGGGTGATGTGCCGCAGCGGCTTGAAGGTGTCGTCCGCGTAGCCTGCGATGACGCCTTCGTGGGCCAGCCAGGTGATCGGTGCGTAGTCCCAGTTGCCCGGGCCCTCGAGGTCCGGGAACGGGCTATCGGCCGGCGGCGTAAAGGCCGGGTCCACGAGCCGGTAGAGGAAGGTGGCGGCCTCCGCCCGGTTGAGGTTGTCCCGTACCCCGAAGAGCGAGCCGCCGGAGCGGCCCGTGGTGATGCCGTTCTGGATCATCCAGGTCACGGGGACGTAGTAGGCGGAACCCACCGGCACGTCACGGAAGGCGTCCGTGCCGGCTGCCGCGGCCGGGGCCATCGCTTCCGCGGGGGCGGCGGCGTCGGCCTGGGCGGCGGTGTCGGTCTGGCTGGTGATATCGGCGGTGGTGTCCCCCACCCCAGCGGTGTCGGCCTGGGCGGGCACGGCCACGAGGGTCAGGGCCGCGGCCAGGATCAGGGCCAGCAGCCGGCGCACGGGTGCGCGGTGCCTGAGGCCGGGGTGGCGTTCGGCGCCCGGCGTGCGGGCGGGATGGGGTGTGCTGGTGACGGGCACGTGGGTCCTCCGGAAGTCATCGGGGCACCGGGTCCGTCGTCCTCGGCGAAGGCCGCGCCCCCACCTTCTAGTATGCGCCGCAGGACCCGCCGGCCAGCAGGTTCTGCCGGCGGGAGGGGCCACCGGACGGAGAGTTCACCGCAGGATCACCATGGAGCCCCCTACCGGATTCGAACCGGTGACCCCCTGTTTACAAGACAGGTGCTCTGGCCAGCTGAGCTAAGGAGGCGGAAAGGGCCGGCTCCGGGCCACACCAGCGAGCACGCGGCGGGAACCGAATCCGGCCCTTCAAGGGTAGCCGATCAGCCGATCAGCCCTGTTCGGCGATCTTGCCCTCCACGTACTCGGCGAACGGGACGCTCTGGTCCCAGTTCTCCCCCTGCACCCACACGGACGGGGTGCCGGCGATCTGGGCTTCGCGGGCCGCCGAGCCGGTGTGCGTGACGAAGGGACGGTACTCGTTGCCGTCGATGCAGCCGTTGAGGTCCGCGCCGAGTCCGGAGGCCATCTCCTGCAGCTCGTCATCGCTGAGGCCCTGGCCCTCCTTCGTGGCGTAGCTCGCGAAGATCTGGGTCAGGTACGAGTTGTAGTTCTCCGGGGACTGCTCGGCCATGCAGGCCAGGGCGTTGCCGGCCCGGGACGAGTAGTTGCCGGTGGCCGGGTTGTCGAGGTAGTCCAGCATCCGGTACTCCACGGTGGCCTCGCCGGCATCCAGCCATTCGGCCAGCTGGCCCGCGTTCTGCTCCTCGAAGGTGGCGCAGTGCACGCAGTTCGCATCCGCGTAGACGATGATCTGGGCGGGCTCGCCGGCGGGACGGGCCTCGCCGCCGGGGACGGACGTCGGAGGCTCACCGGTCATCTCGGGCTGGGCGGTGTCCGCGTTGTCGACCTCCGTGAAGGCCTCGTCCCCGGGGGCCAGCTCGGTGGTGGAGGTCAGGGTGATGCCGCCCTGGTCGTTGGCCGCGCTCGGTGCGGGACCGGCGTCGGGGATCGAACGGGAGGAGTTCATGAAGATGACGCCCACCACCACGGCGATCACCACCACCACGGCGGCCACCACGCCCCAGCGGACCATGAGGGAGCGTCGCTTCTCCTGGCGGCGCTGCTCCTCCTGCATCTGCCGGGCCTTCTCGCGGGCGGTCTGCTGCCTCTCGGCCTTCGTCTGCTTGTTGCTGGTCGCCATGGGCCTGCCTGTCGTCCTGACTCTCGGGGTCGTAAGCGGTCTCGGGTGCCGGGGTCCCCCACCCTGCCGGACCCGGGCCAAGGGCTAGGGTACCGGTCCAAGCTGAACGTGGAGCCCAGGCACGGTCCCCGAACGGGGCACCTCGCGGCCACCCATGGGAGGGGACGGGGCGATAAGGTCGGAGTCGGACCGAGACCGGTGCCGAGAGAAGGAGTTCCGAGAAGTGAAGAACCGCGTTGACCTCCCCATCGAAGCCCCCTCCTTCCTGGCACGGGCCGAGCACCGGGTCGGTGCGCCGCCCGAGCCCGGGGCCTATGACCTGGTGGTGGTGGCCAACCGCCTGGCCGTGGACCGGGTGGTGGACCCGGACGGGACCTCGTCCTGGCGCCGCTCCCCCGGCGGGCTCGTGACGGCGCTGGCCCCCATCATGGCCAGCCGGGAGGGTGCCTGGGTCGGGTGGGGTGGCGTGGCCGAGGAGGCGCTGGAGCCCTTCACCCATGACGGCATGCACCTGGTCCCGGTGCTGCTCTCCGAGCAGGAGCTCAGCGAGTACTACGAGGGCTTCTCCAACTCCACGCTGTGGCCGCTGTACCACGATGTGATCGCCCGCCCCGAGTTCCACCGTCAGTGGTGGGACACCTATCTGACGGTCAATGTGCGCTTCGCCCGGGCCGCGGCCGCCACGGCCGCCGCCGGCGCCACGGTGTGGGTGCAGGACTACCAGCTGCAGCTGGTCCCCCGGCTGCTGCGGCGGCTGCGCCCGGATGTGCGCATCGGCTACTTCCACCACATCCCCTTCCCGGCGGTGGACCTCTACTCCCAGCTGCCGTGGCGGCGCTCCCTGCTCGAGGGCCTGCTGGGGGCGGACCTCATCGGCTTCCAGCGCCGCTCGGACGTGACGAACTTCTCCGAGGCGGTGCGCCGCCTGCTGGGTGGTTCCTTCCGGTCCGGGGCCCTGAACGTGAACGACGGCCACGGCGGCGAGCGCCCCGTGCGGGCGGAGGCCTTCCCCATCTCCATCGACGTCGGCACCATCACGGCCCTGTCCCGGGACCCGGAGGTGCAGGCCCGATCACGGCAGATCCGGGAGGAACTCGGCGATCCGCACACCATCCTGCTGGGCGTGGACCGGCTCGACTACACCAAGGGCATCCGCCACCGGATCAAGGCCTTCGCCGAGCTGCTCGAGGACGGCAGCCTGGACGTCCAGGACGCCTGCCTGGTCCAGGTGGCCAGCCCGTCCCGGGAGAACGTGGGGTCCTACCAGGAGCTGCGGGACGACATCGAGCTGGCCGTGGGCCGCGTCAACGGCACCTACGACACCATGGGCCAGACCGCGATCCGCTACCTGCACCACTCCTATCCGGTGGAGGAGATGGTGGCCCTGTACCTGGCGGCGGACGTCATGCTGGTCACCGCCCTGCGGGACGGCATGAACCTCGTGGCCAAGGAGTACGTGGCGGCCCGTGGCGGCCGGGGCGGGGTGCTGGTGCTCTCGGAGTTCGCGGGCGCCTCGGACCAGCTGCGCAAGGCCCTGCTCATCAACCCCCATGACATCGACGGGATGAAGGACGCCATCCTCCAGGCCGTGTCCATGGACCCGCAGGAGGCCACCAAGCGCATGCAGGCCATGCACCGGCAGATCATCACGCATGACGTGAACAAGTGGTCCCAGGACTTCCTGGGCCGGCTGGCCGGCGGGGAACAGGCAGCAGCCCAGCCGTGGCACGACGCCGGCCCGGGAACCTCGCGATGACCGGTCCGGACTCCGCGGGGCCGGGTCCGGCGCTGCCGGCGGAGCGGTCCGATGGCCTCCCCACGGACCTGGCCGACGCGCTGCGGCGGTTCGCGGGACATTCCCGGATCCTGGTGGCCGTGGACTTCGACGGGGTCATGGCCGAACTCGTGGACCGAGCCGAGGACGCCCGCCCGGTCCCCGGCAACGCAGCCGCCCTGGCAGCCCTCGAGGGCTTGGCCGGCGTGCACACGGCGCTGGTGTCCGGACGCGCCCTGGAATCGCTGATCGAGGTGGCCGCTCCCCCGCCGGCCACGCTGCTGATCGGCTCGCACGGCGCCGAGCGCCGCCTCGGCCCCGACGCGCCCCCGCTGGAACTGGACGAGGGGCAGCTCGCGGCACTGGCCGCCGTCGGGCAGGTGCTGGAGCCCATTGCGCACCGGTACCCGGACGCGTGGGTGGAGCACAAGCCGGCCGGCCGGGTACTGCAGGTGCGGCTGGCCCGCGGCCCGGAGGCCAAGCGCCGGGCGGTGGCCGAGGCGGAGGCCGCGCTGCGCGGCCTGGCGGCGACAGCGGACCGGGACGGACTCAGCACTTTCCACGTGGGCCACGGCAAGGACGTGCTGGAGGTGTCCGTGGTGCGTGCGGACAAGGGCCAGGGGCTGGACCTGCTGCGCCGGGTCACCGGGGCCGAGGCGGTGCTGTTCGCCGGGGACGACGTGACGGACGAGCACGGTTTCGCCCGGATGGACCCGGGGCGGGACGTCTCGGTCAAGGTCGGCGCCGGTGAGAGTGCGGCGCGGTTCCGGATCGCGGGGCCACAGCAGCTCGCCGCGGTGCTGCGGGAGGTGGCCGCGTGGCGCGGCTGAACCTGCAGGGCATCACGGTGCAGTACCCCGCCGCCCGCCGGCCGGCGCTGGCGGACCTGGACCTGACGGCGGCGGACGGCCAGTTCGTGGTGGTGTCCGGGGCCTTGCGCAGCGGCAAGTCCACGCTGCTGAGGGTGGTGGCGGGCCAGGAGACGCCGGCCGCCGGCCACGTGCTGATCGGCGGCGTGGATGTGACGGGCCTGCCGCCGCAGGACCGGGACGCCGTGCTGGTGTTCCAGAACTACGCCCTGTACCCGCACATGGACGTCCAGGAGAACATGAGCTTCGCACTGCGCGTGGCCGGCGTGCCGGAGGCCGAGCGGGCCGAGCGGGTCCACGAGGCCGCGCGGCTGCTGGACCTGACGGCGCAGCTCTCCCACGGCCCGGAGGAGTTGACGGGGCCGCAGCGCCAGCAGGTGGCCCTGGCCCGCGCGGTGGTGCGCCGGCCCGCGGTGTTGCTCATGGACGACCCGCTGGCCGCCCTGCCCCCAAACCTCAAGGACCACACCGCCGGGCTGATCCGCTCCCTGGCGCGCACGCTGTCCGTCACCACCCTGTACGCCACGGCCGAGCCCGGTCCGGTGGCCTCGGTGGCGGACCGCCGGCTGCGGCTGGACTCCGGCCGGCTCAGGGAGGACACTGCGGTCACATGACACCCCGATCCGGATTGGACATCACCACGTCCGTGGGCGCGGGCGACGCGAAGGCCGCCGCGGAGCTGCTGCGGCTGCCCTGGGACGTGCCGCTGGTGGACTGGCCCGAGTCGGCGCTGGCCGCGCTGCCCCGGGGCCTGTCCCGGCACGTGGTCCGGTTCGCCCACCTCGAGGGGTCCGTGGTGGCGGTCAAGGAGACCACGGAGTTCTCGGCGCGCCGGGAGTACCAGCTGCTGCGCCGGCTGGAGCGGCTGGACATCCCCTGCGTGGAACCCGTGGCGGTGGTGGCCGGGCGCTCCGACCCGGACGGCGAACCCCTGCCGACCGTGCTCGTCACCCGGCACCTGCGCTTCTCCCTGCCGTACCGCGCCGTGTTCTCCCGCCGGCTCCACCGGGACACCCTCACCCGGCTCATCGACGCCCTGGCCCTGCTGCTCGTGGAGCTGCACCTGGTGGGCTTCTACTGGGGGGACGTCTCCCTGTCCAACACCCTGTTCCGCCGCGACGCCGGGGCATTCGCCGCCTACCTCGTGGATGCCGAGACCGGGGAGCTGCACCCCTCCCTCTCCCGGGGGCAGCGCGAGCATGACCTCGAGCTCGCCCGGGTCAACATCGCCGGGGAGCTGATGGACCTGATGTCCGGCGGCCTGGTGGACCAGGACGTGGACCCGGTGGCCACCTCCCAGCTCATCATCGACGCCTACCGCCGGCTCTGGGACGAGCTCACCGGGGACATGTCCTTCCGTCCCGGCGAGCGCTGGCGCGTGGAGGAGCGGATCCGCCGCCTGAACTCGCTGGGCTTCGATGTGGAGGAGTACGCCATCCGCACCACCGAGGACGGTTCCCGGCTGGTGCTGCAGCCCAAGGTCGTGGACCCCGGACACCACCAGCGCCGGCTGCTGGGCCTGACCGGCCTGGACGTCCAGGAGAACCAGGCCCGGCGTCTGCTGCGGGACATCGACGAGTACCGGGCCGTGTACCACCCGGACATGGACGAGCACGAGGCCGCCAACCGCTGGCTGATCGACGTCTTCGAGCTCGTGACCCGCGCCATCCCGGCCGAGCTCTCCGGCAAGCTGGAGCCGGCCGAGGTGATGCACCAGCTGCTGGAGCACCGCTGGTACCTCTCCGAGAACCAGTCACGCTCCGTCCCGTTGCCGGAGGCGCTGCAGTCCTACCTGCAGACCGTGCTGCCCCACCGCCGAGACGAGGACGCCGTGGTGCTGCATCCGACCACCACCATGCTGAAGGCCGTGGAGCCCCCCGCGGAGGATCCCGACTGACCTGCGGAGGACCCCGACTGAGGCGCCCCTTGATGGCATCGCCATGGAGCGATATGATCGCTTCATGGCGATGAGCACGGTGGAGTCCGAACCCCTCGACGAGGTGGCCACGGCCGCGTACGCCCACCTGTTCCAGGCGCTGGCCGAGCCCACCCGGCTGACGCTCGTGCAGCACCTCGCCTCCGGGGAGCACCGGGTGCGGGACCTCGTGGACCACCTGGGGCTCGCCCAGTCCACGGTCAGCAAGCACCTCGGCTTCCTGCTGGAGTGCGGGCTCGTCACCCTGCGCCCCGAGGGGCGGTCGACCTGGTATTCGCTGGCCGAGCCGGCCCGGCTGCGCCTGCTGATCTCGGCCGCGGAGGAGCTGTTGAGGGCCACGGGGACCGACGCCGTGCTGTGCACGCACCTGCGCCGCCCCCACCGGCACGGGCCCGGGGACAGGTAGTCATGGGCGCTGGACACGTCCATGCCCCCGGCGGACCGGCAGGGCCGGCAGGGCCGGCAGGGTCGGCAGGGTCGCCCGGGCAGGAGGGGCAGGAGGGGCGGCCCGGGGACCACCGGATCCGGCTGTGGATCGCCTTCAGCCTCACCGCCGTGGTCGTGGTGGCGCAGGCGGTCGGCACGGTGCTCACCGGCAGCCTCGCGTTGCTGACGGACACGGCGCACGCCCTGACGGACGCCTCCGGACTGCTCGTCGCGCTGATCGCCGCCACCCTGATGCTCCGCCCGGCCACCTCCACCCGCACCTGGGGGTTCCGCCGCATCGAGGTGATCGCCGCGCTGGGCCAGGCGGCGCTGCTGCTCGTGGTGGGCGTCTACACGGCGGTCGAGGGCGTCCGCCGCCTGTTCGCGCCGCCCGAGGTCCCCGCCGGGGAGCTGTTGGTCTTCGGGCTGATCGGCCTGGCGGCCAACCTGACGGCGATCGCCGTGCTGTCCTCCAGCCGCGGGGCGAACTTCAACATGCGGGCCGCGTTCCTCGAGGTGCTCAACGACGCCCTGGGCTCCGTGGGCGTCATCGCCGCGGCCGTGGTCATCGCCACCACGGGATTCCAACAGGCCGACGCCCTCGCCGGCCTGTTCATCGCCGCCCTGATCGTCCCCCGTGCGTTCATCCTGCTCCGGGAGACCACCAGCGTGCTGATGGAGTTCACCCCCGCCGGCCTGGACCTGGACGCGGTCCGGCGCCACCTGATGGCACTGGAGCATGTGGAGGACGTCCACGACCTCCACGCCACCACCGTGGCCAGCGGGCTGCCCACGCTCACGGCGCACATCGTGGTGGCGGACCAGTGCTTCACCACCGGCCACGCCGCCGCGATCCTTCAGGACGTCCGGCGGTGCGTGGCCGAGCACTTCGAGGTCCAGGTCCACCACTCGACCTTCCAGATCGAGACCTGGGACATCGCGCGGCACGAGCCCGAGTCCGTCACGCACGACTGAGCAGGCGGACACCGAGCAGGCGGACACTGAGCAGGCGGAAACTGAGCAGGCGGAAGCCGTGGGCGGGACCTGATGGGTTCGGGACCTCATCCGATTCCACGCATTCCGGCCGCGGCATCCGGGCCCCGCTGCGCGGAATCGGATGACCTCCCGGTGGGGTCCGGAGTCGTCAGTCGCGGGCCAGGAGCAGGAAGCCGTGGGCGGGGACCTCCCGGGACCGCGTGGGCTCCGTCAACGGACCCTCCAGTCCGTGGCCGGCCAGCAGCCGGTAGTCCCGCAGGTCCTCCGGCACCGGCATCGGCTCGGACCCCAGGGCCGCCAGCAGCACCACGGTGCCCGCACCGGCACCAGGCCCGGGCCCGACGTCGGCCCCGGCACCTCCCCGGCCGTCCCGCCCTGACATCTCCCCGGCATCTCCCCCGGCCCGCACTCCGCGGTCCATCCGGACCCAGCGGCGCCCCTCGTCCACGGCGGCCCGGGTGGTGGCGCGGTCCGGGTCCGTCAGTTCGGGCCGCTCGGCGCGGATCCCGATCAGGGTGCGGTGCAGCTGCAGCAGCCGGGCGTGCCGGCCCGTCCCGGCCTCCTCCCAACGCAGGGTGGAGGAGGCGAGGGTCTCGGCCGCCTGCGGGTCCGGCACGTGCTCCCCCCAGGCCATCCGCGCGAACTCCCGGCGGCGCCCCTCGGTCACCGCCTGCGCCAGGTCGGCTTCCCGGTGCGCCGTGAAGAACTGCCACGGCGTGGAGGCCGCCCACTCCTCGCCCATGAACAGCATCGGGGTGTAGGGGCCGGCCAGCAGCAGGGCCGCCCCGATCGCCAGCAGCCCCTCGTCCAGCGAGGCCGCGAGCCGGTCCCCGGTGGCCCGGTTGCCGACCTGGTCATGGTTCTGGGTGAAGACCACGAGGGCCTCGGCCGGGATCCGGTCCCCCAGTGGCCGGCCGTGGTGGCGCCCCCGGAACGAGGAGTAGCTGCCGTCGTGGAAGAACCCGGAGTCCAGGACCTTCGCCAGGGCGGAGAGCGGCTCGAAGTCGGCGTAGTAGCCGTCCGTCTCCCCGGTCAGCGCCACGTGCACGGCGTGGTGGAAGTCGTCCGACCACTGCCCCGACAGGCCGTAGCCCCCGGCGCCGTCCTGCCCCGGATCCGCCCGCGCCGTGATGAGCCGCGGGTCGTTGAGATCGGACTCGGCCACCAGCACGAGCGGCCGGCCGCAGGAGGAGGCGAAGGCGTCCGTCTCGGCGGCCAGCTCCTCCAACACGTGGACGGCCCGGGAGTCCTGCAGGGCGTGGACGGCGTCCAGCCGGAGCCCGTCCACGTGGTACTCCTCGAACCACATCCGGGCGTTGTCCAGGATGTACCGGCGCACCTCGTCCGAGTCCGGCCCGTCCAGGTTGAGCCCGCTGCCCCAGCCGGTGGACTGCTCCGTCAGGTAGGGCCCGAACCTCGGCAGGTAGTTCCCGGAGGGCCCCAGGTGGTTGTAGACCACGTCCTGGATCACGGCCAGCCCGGCCGCGTGGCAGTCGTCCACGAAGCGCCGGTAGTCCCGCGGGCCGCCGTAGGAGGCGTCCACGGCGTACCAGCCCACGCCGTCATAGCCCCAGTTGTGCGCGCCGCCGAAGGAGTTCACGGGCAGCAGCTGGACGTGGGTGATGCCGAGGGAGAGCAGATGGTCCAGCCGCCCGGCGGCCGCCCCCAGGGTGCCCTCGTCCGTGAAGGTCCCCACGTGCAGCTCGTAGACCACCGCGCCGCGCAGCTCCCGGCCGGCCCACCCGGCGTCCTGCCAGTCGTGGGCGGTGGGGTCGATCAGCCGCGACGGCCCGTGGACGGTGTCCGGCTGCCACCGCGAGCGCGGGTCCGGGAACGGCCCCTGACCGTCCACGCGGTAGCCGTACCCGTGGGAGTCCGCGGCGGGGAGGATGTCCTCCACGGGGCGCGCCGGCTCCCACCAGCCGCCGCCGGCCGGCGACAGCCCGGTGGAGGCCACCACGTCCCAGCGGTCCTGCGCGCCGTGGACCCCGCCGGGCTCGCCGGAGGTGAACACCAGCTCCACGCTGGTGGCGTGCGGCGCCCAGACCGTGTAGTCGCCGTAGCTGTTCCGGTTCATCGCAGGGTGTTCCCGTCCTCGGGGACCAGCAGTGCCACCGGGTGGTGTTCGAAGAGCTCGGCCAGCCGCGTGGTGCCGTCCGTGTGGGCCCCGCCGAAGCGGCGGCCGGTCAGCAGGTCCACCATCGCCTGGCGGGGCAGCACGACGGCGGCCTCGCCCCAGCCGCCCTCATCGTCCAGTCCCAGCGGCCACCGGGTGGCCACCGTGATGGAACCGCCGCGGGTGAAGGCGATGGCGTGGTCTGCGGCCTCGCCGATGACGTCGAGCTCCTGGTAGCGGTTGAACCACTCGGGGTGCTCGCGGCGGGCCCGCAGGGCCCGTGAGGTGACCAGCAGCTTGAGGCCGGCGGCGTACTCGGCGAGCGCGCCGCCGTCGTACTCGGGGGCCCCGGCGTCCGCCCCGTCCTCGGTTTCCACCGCCGCGGGGAACTCCGGCGCCCAGCCGCCGTCGAGCCTCCCCAGCAGCGCCGCGCGCTCCGCGAAGTCCACGGGGCGGCGGTTGTCCGGGTCCACGAGCGTGGGGAAGGGGATCTCGGTGCCCTGGTAGACGTCCGGGACTCCGGGCAGGGTCAGCTGGATGAGCTTCATGGACACCTGGTTCACGACCCCCGCCGCGGCGATGCGGTCTGCCAGGGCCTGGATCTCGGCCCGCAGCTCGCCGGTGCCGGTGGCCCGCTCGGCGAGGTCTGCGATCGCGGCCTCGAACTCCGGGTCCTGCTCGGTCCACGTGGTCCGCGTGGCGGCCTCCCGCGCGGCCTTCAGCGCGTACTCGGCCAGCCGCCCGGTCTGAAGCGCGGTGCCGTCCACGGGCCAGGCGCCGATGATGGTCTCCCACAGCAGCTTCTCGAAGGGCCCGTCCCCCAGCGGGGCGAGCTCCATGAGCCGGTCCAGCGTGGCGGCCCACTGACCCGGGATCTCGGAGAGCACATCGATCCGGGCGCGCACATCCTCGCTGCGCTTGGTGTCATGCGTGGACAGGGTGGTCATGGTCCGCGGCATGCGGGCCTGCCGGTCGCCCTGCAGGGCGTGGAAGCGGGCCAGGTCCAGGGCGAAGGAGGACGGGTCGCCGCCGACCTCGTTCAGGGAGGCCAGCCGGGTGTACCGGTAGAACGCGGTGTCCTCCACGCCCTTGGCCATGACCATGCCCGAGGTCTGCTGGAATCGCTCGCCGATCGGGTGGTCCGGGTCCGCCAGCAGGGGCAGCAGGGCCTCGACGGCCTCGGACAGGTCGGGGCGGCGGCGTACCGCGTCCGTGGCGGCGTCGTCCAGGTGGTGCCGCCCGGTGGGCAGGTAGGAACGGTAGACGGGGAAGCAGGCGAGCAGCTCGGCCAGGGCGTCCTGGAGGCGTTCGCCCTCGGCGTCCTCCGGCAGCAGCCCGGGGACCAGCCGCGCCAGCCGCTCGACCTCGGAGCGCAGCATGCCGTCCGCCACGGCGCGCTTGGTGCCGTGGATCATCTCGGCCCACACCGCCTCGGCGTCCGTCCCGGCCCACCCGCCGAGCCGCCCGGCCACCTCGTCCAGCTCGGCGGCACCGGCCGGATCGGTGAGCACCCGCTCGATCTCGCCCAGGGCGTCATAGCCGGTGGTGCCGTCCACGGCCCACGCGGCCGGCATCCGCTCGCCGCCCTCGAGGATCTTCTCCCCCAGCAGGTAGACCCCGCCGGTGGCCTGGCGGAGGTTCTCGAAGTAGCCGCCGGGGTCCGCCAGCCCGTCCGGGTGGTCCACCCGCAGCCCATCCACCAGGCCGTCCCGGATCCAGGACAGGATCTCCCGGTGGGTCTCGGAGAAGACCCGGGGGATCTCCACGCGCACCCCGGCCAGGGAGTTGACCGCGAAGAAGCGGCGGTAGTTCAGGTTCTCGTCCGCCTCCCGCCACGGCATGAGCCGGTAGTTCTGCAGCTCGTGGACCGCCCGGGCCAGCTGCTCCTCGCCCGCCCCCGGGCCGGCGGCGGACCGCGCCGCGTCCTCGGTGCCGGGGGCCAGGGGGTACACGTTCTCGTAGTAGTGCAGTTCGCCTTCCACGATCCGCAGCCGGGAGAGCTCGGCCTCCGGGTCCTCCTCGGTGCCGTCGCCCAGGACGGGCAACCAGATGCGCGAGTCGCCGGCCTCCCAGTCGATGTCGAAGGCCGTGGCGTACTTGGAGGCCCGGCCGTGCTTGAGCAGGTCCCACCACCAGGCGTTGTCCTTGGGGGTGGCCACGCCCACGTGGTTGGGCACGATGTCCGCCAGGATCCCGCCGCCGGCGGAGTGCACCGCCTCGGCCAGTTCGCGCAGCCCGGACTCGCCGCCGCGGGCGTCGTCCACCTGGGTGGGGTCCACCACGTCGTAGCCGTGGGTGGAGCCCTCCTCCGAACCCAGCATCGGGGACAGGTAGAGCCAGTCGACGCCCAGGTCCCGCAGGTAGGGCAGCGTCTGCCGCGCCCGGTCCAGGGTGAAGTCGGCCGTGAGCTGCAGGCGGTAGGTGGACGCGGGGACTGGCTGCGGACTGGTCACGTGGTGCACGGTAGCAAACACCCGGGCGGCCTGAGCCCCTGCCCCGGCGGCGCTACTCGGGTGTCTGCGTCAGGTCCCGGCTGATCTGCGGTTCCCCCGACTCCTCGAACGTGATCAGCACGTCATGGTGGACGGAGCCGTCCGGCATGGTGACGTCGGACCTGAGCGCGTTGCCGATCCACTCCTTGCCCACCACCGACTCGACGCCGTACTTGGCGGCCACGTTGTCCTGGACCGCCTGGTTCGAGGCCTGGGTCTCGAAGACGGCGAACACCAGCGCCGCGGCGCCGAGGAACAGCACCACGGCGCCGGCCACGATCTCCCGGGTGGCGTCCTTGAGGCGGTCCGGGCCGGCGTACCGGGCATCCTGGTCGTCCAGGTGGGCCCGGTAGCGCTTGCGCCGCCACATGCCGTGGGCCACCACCGCCAGTCCGATGATCGCCAGCAGGACGCCCATCCCCTGGGCCACGAGTGAGGTCTGGAGGTCGATCGGCTCATACATGCCTCCATTCTCCCCCGGAAGCGGCGGTTCCTCAGACGCCTCCGCCGGGGGTGAACAGGTCATCGCCCATCAGGGGTTCCCCATCGCGCTCGAAGTAGACCTCGGCGCCCTCCTGCACGCTGCCGTCCGCCAGGGTCAGGTCCGCCACCAGGAACGCCCCGTTCCACCGGGCGTCCTCCACCGCCGTCACACCGTACTTGGCGGCCAGGTTCGCTCGGACGTTCTGGTGCGTCTGCCAGGCGCCCACGGCGGAGAACCCGGCCAGCACCACCGCCAGACCCAGGCAGGCGTAACCGGTCCACCGTTCCCTCCGGATGTCCCGCAGCAGCTGCGGGTCCCGGTTGCGCCCGGTCCGGCCCGTGAAGCGCAGGTGCCGGTGGCGCCGCCACGCGGCGTGGCCGATGACGCCCGCCGCGATCACCACCAGCACCCCGACCACCCACAGGGTGGTCACGGGCGACTGGAAGTCCACGGCCCCATAGGGCGCGCCACCGGGCACCGCGCCTACTTCAGCGAGGCGTAGCCGCGCGTGACGGTCATGTCCGCCAGCTGGTAGGCGTCCACCCAGAAGGGACGGGTCCACGGATCCAGCACCAGCAGGCGGTTCGTGTTGGCGTCATAGCCGGTCACCGGCATGTGGTGGCGCAGGGTGAAGCGCCCGCCGGTCTTCGCCCGGTGCAGGGGCGCCTGCTCGCCCGGGGTGGCGGCGATGTTCACCAGTCCGGGGACGCCGGCCTTGATGGAACGCACCATGTCGTCCCGGAACCGGATCCGCTGGTCGTAGCTCGCCTTCTGGGAGCTGCCCGGGATGGTGGTCACCTCGTAGCGGACTGAGGCGGGGGCGTGGTAGTCCATCAGCCGCGCCACCTGGTGCAGCCAGGTCCCGTCCCGGTCGGTCTGGGCCTCCTTTGCCATGGCCGCCTGATTGGTGTTGATGCCGAAGGCGTCCAGGGCGATCACCACGGAGGCCGGACCACACCAGTAGCCATTGGGCTGCGCCTCCCACGTGGCGTTCAGCTCGGTGATGCCCGGCCACTTCTCCTTCGGCACCCGGACCGTGCCCGTCTTGGACAGGGCGGACTTGGCGTTGCCCGCCTCGAAGTCCCGCATCAGGTAGCCGCCGTGGACCCAGCCCTTCACCGAGCGCACGGTGATCTCCCGCCAGGTGGCGCCGCTGACGGACTTGCTCCGGCCGGTCCAGACCACCTTGGTGTTCCGGGCCAGGGAGGCGACCTTGCGGTAGTTCACCCCGGCGCCGCTGCGCACGTTGAGGCCGTCATCGGCGATGACCACGTAGCGGTAGGCCAGGGGGATCTCGGGCTCCGGATCGGGCTGCGGCTCCGGCTTCGGCTCGGGCTTGGGCGCCGGCTTCGGGGCGGTGGCCGGCGGGGCCGGCGTGCCGTGCAGGAGGGTCTCCAGGCCGTAGAGGTACTTGGAGGTCTCGCCACGGGTGACGTCCCTGGTCGGACGGAAGGTGCCGTCCACGTAGCCCTTCACCATCTTGTGCTGGTACATCCAGGAGATCTCCGGGTAGGTGCCCAGGCTGGCCGGGACGTCGGAGAAGTCGGGCTCGGCCGGGGGCTGGTAGTCCTCGTCTCCGGCGTACCGGAACAGGTACGAGGCCAGTTCCCCGCGGGAGATCGACCGGTCCGGACGGAATGTGCCGTCCTCATAGCCGTGGACGATCTCCTGCTCGGCCATCCAGGAGATGGCGGTGAACTCCTCATCGCCCCGGACCGGAGCGACGTCCGCGAAGTCCCGCGTGGTGCCCGCGTCGTGCTTCTCACCGGACATCCGGTAGATCATCAGCGCGGCCTCGCCGCGGTTGATCTCCTTCTTCACCCCGAAGCTGTGATCCTGGTAGCCGTTGGTCAGGCCGTCGCAGGCCATCCACGTGACGTGCGGGTAGAAGGTGCTCCCCGGGGCCACATCGATGAAGTCCTGCTTGCACGGCCCGAGGTGCTTCTGCGCCGCCGCGGCCGATCGGCTGCCGGAGGCATCGGTCCCGGCGGTCCCGCCGGCGTCGCGCCGGAGCCCCTCCAGCACGGAGTCCTGCAGGACGGGCTGGTCCTCATCGAACTGGGTGGACTGGTCCAGGGGGTTGAGCGTCTCGGAGTCGGCGTACGCCGGAGTCGCCACCACCGCCCCCGGGATCAACAGGCCCGCGGTGAGGGCGGTGGCGAGAAGGCGCCAGCGCGCGGTGCGGCGGCGGGGGATGGAACGGGACACAGGGGTCGCCCTTCGTCGGTGGAGTGATGGGTGCAGGAGTATTCCCTCCTCCTGCGACCGTTTGCATGATAACCGAACTAGGTTTCCACACGGTGACGGCGGCCACAACCGTTCATGGCCGGTGCCGGATGTGGTGGGATAGGCGCATGAAGCTCTGCACCTATCGACTGCCCGGCTCGGACCCCCAGACCCCGGGCGCCACGTTCGCCGCCCTCGTCACCCGGACGGACGGCTCCCGCGCCACCGCCGCCGTCGAGCTGGAGGGGGTCATCGACGTCGGCGACTTCCTCTCGCTGCCCGAGCCGCAGCGCACCGAGATGGTCGACGCCGCGCTGGCCGCCGCCGCGGAGGACGAGAGCCGTGTCCTGGACGCCACGCAGCTGGAGCCGGCCACGCTCATCCCGTTCCCCACCAAGGTGTTCTGCATCGGCCTGAACTACCGCAACCACATCCTCGAGACCGGGCTGGAGCTCCCGGAGCACCCGGCGGTCTTCACGAAGTTCGCGCAGACCCTGACCGGCGCCACCGACCCGATCGAGGTCCCGGCCGAGGACCACCGGCTCGACTGGGAGGGCGAGCTGTGCGTGGTCATCGGCGAGCCCGGACGGCGGATCCCCGAGGACCAGGCCGCCGCCCACATCGCCGGCTATGCGGTGTCCAACGACGTCTCCGTCCGTGGCTACCAGGGCCGCACCACCGAGTGGACCCAGGGCAAGGTCTGGGAGGAGACCACGCCGATCGGCCCGTGGCTGGTCACCGGCGACGAGTTCACCCCCGGTGCCAGGATCACCACCCGCGTCAACGGCGAGGTGATGCAGGAGGACTCCACCGGGGACCTGGTGTTCGGCGCGGAGAAGCTGGTCTCCTACCTCTCGGACCTGGTCACCCTCCTGCCCGGGGACCTCATCCTCACCGGCACGCCCGCGGGCGTGGCCCTGGCCCGGAAGAACGACGACGGCCGGCGGCCCTGGCTGAAGGCCGGCGACGTCCTGGAGACCGAGATCGAAGGCCTCGGTGCACAGCGGAACGAGATCCGGTGAGCGCCCGGCCGGCCGCGGAGACCACGGACTTCACCACCTGCGACCTGTACGACGCGGACGAGTCCCTGCAGTCCTGCTCGGTGCAGTTCCAGGACCTCGGTGCGCGGAGTCGGTTCACCGGTCCGGTGCGGACCATCCGCTGCCACCGGGACAACGGCCTGGTCAAGCAGGTCCTGAACTCCCCCGGCCACGGGGCGGTGCTGGTGGTGGACGGCGGCGGCTCACTCGAGTCCGCGCTCATGGGTGACCTGATCGCCGCGGCCGCCGTGCGCAACGGCTGGGCCGGGGTGGTCATCCACGGCGCCATCCGGGACCGTGCCCTGGTGGCCACCCTGGACCTGGGGGTGAAGGCCTTGGGTTCCAACCCACGCAAGTCCGCCAAGGACGGCGCCGGTGAGCTGGACGTGGCCGTGGAGTTCGGCGGGGTGAGGTTCACCCCGGGCGCCACCCTGTGGGCGGATGAGGACGGGATCCTCGTCACCCCGTGAGCGATGCACCGGTGCTGACCATCCTCGGGGCAGGGCGTGCCGGCACCGCGCTGGCCCGCGCCGCTGCCTCCGCCGGGATGGACGTGCGGATCGCCGCCAGCCGGCCCCCGGCGGCCCTGCGTCTGCACCTGGCGCAATACGCACCCCGGGCGACCGCCGTGGCGGCGGCAGACGTAGCTGCGGCAGACGTGGCGGCGCCCCTGGTGGTCCTGATGGTCCCGCAGGAGGACCTCGACTCCGTGGACCCTGCCTGGTTGCGCGGCGCGGTCCTGGTGGACGCGACCAACCGGTGGGACGGCGAGCCGGTGCCCGCCTGGCTGGAGTCCGGGCTCGACGCCGGCCTCTCCAGTTCCTCGGTCCTGGCCACCCGCTTCGCCGGCTCCACGGTGGTGAAGGCCCTGAACCACGTCAGCCACTGGGACCTGGACACCGCCGGCCGGCGCCTCGACCCGGCAGACCCCGACCGGCGCGGGCTGGGAGTGGCCGCTGACAGCGCCCAGGCCGCGGCCGCCGTCGGGCAGCTGGTCCTGGGGCTCGGCTTCGCCCCGGTGTTCCTTCCCGACCTCGCCGCCGGACGGGTCCTGGAACCGGAGGGGCCGGTCTTCAACCGGCCCGTGTCCGGTCCCGAGCTGGCCCGGCTGACCGGCGGTACTGTAGGTCGGGACTGACCCGACCACCACCGCAGGGGGCCCTTGATGACCACCGACACCGTCCACCGACCCTCCCGACCGGTCACCGGCTGGTTGTTGGCGCTGGGCCTGTTCCTCGGCCTGCTCGCCGCGGCCCCCGCCGCCCTGCTGGCCGGGGCGGGCCCGGCCCAGGCGGCGCCGGAGGGCATCGAGCTCGCGGACGAGGCCGGGGTGATCCACGAGCCCACCCTCCGGGAGGGGCTGGCGGACGTCGACTTCCATGAACCCACCACCGTGGTCGTCTGGACCCAGCGCGGCGAGGCCGAGTCGAACCTCAACGAGCGGCTGCTCGCCGATGCCCGCGAGAACCACCCCGAGTGGATCAGCGACGACGGGCAGAAGTGGGCGGACGGGCTGTTCATCTACGCGATCGACCCGCAGGGCCGGCAGCAGGGGGTCTACTTCGGCGAGGACCGCAAGGTCGGCCTCAGCACCCAGGAGGACATCCAGGAGGACGCGGTCGACTCGCTGCAGGAGGCGAACTGGACCCAGGCCGCCCTCGACGCCACGCGGTCCGCCGCCACCGTGATGAACCGTCCCTGGTATCAGCATCCCGGGATCTGGGTCGGCGGGATCATCGTGGTGATCATGGGCGGCATCTTCGGCGGCGCCATGGTGGCCAGCCGGAAGAAGCAGCGGCAGAAGGCCCGGGCGGACCTGGACCGCGGCGACCGGGCCTTCGCCAATGTCAGCACGGACCTCGAGGCCACCGAGCTCAACGCCCACACCGTGCCGGAGGACTCCCGTTACGGGGCCCAGGTGCTGGAGCGGTACCGGACCTTCCACGAGCGCTACCTGGTGGCGGCGCGGGAGAACGACCGGCTCTCCGGCATCGCCGAGAGGAAGTTGCACCGCAAGGAACACCGCCAGGCCATCACGGCGTACCGCGAGACCACCGAGGAGCTCGACCAGCTCGATGACACGGTGGCCAGCACCAACACCCTGCTGAACAGGTATCCGGGATGGCCCGAGGCCTGGGACCTGCAGACCGCGCCGATGCGGGAGGACCTCGGCCAGATCGACGGCCTCGTCTCCGGGCAGAGCAAGCTCACGGCGGCCCAGCTGACGCCGTTGCGCTCCTTCAAGCCGGAGGCCGAACGGGAGCTGGAGCGACTGGGCGCCGGACTGCAGACCGGGGACCTCTCCCCCGACGACGCCCTGGACGGCCTCGCGGCGCTGCGCGCCCGGCTGACCGAACTGCTGGAGCAGTTCTCCACCGCCCAGATCGAGGCCTTCGCCGAGTCCGACGCGGAGCGCTCCACGCTGGAGCAGCAGATGCGCCGGGAACGGACCCGGGCCTCCCGCCGGCCCGGTTCCATCCTGGACACCGTCCACCAGCCCGGCTGGTTCTGGACGGCCACCGCGTACAACATCGGGTACAGCTCCGGGATGTCCTCCGTCACCCATGCGCGTGAGCAGGCGGCCTCCGCCTCCTCCGGATCCACCACCGGCTACGGCAGCTCCGGGGGCAGCTTCTCCGGCGCCGGTTCCTCCTCGAGCTTCTGAGCCGGGAATGACCGCACGGGCCCGGGGGTTGGCACGGACATGAGCACCGCAGAACGCACCGCCGCCTCAGGCGCTGACCGGACCGCACGGCAGGATCCGCTGTCCTTCTTCCTGGACAAGTCCGATCCGGCCGCCTGGAAGGCCGTGGGCGGGTTGTCCGTCGCGTCGAAGAACGCCGCAGCAGCCGCCGGACTGGACGACCAGCTGGTGGAACTGGTGAACCTGCGGATCTCCCAGATCAACGGCTGCGCGTACTGCCTCGAGGTGCACACCCGCAAGGGGATCGACGCCGGCCTGGACGCCCAGCGCATGGGCCTGCTGGCCGCGTGGCGGGAGGCCGAGGCGCTGTACAGCGAGACCGAACGGGCCGCCCTGGACCTCGCCGAGACCGTGACCCTGTTGCCGGGTCAGGAGGACCAGCACGTCAGCCAGCTGACGAGCCACCACGTCCTGACGGATGAGCAGTACTCCGCGGTCCAGTGGCTGGCCATCACCATGAACGTCACCAACCGCATCTCGATCCTGTCCCACCACCCGGTCAGGCGCCGGGAGTCGAAAGGCTGAGGTAGTCACCATGAGCAACACCGAGAGGGACCCGCAGGAGACGATCTGCACGAATGAGCCCGGGCCAGGCCCCCTCTCCGGCCCGCGGTTCACCGAGGGCCTCTCCGACGGGGTGGACCCCCGCGCGGGCACCGCCGGGACGGTGGAGCTGCTCGAACCCCGTGCGGTCCCCCTCGGCGGCCCGCGCGCCATGACGGTCAAGCGCACCCTGCCGCAGCGGGCCCGCTCGCTGATCGGCGCCTGGTGCTTCCTGGACTTCTACGGCCCGGACGACGTCTCCTCCACGGGTGGCATGGCCGTGCCCCGCCACCCGCACACGGGCCTGGCCACCGTCTCCTGGTTGTTCACCGGCCGCGTGGACCACATCGACTCCGCCGGCAACTGGGCCACCGTGCGCCCGGGCGAGGTCAACCTCATGAACGCCGGGTCCGGGATCACCCACTCCGAGTTCTCCACCGCGGACACCACCGTGCTGCACGGGGCCCAGCTCTGGTACGCCTTCCCGGACCATGCGCGGTTCGGCCCGCCCTCCCTCGAGGCACACCGTCCGGAACCCGTGACCGGGCCGGGCTACACGGCTCGCGTCTTCCTCGGCTCGTTGCTGGGCTCCACCTCCCCCGTGAAGACCCACCTCCCGCTGACCGGGGTGGAACTCTTGCTGGAGCCGGGTGCCTCGCTGGAGGTCGACGTGCCGTCGGACCATGAGCACGGCCTACTCCAGGTCAGCGGAGCGATCTGGCTGGACGGCGTCCAGGTCCCCGAGGACCACCTCGGATTCGTGGGTCCCGGCCGGACCCAGATCACCGTCACCGCCGGTGACGAGCCCGTGACCGCCCTGCTGATCGGCGGGGAGCCGCTGAACGAGCAGATCATCATGTGGTGGAACTTCGTGGGCCGTACGCACGAGGAGATCGTGGCCTGGCGCGCCGCCTATCAGGCCGAGATGGGCTTCGAGGTGCCGGACGAGCGATCCCCGCTGGCCGGCGCCGTGCCCTCCGGTGAGCCCCTGGGCGCGCCGGTCTCCGGAGCGCTGCTGGACGGCTCCATCGGGTCCACCTACCGGGACGGGCTCGCCTTCCCGCAGTACGGCGACTTCCCGACCGGGACCCCTGCGCCGATCCCGGCGCCGGCCCTGCCGACCATCCGGATGAAGCCGCGCGTGAATCCGCCGGCCCGCTGACTCGCCCCACCCCCCACCCCGACCCGACCCGACCGAGAGGCAGACACCATGACCGAGCAGACCCCGAGCCTGGACCACCCGAAAGTCGTCCGGGGCACCAAGCCACGCTATGAGATCTTCGTGGACGACTCCGGCGAGCCCGCCGGGAAGACCTACTTCACGGACCGCGAGTCCGTGGCCGGGGTACGCCAGCGGATCTTCCCGCACACGGAGGTGGGCGAGGAGTTCGGGGGCCACGGGCTGGCCTCGAAGCTCGTGCGGGCCGCCCTGGACGCCTCCGTGGACGAGGGCTACCGGATCGTGACGGTGTGCCCGTATGTGAAGGGCTGGGTGGAGAAGCACCCCGAGTACCAGGAGCACGTGGACCCCACCACGCCGGAGCACCTGCAGGCGCTGCAGAGCCGCTGACAGCCGGAGACACCGCAGGCCGCCTCCGGAACACCGGAAGCGGCCTGCGGTCTGTACTCACTCTGGTCGGGGTGACAGGATTTGAACCTGCGGCCTCGTCGTCCCGAACGACGCGCGCTACCAAGCTGCGCCACACCCCGTTGAGCGTGGTTCCACGCCGTCACCGGCCGGGAACCACAGTGATCCATCCTAGACCGCGGAAGCCCGATGAGCAAAACGATGTCACGCGCCCGGAACGTCACGTCACTACACTGGGGAGAGCATCCGCCGATGCCCGGGATGCAGCACCGTCCGGAGTAATCAAGGAGTTCTGTGGCTACCAGCGATGACGGCCCCCCAGGTCCCCACGGCGTCATGGCCTTCATCAGCTCGCGGCCGAACCTGGCGGGCCTCCTCGTGTTCCTGGTGGTCTTCCTGGCCACGGTCCTCGCGTCCCAGTCCCCCGCGGCCGCCGTACTGGCCGGGCTGCTCGGCTACGGTGCCGGATACTTCCTGACCCCGGCCTCGACGAAGACCTATGCCTCGGGGATCCCCGTCCACGGGGCCACGCGCCAGGACATGACCGAGCGACTGGACGAGTTCCAGCAGACCGTCCGCAGGCATCGCTCCCAGCTGCCGCCCAGCGGTAACCGGGAGCTGGCTGCCCTGGGCGCCTACCTGCGCGAGGTGATCGCCCGCTGGGAGGATGTGACCCGGGCTCCCGAGCAGCGCATGGTGCTGGAGTCGGTGGTCTACCAGTACCTGCCCAACACCCTCGAGGTGTTCCTGCGGATCCCCGATTCCGCGAAGCCGGCGGCGGCTCCCGAGTGGACCCGGCAACTACAGGTCCTCAGCTCTGAGGTCGCGCGCAGCCGCGACGCCGTCCTGAAGCACGATCTCGAGGCGATGCGCAGCAACGGGCGACTACTCGAGCAGCGGTTCGAGGACGGGGACCTGAAGATGTTCCGGGAGAACGGACTCTAGGACCGCCCACCGTTGCCCTCGCGGCCGGTGCCGTCGGGGGACCCGCCTGCCTCATCCAGCATCCGGCCCCCGGTGAACCGGCCGTAGGCCGTCAGGATGGCCGTCCACTCCCCCAGCCACCGGGCCGCCTCACTCCCCCGCACGCGCAGCTCCGTCCCTGCCGACTCACCGGCGGTCCAGCTCAGGAAGACCCGGCCTCCCTCCGCAGGCACCGACGAGGCACCGGCGACGGCCGGGGCGCGGCCCAGCCAGTCCAGTTCCAGGGTTGTCTCTGAGGCGCCGACCACGGTAGCCCAGCGATGGATCTCTCCCTCGGTGCCCTCCTCGAGGAGCTGCCCCTGCCCGAAGTAGACGTGGCCCTCTGGGTCGGTGGCCTTGACGGCCCGGGGCCACCACAGGTGGGCGTCATCCAGGAAGGCGCCGGCGGCGTCAACGATATCCAGCGGGGTGAGCACGGCCACGGCCCGATCCGCGCGGTCGGCTGCGGCTCCGCTGTCCACCACCGTCCCGGGCACGGTCTCCGCCGCGGTCGGCGGCACCCCGGGGGGCTCGCCCCCGGCGCTGACGGCGCCGGGGCCCGGTGCCGCGTGGGGGTCCTGGAAGGGATCGAGGAACAGGCTGCTGGACATACCGTCCATCACATCACAGTTCTTAAAGCACAGAAGCCCTGGACCGTGAGGTCCAGGGCTTCTGGTAATGGTTGTCCGGCGGCGTCCTACTCTCCCACATCCTCCCGGATGCAGTACCATCGGCGCAGTGGGCCTTAGCTTCCGGGTTCGGAATGGGACCGGGCGTTTCCCCCACGCTATGACCGCCGTAACCCTGTCACCCAACCGTTCGACTCCTGTCCTGCCACGCCTCACGAGGTGAGGGGCGGGCCCAGGGTGGTCGTGGTGGGTAGTCTTGTGGTTACAACACTACATGTTGCACTGTTCAGTTGTCTTCAGACACCCCCTGGTGTCTGAAGGGATCTCGGGTTGTTGTTTCGCAACCGCATAGTGGACGCTACGCATCTGGCCATCCCCACACCCCTTTTGACGTTGGTGTGGGTGGTTTGTGTGTGTAAGTTATCGGCCTATTAGTACCGGTCGGCTTCACAAGTCGTTAGTCCTTGCTTCCACGTCCGGCCTATCAACCCAGTGGTCTGCTGGGGGCCTCCCGACCCGAAGGTCGTGGAAATCTCATCTCGAAGCTGGCTTCCCGCTTAGATGCTTTCAGCGGTTATCCTTCCCGAACGTAGCTAATCAGCGGTGCACCTGGCGG
>NZ_JBFARZ010000013.1:0-45885 GCF_040677445.1 Citricoccus sp. NPDC055426
CAGGCGGTAACGATTGCAGCCTCATGGACACAGTCCACGACAGGAAACCGCAGGTCAAGACAGGCCACCGATCCCCTGACTATAGATAACGACCGTTTCTGTCGCACCCCACAGCGCGGTAGCGAAGAGTCCCCGCAACGCTTGCCGATCAGCTCGCCGCCGAGCGAGTGATCTCGCGGTGGGGTTCGACCTCGACACGCTGCTGACGACGGCGCTCGGCACGCTCACGGAGGCGGGCACCGATGAGCAGGACCACGCTGACAGGGCCGATCCAGACCATTTTCAGGGCGTTCCAGATCGACCACAACACAACCAGGTGCAGCCACCTGGGACCGTTATCAGCGATGGCCTGCGCGCAGAGGTTCGCGATCAGCAGGTACGGGGTGGCGAGCAGCATCGCCGGGACGCCCCACCGCAACCCGCGCCTAGTGCGAATCGCGTCCAGCAGGATGTTGGTCGGCATCCAGGCGCGCAGGAGCAGGCGGGTACGAACGCTAAGGTTCCAGATCAGACGGATCATCGTGGACAGTCCTCTCCTCGGGGTTCCGTAGCGAACGAACTTCCCTGAGAGGGCCTTGTCGCCGAAGCGATGGGCCATGCCGCCGAACCTGTCGACGGCGCATATCTATGGCGCTACCTAGACATCATTCTACGACTGCACGCCGACATGAGGAAGGGCGCTGGCGACGGCCACCATCGGCCGCGTGTGCTCAGAGGCTCGGCCCTTGCCGGGTCGGGGCAGGTAGTCGGTGTTGCTGGTGGTGTTCGGGCTGGTCGGCGAGCTGGCGAAGTGCGGTCTCGGCTCTGGCGCGGTCGATCTTCTGTGCCGTGTTCTCCGGCGCCGGGCCGAGGGGCATGTCCTCGGTGAGGCCGTACCGGTCGCGGTAGGCGGCGACGGTGCGGGCGTGCCGGCGCCATGCCGCTGCCTTGCGGGGGTCACGCGGTGGCTCACCGAGGGTCCGCGTCCAGGGCTCCGCGGCGTCGCGCGCGGTGTCGAGTACCGCGTCTGCGCGGGTCTCGATCAGCTCTCGCCGCTCATCGAGGGCTTGCCGCATGTCGCGGGTCATCGGGCCGTCCGCGGAGGGGATGAGTCCGGCGATGAGCCGTGGCGTCTTGCGGGTGCGGCCTGAGCCGGCGGGGCGTGCGGTGGCGCGCGCAACGCGGTAGTGGAGGACGGAGGCGATGTCGTCGGCGTCTTCGAAGCCTCGCGCGGCTACCAGGCGCGGGAACAGGGTGTCGAGGTCGTGGTGGTTGGCCTCGGCGCGGCGCAGCTCGGCGGTGAGCGCACCGAACGTCTCGGACTCGATCACGGCGTCGATCTGGTCGGCAGTCAGACCAGAGGCACGGACGAGGGTGGCCCAGCGGTCTCGTTGTGCTGCGGCAGCAATCGTTTCGTACTCGGCGGCGAGCTGCGCGATAGAGCCCCAGTGCTCGTGTTCGGCGGTGATGGTCTCGTGTGCGGACAGCTCGGCCCCGGTGTGTTGGAGCACGCCGAACAGGACGGAGCGTCCGGTGGCGTCGGGGTTGTCGCCCGGATGCGGGTGGGCGTGTTCGTCGGCCCGGTCGAGGATGACGTAGGCGTGGTTGGAGTGCTTGCCGCGGGTCATCGCGACGTAGAGGTTCTCCCGCGTGGTGGTCGGCTCCACCAGCACGTGGGCGGTATCGACCGTGACGCCCTGCGCCCTATGCGCGGTGATCGCGTAGCCCAGATCAACATGGTCGGTCACGTAGCCGGCGGGCAGGACGATGGAGCCGCCGAACCGGCGGCCGGTCTTGCGGATGGTGACTGAGCCGTCGTCGCGGACGCCGGTGATGGTCCAGGTGTCGCCGTTGCGGACCCAGTCTTTGCCGTTGCGGAGGCGGCGGTCGTTGCGGCGGGTGATGATCGTGTCCCCTACCCCGGCAGTGGTGCCGTCGTTCAGCTCGACCTCCCGGCCCGGCTTCAACGTGCCGTCGAGGATCAGATCGGCACGGGCGCGCTGGTTGAGGGCGCTCACGTCCTCGCGGGTCTCGGCCACCAGCACCGACACCAACCCTCGCTCCCGGTCGGCGCGCCAAGCGGTGTAAGCGGCATCGGTCATCACCTCGGCGTCACCGTCGCGGATGCGGTCGTGGTCGAGGTAGGTGTCGATCACCTGCGTGCGTCCGTGCCGCAGTGCAAGGGATGCGGTCTTCTCCCAGGCGTTGGTGAACCGGTGCACGTCGACCAACTCGGGTGCATCGCCGCGGTCACCGACGAGAAGTCCGAACGCGCCGCCGGCGTCCACGGACTGGAGCTGTGCGTAGTCGCCGACCAGGAGCACCTTGGCCCCGGCTCGTTGGGCCAGGTGCGTGATCCGATCCAACGACAGAGTGCCGGCGAGGGAGGCTTCGTCGATGATGACGAGCTGCCCCGCCTCGAAGTCGGTGCCGTGGACGAGATGGTTCTGCCACCACTTCGCGGTGTTCTCCGTCGCGATCCCGAGGTCGTCGGCGAGAACCTGCGCAGCCACCGCGGACGGCGCGAGTCCAACCACGGAGCCCTTGCCGTGTTCCTTCTCCCACGCGCGCCGCAACGCGAACATCGCGGTGGTCTTCCCGGCGCCGGCCGGCCCGACCAGCACATCGAGCATCCGGCCAGAGACCGCGATCCTCATGAGCGCGTCGGCCTGATCCTCACCGAGCATCCGCCCCTCACGATCAGGCTTCGTGGTGACCTTCTCGACCGTCGCCAGCGGCACGGTCGGTCCGGTCAGGGCGCGGGAGCGTTCGAGCAGCCGGTCCTCGGCCGCGAGCAGCAGCTCGGAGGAGAACACGGTCGAGTGCTTCGGGCGGAACACGCTGGTGCCGTCCACCCGCCGAAACGCGGCCGGGCTCGTGACGAGGTCGGGCGGCGTCAACCGCAGCGATGCTTGCTCGGCGGCGTCGGCGATCATCCCCACGACGGCTTCGCGGTCGCGCATGGTGGCGAACCGCCAGCCCATCGTGTGCCGGGACGCCTCAGCCATCAGGTTCCACCGCCGCCACGTCGAGCGCTTCTCACCCACCACCTCAACCACGGTCTGCCCGAGTTCGGCAACGACCTCCAGCGGCACGTCGTCGGCACGCAGCAGCAACGCCTTGTCGTTGTCGGTGACAGTGCGCGCCCATCCGGTGGCGTCCTGACCGAGCACCCCGGTCGCGCGGGTGCGCCACTCGGCGGTGAGGTCGGCCAGCGACCGCACCTCCTTCTCCGGGCGTGTGGACAGGGTGGCTTGCGCGCGGAGCTTGATGATCGTGGCCGTGGAGGGCTGGCGACCGTGCCGGGCGACATACTCGGCGATCAACCGGTCCTTCTCGGCGTCGATGTGCCGGGCACGAGTCGAGAACTCCTGGACCAGCTCCTCCGGCACGGTGCTGATCGCCCACGCCGGGTTGCGGTCCCGGCCCATGTCGCGGGCTTCCCACTCGACGCCGAAGGTGCGCGTCATATGGTCGGCGAACACCGCCTCGTGCAACTCCGACAGCGCGACCACCGCGGCGTGCATCGGCCGACCATCCAAGCTCCGCCACTTCCCGTCGAACGCGGTCTGCACCTTGTTGGAGATGACGACGTGGGTGTGCAGATGGGGGTCGCCGGCGCGGGAGTCGAAGTGATCGAACGACGTCGCCACCAACCCGGTCACGTCAACCTGCGCAACGGCTCCGTCGCCGGCGGTTGCACCGGACCGCGTGGCTGCAACCTCCCGCTCCATGAACGCAACCACCTCCGCAACCGCCGCATGATGCGCCTCCCCGATCAGCGCCTGCGTCCCGGCATCAGCAACCGCCCACAACGCCGAGGCCGACTTCGGGATCGAGAAGGTGAAGTCGAACCCCGCCACCGCACGGCGCCTGCCGCGCTCGGTCTCCTCGGCCTCGATCCGCGCGACCGCCTCACCCTTCGCGCCAGGGCTCAGGCCGGGGTCGAGGTCGGCGATCCGGGCGTCGATCCGCTCCGGCACCGACTGGTAGGCGGGGAACGCGTGCCCGAGCGGGTCGCCGGTGATCGGGTCACGACCCATCCCCATCAAGAGCTGGAGCTGGGCCTCCGAAACCCGATCACCCACCGCGAGCTGGCCCTGGCCGAAGGAGGCGACGCCGGCCCCGAGCCATTGGCCCGGTGGTGTGCCCGCCTCCACGTAGTACCTCGTCAACGGCGTGGACAGCGCACGGTCGCCGTCCGCGGCCGCGACCGTGCGCAGCAGGTACTTGTAGCCGTCCCCGGCCGACATCACCCGCATCGAGACCGTCATGCATCGAAGGTGCGCGCGGCGACGATCGTGGCTCGTTGCATGGTGGTCGTGTCGCGCGGACCTCGTTCCGCCTCGGTCGTAGGATGGAGACGTGACTACGGACACACGGCACGAGCGGTAAGCCAGTTATCTGTGCTGCGCTCGCTATATAGAGGAGTAGAGCATGGCGCAGGATGTGTTTGTCAGCTTCGATTATGACCATGATGCGCGCCTGAAGGACCTGCTCATCGGCCAGGCCCGACTGCCAGATAGCCCGTTCGAGGTGGCCGACTGGTCAGTGAAGACTGCGAGCCCGACGTGGCGAGAGGACGCACGTCGTCGTATCCGCCGCTGCGACCAGGTCATCGTTCTCTGCGGTCAGCACACTGCTAGCGCGACAGGCGTGAGTGCTGAGATCGAGATCGCCCGCGACGAGGGTACGCCGTACTTTCTCCTGAAGGGCTACAACGTGACGTGTCAGCGGCCTACGGCAGCCTTGGCGAGCGACAAGCTCTATGACTGGACTTGGGACAATCTGAAACTGCTGATCGCTGGCAATCGATGAAGGAACCCACTCACGACACAGTGGAGCTCTACAAGTTGGCTGTCGAGATGGCCGATCGAGTCTCCGCTCGGCGCGGCCATGCTAATCAGTTCTACCTGACACTGCAATCGATCCTTCTTGGCGCTCCTGCTTTAGTTCAAGCAGTAGGATCACGAGGTTCCATCGAGCCGTTCTTGTCTTTTCTTCTTTGCGTTGTCGGCGTCGTCACAAGTGCGACCTGGTGGCTCCAACTGAAAAGTTACCGCGACCTAAACAAGGCGAAGTTTGCTGTCATCAACGCAATTGAGGAAGAGTACTTCGAGGTGCGTCCGTTCTTGGACGAGTGGAATCAACTTAAGAGTGACCCGATCGCCAGATGGCGTCCTAGATACGCTGAACTTGGTACGATCGAGAGAGTCGTCCCGGTCGTGTTTCTGCTGATAAACTTAGTGCTGGCTGTGATCGTATGGCTCTGAACTATATCGACGAGATCGCCGCGCGCATCGAGGCAACACTGGATCCGGAACAGCGACCCGACGACGACGCTTGGGCTCTCTATCGTCTGTATGCGTTGCTTGTACTGGTGAAGGGCGTGGACGTCTCGCTTGAAGACGTCCATGACGCTTGGTCTGTATGGATGGCGACGATCAATCCTAAGCACGATGCCCTCGTGCCCTTCTCTTCGCTCGATCCTGCGAAGCGATCGGAGGATGGTCCTTACGCGCAAGCGATAGCAGCCGTGGCGCGAGTGCTGAATAGTCAGTCGTTCGACGGCACAGGAGCGCGTTGATCTATGGGAAGTGCTGCACGCCCGCCGTCGTCACGTGCCGTGAAAGTCGAGATCGGACGGCAGCGCGTTGACGGCGATGACTCGCGTAGGTTCACGCCCGCCGCCATCACTTTCGATACACGCGCTCACACGCTGACTACCGAGATCAAAGATGACTGGGAAGAGCAGATAAAGAAGCAGTGGCTAACTAATCAATCGCATGTGAAAGAAGCGATTATCTACCAGTTCGGCATCGAAGACTTCGAGCAGAAGATTCGCGATTTCACCGATCTCGGTGTGGCGCCCTGGTCGGTTGTGGCGCTTCACAACGTCTACCTAGCGCAGGTGCGTAACGCCTTTGTCTCGGGGAGCTACTACTCAGCGCTTCTGGGGGCCTGCGGCCTTGGTGAACGAATACTGAATCAGCTAGTCCTGACATTGCGAGACGACTACTCATCGCATCCGGCGACTAAACACGTTGCTGGAAAGAAATCTCTCGATGACTGGCAAAAGTGCGTGCGGACGCTAAAGGAATGGGGTGTTCTCGACGAAGAGACCGCCCGTGACTACTTACGTCTCATGCGCATGAGGCACGCAGCCGTGCACTATCGCTCTGATCTCGACAGCGGTGACGCGCGCGACGCCGCACTGGCCGCTGTCGTTCTGTTATGCGAGCTGGTCCAGCGAATCTTCAGCCCTCATGGCCGAGATGAGAACTACTTTCCAGGCCCAATCGGACGCTCCTACGTGCGCCGTGATGCTGAAGCCATTCCTTTCGTCAAGCACTTCATACTCCCAGCTTGCGTGCTCGTAAGCCCTGTCTATCGATTCGTGGCCTCAGCGTCGGAACCAGGTGGATTCGCTGTCTACGACGATCCTGAGTACGGCCGCAATTCACCCTCTCTCAGCGATGACCAGTTCGCCGAGCCGTCGCGAGCGAGCCCTCAAGTTCAATACCCGTTCTGACCTCGGACAGCAACACCGATCGTGCCTCATGCCGCGGCTTAGGTGCTCATGGCGACTGCATCTTGACCTCGATGGATGGTGCTCGGATTTCGCAACGCGGGCATACCTGAGCATGCGCACGGATGGCGCTAGGTGTCGAGAAAATCCCACTCACTGCCAAGGACCCATCGCAACGCAGAGATTTTCCCGTTGAGCATGCCAAGTTCGAAATCTGAGTATGGTCCTAGCTCTCCCGGTTGCGTGTAGGTCCCCTCAACGCGTGCTCGCCCCTCGCCGGCGATTTTCCGTAACCGTTCGAGCCCGGCATAGTCGCCAGCATCCTCCAAATGGTACTCGTGTTGCAGTGAACGGTGGTACCAGATGCGATCGAAAAGCTCCTTCTCAGCGTCTTGGATTTCATCCAAGCGTCGCGGCTCCTCCACGAAATCGGTATCTGCGAACAGTTCCTCGATCTCTGGACTGAAGTGGTGACGAAGGACCCCGTTCAATCCGTCGACTCCCAGTGCGTAAGTGGAATGCTCCGATGCGAAGGCTGCCGAGATGTCTGGATGCGGCAGCCGCTTGTCCCCATTGGGTAATGAGAAGTCCTCGCTGTTGGACGTAACGAACGCATGGGGGTGTTGCGCAAGATCGACAGTTGCAATCGCGGTTGCGTACAACTCGAGCAGCAACGCGTCGGCGACACTGTTGCGCGAGCGGTGAAAAGGTGCTCGCTTCGAGAGACCTCGTTCGACCGCCGCGTGGCGTTCCGAGTCCGTGGCCTCCACTGCGCGGCCACCACGGAGCAGATCGAGGACTTCATCGAAGTTGCGGGTCGTCATCGCGCCAATCAGTGGTGCGTGGCGTGCAAGGTCTTCAACGGTCCTGAGCGCCTGCTCGGTGTCGGTGCCGCCGAAGTCATCAAGATCCTGTCGGATCAGTTTGAAGCGCTGAGCGACACTAGCGGTCATCGACGCCTCGACACGCTCTCGATTGCGCTCATACTCCTCGATGACGAGCGACGGCACGATCAACTCGACCTCACCCTGATGAACAAGGACGCGGAGGGCAACGATCCATCGCTGACCGTCACGTCGTTTGGACAGGTCTAGCCACGTCGAGGTGTCAACCAGCAAGTTGAGCATGGTACTCACGTTATCCGTCACCGACAGCTCCGAGCCGTAGTCGGCGACGAGGCGGGGGTCCGAGGCGCACGACGAAGGGGGCACCCTCCCTCGACCTGCAAGACGCGTGGCAGCTCAGAGAGGGCTGAGCGGGGAGACGGATCGGCGTCGGGCTGCCGGTCGAGAGCGGACGCGCTCCGTCGGGTTATCGGCGGGGTTCCGCGGGCGACCAGGCGGGATCGTGCACCTGGCAGGTGATCAGCCCGGCGACAGGGCGCCGTGAGGGGCTCGGGTTCGGGGTCACCGAACTGCCGGAGCCTTCATGCACGACCACACCCCGTCTGGTGAGCGTCGTCTGCGGGTCGGGTCGCTGTTGTCTCGATACGGCGGACTCGATCTGGCTGTCAAGTATGTCTTCGACGCCGAGACGATCTGGTTCTTCGAGATCAACGAACCCGTCGCCCGCCACTGGCCCGACGCGCTGAACCTCGGTGACGTCACCAGCATCGACTGGAGCGCCGTCGAACCGATGGACATCCTCTGCGGTGGCTTCCCCTGCCTCAATGTCAAGCCTGGGAGCGAAGCGCTCGGTCAGCGTACCCGGATGTCGCACGGTGTCAGTGCTGGGTGTCGTAGTGGTCGCGATGGGTCTGGACAGTGTCCATGTGGTCTTGCGCCCAGACCCTGAGCTGCCGGGTGGTCCGGTGGAGCGAGAGACCGAGGTCTGTGAGCGCGTAGTCGACGGTGGCGGGGACAGTCGGGGTGACCGTGCGGGTGATGAGGCCGTCTCGTTCCAGGGATCGAAGGGTTTGGGTGAGCATCTTCTGGCTGACACCGGCGATGAGGCGGGAGAGTTCGGAGTACCGCATAGACGCCGGCTCGCCGACGCTGCCGGTGCCGTCGCCGCCGAGAGCACAGAGGATGAGCACGACCCATTTGTCGGCGAGCCGGTCGAGGAGCTGACGGCTCGGGCACACCGCGAGGAACGCGTTGTACGCGCTCTTGGCCCGCTCGCGCTTCTCGGCCGCGGTCGTCGTCGCCATCATGTCCGCCTTTCCACAGGAGGTAACGCACTCCGAAGTGCGTACTTCCCAGAAGAGAGTTGCTCTCCAACACTGATACAAGACGGTGCGGAGCACCACCCCTGATCCGAACAAGGAAGGCACGACACGATGACCACAGCGTCAATCACGCTCCCGGCGGCACCTGGAACCTTGGCGAACGGAGTGTCACCCGCTTCGGCTACGGGGCCATGCAGCTCGCGGGACCCTGGGTGATGGGGCCACCGGCTGACCATGACGGCGCGATCGCGGTGCTACGCGAGGCGGTCGCGCAGGGCGTCACGCACATCGACACCAGCGACGCCTACGGCCCGCGGGTCGCCAACGAGTTGATTCGTGAGGCGCTGCATCCGTATCCGGAGTCGGTACTGATCGCCACCAAGGTCGGCGCGAACCGCGACGCCGAGGGCGGCTGGCCAACCGCGCGCACTCCCGAGGAGCTGCGCCAGCAGTTCCGGGACAACCTTGAATCCCTGGGGGCCGAGCGCCTCGACCTGGTGAACATGCGCATGGGAGATGCCAACGGCCCCCAGCCAGGCTCGATCGCCGAAGCCATGGAGACCCTCGCCGGCCTCCAGCAAGAGGAATTGATCGGCCAGCTCGGAGTCAGTAACGTCACCGCTGAGCAGGTTGCCGAAGCCCGCGCGGTGACACCGATCGTCTGCGTGCAGAACATGTACAACCTCGCCAACCGGTGGGACGACCATCTGATCGACAGCCTCGCCGCCGACAACATCGCCTACGTCCCCTTCTTCCCCCTCGGTGGGTTCTCCCCGCTCCAGGCCGATGCGCTCACCGCCGTGGCAACCCGTCTGGAGACAACCCAGATGGCTGTCGCCCTTGCTTGGCTGCTGCAGCGCTCGGAGAACATCCTCCTCATCCCTGGGACCTCGAAGGTCGCGCACCTGCGCGAGAACATCACCGGCGCCAGTTTGTCCCTCACAGAACAGGACCTCGCCGAACTCGACAACATCAACTCCTGACGACCCGATCCAATCAGGGAGACGCCTCACGCAGCCCGACGCATGTCCGGGACATCGTCCTCCTGACCACGGCAACTACTAGTGGACGTGGGCATGGCTCTCGATCTCGGCTCGCACTTGCGCCATGTCGAGCGCCCGTACCTGTGTGATCAGGTCGTCAAGCGCGGGCCTCGGGAGCGCACCGGCCTGGAAGAACACCCTGATCGAGTCGCGGTAGACCGCGATTGTTGGTAGCGCGCGGATTGCGAGTGACTCAGACAACTGCTGCGCCGCCTCCGTGTCGACCTTGCCAAAGAGGATATCCATGTGGCTCTCAGATGCTGCCTCGTACACCGGCGCAAACGCCTTGCATGCACCGCACCAGGTAGCCCAGAAGTCAAGGATGACGATCCCTTCCCGCTCGGTCACTTCGCGGAAGTTCTTGTCTGTCACATCAACCGTTGCCATCTTCCGTCCAATCGCTCGGTGAGCTAACAATGGACCCCAGGGTCCACTCTCATGATTGCCGATCTTCGCGAGCGGCGCAAGCGCCATGGGCCTTAAGCCAAAGGGCTGCCGGGAGAGCGCAGCGCCTTCCCTACGCGTTCGACTTGAACGTGTTCTGGACCCTCAAGTCCACAGATTCTAGGAGCCGGGCGAATCTCAGGGTCGCTGCGCTGGCCGAGCGGGGTGGGGCGCAGTCACGCAGAGTTGCTCTCCGTCGAGTACGCCCGCACCTGTGCGATGGCCATGTCGAGGACCACCCGCATGGGACGGACGTCTCGGGCCGTCTTAGCGAGTAGGTAACCTCCTTGGAGAGCAGCCAACAGCCCAGTGGCCAACGCGTGCGCCTCGGCGCTCGGGATTAGCACGCCGCGCTTCTTCAGCTCTTCAATCGCATCAGTCAAGAGTTGGAGCCAGGCGTCAAAATGAGCAGCAATGACTTTCCGTGTGTCTTCGTCATGATCAGCGATCTCATTCGCCAGCGCTCCTAGTGGGCACCCATAGGCGCCGTTTCGGAGCGCATTGCGTTCAACTAGCTCATCGCGCCAGAGTTCGAGTCCGCGCAGCGACTCGACCCTCGCAAGGCGACGGCGCTGCTGTGACAGCAGTGCCTCTGCACGTGCCTCAATGACTTCTTTCACCAGTGCGTCCTTCTCAGCGAAGTGCTGATAGAGCTGCGACTTCGACGTCCCACTCGATGCACGGACGTCGGCCAGAGTCGTCGAGGCAACGCCGCGCTCGTACATCAACTGATCGGCTGCCTCGATAATCCGTGCCTTCGTTGCGGCGCCGCGCGCCGTCAAGCGGCGCGGGCGGGGGCCGCTGGCGCTGTCAGTCATACCCCAAGGCTAATCGCCTCGGGTTGGGCGGTCTCTCGCCCGCACTCAGGTGCCAACGACCATCGGCGTGGACCACCCTTGCGAGCAGCCGACGAGAGCCTCATGTCGTACTTCAGGATCGGGGCCCTCGCGGTTGGGCATGGCTGTGCAGTCGTCAACCGTCACCGGACCCTTCGGGGGCGGCGAGGCGGATCTCGACCCCAGATGCCCGGGCCCAAACCTCAGAACCTTGCTATGTTGCCACGCTGGGCGAACTCCGCTCCGGTAGTACCCAGCCGTCGCGGGGGAAGTGGCACGTGTAGCCGTTCGGATACTTCTCCAGGTAGTCCTGGTGCTCGGGCTCCGCCTCCCAGAACGGACCGACCGGCTCGATACTGGTAACTGCCTTACCCGGCCACAGACCCGATGCGTTCACATCCGCGATCGTGTCGCGGGCGATCCGCTCCTGCTCCGGCGTCACCGGGAAGATCGCGGAGCGGTAACTCGTCCCTCGGTCGTTCCCCTGACGGTTCAGCGTCGAGGGATCGTGGATCTGGAAGAACAGCGCCAGGATGTCCCGATAGCTCGTCTTCGAAGGGTCGAAGACGACCTCGATCGCCTCCGCATGGCCTGGGTGGTCGCGGTACGTCGGGTGTTCGTTCTGCCCACCCGTGTACCCGACGCGGGTTCCTAAGATGCCCGGCTGGCGACGGATTAGGTCCTGCATGCCCCAGAAGCACCCGCCAGCCAGAACGGCTGTCTCCGCTCCCGAGACCTGCGCGATCGCTCCGCTGTCGTTGGTCCCGCTGGTCATGCGGTGGCTCCCTTCGTAGAGTCCTGGTCGGTGTCGAACAGTGCACTGAACTGGCCGTAGCCCTCCTCGACGAGCTTGGAGGCAGGAACGAAGCGCATCGCGGCCGAGTTCATGCAGTACCTCTGGCCCCCGGCGGCGGCGGGTCCGTCGTGGAATAGGTGCCCGAGATGGCTGTCGGCGCCCGCCGAGCGCACCTCGGTGCGGATCATGCCGTGCGTCCGGTCCGCCTTGGTCGTGACAGCGTCGGCGGCGATGGGCGCCGTGAAGCTCGGCCATCCCGTGCCGCTGTCGTACTTGTCGGTGGACGAGAACAGCGGCTGACCCGAGACGATGTCGACGTAGATGCCAGGCTCGTGATTGTCCCAGTACTCGTTCCGATAGGCCGGCTCTGTGCCGTCCTGCTGCGTCACCCGATGCTGCTCGTCGCTCAGGCGGCTGAGCAACTCAGGGGTCCTGCGGTAGTCGTTGGTGGTCACTTTGGCTCCTCCTAGCAGGTGACGCGCGGCCGCGCCATCACGTGCTGTAACGGACCGGGCGGTCCAACTATTCCACATGTCCTGCGTTAGAGTCGAGGCCAGACGATGCGTCGCCCCCGAGGCGGGGCGGCTGGTCTCGCGACGACCGACAAGACCGATGTCACGCGGCTGCTAGGGTCAAACCAAGACTCCTCGGCGATGCAGGTCCGGCGACAGAGGTTGGAGAGGAAACGGCATGAACGAACCCGAGGACCTGGGTCAGGTGACAGGAAGTATGGACCCACAGGACCAGAATCAGGCTGGTGGCGCCTTCACGGACACAGGCGCACGGCATGACGAGCCCGATGCCAGGTCGACGAACCTCGAGGACGGCACGTCGTTCTCGATCGCAGTGGATGCTCAGGCCAGCGCCTTCGTCGCAACCAAGGATGGCGTCGAATTCGGAGCCGTCCCGTTCGCGGACAAGAACGGCAGAGTGACGCTGTTGGCGACCTCGATCCTGCCGGACTACCGAGGACAGGGCTTGGCGACCGAACTCACCCGCAGGGTGCTGGACAGCATCCGCGCGGAGGGCAAGAGCGCGACCGTGAGGTGCCCCGTGTTCCGGTCCTTCATCGAGCGCAACCCCGAGTACGCCGCCATGGTGGACATTCCGGGCACTGGACGGGACGGTCGCGACGATGCCTGAGCCCGGCACCGAAGACCCGAAACCGGTACTCGGGAGTCTCCGGTTCGAGAACACTCGCTTCGACCCAGACATCACCCCGTTCCACGAACTTGCCAAGGACATGGCCGCACAGTTCGGGTACGCCGCAGAGCTGTCGGCGGACCGTGTCCTGCTACAACTCCTTCGTCTGCGCGTCGCACAGCTCAACCCCTGCTCCTACTGCCTGATTCTCCACGCCGAGGTGGCGGCCAGGATCGGGATCCGGTCCGAGCAGACCGCACACCTGGCGTCGTGGCGCGAGAGCGCCATGTACTCGCCCGGGCAGAGAGTCGCGCTCGCCTACTGCGAAGGTCTCACCTTGTTCCGTCACGAGGAGATTCCGGCCCTGCACAAAGAACTGCGGCTCCACTTCACGGAGCGCGAAGTCGCCGAGATCGCCGCGGTCGTCATCAACATGAACGTGTGGACCCGCCTAAAGCTGGCTCAGGGTGCCACTCCGAGCCTGGCGTCGTCCGGAACACCTACCCAACATCGCTCCCTCGTGAGCGACGCCGACCGTTCGCGCGGGCCACAGTAGAGAGTTCCCGGAGGAAGGGGTAGCCATGACAGTGATCAACAGCGGTTTCGGAGGACGAGGTGGCTCCAGTGACCCGCGACTGCCTCCTGGGCAGACCCACGTCTACGACTGGCCGGTGCTCTCGACGGGACCCACGCCCAATGTCGACGAGAGCCGATGGAGCTTCACGATCACGACCGAGGACCAGGTCGCGCACCGATGGAACTGGAGTGAGCTTCAGGAGGTGGGCGTCGAAGACATCGTCACCGATATCCACTGCGTCACCCACTGGTCGAAGCTGGACATGGCTTGGCGTGGCGTGCCCATAGACCGGCTGTTCGAGGATGTCGAGACCAGTTACGACTATGTGATGGTCCGTAGTTACGGCGGATACACCACCAACCTCCCTCTCGAGGATCTGCTCGATGGTCAGGCATGGGTAGCCACCGAAGCGGAGGGCGAGCCTCTCAGGCCCGAGCACGGAGGTCCTGCTCGACTTCTCGTGCCTCACCTCTACTTCTGGAAGAGCGCGAAGTGGGTTCGCGGGATGGAGATGATGCCCTCGGACGACCCGGGGTTCTGGGAACAGAACGGCTATCACCTCCGTGGCGACCCGTGGCGGGAGGAGCGCTACTGGTGATCACCTCTAACCGAGTCCGGTGGCACCTCGGGCGGGTGATCAGTCGGCAGTTTGAGACCGGCTCGGCCGTGCGTCTTGAACTGGCTGTGCCGACCTGGCCTGGAAACGACGCCGGAGCTCATCTCGACATCCGGCTCACGGCACCGGGCGGGTACCAGGCGTCCCGGTCTTACTCGCTGGCGTCTTCGGGTGAGTCGACACGGGTCGTGCTGGTGGTCCAGGAGCTACCCGGGGGCGAGGTGTCGCCGTTTCTTGTGCGTCAGCTCGCGGAAGGTGAAGAAGTCGAGGTACAAGGACCGCTCGGACGCTTCTTCGTCTGGATCCCCGCTGAGCCCGAGCAGTCACCGGTTCAGCTCATCGCGGGCGGCTCAGGGGTTGTGCCCTTGTTCTCGATGGCCTCGGCGCGTGAACGTGAGTTGAAAGGTGCTGAGTTTCGGCTGCTGTACTCGGTCCGCAGTCCGCGCGATGAGTTCTTCGCTGACGAACTGGCAGAGCTCTCACGAACCGTCGTCGAGATTGTCTACACGCGCGAGTCAGCACCTGGAGCGGGCCGGCCACCTGGACGGCTGACGCGTGAGGCGCTCGCAGCGTCGACCTTTCCCGCGTCGCTGTCGCCACGCATCTTCGTCTGCGGACCGACATCGTTCGTTGAGGCCGTCGCCGGTTGGCTTGTCGAACTGGGCCACGACCCCACGCAGATTCGTACGGAACGATTTGGAGGCAGTCGATGACTCACGTCGACGGAAACGCCCTCGCGGGTGCGTTCGCGACTGCTCTCGGTATCGAGATCACTGTGACGGTCGGCAGGTGCCGGGGCTGCGGCAGCTCTTTCAACCTCGCCTGCGCGCATGTCTTCATCACGGCCATGGGTGCAGTCATGCGATGCGGCCATTGTCAGGCGGTCCTGGGCGTCATCGTCCGCGGTTTCCGAGAGACGCTAGTGAACCTCTCGGGCCTGGACTACATCAGGGTGCCCCGCCTATGACTGGTCCGCTCGTCGCGATCGCGGCTTCTACCAGGCAGGAGGCTGCGGACTGATGCTTCGCATCTACGACAGTGCTGTCCGGGAGCTACGTAGCTTCGTCCCGCTGACCCCAGGACGAGTCTCCATCTATGTGTGCGGGCCGACCGTGCAGTCCGCGCCGCACATCGGGCACCTTCGTAGCGCCCTCGTCTACGATCTCTGGCGACGCTGGCTCACCCACCGCGGCTACGCGGTCACCCTCGTTCGCAACGTCACCGACGTCGACGACAAGGTTCTGGACCTAGCAACCGAGACTGAACCATGGTGGGCACGCGCCTACCGTGTCGAGACGGAGTTCGCGCGCTCGTACACCGCGTTGGGTGTTCTCCCGCCAACCCATGAACCCCGAACCTCCGGTCACATCCCGCAAGCACTGACCCTGATCGAACGACTCCTTCGCCGCGGACACGCCTACGTCGCCGGCGACGGCTCCGGCGACGTCTACTTCGATGTCAGCAGCTGGCAGGCATACGGCACGCTCACCCGGCAGACCCCCGACGCCGTGGTGGACCCTGACGAAGGGCCTGGCGGGGCAAAGACCGATCCCCGCGACTTCGCGCTTTGGAAGGGAGCCAAGCCCAGCGACCCAGCATCCGCTCGTTGGCGCTCACCATGGGGAACCGGCAGGCCGGGATGGCACATACAGTGCTCGGCGATGTCCAGGCACTACCTCGGCCGTGCATTCGACATCCACGGAGGTGGCCTCGACCTGCGGTTCCCGCACCATGAGAACGAGCTTGCCCAGTCCACCGCAGCAGGCGAGGAGTTCGCCAAGTACTGGGTGCACAACGGCCTCGTCACCGTCGGCGGTCAGAAGATGGCCAAGTCGCTAGACAACTCTCTGTATGCCGACGAACTCCTCCGCCGCGTCGGCCCGGCGACCCTGCGTTACTACCTGCTCAGCGCGCACTACCGCAGCGCCTTGGACTATCACCAGGAAGCCCTCGCGCACACCGAAGCTGCGGTCACGAGAATCGCGACCTTCCAGCGCCGCGCACGAACACAGCTCGCGAACACAGCATCCGACGTCCCGAAGCCGCCCATTGCCTTTGCGGCCGCGCTCGACGACGATCTGAATGTTCCAGCGGCGCTCGCGGTATTACACGACCACGTGCGCGCGGGCAACATCGCTCTGGATAACGGCGATGCAGCTGCCGTCATGTCCGCGTACGAATCGGTGCTCGCGATGACCGAAGTGTTAGGAGCCGAGCCCGGCGGCTTCACGACCGCCCCGCGAGCCGACGTGCAGAGCAGCACGATCTCTACCCTCGTCGAGGTCCTGCTCGCGAATCGCTCTCATGCGCGAGACGCAGGAGACTTCTCCACAGCCGACCGCATCCGGAACGAACTGGCTAGTGCTGGGATCGCCATCCAGGACCACACCTCCGGCACCACCTGGACGCAGGCGTAGCCAGCTCGTGCACGATGGCCGAATATTCCCAGTCCGGGGTGATCCGATCAGAGCAGGAGACCGAGTGAAGCGTCCGCCAGACGTCGAACCGTCATAGAGGCAGAGCTGTCTCGCTTGTCCGCCACAGTGTCGGTACCAAGCGAGGCGTCAACCCACGCCTGCACAATGGTAACCGCGGCCGGAGCGTCCAGGTCGGCGGCTAGTGCCGATAGCACGGCCTGCACGACCGGTGCTGCCGGCGCCCCGCTACCGAGCGCCAGGGCACGCCGCCACTGCTTCAACGTGACGAGTGCGGCAGGGAGTTCGGCGTCTGTCCACTGCCAGCTTGATCGGTAGTGGTGCCGCATGAGGGCGAGGCGGATGGCCACAGGGTCCACTCCTTGCTTTCGCAGAGAGGAGACGAAGACCAGGTTTCCGCGCGACTTCGACATCTTCTGGCCGTCGTAGGCAACCATCCCGGCATGGACGAAGGTCTGCGCGAACCGATGCTGTGGATGAATGACATGACCGAGTCCTGCGGACATCTCGTGGTGCGGGAATGCCAGGTCTCGTCCTCCACCCTGTACGTCGAAGGATGGTCCCAGATATTCCTGGGCGATTGTGGTGCATCCGATGTGCCATCCGGGTCGTCCCGGCCCCCACGGACTGGGCCAGAACGGCTCCCCTGGCCGCTCGCCGCGCCAAACCAGACAGTCGAGCGGATCGCGCTTGCCTTTCCGGTCGGGGTCACCACCACGCTCGGCGAAGTCCTTCAGCATCACGTCGCGGTCGAGTGACGATATACGGCCGAAGGATGGGTCGGCAGACACCTCGAAGTAGAGGTCGATCCCCACTCGGTAGATGGAGCCGCGTTCTTTCAACATCTCGATGCGAGAGATGATCTTGGTGACGGTCTCGGCAACCCCGATGTAATGCGCGGGTGGCAGCACGCGTAAGGCTGTCATGTCCTGCCGGAATCGCTCGATCTCGCGTTGTGCGAGATCACTCCAGGGAATGCCTCGCGCGTGGGCGCGTTCCAGCAGCGGGTCATCGACGTCGGTCACGTTCTGGACATAGATGACATCGCGCCCAGCGTTTCGAAGGGCGCGGTTAAGCAGATCGAAGCCGACGTAGGTGGCCGCATGGCCGAGATGAGTGGAGTCGTACGGTGTGATACCACAGACGTACATCCGCGCGGCGTCGTCCGGCCGCAACGTCACCAACGATCGCTTCTCAGTGTCATAGACCGAGACTGCGGGCCCGTGCACATCCAGGCGTGGAATCTCTAAACGGGGCCATGCCAACATGTCGTGGTCCTCGTAGTCGATGAAGCCACACCAGAGGATTCGGCGTGGATTCCTGATCCTGCTGACAGAGTGTCGCGAGGGGTCATGCGGGCGTCCACCCGCGCAGGAATGCCAGCACCTTGGCTTCGGATACCTCACAGGGCCGTAGGTGCTCTGCTTTGCGAGTGCGGTACACGTTGGCGCTGATCAGGTCTTCGCCTCCTAGCTCTTCGGCCGAGATGCTGATGCTCTGGCCCTGCACTCGCGTGGTCCGGGTCAATCCGTATGAGCGACCTTCGTATGCGACGACGGTCCAGCCTTCAGGAACCCGGTCGACCATTGCCCGCAAGCTGGCCGTGGCCTGACTCGCACCATCATGCTCGGGAGGCATCGAGTGGAGAGAGCTCGAACTGTGAAAGGCCGGGGCAGAACTCCTCCTCACGGCATGGCTCGTGGAATCGTCCGCGGGCTCTGGGACTCGTGCCTCAGAAGGCATGTGCTCTCCTCCGCAGTTCACTCTGCGGCGCTCAGCGCGACGCGGATGGAGTCGAGAGCCATGTCGAGCGCGATTGCCATGCTGCGCTCGTCCCGTGTGGTCTTGACGAGGAGGTACCCGCCTTGGACAGCCGCCATCAGACCGACGGCGAGTTCCTCAGCATCTGCGTCCGGCCGTAGCTCGCCTGAGTCCTGCATGCGCTCCAGTCCGAGACGGAACCAGTGCTGCCAGACGCTGAATCCTCGCTGGAGATTCTCACGCGCAGTCTCAGACCGGCCAGCGATTTCGCTCGCCAGCGACCCCATCGGACAGCCGTGAGCACCTCGCCAACCACGCACTCCTACCACGATCGCATCCCGCCAACGCTCGAAGCCGCGCATCGTGCGCAGGTCGTCGAGGAATGGTGCCTGCTCGCCAAGCACCCGCTCAATCTGGGCCCTCACGACTGCCTCAACCAACTCGGTCTTGTCCGAGAAGTAGTGGTAAACCTGAGACTTGCCCGTTCCACTGGCCTCTATGACATCGTCAACGCTGGTGGCCTCGACGCCCTGCGAGTACATGAGATCGGCGGCTGCCGCGACGATACGCAGGCGAGTGGCCTCGCCCTTGGCGGTCAGCCGTCGCGGCTTCTTCTCACTCACCGTGCTCCCGATCTGGACTGAACCCGCCAGCCTCGGAGGTCACGATGAGTCCTGCGATCGAGTGGCTCCCGTCCGCGGTTTCTCAGCCGTACCGCCACCTCCCGGTACGTCAACGGCACCTGACGACCGGTCGCGTTCCCACTGCTCAAGAACCGAGTTGATGGCATGACTGATCGAGTGCAGATCGGCTTCGGTGTTCTGAGAGATGTGGAACGTCTCGATGTCTCGCGCACGGTCCCGGTCCGACTCCCGTCGCTGAGTGAGCAGAATCAGCGGTCCCTGCAGAGCCGCGACGATCGCCAGAGCCGTTCCTAGATAGTCCAGCATGGCCGTCGGGTGGGGATAAAAGAGCGGCAGGATAGTGTTCACGACAAACCACGCGAGAATCGCCACCACCAGGATTAGCAGGAACGGCCATGAGCCCGCGACGCTCGCCACCCAGGCAGCGGCCTTGTCTCCGGGGCTCGACCGCGCTTCTCTGAACATGCTGAGTTGGTGCCCGCAGTGCGGGCAAGCGAACATCTCGCGGCCAACGCTGTCGTTGGAGTGGTCGCCCGCCTCCGGCTCGGCGTGGTGTCGAGAAGCGCTGCGGGAGCCAGGGCTATCTCCCGTTCCAGCGTCTGGTGATGGTTCTGTCCGCTCGTCGCGTCCCGGCTCGGTCATCGCTCTCGCTCTCCCCGGGCGCTCTCCCCGGCACTGGCGCGTTCCTGCGCGATTTGCTCACGGAAGCGCGCGTCCTCCTGTTTCACCGCTGTCGCACCGAGTAGGACCTCGTCGATCTCCGCGCCGGGGATGATGACCGCCCCCGATCCGTCGGCGAGAACGTAGTCGCCCGGCATGATGCCGACACCATCCAGCACCACGGGAACGTTCGCCTGGTGTGGAGTGATCAGCGCACCGCCAGCCTCGACCGCTTCCCCGGCGCAGTACGCGGTGAACCCGTACGTTCGAAGCTCGGCGTAGTCCCGGAGCCGGCCATCTGTCAGCACCCCGTCGAGCCCGTAGTGGTGAACGCGGCCAAGCTTCGTTCCACCACCGACCGAGACGCCTGGATGGCCGTTGGTCGCGAGCACGAGGACCTTTCCCTCGGCGTCGTCGCCAACCGCCTCACGGATCAGCGATCGGAAATCGTGTACAGCGGGGTCGACGCTGGCAGCGCAACTGGGGAAGAAGGCGATAGTCACGACTGGTCCGAAGAGGACCCTGCCGGGGGTGGGACTCTCCAGCCCCAGGATGTGCGCACGGTGGCGGTGACGACGACCCAGCGCATCGACCACGTCGGCACAACTGATCTGCTCGGCCTGGGCACGCCGATGCTCGGCACCCCAACCGTTGGCCACACGAGGATCTCCACTCACAGCACATCACGATGCCAGAGCCATTTATGTACCGTCAAGTACGATCTTTGATACCAATGGCGTGAGTATGGGTTGGGAATCTCGCAGCCTGCGATGCCCTAGTTAGGTCCAAGACTGAGGTAGAACTCGTTCTATAGTGCGCTAAGTCTCCCGCGCATGACGGTGACATCTCCCGCTCGGGAGCTACGACACGTCTCACCCCCTTCGCCCGCGACTCGACACCGACGCGGCGACCGCGAACTCAGCCACAGGCGGTCAATTGTACTATCTGCTACATTTTTTACCGTGATGCCCGGTGGGAGACCACACACGCGGCAGAAGCCGTGGCAGGCCCTTGGGCGGGGATCCAAGCACCATTGCTGCCGGAGGAGAGGACCAAGAACGCCGACTATGACCACCCCGACTTCACCATGGCGCGACCGGTCGGCCAGTGGGCTGCTCGCCGCGACGCGCTGGGGTAGGGCTGCCCGACCCCCCCTCTGGGGGTCAGCCCCGTGACGTCTCTGGTTCCTAGACCTCGTGGCGCCCCACCAGCGACCGCAATGAGAGGCTGCGCGCCATGACCCGGCCCACGCCTGGTGCGGGTCGGCCGTAGCAGGCATGTATGCCTTCGGCGCGCCTTCAACCAATCATTGCTCGCACTTGCAGCATCCGTGTGCCTATCGCGCCCGTGGCGCATGACTGCGTCAAGCTGATCTTCGTCCGCGCAGGATCTGCGATCGTGCTCAGCGAGTTTGGTGAGAAGCCCGTCTGCGCCGGTGACGTCGTGGCCCTGGGTGCCAACACCCTGTGTGGTGGCGAACCCGAAGATCTTGTCACCGTCACCACGCTCTACCTGGACCGAGACTACGTCGTCGACCAGGTCTTCTGGCAGCATGCCGAGCTGCTTGCAGACCGGCTCGATGCCCATGACTTCGCCGACGAGATCTACTCCGAGTCGGCCCAGATACTCCGCCTCGGAGAGAACCGCACTCGGATGTTCACGCCACTCCTGGACGAGCTGGTCGCGCTCAGTGTTGACGGACCGTGCACCAAGAGGTTCTACCGGACGCAGGCCCTGCTCTTTGCCGTGCTCGATGTCGTGAGCCCGTATGTGAAGACCTCGCCCGTATCACGAACCACGACCCAGAAGAGGACGGGTCGTCCTGGCACACCACGTTACCGGCGGTTCGCGCCCCTGCGGGCCGAGGCTCGCGAAGCGCTCGACCTGCTTCGCAATGCACCGGCCGAGGACTGGACACTCGGTCGACTCGCCGCCGGAGTACATCTATCGCCCTCACAGCTCGGGCGGATCTTCGTGGACGCTTACGGCAAGACCCCCATGACGTACCTCACTACTGTCCGAGCCGAGCATCTGGCTCGGCTGCTGCGTGAGACTGACCTGTCTATTGAGGCAGCGATGCGCGAAGTGGGGTGGCGCAGTCGCGGTCATGCCGCGCGGATGTTTCGCCACGCCGTAGGTGTCACACCAACTCGCTATCGGCTGATGATCCGGCAGAGAGCGGCCGCCTGATCCTGAAGGTACACATCGCAGCGTCGACGGTACGGATCTCCGCATCCTTCCCGCCTGCTGGCAGGGAACGCGCCAAGGGCTAGTAGTGGTGGGGACTCGCCGGGTTCACCGCCGTGCCTGACGGTCACATGGCTTGTTTCGTTGTCCGTCTGCCGTTGCTGGTTTTCGCGGCGTACCTGATGGTCACCGAGCCTGGTCGGCCCGGTGCTCAGGGTATCGGGAGGACACGCCGATGGCGAAGACACGAGAGCAAGCGCAAGCCGCAAGAGAGGCCAAGCTCGACGAGCTGCACGAGAGCCTGACCGGCGCGGTCGAAGAACTGGTGTCCGGGCCGGATTGGGCGCGCGCGTTGACGTTCGCGGCCCGGTTCCGATCGAGGAGCTTCAACAACACCCTGCTGATCTGGGTCGCCCACGCGGAAGCATACGAGCAGGGCCGGGTGCCGGAGCCGTTCCCCTCGTACGTGGCCGGCTACAAGCAGTGGCAGGCCCTCGGACGGCAGGTGGAGAAGGGCCAGCCGGGCTACCAGATTCTCGCGCCGGTGACGGGCAGGTTCGCCTCGGCTACACCGCAGGATGCGGAGTCTTGGCGCCGGCTCGGTAAGGGTGAGAAGCCGCGTGCCGGTGAGGTGGTGCGTTCCAAGATGGTCGGCGTCCGACCTACATATGTGTGGGACGCGAGCCAGACCGCCGGTGACCCGATCCCCGAACCCCCGGCACCGCGGGTGCTGGAAGGCGAAGTGCCCGCCGGGTTGTGGGGCGGTCTGGCGGCGCAGGTCGAGGCGGCCGGGTTCGCGGTGCTGCGGGTACCGCACGAGGGCATGATCCACGGCGCGAACGGGATGACCGACTACACCGCGAACACCGTGGCGGTGCGGGAGAACATGGATCCCGCCGCGCAGGTCAAGACCCTCGCCCACGAACTCGGCCACGTCCTCCTCCACGGCCCCGACGCCGAGGATGTCCGTCAGCATCGCGGCATCGGCGAGGTCGAAGCCGAGTCCGTGGCGTTGATGGTCGGTGCCGCCCACGGAATGGACACCTCCGGGTACACGATCCCGTACGTGTCGACCTGGGCGACACGGGTCGATGGCACGGAGCCGGTGGAGGTGGTCAAGGCCACCGGGGAACGGGTCCGCAAGACCGCCCTGGCGATCCTGGACCAGCTCGACACCGCGCAAGTCGGTGACGGTACCCCGCCCGGTTTGGACCGGGCGGCGGCCCACCGCGAGACACCCGCGCACGTACCACCGGCACCGGAGCCGGTGCCGTCGCGGCAGGTGGCGTCGCTGCCCGAACCAGGTGCACGCCCCGTCCCGGTGCCGGCGCTCGAGGGGCGGGGACTGTGATGGCCGAGCACGGCGCGGTCTCCTCAGTGCTGCTGCGGATGAGCGGAGCGTGGCCGTTGTCGGCGGCCGCGCGGGAGTTCGCGTCGGCGGGGGTGCCGGTCTTCCCCTGTGTGGCGTATGGGAAGCGGCCGGCCACCGGACACGGGTTCCACGACGCCACCACGGACCTCGATCAGGTGCAGGCGTGGTGGCGGCAGTCGCCGGGCGCGAACATCGGTGTCCCGACCGGCGCCGCCTCCGAGGTCGTCGTGGTGGATCTGGATGTGCACGGCCCGGTCGACGGCCGGACCAGTTTCGACCGCGCCATGCGCGCCGGCCTGGTGGACGGGTGGGAGCTGCTGGTCCGCACCCCCACCGGTGGACTGCATGCCTACTACCCGGCGACACCCGGGACGGAGCAGCGGTCGTGGCAGGCCGGGCGGGCCGGGATCGACTTCCGCGGCGACGGCGGCTACATCATCGTCCCGCCCTCGACCCGCTCGATCCAGGGCACCACGGTCGGCTACCAGGTCGAGACGATCAACACCCGCCCCGCCGGCCTGCTGGACTCAAACGCGCTGCGGGACTTCCTCGACCCCCGCCCCGCACCTCGTCCACGGCCCGAGACCTGGCAGCCGGCGGGCCGGGACGATGCGCAGCGGCTGGCGGCGTGGCTGGACCGGCAGGACACCGACCGCAACCTGAAGCTGTTCTGGGCGTCCTGCCGTCTCGCCGAAGGCGGGGTCCCGCTCAACGATGCCCTCGACGCCGTGCTCACGGCAGCGAAGTCGGACTTCGGGCCACGAGAGATCACCGCCACGGTCCGGTCCGCCTACCGCACCGTCCGCGGCGAACCTGCCCGACACGGCCCATCGTCGCCGCCGGTACGCGGTGCGTCGCCGCAGGTCGCGGACGGCTGGTTCCGTCGCGACGCAAGCGCCGCAACGGGGACATCGAGGGTGCGGGGGCTGTGATGACCACCCCGGCCGCGAGCAGCACGGTCGCGAGCAGGACGGCGGGTCGCCGATGGGCGGTGATGACGGCGGTGTCGGGGACGGTGTTCATCGCCGCCGGCGCGTTCTGGCTGTCCTTCACCGCGCTGGCAGACCTCGCGGCCCGAAGCGGCATCGGTACAGAGCAGGCGTGGGCGTGGCCGCTGATCGTGGACGGCATCATCGTCGTCGCCACCGTCGCCGTCGTCGCCCTCGCCGGCCAGAAGTCGGCCTGGTATCCCTGGGCGCTGCTGATCGGCGGCGCCGCGGTGTCGGTGACCGCCAACGCGATCCACGCCGTGGTCGCCGCCGACGCCGACGTACCTGGCGTACTCGCTGCGAGTGTGGCGGCGGTGCCGCCGGTGGTGCTGGCAATCACCCACCTGACCGTCATCCTCACCCGCCCCACACCCGACACCGCCAGCCCTGATGACCCCGCCAGTCTCGCGGCGCCCGAACCCGCGGTCCTCGACGCGCCGACGCAGCCACGCCGTGTGGAGCTGACCGTGCCACCCCGCCCAGATGACCCGGCGCCCGGAATGCAGGCGCCCACAAGTGACACGCCAACCGCCGCAACGGAGCGAAGGAGCCAGGCGGCCGAGCTGCGGCGGCGGGGCTGGTCGAACAAGCGCATCGCCCGCGAACTCGGCGTGCACCCCTCCACGGTCGGGCGCTGGTTCGCCGGTGCGCACCTTTCTGACAGCAACGATGGTGAGGAGGCGACCCGATGAACGGGAACCCACACGAACAACACGAGCGGCGACGGCCGATCCCTGAGCCCGAGCGCGAACGGGAGCTGGCCGAATCGACCGGCACGCCGGACGCGGTGGGAGCCGCGCACATTCGCCGCGACGACCAGGAGCACACGCCCGCTGGAAGGCGGGCGCGGGGTGTGGAGTGGGTGCGACCCACCGACCTGATCGCCCGGCACGGGGCGACGCTGTCGGGGCGGGGTATCGACTTCGAGGCCGAGCTGGCCCGCCGCGCCCGCGCCCCGATCGCGAACCGGCTGCAGGACCTCACAGACCGGGCGCGACGGTTGCCCCCGTTGTCCGCCTTCGGCCGCAGCGGCAACGCGTCGTCGGGGCCGGTACGCGCTGGTGTCGGAATGAACAGGTGACCGGCCATGACCACCACAACAGACCACGACGAGGCCGGCGAGGGCTTCACGACCAGTGAGGGCCTGCGTGCGCTGCTGAACCGGCTGCATGAGGCGGGCGAGGGCGCGTGGGCGTCCGATCCGTCCGCGCGGGAGCTGATGGCCTACGCCGCGGAGAAGTACACCCCGCTGGCGCGCAAGCACGGCCTCGATCCGTGGGAGGCCGCATCTGCGGCGTTCGACGCGATGCAGTACGCCTCCACCCGGCGCGCGGACGATCCGTGGGCGATGGTCACCCACGGGGTGCGGATCACCTGCATCTTCGAGGAACGCGCCCAAGGACTGCTCTGCTCGGTCCACCAAGCCCGCCGCCCGCACGTGTCCGCGTTCCACGACCCGGAGCGGTTCGCCGACCGGGACAACCCGCTCACCGACTACCACCCCGCCTTCCACGTCACCGACCCCACCTCGGCGGACACCGAGACCGACGCCCGCACCGATGCGGACGACAACGGCAGTTCCGGCGGCGGGTCGGATCGGGCGTGCATGTCCGCGGGATCGGCGGCCGAGGACGCCATCGCCTTGCTGTGCCTGCTGGGCTGGGCGCCGGAGACCGCGCGGGCCTCGGTCGAGCACGTGTGCGGGGCGCTGATGCGGGCCGGCACCCGGCAGTCCGCGTATGAGGGGCTGCGGCGGGGCCGGCACGCCCGCGTCCTACTGGACCTGCCCGGCCGATCCTGGACCGTGCTGCTGCGAGCGCTGCTCGGCAGCCCACACCCCGCCTACGCCGCCACGAACGCCGGGAAGGGGGTGCTGCTGCGGCTGCTGATCGGCGAGACGCTACCGGTGCTGCTACGCGACGACGACCTGGTGCTCTCCCTGTCCCTCGCCGCCCCCACCCACCGTGACCGTGATCGTGGCGGGGGTGATGTGCTGTGAGTGAGGTGCAGGCCGGCGGAGTCCAGCTCGACCGGGTGGTGGACTCCATCATCGTCGGGACACGGCACCGCGCCGACCTGGGCGACATCGACGCCCTGGCCGCCTCCATCGAACGCGAGGGCCTGCTGCAACCGCTGACGGTCACCATCGACGGAGTGCTGGTATGCGGGGCGCGGCGGTTGGCGGCGATCAAGAAACTCCGCTGGCGCACCGTCAGCGTCTGGGTTCGCTCGGGCCTGTCGGATCGTCTCGGGCAGTTGCTGGGCGAGCAAGACGACAACATGCTGCACAAGCCGCTGACCCAGCTCGAAGCCGCCGCCCTGTACCGGGAACTGAAACAGGAGATGGCCGAAGACGCCGCCCGGCGGCAGGCCGCGACCCGCTTTACCAGCGACCACCAGCCCGGAAGCGACGGTGGTGGACAATGTCCACCACCGTCAACCGGGCAACTTGGCAAGACCCGCGAGCAGGCCGCCTCCATGATCGGCGGCGGCGCCTCCTACAAGACCTTCGAGCGGATCGGCTACCTAGAACGCATCGCCGCCGACCCCGCCCAACCCGAACCCCTGCGCGCGCAAGCTGCCGCGGCGTTGGAGCAGATCGAGGCCGGCGCACCAGTGCACCCGATCTTCCAAGCCGTCCGCGATGCCGCGACCATCGCGCAGGACGTTCGGGAGGCCGACCTGCACCAGATGGCCGACGAGGCCGTCGCCCGCGCCACCGCCGCCAAGAAGCAGAAAGACAAGACGTCGGCGCCGCGTCCGGTGCCGCTGACCGATGTGGATGGGGAGCCGGTGCGGTATCCGGTGCGGGCGTTCATCCACACCTGGGGCGAGCTGACCCAGTGGTGGACCCACTACGACCCAGACCAGCTCGCCACCGAGCTGACCGACGAGCAGATCGAAGCCTTCCTCGACACCGCCGAAGGCACGAGCCGGTTCGCCGACGAGCTGCGCGCCGCCCGCGACCGCGAACCGGCCGACGACGCGCCCTCGGGCCGGGGGCACCTGCGCGCCCTCTGACCGACCCGTTCTGAGTGCGAGGGAAGGACCAGCGCACCTGTCGGGTATGAAGACTCCCTTCGCTGCGTCTGATGCTCGTGCCCGGCGCCGGCTCATCGCCCTGGTCTCTGCGCTGGTGGTGATCGTGGTGCTGGCCGGGGTCGGCGTCTACGGCCTCCTGGCCGGGCCGCCCACCAGCGATCGCAGCCCCGACCGTGGCGGCGGCACACCATCGGCTCCGGTGGTCATTGCTCCTGGCGAGCCGACGCCGACCGGAACTCCGTCCGTTCCCGCCTTGCCGGAGGTCGAGGCGTCGGACGACCCAGAGACGTTCGCCCGCAACGTCGCCGAGACCTTGTTCGCGTGGGACACCGGCAGCGAGTTGATGCCCTTGGATTACAGCTCGGTGGTCCTCGCTGTGGGTGATCCTTCGGGTGCGGAGCAGGCTGGGCTCGCCTCTGATGTCGCGGCCTATCTCCCGACCAGGGAGGCCTGGCTGGAGCTGCGTCAGTACGCGACCGCGCAGCACCTGACCATCGAGGACGCCTTCGTGCCGGAGGCGTGGGACACGGCGGTGGAGCAGGCCCAACCCGGACAGCTCGCCGAAGGCACCATCGCATACACGGTCGAGGGCACCCGCCACCGCACCGGCGTCTGGAACGACGAGCAGGTGACCTCGGAGCATCCGGTGGCGTTCACGCTCTTCATCGTCTGCGCACCCACGTATGACACCTGCCATCTGCTGCGCCTGTCCCAGCTCGACAACCCCCTCCGATAGCCGCCTGGGGGTGAGTGGTTCGTGTTGAAGAAGGTCGTCGTCGCCACGCTGGTCCTGGTGTTCTTCGGACCCGTCCTGGCGTTGTTATCGGTCGGGGTCCTGATGAACCCCGCCGCCACCGCGACCGTCGCCTGCACAGTCAACAGCGGGGTCACAGTCGGAGACGTCCCCGACTCACTGACCGTGACGACCGCGAACGGTGAGACGTTCACGCTCAACCGGCAACAGCTCACCCACGCGGCGACGATCATCGAGACCGGCAGCCAAATCGACGGGGTGACCCGCGACGGGCTGGTGATCGCGTTGATGGCGGCGCTTACCGAGTCCACCCTGCGGATGCTCTCCAACACCAGCGCCTACCCCGAGTCCGCGGACTACCCCAACGACGGCGACGGCTCCGACCACGACTCCCTCGGCCTGTTCCAGATGCGCCCACAATCCGGGTGGGGCACGGTCGCCGAGCTGATGGACCCCATCTACCAGGCGCAGGCGTTCTTCGGCGGACCCACCGGACCCAACCATCCGAGCCCCAGAGGGCTGCTGGACATCCCCGGCTGGGAGCAGATGGACAAGGGCGAGGCCGCCCAAGCCGTCGAAGTGTCCGCCTACCCCGACCGGTACCGCAACTACGAGCCGGTCGCCGAGACCATCCTCACCACACTCACCACCACGACGAGCGCGGGCGCGGGCGGCGAGGTCGTACAGGTGGCCGGGCCAGAGTCCTCGCGAGTGGTGTTCCCGGTCCCGGAAGGCACCTGGGTCCTCACCTCCGAATACGGGCCACGGGTGCATCCCATCACCGGAGAGGACTCCTTCCACACCGGGACCGACTTCGCCGCCCCGGACGGCACCGCGCTCTTGGCGGCAGCGGACGGGACGGTGACGGTGGCGGAGTTCTCCGGCGGGTACGGCGGGCTCATCGTCATCGAGCACACCATCGGCGGGCAGACGGTCGCGACGGCGTATGCGCACATGTGGGAGCACGGCATCCACGTCCAAGCCGGCGACACCGTGACCGCCGGGCAGCACATCGGCGACATCGGCTCCTCCGGCAACTCGACCGGCCCGCACCTGCATTTCGAGGTCAGCCTCGGCGGCACCGATGGCGAGCACACCGACCCCGCCGCCTGGCTCAACAGCCATGACGTAGCCGACCTGCCCGAACCCGAGACCGGCACACCGGGCCAGGAGTGCGACCCCGACACCGGCGGTGCGCCTGGTGGGGCGCCGGAGCCGTTCGAGGGCGACCCGAACCAGACGGTCGACGACCCCACCAGCGGCGGGCAGATCACCGCCCGCCTGCTGCACCTGTACACCCAGACCATCGCCGCGTTCCCCGACACGAGCTGGGTCTGCTACTCACCCCGGCCCGGCACCGTCTCCGAACACCCCCTCGGCCGGGCCTGCGACGGCACCTTCGGCAACGCCATCGGCTCCCAGCCCACCCCGGCACAGCGCGAGCTCGGGTGGGAGGTCACCAACTGGATGAAGGACCACGCCGAAGCTCTGGGCGTGGAGTACCTGATCTGGGACGGCCGCATCTGGTCCATATCCCGCGACGCCGAAGGCTGGCGCCCCTACGACGGCGGCGGGATGCATGACCCCGGCGACGTCACCGGCGGCCACTACGACCACCTGCACGTCACCGTGTCTCAGAATCCGTGATTGTTCGCTTACCTCTGATGCACGAATCTTGCGTCAGAGGTAAGCGACGGGTCGGCCACCGCCCGGGTCACCGCGGCCCGCTGAGACGGCGCGGGCGATCCGAGCGAGTGCCCTGGTCGCGGCGTTCCGCAGGACCAGGCGGGCGGTCCCGGCGCAGTTGGGCCAGCGAGTCGCACCTACCGGCATGAGGGCTATTCCGGCAGTTCGATCATCGGACACCACCAGCATCGCGTCTACCCGCTGCACCCGCGAAGGGCACGCCAGTGGTGATGCGGCATGAACGTGTTCCCCGACTTCGACGGGCTCGGCGGCATCGGCGACCTGCGGGCCGTGATCGGCGCGCTGCTGACGTTCGTGCTGATCGTCGCGGTGCTGATGCTGATCGTCTCCGCGATCGTGTGGGCCATCGCCGCCGCGAACGGCAACCACGTCATGGCCGGCAAGGGCCGCACCGGCGTCCTCGTCGCCCTCGGCGCCGCCGTGCTGGCCGGCGGCGGAGTGGCATGGATGAACTGGCTTATCGCCCTCGGCGACCAACTCTGACACCCGCCCTGCGCAACCATCGCCACCGATGCCGTCTCACCCTGCCCCGGGTGCGACATCCGTCTGTCGCGGGCCTCTCGGCGGGCGGGCGCGGTGCGTGGACGTGTGCGCGCACCTGATGCGTGAACCCCGTCCGTGTTCCCCGCCTTCGCGGCGGGTCCGCATCCGTCAGGAGCCCATCGTGTTCGACCTCGCCACCGCCCTTCTCGCCGCACCCGTCGTGGTGCCGATGGACATCAACATCGACCCCAACAGTGACGGCCTGCCCGGCATCGCGCAGTTGCGCACCATCGTCGGCGCCGTCATGACGGTCGGCCTCATCCTCTCCGTCCTCGCCCTCATCATCAGCGCGATCGTGTGGGGCTTCGGCGCCAACAGCTCCAACCCCCACCTCGCGGGCAGAGGCAAGATCGGCGTCCTCGTGAGCTGCGGCGCCGCCGTCATCTGCGGCGCCTCGGTGACGCTCATCAACTTCTTCTGGAACGTCGGCCAGCAGGTCTGACCCACCCACCAAACGTCTCAACTTCTGAGGAGTGATCTGCGGTGGGTGTATGCGATATCCCCCTGGTCTCGACCGTCTGCGACACCGCCGGCGAAGCCGCAGCCAGCCTGGTCTCCGCCCCGTTCGACTGGCTCGCCGGCGCGATGGGCGCCGCCGCCGGCTGGCTCTTCGAGGCCGTCTGGTCGGTGTTCGACACCACCACCCTCGTGGATGTCACCAGCGATGAGTACGTGGCGGTCTACAACATCCTGTTCGGCATCGCGATCTTCGTGATGCTGATCTTCTTCTGCCTCCAACTCATCACCGGACTCATCAGACGCGACCCCACCGCACTGTCGAGAGCGGCCCTTGGGCTCGCCAAGAGCGTGCTCGGGTCGTTCGTGGTCATCACCCTGACCGCCCTGCTGCTGGAGATCGTGGACCAGCTCTGCGTCGGGATCATCCAGGCCGCCGGGGAGACCACCGAGAGCATGGGCGACAAGATCGCCCTGCTCGCCGCCGGCCTGGTCGGAATCAACATCGCCGCACCAGGAGTCGGCGCGATCATCACCATCTTCCTCGCCGGCCTCGCCATCGCCGCTGCCGCGATCGTCTGGCTCTCACTACTGGTGCGCAAGGCGCTGCTGCTGGTGGCGATCGTGTTCGCCCCCCTCGCCTTCTCCGGGGCCTCGTGGGACGCCAGCCGGGGGTGGATCAGCAAGTGGACGATGTTCGTCATCGCCCTGATCTGCTCCAAGCTCGTCCTGGTCGTGATGTTCCTCGTCGCCATCACCCAGGTCAGCGCGCCGATCGATGGGGACCTGGCCTCGGTGGCCGACCCGATCGCGGGGATCGTGCTGATGGCGATGGCCGCGTTCGCGCCCTACCTGACGTATAAGTTCATCGCGTTCGTCGGGTTCGACATGTACCACGCCATCGGCTCCGAACAGGACGCGAAGAACGCCCTCAACCGACCCGTCCCCACCCCCTCGAAGCCGCAGGGCGGCGCGGAGCCGAAGAAGGTCCTCGACGGTGACAACGACGGCGGCGGTCCTGGAGGTGGCGGGAAGAAGCCGCCGGAGCCGAAGAACCCCGCACCCGCCTCCAGCGGCACGGCTGGCGCAGGCGGCAAGACCGCCGCCGGCAGCTCCGCAGGAGCCGGTGCCGGTGGCGGGGCCGGAGCGGGCGCTGGGGCTAGGGCGGGTGCGGCGGCTGGCCCAGCCGCCGCCGCGGTGGTGGCCGCGAAAGTCGCCAAAGACGCCGCCACCGCCGGTCCCAAGGCCGGCAAGGCTCTCGGCAATCAGGGTGACAGCGCCGCCGACTCCGCGGGCCAGACCGACACCACCCCGCCACCGGCCGCGCAGGCACCCCCGCCCTCGACTCCGGCTCCCAAGACGCCATCGGCAGGCCCCTCGGCGCCGGGTTCGCGTCCGCCGAAGCAGCCACCGCCCCCGGCGCCGAAGCCGACCGGCAAGGAGTAGCCGCCATGTCCGCGAAGCAGAACGAGCCCGCCGCGTCGTCGGGCGAGCTGGTGCCGGTGAAGTTCTCCCGCCTCACCCGCCGCGGCATCCTCCTTGGACTCTCGCTCTCGCAGCTCATCACCCTCGCCATCGGCATCCTCTCGATTGTCGGTGCCCTCTACGCCGGGGGCGGCCTCCTGCTCGCCTACACCGCCCCCGTCTGGGTGATCGCCGCCTGCCTGACGTGGATACCCGTAGCGGGGCGTCCGGCGGTGGAATGGCTGCCGGTCGCGGTCTGGTGGCTCTGGCGCACCACCGGCGGACAGCTCCTCTACCGGCGCCGAGTCGTCAAGCCCCGCCCGGTCGGGACGCTGGCACTGCCCGGCGACCAGGCGCGGCTGCGGGAGTACACCGACCCCGAAACCGAGGCTGGGATGATCCACGACCCCACCGCCGGCACGCTGACCGTGGTCTGCGAGGTCACCCACCCCGCCTTCGTGCTCCTCGACCCGGGCGAGCAGGAACGACGGGTCACGTCCTGGGGCCGCGTGCTCGCCACCGTGTGCCGGTCGGGACGCATCGCCACCTTGCAGGTGCTGGAGCGGACGCTGCCGGACTCCGGCACCGGACTCGCGGAGTGGTGGGAAGCCCACGGCACGGCGGATGACTCCTGGGCCGCACAGACATATGCGGAGCTGATCGACCGCGCCGGCCCGGCCGGGGAACGGCACGCGACCACGCTGTCGCTGGCGCTGGACATGAACGCGAGCGCGCGGCAGATCAGGACCGCCGGCGGCGGCCTGCGCGGTGCCGCCGCGGTGCTGCGACAGGAGATGAACACCCTGGTCGCCGCCCTGCGCTCGGCCGACCTGTTACCGTCCGGGTGGCTCTCGCCGGGACAGATCGCGGTGATCCTCCGCAGCGCGTATGACCCGGCGATCGCCGCCACCCTCGAACGCCACGGGCAGCTTGGCCAGTCCCTCGCCACCGCCGGCCCGGTCGCCGTCAACGAGTCCTGGGCGCGGCTGCGCACCGACTCGGCCCACCACGCGGTGCTGTGGGTCTCCGAATGGCCCCGCTCGCTGGTGTATCCGGGGTTCCTGTCCCCGGTGCTCCTCTCGACGGGGATTCAGCGGTCGTTCTCGTTGCTGTGCACGCCGATGCGCTCCGATCAGGCCGCCCGCGACATCCGCAAGAAGAAGGTCGAGCACATCTCCGACCAGGCGCAACGGGCGAAGATCGGACAGATCGAGGACGCCGCCCAGACCGCGGAGTACCACGACGTGCTACAGCAGGAAGCCGACCTCACCGCCGGCCACGGCGTGCTGCGCTACACCGGCCTGATCGCCGTCTCCGCCCCCACCGTGGAAGAACTCGACGCGGGCGTGGCGGCGATCGAGCAGGCCGCGATCCAGGCCTCCTGCGAGACCCGCCTCCTCGTCGGGCAGCAAGCCGCCGCGTTCACCGCCGCCGCGCTCCCGCTCTGCCGCCGAATCTGACCCGGCCGCCGCGCGTGGGAGCGATGGTGCACCTGACCGGTGGCCCCCGAATCGCGGGGGTACTCGCCCGCGTCCAGGGAGGCCGTCATGCCCACGTTCCACGACCCACTCGCCGATGCCGCCGAAGCATCCGAGGCGATACGCGGTCTCGCCCACGCATCCCGCGTATTCGATGGCCCGGCCGACACCTACACCGTGTTCGGCGACCTCACCGCGGCCATGCGGTCGCTGCGGCAGGTGCTCGACCAGCTCGCCGCCACCCACCTCGCCCACCGCGAACGCGCGCACCACGACGACGGCGACCACCTCGCCGGTGATCGCTCAGCCCTCGCCGCCGCGGACGAGCTGCACCAGGCCGGCACCCTGCTCGACCAGGCCCACGACCACCTCAACGCCGCGTTCTCCCACTCGGGTCGCATCGCCTGGCACCCCGCACCCGCGCAAGCCGGGCTCGACCACGACCCCGCCACGTCCACCGCGACGGCGGGGACGCTGAGACTGACGGTCTGGCCCGATGCCCCGGTGGGTGAGCACCAGCGCTACGCCTACCGCATCACGGACACCACCACCGGGCAGGAGCTGGAGGGACGGGACCTGTTCACCGGCGCCGGCCAGCCCGTCGGCCCCGACCACGCGATCCACGACCTCGCGACCTTCCTCGGCGCCGCCGGTGAAGCCCGTCAGTACGCCCTCGACCACCCCGACACCGAGCCCGAGCACGCAGGTCTGTTCCCGAGCTGGGTGGCCGAGGCCGCCCGCACCAACGCCGACGCCCTCACCGAACTCACCGAACCCGCCGAACGGACGGCTATAGCCGAAGCGTCCCGGCCTGAGCGCCGGTGGATCAACGTGGTGTTCCTGCAAGGCGAGGACGCCGACGAAGTGCTGGACCTGATCGACCGGGACGGCACCGCCGCGGGCGTCGAGCACCTGAAGGGCTGGGACTACGGGGAGGAGACCACCCAGGCAGCGCTGGAGAACGGCTACGTCTACGACGAGCCCCCGACCGGCGCACTGGACAGGGTGATCACCGGCGAAGACGGCTACACCCTCACCTACAACCCGTTCGCCGGACACGTCAGCCTCCTCCGCGAGTACGCACCAGCCTCCGACGTCCTCGAAGACGCCGTGGTGCCGGCGCGGGAGGCGATCACCGGGATCGGCGCCCCGCCCGCACCTCAGCCGGCGCAGGCGTCCGCCACGCGGCGGACGGCCCTCGGCGCGGACAAGGACTGGTTCGCCGGACCCGCCCGCACGACCGGATCGGCCGGGCGAGGGCTGTCCCTGTGACCGGCACGGAGCCCGAGCGGCTGCACACATCCGTCCTGGTCGCCCCTGCCGCCGAACGCCGCCGACTGCGCAAGCAACGCCGACAGGCCGCCGCCCGCCTCCAAGCCGAACAACGCGCAGTCGAAAAGGGGGCGGCACGGGCAAAGGCCAAAGCCGAGAAGGCTGAGCGGCGCGCGACGACCTACCTACCGGCCGCCGGCGAACCCGGCCCGGCGGCACTCAAATCGCCGGGCCGGTTCCGGCTGCCCCGCCATCAAGACACGTCCGCGACGCTGGCCGGGGCGTATCCGTTCGTCGCCGAAGGCGGCCTCGGCTCCGATGGCGTGTTCGTCGGGCAAGACCTCTACTCCGGCGGATCGTTCGTCTACGACCCCTGGGTGCTCTACGCGCGCGGGATCATCACCGCACCCAACATCGTGCTGGCCGGCATCGTTGGCTCCGGCAAGTCCTCACTCGCCAAGTCCCTCTACACCCGCTCGTTGCCGTTCGGGCGCCGCGTCTACGTGCCCGGCGACCCGAAGGGCGAGCACACCGGCGTCGCCGAAGCGGTCGGCGGGCGGGCCATCGTGCTGGGCCACGGCCTCCACACCCGCCTCAACCCGCTCGATGAAGGCCACCGGCCCTCCGGTCTCTCGGATGAACAGTGGGCCTCCACGGTCGCCTCCCGGCGTCGTGACCTGATCGGCGCCCTCGCCGAGACCGTGCTCGCGCGGGGGTTGACGCCGCTGGAGCACACCGCGATCGACCTCGCCCTGACCGCCACCGTTGCCGAGAACACCGTGCCGATCCTGCCGATGGTCGTCGACCACATCCTCAGCCCGACCGATGCTCCGGATGGTCGCCTGGCGGAGGACGGCCGGCTCGTCGGTCACGCCCTACGCCGCCTCGTCGCCGGGGACCTCGGCGGCCTATTTGACGGCCCGAGCACCGTCGCCTTCGACCCGTCGCTGCCGATGATCTCCCTCGACCTGTCGCGCGTCACCGAGAACTCCACCCTCATCAGCGTCCTGATGACGTGCTCCAGCGCGTGGATAGAATCGGCGCTGCTGGACCCCAATGGTGGGCAGCGGTGGGTGATCTACGACGAAGCATGGCGCCTCATGTCCCACCCCGCCCTGCTACGGCGGATGGACGCGCACTGGAGGCTGGCACGGCACTACGGGATCGCGAACATGCTGATCTTCCACAAGCTCACCGACCTCGACAACGTGGGCGACCAAGGCTCGGCCATGCGCTCCCTCGCCAACAGCCTGCTCGCGAACGCCGAGACCCGGATCGTCTACCGGCAAGAGTCCGACCAGCTCGGCCCGACCGCGAAGGCCCTCGGGCTGACCGGTACCGAGCAGAAGCTCCTCCCCACCCTCGGGGTCGGACAGGGGCTGTGGAAGATCAAGTCCAGGAGTTTCATTTCGCAACACCAACTCCATCCCGTCGAGCTGGACCTGTTCCGGACCGATGCCCGCTACCTGGGCGGTCAGTCATGAGTGGCCGCAACCCGCTGCACCACACCTCGTCCCAGCAGCCCGACGAGACACCGGTGGTGCTGCCCCACGTCGTCATCATCGTCACCGAGAACAGCACCCTGGACGTCACCGTCGACGGCACGCCGTTCCCGCCCCCTGCCGCGGGTTCGGAGTGGACACGTGGCACCTTCGGGCTGCTGCTGGACGCGGTGACCAAGGACCGCACCATCGCGGTGCGGATCGAGGTCCGTGAGGTCGACGGGACCGTGTTCACCGACCTCATCCACACCCGCCGACGCCCCGCCTCCGAAGCAGACAGCACCGCGGCACCGACGCGCCGTGGCCGGCGTGCCCGCCAGCAGCAGCCGCCGGTGCTGGTTGAGGTCACCGGGGACGGGTTCGTGCCCGGCGAGGACATCGCCGTCGCCGTCATCGTCGCCCACACTGACGCCACCGGCACCGGCGCCGCCCGCGCTCTCCTCGACCAACGCCAGCTCGACGCCTTGGCCGAGAGCCCGCACGAGGTGGTGCTGTATGGGCGCATCTCCGGCACCACTGTGGTCAGGCGGGTACCGTGAGCAGCCCGCAGGGTCGTCAGACCGGCTCGTTCGGGGACGAGTTGACCAACGCCGCCCTCATCGCCCTCGTCGGGATGTTCGGCGTCGCGCTCGTCCTGCGCGCCGCCGGCAGCGTGGCGGCGTTCCTCACCGGCACCGCCCAACCCGCCGCGGGACCGGCGTCCGGGCTCGGAGTGCTGTTCAACCCCGGCGACCCCGCCGTCGCTCTCGACGCCGCCGCCGGGCTGAACCCGGTCGTCTACTGGATCGTCACCGCCGTCCTGCTCGCCGGCCTCTCGGTCGGTGGCGGGTGGGTGTGGGTGCGGCTGCGCCGCCACACCCGCAAGACCGAGACCGACCCCCGCCGCCTCGCCGGCACCGCCACCGGGCACGAAGTCAGCCAGACCGCCTCCGGGAAGGCACTGCTGCGCCGCGCCAGCACACTCCGCCCCTCCCTGGAGGCTCCCGCACCGGCGGATGTGGGCTACCTGCTTGGCACCAGCCTCGGCAAACAGGTCTGGGCATCGGTCGAGGACTCGATCCTGCTGCTCGGCCCACCCCGCTCCGGCAAAGGGCTCCACGTGGTGATCAACGCCATCTTGGACGCGCCCGGTGCCGTCGTCACCACCTCGACGCGACCGGACAACCTCACCGCCACCCTCCGCGCCCGCCAGCGCGACGGCCGACCGGTGGGGGTGTTCGATCCCCAGCACCTCGCCGAAGGCGTCCCCGCCGGACTGCGATGGTCCCCGGTCCGCGGCTGCGAGGACCCGCTGACGGCGATGGTCCGCGCCACGGGCCTCGCCTCAGCCACCGGGCTCAGCAGTGGCGGTGTGGAGTCCGGCGGGTTCTGGGAAGGCAAGACACGCACCGCCCTCCAAGCGCTGCTGCACGCCGCCGCCCTGGACGGCCGGCCACCGGCCGAACTGTTCCGGTGGACCCTGGACCCCTCCATCGCCGCCGAAGCCGTCGCCGTCCTCACCAACCACCCGAACGCAGCGACCGGATGGGCGGACTCGCTCGGGGCGATGATCGACTCCGACCCCAAGACCCGAGACTCCATCTGGCAAGGCGTCTCCCTCGCCCTCTCCGCCCTGGCTGACCCGCGCGTCCTGGACGCCGTCACCCCACGAGCGGGTGAGGACTTCGACCCCGAAGCCTTCCTCACCCAACGCGGCACGCTGTATCTGCTCGCGACCGGTGCGGGGGCCGGAGCGTCCGCGGCCCTGGTGGCGGCGTTCGTGGAAGACCTCGTGGAAGCCGCCCGCCGCCTCGCCGCCCGCTCACCCGGCGCCCGGCTCGACCCACCACTGCTGCTCGCGCTGGATGAGATCGGCAACCTCTCACCGTTGCCCTCGCTGCCGACACTGATGGCCGAGGGCGGCGGCACCGGTATCACCTGCCTCGCCGTCTTGCAGTCACTGGCACAGGCACGGGAGAAGTGGGGCGACAACGCCGCCGGCGCCATCTGGGACGCGAGCATCGTCAAGATCATCCTCGGCGGCGCCTCCAACTCCCGAGACCTCCAAGACCTGTCCTCCCTCATCGGCGAACGCGACGAGTACACCGACTCCGTGACCCTGGGCGATCACGGCACGAGATCGAACCAACGCTCCATCAGGAGAGTGCCGATCCTGCCGCCCGACCGCATCCGCACCCTGCCCTTCGGCACCGGCATCACCCTCCTCCGTAGTGCGCCGCCGATCGTGACCGACCTGCGCGCCTGGCCCACCCGCCCCGACGCCGCCCAGCTCGGCAAGGACCGCTCGGCCATCGAGGCACTGCTGCGGCGCCCGGCGGCGACCTGACGCACGGGGAGCCGGTCGTGCACCTGCCTGGTGTAGCCGCGCACCGTTGACGCGGCCTGACACGGGCAGGAGCACAGCATGTCGATCAACTCGCGACCCTCGATCCGGGGGTTCATCGCCAAAGATCCCCGCGAGCTGGAGACCCAGGACGGCGCCCTGTACGTGAAGGTGCGGTTCGGGCAGGAACGCAAGCACCGCGAGGAAGACGGCTCGTTCACCGACCTCGGCAAGACCTACGACACCTTCGTCGCCTACGACGACAACGTGCAGCGAATCATGGACAACTACGTCCCCGGCGACCGGTTCATCGCCCAGGGCTATGTCCGCAAGTTCCCCAAGGCCGACACCGGCATGGAAGGGGAGGTCTTCGTCGTCACCGGCATCGGTCACGACACCGCCTACACCCGCTACGACGTGGACCGCAGCGCCCGCCGCACCGGCCCCGAACAGACCGCCCCCGAGCACACCACACCGGCACGCACCGCCGAGCGGGACGCAGCGGCGTTCAACCCGCCCGACCGCCGGCCAGCCAGCACCGCGCCAGCGATCAGCATGTGAGGGGCGGCAGACCGATGAACGAACACACTCCCCACCCCGAACACCTGGACGACCCCGACGAACTGAACGAGTTGAACGAGTTGGACGAGTTGGACGAGCTGGACGAAGACAACCTCGTCCCGGACGACGACCCGCTGGTTGCCGAGCCTCCGCACCCGATCAACTGGAACCTGCTCACCGCCGCCGACGCCGAGGTCGAATGGTTCGAGCTGAACCGGTGGGTCCGATGGCTGCGCACCACCTACGGACTGCCCGCCAGCGTGATCCCACCGTTCTGGCACCACCACCCCGAGCTGGTCTGGGAACTGTCCGCACTGCACCTGCACTGGCTGTGCGCCTACGACCCCGACATGAGCGGCAGCGCCCCGCTCGGCTGGCACCGCGACTTCGCCGACGCCCGCAACCGGCTACGCGAATGGGTCGCCGCCTCCGGCACCCGCCTCGACCGAGACCGGCCCACCCGCCAGACCACCTGGCCCGGCGAGGACCCCGCCCCGCCGGTCGAAGACGTCATCATCGCCGACCGCGAAAGCGAGTTCGTGGACTTCATGATCGCCGACGTCGAGCGACGCCGGCAAGCCGAGGAGGAGTTCTTCGCCGCGATCGCCGGAGAGGAACCGTGAGCACCGATACGACCTGCCCACCTCCGGCTGAGGTGGGCCAGGTCGTCGCCGAGCCCGCCCATGCGGCTTTCGCCGCCGGGTGGCGGGCCGGGACGCTCCGGCGCGACACCCAACCGGCCTCGCAGGACGTGATCGAGCAGATCGCGACGATGCTCGATGCCGCCAGCGTGGCCGACGCTCTCACTCGACCGGAGTGATCCTCAACCGCTCCTCGGTCGGTGCCGTGCCCGGCAGCGCGTCGATCCGGTGGATCATCCGCCGCAGATAGGCGCGCTTCTCGGTGATCGTCCTCTCCTTCCACGACGCGATCAACGCTGGGCCGTCCTCGATCGGGAACTCATCCAGCTCCATCGCATCCAACCGTCGCTGGAGACCATCGACACGTCGCTGCGCTTCAGCGATCAGCGACAGCAGCACCGTCACCATCGCACCCCGATACTCCCCGGTGCCCTGCTTGGACAGCAGCGCGTCACGCTCGGCCCTGGCCTCATCGAGCTGGGACAGCACCTCGTTGATGCCCACGTCAGCCCGAGCGGCACGCCGTCGGGCACGCACGGCAGCCAGCGCATCATCGGTGATCTGGGCGAAGAACCAGCCCAGCACGAATGCCTCGCCCTTGACCGCATCGATCGTGCATCCACCCGAGCAGTTCCCCGGGCCTCGGACCTTGTTGGCTTGGCAGCGGTATGCGAACGCCGGCACCCGCTCGCCAGAGGCGCGCTTGCGGTACTTCTGATGCCCATACAGGCGCTCCCCGCACTGGCAATGCAGCAGCCCGGTCAGCAGCCACTCGTGCGAGCCCCACGGTCGCCTGGTTCGCGAGGTCTTCGCTTCCTCCAACAGCCGGCGCACCCGCAACCAGGTCGCCCGATCACAGACCGGCTCCTGAGCGATCACCGGCTCGCCCGAAGCGTCCCGGGCGATGTGGTCCAGCAGGTCGAGCTTCACACCGCGCTGGTGCTCGGGCACCTGCCGCATCCGGTAGCCGATCATCCGGGGCGAGACCAGCGACCGGTACACCGTCGCCTCATACACCGGCCCGCCCGCGGCAGCGGTGATCCCGTACTGGTCGCTCCAGTAGCGGGCGATCTGAGCCAGGCTTTTGCCCGCCAGCACCATGTCCACCGCGTCTTTCAACGCCGGATGCTCAACCGGATGTGGCACCAGTCGCACGCCGGAACGTCCGAACTCATCGACCACACGCGGGCCAGCCATCCACCCCAGCGGCGGCGTGCCGCCATGATGGAATCCGGCCTCGGCCAGGTGCCGCTTCGACGCCAACTGCCGCTCGCTCATCGAATCGGTCTCAACCTCCGCGAGCAGTGCCTTGATCCCGGTCACCAGCTTCGCCCCCGCGGTCGCAGTGTTCAGCTCATCGGCGCTGTCCTGATGTGAGACCAGATACACCCCTGAGCGTTGGCACTGCCCGATCCACTCGATGCACTTCGCCGCGATCCGGTTCGTGCGATCCAACTTCCAGAACGCCACCGCCGGAACCGTCCCCGCCTGGATGTCCTGGTTCAACTGACGCCACCCCTTGCGGCTCTTCGCCGCAGAAGCGCTCGCTGAGTCGTTGTCGATGTACTCACCCATCACCGTCCACCCACCCTCGGTGGCGAGCTTGCGGGTCAGATCAAGACGCTGACGCTCGATCGCATCCGCCTTGTCCTTGTGATACTTCGACAGCCGCAGATACAGATAGATCGGCCGCGTGTCCCCGGCCGGCATGTTCGGCCCCGTCTGATTGAACGCCGGGTAGACCACCGCCCGCGTCGCCCGACCCGGCCGCGCGTTCGCGCCAGGCTGCTTCGTCCTCGTCGTCATCAGTGACCTCCTTCGATAAGGAGGTGCACTTTCCATTGCTTGCCTCGTCCAGGAACAGCACACCCCCGTGGGCGAGGGAGGCCGCCCCGGGCCGGGCCAACCCGGTGCCGCCGCCCACGAGGGCCGCCATGGAGGCCGAGTGGTGGGGCGCCTGGAAGGGGGCCTGCCGGATGAGCCGGGCGGTGGACTGGGACTGACCGGTCAGGGACCGTACGGCGGTGGCCTCCAGCGCCGTCCGGTCGTCCAGGGGTGGCAGGATGCTCGGCAGCCGCTCGGCCAGCATGGTCTTGCCGGCGCCGGGGCTGCCCTCGAGCAACAGGTGGTGGCCCCCGGCCGCGGCCACCTCCAACGCGAATCGGGCCTCGAACTGTCCGGCGACCTCCGCGAGATCCGGCACCGGGCCGGGATCCTCGGCCGCGTCCGGGGAGGGCCCCTGGCCGGGCCCCGGGGCCTGATCGGCCAACGCACTGGCCAAGGGCGCGTCCGGTGTGCCGTCGAAGGCCACGATCACCTCGTGCAGCGAGCGGAAGCCCCGCACCCTCGCCCCGGGGACGAGGGAGGCCTCGGCGCAGGACTCCTCGGCCACGACCACCTCGGGGTGGCCTGCTGCCACGGCGGCCATCACGCACGGCAGCACCCCCGGGGCATGCCGCAGCCGTCCGTCCAGCCCGAGCTCCGCCAGGAAGACGGGGCCTTCCGTGCCGCGCACCCGGCGGTCGGCGGCGTAGGCCGCCATCACGATCGCCAAGTCGAAGCCGGGCCCCCGCTTGTGCAGGGCCGCCGGCACCAGGTTCACGGTCAGGTGCCGGCGGGTCAGCGGCAGGCCGGAGTTCCGGGCCGCGGCCTTGATCCGGTCCCGGCTCTCCTGCAGGGACTGGTCCGGCAGCCCCAGCAGCACGAACCCGGGCAGGGACTGGCCGATGTCCGCCTCCACCTCCACCAGGTGGCCGTGCAGGCCGGTCAGGGCCACCGCGAGGGTCCGTCCCATGACGGGAGGCCCGCTCACGGCCTGATGTCCTTGAGCACCTCGACGGTCATCCCGCCCCCGGCCGGCAGCAGGACCGAGACCGCGTCCACCCGCCACCCGGCCAGCCGCCGGGACTCGGGGTGGGCGATGGCCCAGAGCAGCGCCAGCCGGTGCAGACGGCGCAGCTTGCGTGGCGTGATGGCCTCGAAGGGATGACCGAACCCGGTCCCCCGGCGGGTCTTGACCTCCACGGCCACCCACCAGCCCTGGTGGACCCCCACCAGGTCGATCTCGCCGTCGGGGCATCGCCAGTTCCGGTCCACGATCTCGTAGCCCTGGTCCTGCAACCACCGGGCGGCCACGTCCTCGCCGAACCGCCCCAGTGCCGTGTGGGCTGATGATTCCTTCGGCCGGGTCCCGGCCGGTGCTGCATGCTCCATGGGTGCACCTCCACCCACCACCCTGCGCCAGGGCCGGGCCCGCCGGGGCCGGGGAGGGTGCCGCTGTGGACGGCCACGGCGCGCCGGAGCGCTGTGCAGGAGCGGACCCTAGACCGCGGGACCGTCCTGGGGCAGCTGCAGGTCGTCCCGGGGCGGGAGCTCCTCCACGTTGACGTCCTTGAAACTGAGGACCCGTACCCGTTTGACGAAGCGCGCGGTGCGGTAGATGTCCCACACCCAGGCGTCCTCGAGCAGGACCTCGAAGAACACCTCGCCACCCTCGGCGCGCGCGGTCACGTCCACCGAGTTGGCCAGGTAGAAGCGCCGCTCGGTCTCCACCACGTAGCGGAAGAGTCCCACCACATCGCGGTATTCCCGGTAGAGCTGGAGCTCCATCTCCGATTCGTAGTTCTCGAGTTCGTCGCCGCTCATGCCGTCCATTCTGCCTGTTCCCCGACCGGAGCCGCCCCCAGACCGAGGTTCCAGCTCATCCGGTGGTACGGGCTCGGGCCCTGCGCCGAGATCGCCAGCCGGTGCGCGGCCGCCCCGTAGCCCTTGTTCCCCTCCCAGCCGTAGGCGGGGAAGGCCTCCGCCAGCCCGGTCATCAGCCCGTCGCGTTCCACCTTGGCCAGGATGGAGGCGGCTGCCACCGAGGCGCACGTCGCGTCTGCCTTGACCTGTAGGTGTACGGCGCCCGGCCCCGGTGCGAGGGCACCGCACAGCGGGGCCGGCGCCTTGGGCAGCCAGTTGTCCCGCCCGTCCAGCAGCAACAGGTCCGGGGTCCGGCCCAGGTCCGCCGCCACCCGGTGCCAGGCCCTCCGCCCGGCCAGGGCGAGGGCCGCGGTGATCCCGTACCGGTCGATCTCCCCGGGTTCGGCATGCCCGACGGCGGCCGCGGCACCCCAGGCGAGGATCTCCGGGACCAGCGCCGTCCGGCGCTTGGCGCTCAGGGCCTTGGAGTCGCGCACGGCCGGGTGGGGGCCGTCGTCGGGCATCCGGACGACGACGACGCCGACGCTGACGGGGCCGGCCAGCGCGCCCCGGCCCACCTCATCCATGCCGGCGACGAGCAACGGCCCGGACCCGGCGCCCACACGGGCCCGATGGGTGCCGGCGAGTGAATGCTCCAGCGTCAGATCCGGCAGCACGGGGGCCGGCCGGGCTGCCGGTGTGGTCGCCCGCGCCGTCATCCGGACCCGGTCCGGGCTGCCTCGGGGGCCGGGACCTGCTCGAAGGCGTCGCGGTCGCCGCCGGCGTCTCCCCAGCGGGACAGCGGCCAGGCGATGACCTCGGCGCGTCCGGTGACGTCGTCCAGGCTGATGAAGCCGCCCCCGGGGCCGTCCTGGTGCATGCGCGAGTCGGCCGAGGCGTCCCGGTGGTCGCCCATGACCCAGATGTGCCCTTCCGGCACGGTGACGTCGAAGGGGATGTCGGAGGGCGCCGAGCCGGGGTGCAGGTAGGGCTCCTCGACGGGGGTGCCGTTGACGGTGAGTGCCCCCTCCGCACTGCAGCATTCCACCCGGTCGCCGGGCAACCCGATCAGGCGCTTGACGAGGTGCTGCTCGGAGGAGTTGGGCATCAGGCCGATGAATTCGAGGGCCCCGCGGACCGGGTTGGAGGCCACCGGGGCGGGCTCGCCGAGCCAGCCCTTGGTGTCCTCGAAGACCACCACGTCTCCGCGGGCCACCTCGAAGGGGCCGGGCACCAGGAGGTTGACGAAGATCCGGTCGTTGATCTGCAGCGTCTGTTCCATGGAGCCGGAGGGGATGTAGTAGGCGCGGAACAGGAAGGTCTTCACGAGGAAGGAGGCCAGGATGGTGATGAGGACGATCAGCACGATCTCGCGGACGGCGAGCCAGAGCCGGCGGCCGCCGGAGGGCTCCACGGCATCGGGTCCGGCCGGCCGGTCAGCGCCGCCGCGCTGAGGCTGCGCCGGTCTGCCCGGGCTGCTGTCCTCCGCCATCCTGCCGTCCTCTCCGCTGGTCCAGCCTGTCACTCTACCGCTCGGCGGATACCTCGACCTGTTCCCATGAGGTGCGTCTGTCGAGTGGCCACGCGATTCCCGTCACCCTCCCGATCACCGCGGATTCGGCGATCATCCCCCCGCCGGGGGCGCCGAGCAGGGCGCGGGAATCCAGCGAGTGGTGCCGGTTGTCCCCCAGCAGGAACAGGCGTCCCGCGGGCACCGTGGCGGTGAAGGGCACGGCGGAGGCGGGGGGCTCGGCCAGGTAGTCCTCCGGCACTGCCTCGCCATTGACCGAGAGCGATCCGCCGGCGGTGCAGCAGGAGACGGTGTCTCCGCCCCGGCCGGCCACCCGCTTGACGACCGCCGTGGTGTCCGGCGCCAGGCCGAGCCACATCAGCGCCCCGTCCACCGATCGCGCCAGGGCGGACCGGGATTCGTAGGGCACGAAGCTGCCCGCTCCGTCCACCACCACCACGTCGCCGCGCCGCACCTGCGTGGTGTCATAGGCGGTCCGGTCCACGCTGATGCGATCGCCCGGCTGCAGCAGCGGCTCCATAGATCCCGAGGGAATCCGGTACGGCTCGGACACCGTGCTGCGCACCAGCGCCGAGGCCAGGACCGAGGCGAGGGCCACGGCCACCACGGTCAGCACCCACCGGCCCCGGGAACCACGACGCCGCGGGCGCCGGCCCCCGGGTGGGGTCCGGCGCCCGCGGCGCGGGGGGGGGGATGGGGTCTGGGGCAAGGGTGGGCTGCTGGGGGGTGGTCGGCTCATTGGGGGTTTG
>NZ_JBFARZ010000013.1:45895-81999 GCF_040677445.1 Citricoccus sp. NPDC055426
CCTCCGGCCCCTGGGCGAGCAGCCAGGCGATGGACAACGACGCCGGCGTGGCGCCCAGGCGGTCGGCCTCGGCCCGCAGGGGGTCCAGGAGGGGGGGCTCGACGAGTCCTGGGACAGGTCTGCCATCCTCGGTGCTGGACCGATCAGGCCTTCTTGGCGGACTTCGGCGTGGCCGTGAAGTCGCGCTTCTCCTTGATCTTGGCGGCCTTGCCGTGGCGGTCGCGCATGTAGTACAGCTTCGCGCGGCGCACGTCACCGCGGGAGACGAGCTCGATCTTGTCGATCACCGGGGAGTGCACCGGGAAGGTACGCTCCACGCCCACGCCGAAGGAGACCTTGCGGACGCGGAAGGTCTCGCGGATGCCGTGGCCGTGGCGGCCCATCACGAAGCCCTGGAAGACCTGCACGCGGGCGGTCTTGCCCTCGATGATGTTCACGTGCACCTTGACGGTGTCGCCGGGGCGGAAATCGGGGGCGTCGCTGCGCAGCGAGGCCGCGTCGAGGGAATCGAGAATATGCATGGTGATACTCCTGGTGAACGCCACAGGTCATTCACGTCATCTGCGGCCCGCCGGCCGGTACCTCCTGAGGCGGAGGCGTCGGGATGGGCGGGCCTGAAACCGGTGACCGGTCAGTCCCTGATGGGTGCCGGTTGGCCAGACTGTCGGCATCCGCCCCCTGTGGCAGGTCGGATGTCCAGTTGACACAGCGACCCATTATGCCAGATCCGATGCCCTGCTGTCTTCTCCTACGCCTGCGGCCCCGCGGACCCCTCCGGCACGAGGTCGGGCCGGCGGGCACGGGTGCGGACCAGCTGCTGCTCGCGCCGCCAGGACGCGATGCGGCCGTGGTCTCCGGAGAGCAGCACCTCGGGGACCTCGCGTCCGCGCCAGGACGACGGCTTGGTGTACACGGGGTATTCGAGCAGCCCGTCGCTGTGGGACTCCTCCACGAGGGACTCGGGGTTGCCGACGACGCCGGGCACGAGCCGCCCCACGGCCTCGATCATGGCCAGGGCCGCCACCTCACCGCCGTTGAGGACGTAGTCCCCGAGGGAGACCAGGCGGACGTCGTAGAGCCCGGTGGCCCATTCGAAGAGTCGTTCGTCGATCCCCTCGTACCGGCCACAGGCCACCACCAGGTGGTCCGCCGCCGCCAGGTCCTGCGCCACGGACTGCCGGAACAGGGTGCCCGACGGCGTCGGCACCAGCAGGACGGGTCGCTCGCCCGGCGCTTCGGCCGGGCCACCGGCCGCATCATCGGCCGCGCCATCGGCCGCAGCACCGTGTCCGGCGCCGGCGGCGATCCCCTCCAGCGCCAGCGCCCAGGGCTCGGGTTTCATCACCATGCCGGCCCCGCCGCCGTAGGGCGTGTCGTCCACGGTGCGGTGGCGGTCCACGGTGTGCTCCCGCAGGTCGTGGACCCGGATGTCCAGCAGGCCGTCCCTCCGGGCCTTGCCGATCAGGGACACATCGAGTGCGGCCAGGTACTCGGGGAAGATCGTGACGACGTCGATCCTCATGCGGGTTCCCCCGGGCCGGGCGTGGCGCCACCGGCGGCGTCCTCGTCCGGGCCGTTGAGGGTCAGCAGCCCCGGCGGTGGGGTGAGGGTGATGGTGCCCGACTCGGGGTCGACCTCGGGGACGATCTCGTCCACGAAGGGCACCAGGGCCTCGGCACCCCCCTGTACCTCGATCTGCAGCAGGTCCTGGAAGTCCCCGGTCTGCAGCCCCGTGACGGTGCCGACCTCCTGGCCGTCCACCAGCACCGCGAGCCCCACGAGGTCCTCCTCGTACCAGGCGTCGTCGTCATCCGCCGCCTCGGGTGCGGCGAACAGCTCGGTGCCCCGCAGCTCCTCGGCCTGGTTGCGGGTGAGGACCTCGTCGAAGGACAACAGCAGGATGTCCTTGTTCCACCGGGCCCGCACCACGGTCAGCTGTCCGCCCCGGCCCGCGGCGCCCGCGCCGCCCCCGGGCCGCGCGGAGAGTACGGCGCCGGACACGAAACGCTCCTGGGGTTCATCCGTGTAGACCTGCACGGTCACCTCCCCGCGGATGCCGTGCGGCTTGCCGATCCGGGCGACGCGGACCTGCTCGGTTCCGTCGACGGACGGGCTCTGATCGCCTGGCTGGGACATGGTGGTGGGGTCCTCTCCTCGGGGCGCTGCGGGGTGTGTGGTTCTGCGCCAGGGGGCTTCTGTGTCAGGGAGCCTCTGTGTCAGGGAGCCTCTGTGTCAGGGGGCTCAGACACCGATGGCCCGTTCCCGGACGGTGTCCGGACACGGGCCATCATGCCATGGTGCTGCCCCACCGCAGACTGCGGGGTGGGGCGGCGGGGTACAGCTACCGGCGGCGGTCGGTGTCCACCACGTCGACCCGCACCGGATGGCCGGCGAGGCCGTCCAGCACCGTGCGCAACGCTGTGGCGGTGCGGCCCTGACGGCCGATCACCCGACCGAGGTCCGAGGGGTCGACGCGGACCTCCAGGACCTCACCCCGCCGGTTGGTGCGCAGGTCGACCTGGACGTCATCCGGGGAATCGACGATCCCCCGGACCAGGTGTTCGAGCGCTTCCGTCAGCATGGTCACTCAGACGTCTCGTCGGCCGGGGCCTCAGCGGCGTCCGCTTCCGCGGCCGGGGCCTCGGCAGCGTCCTTCTTCGGGGTGATGGCCTCGGGGATGATGACCGAGCCCTTCTGCGGGGCCACGAAGGGCTCCTTGGCCTGCTTGGTCTTCAGGGTGCCCTCGGCACCCGGCTCCCCCTTGAACTTCTGCCAGTCGCCGGTGACCTTGAGGATGGCGTGGACCTGCTCGGTGGGCTGGGCGCCCACGGACAGCCAGTACTGGGCCCGCTCGGAGTTGACCTCGATGAACGAGGGCTCCTCGGTGGGGTGGTACTTGCCGATCTCCTCGATGGCACGGCCGTCGCGCTTGGCGCGGGAGTCCATGACGACGATGCGGTAGTACGGGGCGCGCATCTTGCCGAAGCGCTTCAAACGGATCTTAACGGCCACGGGTGTGGTAGCTCCTGGTTCTTGGTGTTGGCGCAGCGTTCGTCCCGGCCGTGGGGTTGGCGCGGGACGGTGGCTCCTGACGGAACGGCCGGCCGGAATGATAGAGGGTCGCCCGGACGGCAGTTCAGTACCGTCCCATTCTGCCAGACGTCCGAGCAATTCTCCTAGTCGACCTGCTGGCGCTCAGATGGACGCGGCGGCGGACGGAGCCTCGGCCTCGGTGAGCACGAGCAGCGTGTTCCACGGGTCGCGGACCTCGAGTCCGCGATCCGTGCGCTGCACGCTCCGGCCGGCGACCTTCAGCCGGTCCTCGGCGGAGTCCAGCCCCTCCCCCCCGGGCAGGGTGATGTCCACCGCGCCGAGGCCCAGGGTGTTGCGCCGGGGTCCGACACCGGTGGAGTTCCAGGTGTTCATGGCCATGTGGTGGTGGTAGCCGCCGGCGGACACGAACAGTGCCATGGTGCCCAGCCCCGTGGTCTTCTCGAAGCCGAGGTCCCGGACGTAGAACTCCTCGGCCGTGGCCACGTCCCCCACCTGGAGGTGGACGTGCCCCACCGAGGCGGGCGCCGTCCGCAGCCGGGCGACCGAGTCCTCCGTGAGATGGGTGTTCAGGTACCGGTCCCACGGCAGGTACTCCGTGGTCATGGCCACCTGGCGGTCCGCACCCCACTGCCACTGGTCCCGGGGGCGGTCGACGTATAGCTCGATGCCGTTGTGGTCCGGGTCCTGGAAGTAGAACGCCTCGGAGACCAGGTGGTCGGAGCTGCCGACGAAGCGGGACTGGTCGTGGCGCACGGCCGAGTAGACGGTGGCGGCCAGGTCGGCGGCCTGCTCGAACAGGATGGCCACATGGTAGAGCCCGGCTTCACCCTCGCCCGGCAGCTTGAGCCCGTTGGACTCCTCGATGCCGACGAGCGGAGTCCCGGCGCGCCCCAGGATCACATTCGGGCCGTCCTCGGCCACGGCGACCAGGCCCAGGGCCTGCTCGTAGTACCCGCGCAGCCGCGGGACGTTGTCCGTCTTGAGGGTGACCAGCCCCATGGCGAGCCCGGCGGGCAGCAGTTCGGTGACGGGTCGGCCGCTGATGGACTCGTGGCGCACCGAGGCGGCGGCCGCATCGGGGAGCTGGTCTGCACGGTGGTCGGTGGTGGACGTCATGGTGACTCCTTCGGGATCAGGTGAACTGGGCTGGTGGATTGCCTCCAGTACAGCACAACATAGTTGACGCTTCAAGCATTCCCGGAGAGTCATCCCTCACATGCCTCGGGCCGCCCCACCGAGATGGTGGGGCGGCCCGAGGATCAGCTGGCTCAGTTGCCGCCGAGGTACTTCTCGAAGCCCTTGGGCAGGTTCAGGGAGGCCGGATCGAAACCGTCCGGGCCGGCGTCGTTCCCCTGGCCGAAGGCCGAACCCGGGGCGGCCGGGCGGTTGCGGCGTTCCTCGAGCTCGCGCATCTCCTGCGCCGCCTTCGCCGGGTTGCCGGAGCGCGGCTTGGCCTTCTTGCCCTTGCCCTTGCCCTTCTTGGATCCGCCACCGCCGCCGCCCGGCATCCCGGGCATCCCCGGCATGCCCGGCATCCCGCCGCCGGCGGCCATCTTCTTCATCATCTTCTGGGCCTGGCCGAAACGCTCCAACAGGCCGTTGACCTCCGAGACCTGGACACCGGAGCCGCGCGCGATGCGCGCCCGGCGGGAGCCGTTGATGATCTTGGGCGCCACCCGCTCGTGCGGCGTCATGGACCGGATGATGGCCTCGATGCGGTCGATCTGGCTGTCATCGAACTGCTCGAGCTGCTGGCGCATGCCCTGGGCCCCGGGCATCATCATCAGCAGCTTCTTCATGGACCCCATCTTCTTGATCTGCTGCATCTGATCAAGGAAGTCGTCGAGGGTGAAGTCCTCCTGGTCCACGAACTTCTGGGCCATCTTCTCGGCCTCGGCCCGGTCCCAGCTGCGCTCGGCCTGCTCGATCAGGCTCATCACGTCGCCCATGTCCAGGATGCGCGAGGCCATCCGGTCCGGGTGGAAGACCTCGAAGTCGGACAGGTTCTCGCCCGTGGAGGCGAACATGACCGGTTTGCCCGTCACCGAGCGCACCGAGAGCGCGGCACCACCCCGGGCATCGCCGTCGAGCTTGGACAACACCACGCCGGTGAAGCCGACGCCCTCGTTGAACGACTGCGCGGTCGCCACGGCGTCCTGGCCGATCATGGCGTCGATGACGAAGAGCACCTCGTCCGGCTGCACCGCGGCGCGGATGTCGGCGGCCTGCTGCATGAGCTCGGCATCCACGCCGAGCCGTCCGGCGGTGTCCACGATCACGACGTCGTTGTACTTGGCCTTCGCCTCCGCCACGCCGTTGCGGGCCACCTGCACCGGATCGCCGGTGGGGTCCTCGAACTCGCTGGAGACGCCCGGGTGCGGGGCGTAGACGGGGACCCCGGCCCGTTCGCCGTTGACCTGGAGCTGCTTGACCGCATTGGGCCGCTGGAGGTCGGCGGCCACCAGCATCGGCGTGTGGCCCTGCGCCTTGAGGTGCTGGGAGAGCTTGCCGGCCAGGGTGGTCTTACCGGCACCCTGCAGGCCCACCAGCATGATCACCGTGGGCGGGGTCTTGGCCAGGTTCAGCCGACGGGTCTCCCCGCCCAGGATGTTGACGAGCTCGTCGTTGACGATCTTGACGACCTGCTGGCCCGGGTTCAGCGCCTGGCTGACCTCTTCACCGAGGGAGCGCTCCTTGATGTGGGCGATGAACTCCCGGACCACCGGCACGGCCACGTCGGCGTCCAGCAGCGCCCGGCGGATCTCACGGGCGGTGGCGTCGATGTCCGCCTCGGACAGACGACCCTTGCCCTTCAGGTTCTTGAAGGTGGCGGCCAGGCGGTCGGACAGGGAGTTGAACACTGCGGTGCTCTTCCTTCGGGGGTCGGGGGTCGGCACGTGCGAATCTACCGGTTTCCAAGGGTATCAACTCGCCAAGGCGCCGGGACCCCGCTCAATCGCGGGGTCCCGGCGCCTGCCGTCGAGCACTGTCAGGACCTCATCGCACGCGCAGCGATGCGGACTCCGGGGCAGGCTCAGCGGCGCGCGGTCCATCCAGAACCTGCTGCTCGCCGGTGTCCAGGGTCTCGGCATAGGACGTCCCCATGCCGCCGCCACCGAACTCGTAGGCGACCTCGCTGTGCAGGGACTGGTCCAGGCCCAGTTCCTCCTCCTCGGCGGTGACACGCCAACCCATCGTGGCCTTGAGTGCGAGGCCGATGATGAAGGTCACGATGGCGGTGTACACCACGGCGATCACCACGGCCACCACCTGGGCCAGTAGGAGCGAGGCGTCACCGCCGTAGAACAGGCCGGCGCGGCCATCCGCCATCGGCAGTCCCAGCAGGCCGATCAACACGGTGCCAAGGATGCCGGCCACCAGGTGCAGGCCCACGACGTCCAGGGAGTCGTCGAAGCCGAGCTTGTACTTCAGGCCGACGGCGAGGGCACAGGCCGCGCCGGACAGGAGACCGATGATCAGGGCACCCACCGGATCCACATAGGCACAGGCCGGGGTGATCGCCACGAGGCCGGCCACGATGCCGGAGGCACTGCCGATCGACGTGGCGCGCTTGCCGCGAATCCGTTCGGTGAGCAACCAGCCGAGCATGGCGGCGGCAGGGGCGGCCAGCGTGTTGACCCAGATGAGACCCGCCTCCGTGGCATCGCCCGCGGCCCCGCCGTTGAATCCGAACCAGCCGAACCAGAGCAGGGTGGCGCCGAGCATCACGAAGGGGATGTTGTGCGGCCGGTGGCCCGGATCAGTGCCGAAGCCCTGGCGCTTGCCCAGCAGCAGGGCCAACACCAGCGCGGCCACGCCGGCGGAGATATGGACGACCAGGCCGCCCGCGAAGTCGATGGCCTCCCCGACGGCGGAACCGATGGCGCCGTCAGCTGAGAGCAGGCCGCCGCCCCAGACCATGAAGGCCAGCGGGCAGTAGACGGCGGTGACCCAGATCGGGACGAAGACGACCCAGGTGCTGAACTTGGCGCGGTCGGCGATGGCTCCGGAGATCAGGGCAACGGTGATGATCGCGAAGGTGGCGCCGAAGCCGATCCCGATCAGGTCCTCGGTGCCGAGGGCCCCGAAGAGGCCGAAGTCGGCGAAGGGGTTGCCGAACAGCTGCAGAATGCCCTCGCCACCGGACATGTTGGAGCCCCACAACACCCAGACCACCGCCACCAGGCCAATGGACACGAAGGACATCATCATCATGTTCAGGGATGCCTTGGCCCGGGTGAGACCTCCGTAGAAGAAGGCGAGGCCGGGGGTCATCAGCAGGACCAGCCCGGCACACACCATGGTCCAGACATGGCCCGCTGTCAGTTCGATCGTTTCCACCGCAGGTTCCTCTCTCCGCATGGCCCGGACCGGGGGCGGCCCGGGCTCTCGTTAAGAGGATGCGGGCGCCGTGTTTCACGGCGCCCGCAGGAACGTTTCCACCAGGTATCGAGTCTGCCCGGTGGGTGAACATCATGTTTCAGTCCAGCAGGGCCTCCACGAAGCCCTCGGCGTTGAACGGGGCCAGGTCGTCCGGCCCCTCGCCCAGTCCCACCAGCTTGACGGGGACGCCGAGCTCACGCTGGATGGCCACCACGATCCCGCCCTTGGCGGTGCCGTCCAGCTTGGTCAGCGCGATGCCGGTGATGTTCACGACCTCGGCGAAGACCTTGGCCTGGGCCAGCCCGTTCTGGCCGGTGGTGGCGTCCAGGACCAGCAGGACCTCGTCCACCTGGGCCTGCTTCTCGATGACGCGCTTGATCTTGCCCAGCTCGTCCATGAGGTTCGACTTGTTCTGCAGCCGCCCGGCGGTGTCCACGATGACCACGTCCGCCTCCTGCTCGATGCCGGTCTTCACGGCCTCGAAGGCCACCGAGGCCGGATCCGCCCCGTCCTCGTGCGATCGGACGGTGTCCACGCCCACGCGGGAGCCCCACGTGGCCAGCTGTTCGGCGGCGGCGGCACGGAAGGTGTCCGCCGCGCCGAAGACCACGCGGCGGTCCTCCGCCACCAGGACGCGGCCGATCTTGCCCACGGTGGTGGTCTTGCCCACGCCGTTGACGCCGACGACCATCATGACGGCCGGCCGGTCCTGTCTACGCGTGGCGTCCAGCCGGCGGTCCATGCCCGGGTCCACCATCTTGACCAGTTCCTCGTGCAGCATGGCCTTGACCTGCTGCGGGTCCCGGGAGCCCTCCACCGTGACCCGCTCGCGCAGGTTGTCCACGAGCTCCAGGGTCGGTGCGGTGCCGAGGTCGGCCAGCAGCAGGGTCTCCTCGACCTCCTCCCAGACGTCCTCCGTGATGTTGTCGCTGGAGAGCAGGGCCAGCAGGCCCTTGCCGAAGATGTTGTTGGACTTGGCCAGGCGGGCCCGCAACCGGGCCAGGCGGCCGGCGGCCGGGGCCGGGGTCTCCAGCTCGACGGCGGCCGGGGCCTCGGTGTCCGCCACGTCCGTGGTCGGTACCGGGGCGGCCTGAGGCGCCTCGGGTTCGGCGACCGCGGTGCCGGAGGGGCCGGCGTCGTCCGTCTCCGGCCGATCGAGGACGGCGGTGCCCGCGGCACCGCCGGGCGCCGGGTCGTTGGCATCACGCGTGGTCGGGTAGGTGCCCTTCGGCGGCTTCGGCGTGCGGCCGATGAAGGCCAGCAGGCCCAGGCCGACGATGAGGACAGAGGCGAGCGAAATCAAGATGATCGGATCCACCCGACCAGTCTGTCACAGCTGACCGCCGCCCCGGCCGGCCTCCACCCGCCGGGGCCGCGGCGGTCGGGGCCAGCACGGCCGGGGCCGGGTGGCAGGATGGGAGCCATGGCACGCACACAGACCTCCCGGACCGAACGGGTCCCCATCCCCCGGGAGATCAAGGTCCTCATCGCGGCGGCCTTCATCATCGCCATCGGCTTCGGCATCATCGCCCCGCTGCTGCCCCAGTACGCCCAGTCCTTCAACGCCTCCGCCACCGCGGTCTCCGCCGTGGTCTCCGTGTTCGGCCTGACCCGGCTGCTGTTCGCCCCCTTCTCCGGACGCATCACCAGCAGGTTCGGCGAGACCCCGGCCTACATGACCGGGGTGCTGATCGTGGCGGCGTCCATGTTCCTGGTCGCCTTCTCGCAGGAGTACTGGCAGTTGCTGCTCTTCCGCGGGCTCGGGGGCATCGGCTCCACCCTGTTCACGGTCTCCGCCATGGCCTTCCTGGCCCGCAAGGCACCGCCGAGCATCCGCGGGCGGGTCTCCGGCGCCTACGCCTCCGCCTTCCTGATCGGCAACATCGCCGGACCGGTGGTGGGCGCGGCACTGGCGGTCTTCGGCTACCGGGTCCCCTTCCTGATCTACGGCACGGCACTCGTGGCGGCCGCCGGGCTCGTCTTCTTCCTGCTGCGCGACTCCCGGCTGGCCGACCGCGGCAAGCCGGACACCCGCCCGGAGATGCGGGTGGCCGAGGCCTGGGAGCACACCCCCTACCGCGCTGCCCTGACCTCCTTCTTCGCCAACGGCTGGGCCACCTTCGGTGTGCGCAACTCACTGACGCCCCTGCTGGCGGCCACCGCCTTCGCGGGCACCGGCTTCTGGCTGGACGGCCCCCAGATCGCCGGGGCCGCCCTGTCCCTCTTCGCCCTCGGCAACATCGCCGCCGTCACGCTCTCCTCCCGGCTCTCCGACGTCCACGGCCGCAAGCCGCTCATCATCACCGGCCTGCTGGTGGCCGCGGCGGGCACCGCCTTCATCGGGTGGATGGACAACGCGTGGTTCTTCCTGGCCCTCTGCGTGCTCTCCGGAATCGGGACGGGGCTGCTCAACGCGCCCCAGCAGGCCGCCATCGCGGACATCGTGGGGCAGGAGCGCAAGGCCGGGCCCGTCATGTCCACGGCACAGATGGCCTCCGACCTCGGGGCGATCTCGGGCCCGCTGATCGCCGGGCTGGTGGTGGACGCCGCGGGGTTCGGCTGGGCGTTCCTGCTCAGCGGGGCCATCCTCGCCGTGGCGGCGGTGTCCTGGGCCTTCGCCGCCGAGACCAACCGGCCGGTGTCCCCGGGCGGCCCGCGCACGGGGGCCCTGCCGACGGTCAGTGCCCCGGAGCCGCCGGCCCCGGACGGGCACCGTCCAGACGCTGGCTGATCACCGTGCTGACGCCGTCCCCCCGCATGGAGACCCCGTAGAGCGCGTCCGCGACCTCCATGGTGCGTTTCTGGTGGGTGATGATGATCAGCTGGCTGTCCTGCTGCAGCTCCCGGAAGATCTCCAGCAGCCGCCCCAGGTTGGTGTCGTCCAGCGCGGCCTCGACCTCGTCCATGACGTAGAACGGGCTGGGACGGGCCTTGAAGATCGCCACGAGCATGGCCACCGCCGCCAGCGAGCGCTCCCCACCCGAGAGCAGAGACAGCCGCTTGACCTTCTTCCCGGCGGGCCGGGCCTCCACCTCGACCCCGGACTCCAGCAGGTTCTCGGGATCCGTCAGGAACAGCCGGCCCTCGCCGCCCGGGAACAGGGTGGCGAAGACGTGCTGGAACTGAGCCGCGGTGTCCTCGAAGGCGGCCGAGAACACCCGCAGCACCGTGGCATCCACGTCCTGGATGATGGACAACAGGTCCCGGCGGCTGGAGTCCAGGTCATCCAGCTGTCCCGTGAGGAAGCGGTGGCGCTCCTCCACCGCCGCGTACTCCTCCAGGGCCAGCGGGTTCACCCGGCCCAGGGCGGACAGCTCGCGCTCGGCGCGCCGCAGCCGCTTCTGCTGCTCGGCCCGGTCGAAGGGCACGGTCTCGGGCTCTGCGGCCCCGAGATCCCCAGCCCCGCCGTCAACGGCCTCGGGGCCCGACGCCGGCCCGTCCGGTTCCGCTGCGACCCCCGCCTGGCCTGGGCCAGACCGATCATCGCCCGCCGGTGTCAGGGGCACCGGTACCTCGGGGCCGAAGTGCTCCAGCAGGTACTCCCCGGTCATTCCCAGATCCTCCAGGGCCTTGTCCAGGAGCTGGTCGAGTCTGAGCTGCTGCTCCTGCCGGGCCATGCGCGCCGTGTGCAGCCGGTCCTTGGCGCGGGCCACGGCCGCCCGGTGCTCCTCGGCGGCGCGCTGCAGCCGGTGGCGTTCCGCCGTGAGCTCCTCACCCCGGCGCTCGAGTTCCGTGCGGTCCGCCTCCGCCCGGGCCACGGCCCGCTCCACGCCGGCCAGTGCCTGCGCCAGGGCCAGCGAGACCGCGGTGATCCGGGTCAGCCACGCACGGCGCTTCTGTTCGGCGCGCTCCCGCTCCTGATGGGCCAGGGTGGCGGAGGCCACCTGGCGTCGCGCCTGCTCGGCCCGGGAGGTGAGCTGGGTCAGCGTGGACTCGGCCGCCCGCAGGGCCAGCCGGGCCTCGGTCTCCTCGTGTCGGGCGTGACCGGCCCGCACCTCCGCGGCGTCGCGCGCCGCCGGGTCCGGGGCCGCGGTGCTCGGCCCGGTGGTGTGGGCTTCCTCGGCATCCTCTGTCCTCTCGGACGCTTCGGACCCCTCGGACCCCTCGGGGAGGGTGGATGCCTCCGCCTGTCGCTCCGCGGCGACGACCGCGGCCTCGACGGCGGCGGTGGCGTCGGCGAGCCGCTCGCGCAGCCCGGCGAGTTCACCCCGCTGCCGCTGGGCAGCCTGATCGGCATGGGAGAGCTGCTGGTTCAGCCGCGCCAGGTCCTCCGTCACGGCGGTGAACCGGGCGTCCGAGGCCTCCAGGGCCGCCAGGGCGGCCCGCTCCGCGGCCACCGCCTCCTCGGCCCGGTGCACCAGCCCGGAGCGTTCGAAGCGCAGCCGCTCGACCTCGTGCAGGGCCTGCTCGGCCACCGTGGTCGCCGCGTCGGCGGCGGCCTGCCGCTCCAGCCGGCTTCCGGCCCCGGCACCGCGGCCGTCCGCCCATCCGACCCCGAGCACGTGGCCGTCCCGGGTGGCCAGCCGGACCGGGACCCCCCGGTGGCGCTCGGGGACCCGACCGGATTCCATCAGGGCCCGGGCCGTGGCGAGGTCCTCCACGAGCAGCGTCCCGGCGAGCAGCGAGTGGACCGTGCCGGCGATGGCTGACCCCGCCGGCCCGGCGGGGAACCGCACCACCGCGCCCGCGGCCGTGACGCCGTCGGGCAGTGCCTCTGCCGGTGTCACCGATGCCGCCGGTGCAGCCGTCTCCCCGGCCGCCTGAGGCGACTCGCCGTCCCGCGCGAACAGCAGGCGTGCGTCCGCCGCGTCCGCCGCGGAGAGGCGGCCCGCGGCCGCCACCGCGGCGTCCAGGCCGTCCACCACGAGTTGCTCGGCGGGTCCCCCGAGGGCCGCGGCGATGGCCGCCTCCCAGCCGTGCAGGACGGTCAGGGCATCGGCCAGCGCGGTGGGTTCCAGGTCCCCGAGCACAGCCGCGGCGGCGCCGGCCTCCGGCTCGAGGGCCTCGATCAGGGCGTCCCGCCGGGCCACCGCCGCGCCCTGGGCGGATTCCGCGGCGGCGAGCGCCTCCTCGAGGCGGGCGAGGCGTTCCCGCAGGCCGTCCGCCACGCCGGCGGCCCGCTCATGCTCGGCGTCCAGCTCCTCCTCGGAGTCGAGGGACCCGGCCAGCCGGTTCTGGTAGTCCACGAGCTCGGCGCGCAGCGCCTCCGCCGCTCGCTCGCTCTCGGTCACGCGGGAGCCGGCCTGCTCCCACTGCCCGCGCAGGGATCGCTCGGTGGCCCGGGCCGCCTCGATGCGCCCGGCGGCCACGGCGGCCGCCTGGCGCCGGTCCGCCGCCTGCTGCAACAGCCGGGTGTAGGCCTCGTTCGCGGTGCGGGCGGCGTGCTCGGACTCCTGGCGCCGCCGCGTGGCCTGCTCCAGGGCGGTCTGGGCGGCTGTGACCGCCTGTTCGGCGTCGGCGGCCTCGGCGGCGGCACGGTCTGCATGGTCGCGGGCGGCGGCGGGATCCGGGCCCGAGGGCGGCGGCACGGGGTGGCGGCGGGAGCGCTCCCGTTCGGCGGCCACGGCCCCCAGGGACCGGTAGCGCTCGGCCAGGGTGGACAACCGGTACCAGTGCTCCCGGGCCGCGGCCGCCGCCTGGGAGGCGGTGGCCACGTCCGCCGCCATGGCCGTGGCCGCCTCGCCGGCCCGGTCCACCTCGGCCTGGGCCCGACCGACCTCGGCCTCCAGCTCCTGGTCTCCGGTGCCCAGCTGGTCCAGGGCGGCCTGTTGGCGGGCCACGTCGTCGGCCAGCAGCCGCGAACGGGCGTCCCGGACGTCGTACTGGATGCGCTGGGCCTTGCGGGCGGTCTTCGCCTGCTTGGACAACGGCCCCAGCTGGCGGCGGACCTCCTCGGTCAGGTCGCGGACCCGGTCCAGGTTGGAGCGCATGGACTCGAGCTTGCGGACGCTGCGTTCCTTGCGGCGGCGGTGCTTCAGCACGCCGGAGGCCTCCTCGATGAAGCCGCGGCGCTCCTCGGGGCTGGCCTGCAGGATCCGGTCCAGCTGCCCCTGGCCGACGATCACGTGCATCTCGCGGCCGAGCCCGGAGTCGGAGAGCAGCTCCTGGATGTCGAGCAGCCGGCAGGAGGCGCCGTTGATCGCGTACTCGGAGCCCCCGGTCCGGAACAGCGTGCGGGAGATGGTGACCTCGGAGTACTCGATCGGCAGGGCGCCGTCCGCGTTGTCGATCGTCAGGGACACCTGGGCGCGCCCCAGGGGCGTCCGGCCCGTGGTGCCGGCGAAGATGACGTCCTCCATCTTGCCGCCGCGCAGGTTCTTGGCGCCCTGCTCCCCCATGACCCAGGACAGGGCATCCACCACGTTGGACTTGCCCGAGCCGTTGGGCCCCACCACGGCGGTCACCCCGGGTTCGAAGTGGAAGGTGGTGGCCGAGGCGAACGACTTGAACCCGCGGACGGTCAGGGTCTTGAGGTACATGGTCCTTGTCTGTGGCGATTCTGTGTGGCGGTCTGTGGAGTCGCACCGGACGGTGGGCTCCAGGGTCTGACGGGGCCAACGTCCCCGATGCGCACTATATCCCGGAGCCGCCGCTTCCCGAGGCTGAGATGGCACCCGGGCAGCGAGTCGGGCACGCCCCCCGTCCCGTACGGGCCTAACATGGCCGGTGCCCCTTACATCGGCCGGACCGCGCCGGCTGATGCCGACTACTCGGGGCGAGAGCGACCAACCGAGGACTCCCCGCGATGCACCCCACTACCCCGACGGCTTCCCGCATGACCTGGATGGACACGTTCCGCGGGGCGGCGATGCTCCTGGTGGTCGTGTTCCACTCGGTGGCCATGTACAAGTCCCTGTCCGGCGCCGACCGCGTACCGGCGGTGGACGAGGTCGTCGCCTTCTTCGACCCGTACCGGATGCCGTTGCTGCTCTTCCTCTCGGGGCTGCTGCTGCGGCGCGCACTGGACAAACCGTTCGGCACCTACCTGGCGGGCAAGGCGCGGAACATCCTCTGGCCCCTGCTGCTGTGGTCCTTCGCCCAGTTCACGATCACGCACCAGCTGGCCTCGGCCCTGGACCCCTGGGCCTGGGTGGACGGGACCTACCAGTGGTTCCTGGTGGTCCTCGTGGCCTGCTTCCTGGTGGCCCCGCTGACGCGCTGGATCCCCGCGCTGGTCATGGCGGCCGTCTTCGCGCTGGCCTATCTGACGATCGGTCAGCAGGTCCCCGAGCTGGCCAGGATCTTCTTCTACGGGCCGTTCTTCTTCCTCGGGGCGGGCATGCAGCGTTGGATGGGCCCGCTCCAGCGGCTCCCCGTCTGGGTGGGGCTGACGGGCGTGCTGGTGGCGGTGGCCGTCGGAGCCCTGTCCGCGGCGGGAGAGCTGGCCGTGCACCAGAACATCCCCTGGACCCTCCTGGCCCCGATGCCCGGGCTGCTGGCCCTGCTGTGGCTCGGGCCGTGGTTGCCCCGCGCCCCCGGGCTGGAGGCGGTGGGCCGCCACTCGGTGATCTACTACGTGTCCCACACCGCCGTGCTGCTCGTGGTGGCCGATCTCTGGCGCGCCGCGGGTTGGGCCGTCCACTGGTCCACCCTGGTCATCCTGTTCCTCGCCGCCTTCGGCGTGCCGGCGTTCATGGCGGCCCACCGCTCGCGGTTCAACGGGCTGTTCGCGTTTCCGGGCGTCCGCCCCGGGAGGGAGGCAGGCCGGGCGGATGCGGGCCGGGCGGATACGGGCCGGGCGGATACGGGCCGCTCCGAACCGATCAGCGCCACCCGGTCCCTGCCGCCGGAAGACGGCCGACCCGCAGGGTAGCCGCGGGCCGGAGGCTCCCCCTTGCTATTCTGGGGGGTCTTGTCACCAGCCGCGGCCAGCGTCGCGCCACCACCGACCGGACCGCCCCGGTCCGTCCACAGGAGGACACATCATGCCGCGACGCCGCGACGTCGAACGCTACGCCCCGCGCCGCGAGACGCGTCACGCCTCACTGGCTGACTTCGAAGCCGCAGGTCCCGGGAGCGGGATCCACTCGATCTCGGCCGGTGAGGCCACCGTGGACCTGCTCCTGGACGACGACGTCCAGAGCGGATCGCTCGTCGTGTTCCTGCCCTCGGCGGTCAACAGCTCCGTGTCCTGGCCGTACTTCCAGGGCCTGTCCCTGGCCACGGTGACCGGCCAGCCCCTGCTGTCCTTCTCGGACCCGACCATCGAGCGCAGCACCGGCATCACCACGGCCTGGACCCTGGGCGACGACCGCTACTGGCTGCACCACGAGATGGACCGCTACATCGATGCGGTGCGGCGGGGCCGCCGACTGATCTTCGTGGGGTCCTCCGCCGGGGGGTTCCCGGCCCTGTACTACGGCTCCCGGTACCCCGATTCGGTGTCCGTGGTCGTCAATCCGCGGACCCACCTGTTCACCCCACCCACCCACCTCCAGCTGACTCCCAGCCGCCTGTACGGCGCGGAGGGGACCGTGGATCGGATCAGCGAACTGGTGCCGCTCGCCCCCGGTTCACCCGGCAACACGGTGGTGTATCTGCAGAACTCGGCCGACCACGTCTACTTCTCCGGCCACATGGTGCCGTACCTGCAGCAGGCCGAGCCCGGTGCGCGGATATGGACCCACCTCGGCGACTGGGGCGCGGGGCACAAGCCGGCCCCGCCGGCCTTCCTGCACGAGGTGGTCCGGACCCTGGCCACGGCCGACACCCTCGACGAGGGGATCCACCGGCTCCCGCTGGAGCGGTTCGCCGGGCTGGACGCGGTGCGCGCCGAGCAGATGGATCAGAACATCCGCCACTTCACCGCCGGCTGAGGTCACCGAGAAGCCGCCCACCGGACCTGAGGGTCAGCCGCGGCGCCGGATCTCGGCGTTGCGGTACGAACGGCGGAAGGACTGCACGTGGTCCTCGGCCTCCTGGAGACGTTGTTTGGCCAGCAGGAAGTTGTACCGCCCGTAGGCCTCCAGGACCTCCTCGGGGTCCCCGTCTGCCAGGGGGATGCCGCGGTCCAGCCACAGCACCCGGGAGCAGCTCTCCGCGATGGTCTTGCGGCTGTGGCTCACGAGCACCACGCAACCGGCCTGTTCGCGCAGTTCCTGCATGCGTTCCTGTGACCGGTCCTTGAACTGGGCGTCACCCACGTTCAGGGCCTCGTCGATCACCAAGACCTCCGGGTTCCGGCTCGTGGCGATGGCGAACCTCAGGCGTGCGCTCATCCCGGAGGAATAGGTGTCGATGGGCAGGTTGATCGAGGTCCCCAGACCCGTGGATTCCTCGATCTCCGGCAGGCGCCCTTCGATCTCCTCGCGCGACATGCCGAGGGCCAGTCCCCCCAGGATGATGTTCTGGCGGCCCGAGATGGCCGGGACCAGGGCCGCGTTCACGCCCAGCATCATCGGGGTCCCGCTGGACCAGACCTCGCCGGTGGTGGGCATCAGCTTGCCGGCGATGATCTTGGACAGCGTGGACTTGCCGGAGCCGTTGCGGCCCACGACGCCCAGTGACTCGCCCTTCTCCACCACCAGGGACAGTTCCTGGAGTGCGTGGATCGAGACCCGTGGCTGCCGCCGCACCACGCCGTAGACCACCTTCTTGTACCAGGGCAGGTGCGCGGAGACCTCCTCCCGGTCGGAGGGCACCTTGAAGGTCATGGACACCCGGTCCACCACGAGCGCGGGGTCCTCGACGGAGGCGCCGGGCGTGCCGCCGGCCGGGCGGAGGGTCTCGGAGGACTGTGACTGCGTGCTCATCGGCTTGCATCCCTCCCCAGTGATTCGTCGGCGCGCCAGAACAACAGCGTCCCACCGACCAGCAGGATCAGAGTCCAGCCGCCCAGGATGGCCCACTGGTCCCAGCCCGGGTCGGTCCCGTAGAGCAGGATCTGACGGGTGATGTCCAGCACCTGGTGCATGGGGTTGAACTGGACGACGGCCAGCAACCCGGGATGGGTGATGAAGTTCTCGAAGGAGTAGAAGACCCCGGAGGCGTACATCCAGACCCTCAGCCCGAAGGTGAGGACCTGGGAGAAGTCGCGGACCTTGGAGACCACCCGCGCGAACACCAGCACCAGGCCCATGATCAGGACCAGCTGGAGTGCCACCACGGGGATCAGCAGCAGCCACCGCCAGGTGATCACCTCGAAGGGCGGGATGGCCAGCAGGAGCACGAGCATGGTGACGATGGTGATGAGGTAGCTGTAGGACTCACGCAGCACGGTGGAGACGGGCAGCGCGATACGGGGGAAGTTGAAGGCCTCCACCACCGTGTTCTTCCGGGTGAGGGAGTTGGCGCCCTGCATCACGGTGCGGCTGGTGAACATGAACATGAACACGCCGATGGTCAGGAAGCCGAGGAAGTTCTCCACGCCCCGGGACGTCCCCAGGATCAGCCCGAAGATGAGGAAGTACGTGGCACCGTTGAGGATGGGTGTGAGCACCAGCCAGATGTTGCCCAGCAGGTGGTCCCGGTTCTGCGCGCCGACGGAGACCCGGGCCTCGTAGACGATGAACTGGCGGACGTCCCAGAGCCGTTGCAGATAGCTCCCCAGCCCCGGACGGGCCCCCACGCGGCGTAGCCCGCCCATCTGGACCGAGACCGTGCCGGCGGACGATGCCGCCGTGGTGTCCGTGACATCCGGCCTCGTGCTCTTCGCCAAAGGTAACTCCAGTTCCGGCGTCCGACGCCGCGTTGTCCGGGGTGCCGGTCTGAACCGTCATCCTGCCGATTACTGCCCCATAGTATAGATCTGCCCGGGGTTTCACGTTATCGTGGCCCAGCCGCGCCACGGTAGCATCGACACGAGTGTCCACGACCCCTGACCACCCCGAAGGATTCCGCTCGATGACTGCCCTGAAGATCATGCCCATCTACGGCACCCGCCCCGAGGCCATCAAGATGGCGCCGATCGTCCGGGCCCTGCAGGCTGATGACCGGTTCGAGTGCTTCACCACCGTCACCGGCCAGCACCGCGAGATGCTGGACCAGGTCAACGAGATCTTCGGCATCACCCCGGACGCCGATCTGAACATCATGCGTCCGGGTCAGACCCTCAACGGCATCATGGAACGCACCCTCGCGGGGCTGGACTCCCTCATCCAGGAGCAGAAGCCCGACGCCGTCGTGGTCCAGGGCGACACGACCACCTCGACCGCCGGGGCCATCGCCGCCTTCTACCTGGGCGTGCCCGTGGTCCACGCCGAGGCCGGACTGCGCTCGGGCGACCTGTTCTCCCCGTTCCCCGAGGAGGCGAACCGGAAGATCACCTCCCAGGTCGCCTCCCTGCACCTGGCCCCCACCTCCACCTCCAAGGCCAACCTCCTCGCCGAGGCCGTCAACCCGGACGACATCGTGGTCACCGGCAACACCGTGATCGACGCCCTGCTGACCACGGTCGAGAAGCGCATCCCCTTCACCGACCCCGCCCTGCGGGACCTGGCCGAGCGCGCGGCGACCGGCGACGGGAAGGTCCTGCTGGTGACCACCCACCGCCGGGAGAACCAGGGCGATGCCATGCGCGGCGTCGGCCGGGCCCTGGCCCGCCTGGCACGGGAGATCCCGGGGCTGACCCTCGTGCTCCCGGCCCACCGCAACCCCGTGGTCCGTGAGGCCGTGCTCCCCGCGCTGGAGGGCCTGGACAACGTCCTGGTCACCGAGCCGCTCGCCTACGGCGAGTTCACCCACCTGATGAACGTCGCGGACCTGGTGCTGACCGACTCCGGCGGCGTCCAGGAGGAGGCCCCCTCCCTGGGCAAGCCCGTGCTGGTCATGCGGGAGAACACCGAGCGCCCCGAGGCCGTCACCGCCGGCACCGTGAAGCTCATCGGCACCGACGAGGAACGGATCGTGACGGAGTCCACGACCCTGCTCACCGACCGCACCGCCTACGAGACCATGGCCCACGCGGTGAACCCCTACGGCGACGGCCGGGCGGCCGAGCGCACCGCCGCGGCGATCGCCGGGCTGCTCGGCGTCGGCGAACGCATCGACGAGTTCACCCTCTGAGCCGCTGACCTACCGGTGAGCCGCTGGCCCGTCCGGCGGTCCCGGCGGCCCTCGCGGCCCCGGCTACCCGGCCAGGCGGAGCATCCGGACCAGGAGGCCGAGCTGTTCCGGCTCGGACAGCAGCGACTCCGGACCCCGGCCGACCGGGGCTCCCGGCTGGCTGACCGGCAGGGCCGTGGCCACCTGGGTGGGGACGATCCGGCGGTCGTGCAGCCGGGCGACGTCCTCTGCCGCCGGCGCCAGGACGGCGTCGACCCGACGTGCCACCCCCAGCTGCGGCTCCAGCTCCGGCATCTGCGAGCACCACAGGCCGATGGGGATGTTGTAGCGCCGCGCCTCGGTGATCACCCGGTCCAGCACCGTGGTGCCGCCGGAGACGAGGTCGTTCCACTGGGCCTGTTCCAGGGCCGCGCCGGTGACCAGCAGGCCGTCCAGTCCGGCACGGATCTCGCGCTCGGCACCGGCGGCGTCCAGCCGGACCGGTTCGGTCCCCGCCCCCAGCCCTTCGACGGAGGGCCGGGATCCGATGACACCGATCCGTGCGCTGCGCGCCAGTCGCGGACGCTCCACCCGGTCCTCGATGGGCGACCGGGTGCGCACGGCGGCGGGATCCAGACCGAGGCAGTGCCCGGCGTGGCGGGCGGCCATCAGGGCCACGGCACCGCGGTCGGTGGCCCGGTCGGGGTCCGCCGCGGCGGACAGCACCCGCGCGTGGGCACCGGGGTCGGCCGTGAGATCCCAGGTCATCCTCATCCCGAGGCGGCTGGCCGCGACCGTGCAGGCCAGAGCCGTCAGTTCGTCCCCGAGCGCATAGATCCCGTCCGCGCCGGACGCCAGCGCCCGCCGGCTGATGGCGTCGACCCAGTGATCGAAGACCCCGTTGACGTCGTCCAGCGCCTCCTCGAGGGTCAGGGTCTCCACCAGGGGCGCCTCGAAGGATCCCGTGACCTCGTGTGGATGCCTCGAGGCGCCGCAGACCAGCAGCTCGCCCCGGCCGCGCGCCAGCGAGGCCTCAGGGGCCGCGGCGTGGAGGCGGTGGACCCGCTGGCGGAGCGCCGGCACCCCGACCACCTCGCCCAGCAGGAGACGCCGCCCGTGGCCCAGGGTCCAGGGCCGGGCGCCCAGCGTCCCGATCAGCCCCGCGGCCAGGGTCAGCTGTCCGGTGGCAGCCAGCGATTCGGCCTCGTCCCACCGCTCGGCCTCCCCTGGATCCCCCGCCGCGGCCTGGACCGGAGGTCCTGTCACCGTGGGGGCGGCCCCTGGAGCCTCGGCCGCACCGTCCAGCAGGGTGCGGAGCCAGCGGGCGGTGACCGCCCGCGCGTCGTAGGTGGCGGCGAAGCCGACGGCCTGGAAGGACAGGGAATCCATGGCCGTGGCATCCCCTCCGGCGGCCAGGATCAGGTCCGCCGCCTGCCGGGCGGAATCCACGTTCCACTGCCCGGGGAAGATCTCCTCGGAGCCCTCGCGCCGCCAGACCAGGGGCACGGCGCCGGAGGCCATGCCCTCCACCGGAGCCAGGTGGAAGGTCTCACGGGTGCTGGGCGAGAGCACCCAGCCGATGCCGCGGAACCAATTCCCCATGTCCGGGCCGAAGGGGTCGAAGACGACGGCCTGGCGGAGGCGCTCGTCGCGCCGGAGCCGCTCGTAGAACGCCAGGTAGGCGTCGCGGCGCAAGGGCTTGTCCCACACGAAGGGATAGTTCCACGGGTTGTGCCCCCGCAGATGCAGCACGTAGCGCGGGTCGCGCTCGAGCAGCAGCTCCAGCAGGTCCAGGGCGCGGTCGGGCCGTTTGAGCTCCGGGACGTAGCCCGCCATGCCGAGGTGGAAGCGCGCGTCATCCAGCTTGGTGCGTGCCAGGTCCACCGTGTTCACGGGGTTCGAGATGACCGAGGTCTTCTCCCGTGGCCAGCCGGTGGCGGCCAGGGCCTTCTCCCGGTAGAACTCCGAGGCGAAGACCACGGTCTCCACGGCGTCGATCTTGATCTCATGGATCGGCGGCTGGCGCAGTTCGTAGCCGTGCAGGTGCAGCACCAGCCGTTGGCCGGGGCCCACATGGTGGCTGTACCAGACGGCGTTGCGGCTGGCGAACTCGCAGAGCACCACGTCGGCCCACTCAAGCAGGGAGGCGTTGTCCGCCGGGACGGGGCCGCCGTTCGTCTCCCACAGATCGACCCGCAGCTGAACATCGTCGCGCTGCGCGAGGGCCTCCAGGAGTTCACCGGCGAACTTGAAGTCCGCTCCCACCAGCAGGATCCGCGTGGGCCGCGCCTGCCGCGGCACGGCATCGTAGTCCGCCAGGTAGGCGCCCAGCTGGTGGCCCAGTTCCTCGGCGAGCGTGCGCACCGGCGCGGCGCCGCTGCGCCCCCGCAGGCCCTGCAGGTCCTCCGTCAGGGTCTCGGCGCGCCACCGGCGTCCCTCGGCCAGGCGGGGCACGGCGGGAAGGGCCTGGGCCTCGGCGAAGACCTCGATGCCGCGTTCCTCGAACCACAGCCGGGCCTGGGACACCCGGTGTCCCTGACCGGGGGTGGCCTTGGGGAGGAAGCCGACGGGTCGGTGACCCTGCAGGGCCTCGGCGAGGGCGCCGTCGTCGGGCGCGACGGCACGGGCACCGGGAACCGCGGCGAATTGCCGGTAGACGGGGTGGATGCGCAGCTCCGCCTGGATCTCGGGTCCGCACACCAACAAGACCGGCGGGACCTCCCGCCGCGGGCGCAGCCGCTCGGCGTGGAGCTTGATCGCCTCCAGCCCCAGCGAACCGGTGAGCTCGAGGTTCACCACCAGGGCGGTGGTGCCTTCGGCGGCGGCACGGAAGCCCGTGGCCCCCGCACCACTGGCGGCGGGGAAGAGCACCACCTGGCCGGCGGCCCGCTCGACCGCCCCTTCAACCGTGCTCCGGGCGTCTTCGTCGAAGACGAGGACCTTCCGGGAGACGGACACGGTCCGGCGGATGGCGTCCTCGGACTCGGCGGTGACGTTGAGTGCCCGTCCGGGTCCGCCCTGCAGGAAGGTCCACAGCCGGAAGCGCTCGAGTCCGGCGGCGTGCAACGAGTCGCCGATGGCCATCGACATGGCCAGAACCAGGTCGGCCGACTGCACCGCGGCCATCACGGCGGCGTCGGGCTCGGGGCCCCGCACACCGACCACCTCGACGGTGGCCCCGGCCAGGCGCATGGCCTCGACGGCGCCCCGGCCCCAGTCCTGCAGGACCGGCTCGCTCGTGGCCTTGTCGACGGGGACGGCCCAGGCGACGGTCCGGCCGGACAACGGGTTGGACTGGTCCATCTAGTCCTGGTCTCCTTCGTGTGTGTAGTCCAGCAGTAGCCGCAGCAGCGCCGTCTCCGGGCTGCCCTCCGTGTCCGGGTCCCTGGTGTCCGTCTGGACCACGATGTCTGCGGCGCGCCGCAGCTGCGAGCTGCCGCGGGCCGTGGCGGACGGGCCGGTACCCGGCACCAGGTAGGACAGTCCGCCCGCGGAGCGGACCGTGCCGAGCAGCTCCACGAGTTCCTCCATCAGGTGGGACCGTGAGCTGGTCGCCGCGCCGGACCAGGGCCCGGACTCCAGGGCGCCGAGCTCCACGACCACCGCGGACAGGGCCAGGCCGTCGCCTTGACGTGCGGTCAACCCCGGGGCGGCGGGGAGCACCGGTGCGACATGCCGCAGGCGGTCCCGCAGGGCATCGGTGACCACCGTGAGCACCACCTCGGTCCCGCCTGCGGGCCCGGCCCCCAGCAACCGGTCGTGGCCGGTGAGCGTGGCCAGGTCCACCGCGTGGCTCTCGCGGTCCACGTCCGGCGTGGCGACCCGGCCGATCCGTTCGAGCAGGGCGTCGATCCCGCCGCGTCCGGGTTCAGGCATCGATCCGGCCTCCGATCTTGCGTTCGACGAGCGACCACAGCATGTCCCGCGCCGCGTTGGGGTCGCCCACGGGCGTCTTCACCTCGGCCGGCTTGGAGCTGAGGATACTGCCCTGCTCCACCAGCGCCCAGGCGGACGTCGTCGATCCGGCGTAGTCGCTCCACTTCGAGGGCAGGAACGGGTTCACCCGGTGGTTCGGCCCGGAGTGGGCGTCGTTGACGATGAGGTAGTCGAAGGCCGCGGTGACACCGAGGAACTCCAAGTAGGGCAGTGCCGCGTTGAAGGTCACCTGGTGCTCGATGCCGTGGGCGCCCACCCCGTCCCGGGCACGCTGGACCAGGGAGTTGAACTGGGCCGTGGAGAAGCCCGCCGGTTTGGCGGCCAGCCCGCCGACGGGAACGAAGTTGGTGAACACGTGCAGGTGCACGTGCTCCCTGACCTCCGCCGGCAGCATCTTCAGGGCCACGGTCAGGTCGGTGATCCCACGGGTCGCGTAGAACTCCCCGAAGTACGCCAGGTTGAGCTTCTCCGGGTCCACGGCGTAGTCCACGCTCCGCGCCCGGTAGTAGACCGGGGGCAGGGTCGGATGGTTGGACACCTCGGCGTGGGCTTGGACGCGCGCCGCCAGCTCGGGGCTGTAGATGTTCTCCAGCATCGAGGCCATCTGATGCTCGTTGGTGAACAGGATCGTCTCGGCCAGGGCGTACGGCAGGATCTCGGCCAGGCCGAAGATGGTGAAGTGGTCGTCCGGGATCCGTCCGTACGTGGACTCGACGGGCGCCACGAGGCGGGCCAGCGCCGGGTTCGTGCGGTCCAGGGCGTCGCCGCGGCGGTTGCCCTCCACGTCCAGGGAGAGCGGGTCGGAGAACTCGGCCAGCCACTCGACCCCGGGGTGGCGCAGCTTGTAGGCCGTGGCGACGTAGTGGGACGGCGCCCAGTTGGCGCGGCTGTAGAGGAAGTCGTAGTCGGCTCCCTGGGCTGCCAGGTACTCGATCTCGTCGAGGGCCTCCCGGGTGAACTCCTCATAGGCTTCCCAGGAGGCCCAGGAGGGCCGCATGTCCAGGTAGCGCTGGGACTGCACATACGGCCGTGAGAGCAGCCCGATGGTCGGATCGACCTTCTTGTGGTTGACCCAGGAGCAGGAGACCACGTCCATGGTGCGGGCGAAGTCCCGTAGGCGCTTGGAGGCGACGGTGGAGCCGGTGTCCGCGAAGGGGGCGAAGTTGTACAGGACCGCCAGCCCGCGGCCGGCGGGGCGCAGGGGTCCCCAGTCGATCTCCGGCGCGTGCGGGGAGACGGCCAGGACGTCGAACACCTCGCGCCGGTAGTCGGTGTCGGCCGTCGTGGCCTCGGCCAGCGCACGGTCGGTGTCCTGAGCGACGACCTCCGCCAGGGCCACCGCCGCGGCCGGCCAGTCCCGGCGGGCCACGACCAGCGCCTCGCGGAAGTCCAGGTAGCGCCGGGCATCCTCGGCGCCGGTGGCCACGCCGAAGCGGTGCGTCGGTCCCGAGGCGGCGGGGCCGGGAATCGCGGACGACGGGGCTGCCGAGTCCGGGGCTGTCGGGCCGGTCAGGTCCAGCCTGGCACCGGCCACAAGGGCCCTCAACTGGGCCATGCGCCGGACCTCGGGCCGGGGATCGGCGAGCTCCGCGTCCGCGGCCAGCAGGTCGGCGGGCCAGAGCACGTGGTCCAGGACCGTCGGATCGGTGAGGTCGGCCGGGCCGGCGGTCGCGACCCGCGCGGCCCGCTCGGCGAGCTCCTCGGGGAGGGTGGAGACCGGCAGCAGCCGGAGGCCGGTCGGCGAGGCCGGAGGGGGGTGCATGGTCATGGGTGAGCGGGTCACCGGTCCCGGGGTGAGAGCGCCTGCAGGTCGGCCCGCACCGTGGTCCAGCCCTGCTCGATCGACTCACGCAGTTCCGTCTGCTCCCCCTGCAGGGCCGTGACCTCGCTGCGCAGGTTGGCGACGGCGACGGTGAGTTCCTGCGACTCCGCCGGACCGCCGGCGGCCGGACCGGGCAGCGAGTCCACCCGTTCGGACAGGGCGGCCAGCTGGCGGTTCGTGCGGGACAGCATGGACACCATCTCGCGGATCGCCACGTCCGGCTGGCCGGCCTTGGCGGCGCCGGCCCCGGAGGGGGGACCACCGATCTGGCGCAGGGCCGCCTTGAAGGTCTTCAGCTGACGCCGGGCACCGAGGAATGACATCGGGGCGAGCAGGGCCAGGCCGAGCCCCAGGCACGCCAGGGACGCCGACCACAGCGAGACCGCCCCCAGGATCGCCGCGGCGAGACCGAGAACGCCGAGCAGCGCCAATCCGAGCAGGTAGGCCACCCGTTCCAGACGGGGCACGCGGCCCGGGGTGTTAGACATGATTACTCACCTTTCCACAAACGTCGCTGGCTTCGCTGCGATCCGCCGTCGATTCTTCCACGCATCCTGCGGTCCTCTCGCCATTTGCCGGCCGCCCGCAGAGTCTCACGAGCCCCTTCCGGTGGCGGCGCCGGCGTCCAGACCGGTGGCAGAGCCGTCCGGCGGACCGTCCCTGCCCTCGGAGGTGGCCTCGGCGGCGTCCCCGAGGGCGGCCCTGGAGGCGGCCTCCTGGCGCCGCCGGACGTCACGGTTGCGCCGCCGCAGTTCCAGAGCCGGCGGCAGCACCGCCCGGGCCGTCCGCACCGGGGCCCGCAACAGCTCGGCGCCCACCATCCCCGGGGTCAGTTGCAGGCGCATCTGCCAGACGAGCCGCTCCAGGGCGGTGCCCGCACCGTCCACCCACGCCGCGATGCGGTGGGCGTCCACGGGTTCGGCGAGACGGGCGAGCAGTTCCTCGCCGGAGGGCACCTCCCCCTCCTCGGCGGTAGCCGGGTCCAGGACCAGGTCTGGCCGGCCGACCTGGTCCAACAGGTTGCGGCTCTTCGTGTTGGGGGTCAGGGCCAGCGCGGGGCGGCCGTACATCAGGGCGACCACGAGGCCGTGGAACTTCATGCTGGCCAGCGCGTCCACCCGGGCGATGGCCGCGGTGTCCTCCATCACGCCCTGGGAACGGACGAACTCGTCCGGGGTGAAGGGCAGCTGCCGATAGGCCTGCCGGTCGCGGCGGCGCTGGCGACCCGAGGACAACTCCAGGGCCGTGATGGCGTAACCGGAGTCCCGCGCAGCGTCCACCAGGCGCTGCAGCCCGGAGTAGTCATTGCTCCGGCCGAACAGGCCCGGCCGGACGGAGATGCCCAGCCGGCGGGTCCCGTCGTCCTCGGCCACCGGCGGCAGGTCCAGGGCGAAGACCAGGTCGGGGTGGACGACCACCGGTTGATGCGGACGCAGACGCTCCCGGATCCAGGCGGCCGATTCCTCGTCCCGGGCGCTGATGTACTGCACGTTCGGGTGCCGGAAGAACTCGGAGAGATGCTCCACGACCGAGTCGCGCTCCCGGTGGTTCCACAGCGGGACGCCGACCCCACAGATGTACACCTTCTTCTGGAGCCACTCGCTTTTCCAGTAGAGCGTGGAGACCTGGTTGGGCAGCACCAGGTCCCCGCCGCCGATGAGGAAGGCGTCGTAGTCCGCTGCCACCTCAGCCGGGTCACCGATCACGTACGGCGGCTGCAGCAGCTGGTGGACCGGGCCGACGTCGAAGAAGGCGGAGAGTCGTTGCTGCCACAGCCGCAGGAAGAGCTCGTCACCGTAGTTGCCCCAACCGAAGAAGCCGACGAGCCCCACCCGTGGACGTACTCCCCGGTGCGGGCTGGCGGTGTCCGGCGGGCCGGCTGCCGATGGTGCGGCCCAGGTCGGGGCGGGCCCGATGCCGGGTCTGAAGGCCGGCCCGCTGAGGTCAGGGCGTGCTGTCGGCATCGAGATGGAGGCGTTCTCGGATGGAGCGTGCCAGGTGGGCGGACACCGTCAGGCTGTGGTGTTGCTCCGCGAAGGCGCGGGAGGCCTCGCGTGCCCCGGCGGTGAGCAGGCGGTCCGCGCGTCCCAGCGCCGCCGCCATCTCCTCCGGGGACTCCCCCGCGAAGAACTCGGTGAACTCGGCCGGCAGCAGGCCCGGCAGGACCCCGACCCGGCTGGCCACCACCGGCAGGTCGAAGCTCGGGCCCAGCAGGGCGCCACCGGAGTTCAGGGCGCGCTCGTGGGGCAGCACCATGAGATCGGCGGCCCGCAGCAGGCGCTGGACCTCGTCCCCCGGGACGCGGCGGTCGTTCAGCAGGACATAGGGGTGCATCCGCAGCCGGTCCATCAGCGCGGTGGAGTCCGCGTCCGTGTCCGCCTTGCCCGCGACGATCAGGCGACGGGGGGCCTCGGACGTGGCCAGTAGGGCGTCGAAGGCGTCGAGCAGACGCTCGATGCCCTTGTAGGCCTTGATGGCGCCGAGGACCACGTACACGATCTCATCGGACTCGATCCCCATCATGATGCGGGCCTGGTCCCGGGAGACATAGTCCTCGTAGGCACCGAGGTAGGAAGGATGCGGTGAGCTCAGGACCTTCTCGGCTGGCAGGTCGATGATGTCCCGGACGATCTCCGGGGTGTCCTCGCTCATCACGTGGATGAGGTCCACCTCGCTGGCCACGGCCTGCTGCAGCCGGAGTTCCTCCTCGGGGAAGGCGGCATCATGGCTGACCATGTTGTGCATGGTCCAGATGACCTGGCCCCCGTCCTTGCGGAAACGGCGCAACTCGGACATGAATCGGTTGGACTGTTCCGCCGCCTTGCGGGCGGAGGTGACGCCCTGGTGGACGAAGGACAGCCAGTGCAGGTGGTAGAGGACCCCGCGGGTCTGGCCACGCAGGCGGGTCAGTTCGGCGAACGACCAGGGGTCGGTGACGGGCGTCAGCGCGAGGCCGTGGTCGCCGAAGGAGCGGTAGGCCAGCTGTTGGTACGGGTTGCCGCGGACCACCGGCCCGTAGCCGAAGAGCCACGGCTCGTCGGCGTCCCGCGTGGTGTAGTAGCGCACGGCCGCCAGGGCCTCGTGCAGTGGCGTGCCCTCCTCCGGGAGGATCCCCTGATACCGCAGTTCCACGTGCCTATGCTCCCTCAGTCGATGTCTGTGACGTGCTGACCGCCCGGTAGACCTCCCGGTAGCGCTGGCCGGCGGCCTGACCCGAGTGGGCCTGTTCGACCCACCGGCGGCCGGCGGACCCCATACGTTCCCGCCCGTCCTCGTCCGCCAGCAGTTCGCCGAGGACTCGGGCCAGGTCCACGGGGTCCTCCGGGGCGAAGACGCGGCCACGCTCCCCGTCCCCGAGCAGCCCGGCCAGGGCCGGCAGGTCAGCGGCGACGACCGGACGTGCCATCGCCATCGCCTCGAGTGCCTCGGCCGGCGCCACATAGGTGGCCGCGCGCTCGTGGACCCGTGGCACCACGAAGACATCGATCAGGGAATGATGCCGGGCCGGGTCCGCGGCGTCGGCGGGGCCGGTGAGCACGACGCGGTCGATCACGTCGTAGAGCTTGACCAGCTCCCAGAGCCCGTCCCGGCGCGCGCCCTCGCCGACCAGGACACACCGCACCTGAAGGCCGCGTTCCTTCAGCAGGGACATCGCCTTGATCAGCACCTCCTGGCCCTCGCGCCGGTGGTCCATGGTCGCCACACAGCCGACGGTGAGACCGGTCAGACGGTACTCGGCGGCGAGTTCCGCATCGCGGGTCCGCGGTGCGAACTCCCGGAGGTCCACCACCTCGGGCACCAGGTGGACCCGGTCCGCCCGGACCCCCCGGGACACCAGCTCGTCCTGCAGCGCGGGGCCGGGGACCACCACGGCGTCGGCCTCCACCATGCACATCCGCTCGACCTCGAGGCGGCGCCGGTAGACCTCCGAGGTCTCCTCCAGCGCGCCCTCCCCCGTCCAGGCGGTCTCGAACAGGGAGGTGACCTCGTAGACCACGGGCAGCCCGGTCTTGGCCTTGAGGGCCAGGGCGACGAGGGCCGTCTCGAAGCCCCGGCGGCCCGAGGTGACGTGGACCACGGCCGGGCGCAGGTCCTGGACGCGGCGGTGGGCGTACCAGGCGAAGTCCTCCAGCCAGCGGTCGGCGGGGACCTCCCCGTAGGGGATGCCGGGATCGAGGCGGTGATGCAGGATCCCGTCCACCTCCTCGGCCTCCGGGAAGTCGTCGCCCACCAGATCACGGGGGAAGCCGAGTTCGGTGACCACCACCGGCTGCAGTCCGGCATCCCGTTGAGCGCGGAGCGCGCGGCGGTGGCGGGCGGTGGATGCGTCCTGGTGATAGGGACCGGAGGCGGGGACGAGGTGGAGGATCCGGTCCTCCCCGGCCACCTGCGCGGGCACCACCGGCGCCGCGGGGCCGGGCAGCCGGGGCACCCAGCCGGTCAGTTCCCGGGCGCGGCCGTTGACGGACGCCACGGTCCGCCGGACACCGAGGTCGGTCACGCCCAGGCGGGACGCCCACCGCAACTCCTCGGTGATGGCGCCCGTGCGCGTGGCCAGGAACAGGGCGGCCTTCTGGAATCCTGGGTCCCCGCCCAGGTCCTGTTCGAGTAGGTCCTTCCAGAGCAGTCCCCGGTGGAAGGTGGCAGCGTTCTTGGCTCGCCGCAGGGGCTGGTCCCCCCGGAACTGCGAGGTGGTCATCGCCTCGCGCAGCACCCGGTACCGGTCGTCCCAGTCGGAGGACTTCCCCGCGGACCGGTCGGAGCCGATCCGCACGAGCTGGCCGGCCGCCTGCGTCAGGCCGATCTCGCGCTGTCGCAGCGACCGGCGCAGCCGGGCCAGGTCGCGCTTGACACGGCCGGCCCACGCGCGCACGCCGCGGCGGGGGGCGGCGGCGTTCCGCTCTTCCCACAGTGCCGCCAGGGAATCACGCTCCGCCACGATCCGGGTGAGCTCGCGGTGGACGCCGACCAGCTCCCGGCGCATCAGCTCGCGCTCCTCCGCGGCGGACCGCGCGGAATCCTCTGTGATGATGTGGTGCTGGATGGCGGTGCTCCCGGTTCACTCTTCGATCCAATGCTGCCCCGTCCAGCGAGTGGCCCCGCAGGACGGACGGTGGTCCCCCTGGAGTTTACCGGCCCTGCCCCGCGCCGCCGGCCAGGCTCAGCCGGTCAGGCCCAGCCGCGTCCGGAGCTCCCGGGCGAACTCCGCGCTGACGGTCCGCGCGTGGTGCTCCTCGGCGAAGCCGCGTGCCGCGTGCCGCGCGTCGGCGCCCAGGAGCCGGTCGGCCCGGGCCAGGGCGGCGGCGACGTCCTCGGGTGCGGTGGAGGACATGAACTCGGTGAACTCCTCCGACAGGGTCCCGGGGAGCACCCCCACCCGGTTGGCGACGAGGGGCAGCCCGAAGCTCGGACCCAGCAGGGCGGCGCCTGAGTTCAGGGCCACCTGGTGCGGCAGCACCATCAGGTCCGCGGCGCGCATCAGGTACTGGACCTGTTCGTTGGGGACCTTGACATCGTGCACCAGCACGTGGGGGTGCATCCTCAGGCGCTTCAGCAGGGCACGGGTGCGGCGGTCGCGGTCGGGGCCGCCGGCGACCAGCAGCCGCCGCGGCGCGTCCGAGGAGGACAGCAGCCTGTCGAACCCGGCCACCAGGGTCTCGATGCCCTTGTAGGCCTTGATGGCACCGAACACCACGTAGACGACCTCGTCCTCGGACAGCCCCAGCATCGTCCGGGCCTGGTCCCGGGGGACGACGTCCGGATAGGCACCCAGATAGCTGGGGTGCGGTGAGGTCACGACCTTCGCCGGGTCCAGGGTCAGGAAGTCCGCCACGAGCTCCGGGGTCTCCGGGCTCATCACGTGCACCAGGTCCGCCAGGTCGGCCACAGACTGCTGCAGGGCCCGTTCCACGTTGAGGTAGACCGCATCGTGGGGGGCCAGGTTGTGCACCGTCCACAGCACCCGGCCGCCGGCCGCCTGGAACCGCCTCAGCCGCTGCAGGTACCGGCCCATCCGGTCCTCGGCCTCCTCTGCGCCCTTGGCTCCCCGCAACACGGTGTTGAGCCAGTGCAGATGGAGCACGACGCCCTGGGTCTGGTCGAGCAGGGGCAGCAGGGACTCGAAGGACTCGGGATCAAGCACCGGGGACACCGTGATGCCCTCGTCCCCGAAGTGACGGTAGGTGAGCGACTGGTACGGGTTCATGCGTGCCACCGGCGTGTACGCGAGAAGCCAGGGCGGTGTCCCGTAGCGCACCGTCCCGTTGCGCACGGCCGCCAGAGCCTCATGGACGGGCGAGCCGGGGGCGGGGTTGAACCCCTGGAACTGCAGTTGCACGATCAGGCTCCTTCTGGGGTTCGGCCGGCTCGGGCTCCAGCTGCGGCTCCTGCGGCACGCGTCTGCACGCGTTCATAGACCTCGACGTAGCGGGGCCCGTTGTGCTTCCACTGCCGTTCAGCCTCGATCCAGGACCGGCCGGCCGCGCCGAGGCGTTCGCGTTCGCCCGGGTCGGCCAGCAGCCCCGCCACGGCATCGGCGAGTGAATCCACGTCCCCGGCCGCGAAGGTGTGGCCACGCTCGGGTGCCTGGACGATCTCCGCCAGCGCCGGCAGGTCGCTGACGAGGACCGGGCGCTCCATGGCCATCGCCTCGAAGGGCTTCAGGGGGGTGACGTACACGGCGGCTCGCTCGTGGATGCGCGGCACCACGAAGACGTCGATGAGGTCATACAGGGCGGACACCTCGGTGTGGTCCACGGGGCCGGTGAAGACCACGCGGTCCTCGATGTCCCACCGGGCGGCGAGCCCCTTGAGGGTCTCCACCCGTGCTCCGCCCCCCACCAGGACGCACTGTGCCTCGATGCCGCGCTCCTTGAGGCGCACGGCCGCCTCGATCAACAGTTCCTGGCCCTCCCGCCGGTGGTCCATGTTGGAGACATAGCCGAAGGTGGGCATCGTGATCCCGAAGCGGGCTGCCAGCCCCGCGTCCCGCGGGCCCGGGACGAAGTTGGCCAGGTTGACGGCGTTGGGCACGAGGCTCACCTTCTGCGCCGGGACACCACGGGAGACGATCTCGTCCCGCATGGCGGTGCCGAGGGTCAGCACGTGGTCGGCGGCGAGCATGCACCGGGTCTCGACCTCCATCCGCCGTCGGAAGATCTCGCCCGATTCCTCCAGCTCCAGGTTCGGCGTCCAGTTTGCCTCGAAGAAGGAGCGCACCTCGTAGACCACGGGGATCCCCGTCTTCTCCTTCAGCGCCAGCGCCACCAGCGCCGTCTCGAATCCACGGCGTCCGGAGGAGACATGGATGACGTCCGGGCGGATGGTCCGGACCTGCTGCCAGGCCAGCCACGCGAAGTCCTCCTGCCAGCGGTCGGCGGGGACGGCGGAGTAGTCGACACCGGTGTCCAGCCGGCGGTGCTCGATGCCGTCGTAGACCTCGACCTTCTCGAAGTCGTCCCCGACGACGGAGCGCGGGAACCCCGGCTCGGTCAACACCACCGGGGTCCAGCCGGCGGCCTGCTCGGCCTTGAAATTCTCGTGGCTCCGGGAGGTGAAGCCGTTGGAGAAGTACGGGCGGGACTCCTTGACCAGGTGCAGCACCACCTTGCGGCCGGCCGGCTCCACCCGTTCGAAGCCGCCGGGGATGCGGGGCAGCCAGCCGGAGAGTTCCGCGGCCCGCCCGTTCACCACCGACAGCGCCCCCTTCAGACGGGGGGCCCCGTGGACCGACTGCGAGACGGTGTCGAGGGACGTGGAGAGGGCGCCGGCGGCCGAGGCCAGGCGGCGCAACTCGTCGAGATAGGCACGGTAGGCCGGATCCTCTTCCCCGCGGGCGGCATAACGGTCCGCCAGCAGGTCCAGCCACAATTGGGCCCGGGGCCCCTCGAAGTCCGCAGGGTCGATGGCCAGCAGGGGGCCGGCGCCGGCCAGCTGCCGGCCCCGGGACCGGCGGCGAAGACGCTGCATCTCGGCCAGTGCCTCGCGGGGCACGCTGCCCACCTGGTCGAAGGCGATCCTGGCCGCTTCGCGCACGGCCGCCGTCGGGCCGAGCCGGCCGGACAGCGCGTCCTTGACCACGGTGACGCCGCGGCGGCGGATCTCCCGGGCGCGGCCCTTCAACGATCCGGCCGCCCCACCGGGGACGTCGAGCGTCAGGGCCTCGACGCGCCACGAGCGGGCGGCACGCTCGGCTGTCAGCTCCGTCAGCTCGTCGTGCACGGCCAGCAATTCGGCCCGCAGCAGCTCGACCATGGTCTCGGCGTTCGGGGCGGCGGGCGCCTCGTCGATGGGCTCCCTGTTCGGTTCATGTCTCACGGTGAGCTTGAGTTCCCTTCGCTCGGGCCTGGATCGGGTCGGATGCCCAGGTCGGCATAGAGTCGAGTGTAGGTCGCGGCATTCTGTTCCCAGGTCCGTGTGGTCAACGCCCAGCGGCGTCCGGCCTCACCGAGTCGGGACCGGAGCGCCGGGTCGTCGATGAGTCCCGCCAGTGCTCCGGCCAGCGCCTCGGCGTCGTCCGGGGCCACCAGGGCGCCGGTGACCCCGTCCTGGACCAGTTCGGCCAGCGCGGGCAGGTCGGCGGCCACCACGGCCCGCGCGGAGGCGGAGGCCTCCACGGACTTCATCGGGGTGACGTAGCGGGTGACCGGGAGGTCGCGACGGGGCACCACGAAGACGTCGAGGGCGGCGTGGTTCCAGCGCGCCTCGGCGCCGTCCACACGGCCCGTGAACTGGCAGCGGTCCGTCAGGCCCAGCTGTGCGGCCAGGACGCGGAGTCCGGGCAGGGCCACGCCGTCGCCCACGATCCTCAGCTTCAGCCGCGGGTACCGCGGGGCCAGCAGGGCCACGGCGCGGACCAGCAGGTCCAGCCCCTCGTAGTCCACGACCGAGGACACGGTCCCGACCAGCACTTCGCCGGCCTCCAGACCCAGATGTGCCCGGGCCGCCTCGCGGGAGGGCGGCTCGGCCAGGAAGGCCGGGGCCACGGCATTGGGGCACACGAACAGCCGGTCTGCCGGCACGCCGTGGTCGAGCAGGACACCGCGCATGTTCTCCCCCAGGGTCACGACGGCGTCGGCGGCCCGGGCCAGTTCGGCCTCCCGTTCGGTGAACAGCCGGTAGTACTGGGAGTCGCGGGCCTCGGGGGCGCGGGTCGCGGCCCAGCTGTCGGCCCGTTGGCCGCGGACCTCGTAGACCCAGGGAAGCCCGTAGGACTCGGCCACGGAACGGACCACCAGGGCGTTGGTGAAGTGCGTCGTGGTGTGCAGGACGGCCGGACGGTCCCGTTCCACCGCGGCGGCCAGCAGCCGCGCGTACTGGTCCAGCCGACCCGTGGCGTCGCCGGCCAGCCGCCGCGGCAGCAACCGGGTGTAGGTGACGCCCTCCACCTCGTCCCGGCGGCGGGCCCACGGGATCCCGACCTGAACGGGATAGCCCGGCCGGGTCACCGCGCGGTTGTCGAAGCCTGCACGGCCCAGTGCCGTCAGGACCCCCTGGCTGCGTTGCGCATAGCCCGAGCCCGTATGCGGCAGGGAGCTGTTCAGGACATGCAGGATGCGGCCCGGGACGGCCGGTCCGCGGCGGACCGGACCCGGATCGGGCCGATATCCGTGCAGCACCTGCAGCTCGGCGTCGAGTCGGCGGGCCAGCCGCCTGTTGCCGGGGTGGCTCCGGGCGTGGGCCACCGCACCGGTGACGTCACCGCGGTACAGGTCCAGGCGGGCCGCCGCCGCGTACCAGGCGGCGTGGCGTCCCGCCGGTGGGACCTCGGCGAGCCACTGCTCGGCCCCCGCGTCGTCGCCCGAGCCGAGCGCCGCCGTCGCCCACAGGGCACGGGCCCTCTGCCCGGGTCCGGCGGCCGGCTCGGTGCCTGTCCGGCGGCCGATCCGCCGCGCGGCGTCGTCCTCGCCGAGGATCTGGTGCCCGACGGCGGCCGGCACCCCGTTCGCCAGCCCGCCGGTGCGGGTGAGCAGCCGTGCGGCTGGGACGGAGACGGCCTGCGGGAGCCGGCGGGAGACCTGCAGGGCGAACTGGACGGGGTCCTGGACCAGCTCGTCCCGCACCGTCTGGAGTGTCAGCAGGGAGTTCGTCAGCCAGGGGGTCCCGTGGTGGCCGCCACGGATCACTGCTGGCGCCACTGCCCCCGGGTGTCCACCAGGTGCTTGCCCGCGGCGAGGGGCTCGAGCTCGGCGAAGGCCGCGTGGTCCACCAGCAGCACGATGATGTCGGCGGCCTCGATCGCGGCCTCGGGGGCCACCAGTTCCACGTTGTCCCGCCCGGCCAGCACCGCCGGCAGCTCGTCCACATGGGGTTCCACGGCCAGGATCCGGCTGCCGGTGAACTGCTCGGCCATGGACGCCGTGATGTTCAACGCCGGCGACTCGCGCAGGTCGTCGATGTTCGGCTTGAACGCCAGCCCCAGGGCCGCGACCACGGGGGCCCGGCCGGTGGCCTGCTGCACGTCGAAGGCCTTGGCCTTGACCTGGTCGATCACCCACTGCGGCTTGGAGTCGTTGATCTCCCGCGCCGAGCGGATCAGCCGGGCCGTCTGCGGTGCCGCGTCCACGATGAACCACGGGTCCACGGCGATGCAGTGCCCACCCACGCCCGGGCCCGGCTGCAGCACGTTGACCCGCGGGTGGTGGTTGGCCAGCTCGATCAGTTCCCAGACATCGATGTCCAGCTGCTGGCAGATCATCGACAGCTCGTTGGCGAAGGCGATGTTCACGTCCCGGAAGGAGTTCTCCACCAGCTTGGCCATCTCCGCGGTCCGCAGGTTGGTCAGCAGGATCTCGCCCTGACAGAAGGTCTCGTACAGGCCCTTCGCCGCCTCAGCGGCGGCCGGGGAGGACCCGCCCACGATCCGGTCGTTGGTGACCAGCTCGGTCATCACCTTGCCCGGCAGCACCCGCTCGGGGCAGTGGGCGAA
>NZ_JBFARZ010000014.1:0-80649 GCF_040677445.1 Citricoccus sp. NPDC055426
CCTCTATTCGATCATGGTCATCAGCCCGAGGGAAGGGCCTACAGGGATCTGTGGATGACACGCCAGGGATGGGTCACCTGTGGAGGAATGGACCCCCCGGTTCAGGGCCCGGGGGCGGGTCCCGGGCGGCCCGCCCACAGCCGCCGCGATCCGTTCACTACCGTTATGATCCCGTGTCCCCGCGGTCCCCGGGTGTGGGCTAGATTCAGCGATCATCACCGCACACCGGGCTCCACCGCCGGCCCCTCCCCGGGGCCCGGCCGCGACCCTGCGCGATTCCTTCGCACCGGAACAGGTGCCCGTTCAGAGGTCTCCCCATGAACCCTGCGTCGTCTCCCACGGATCTTCCCCCACCGCCTGCGCGCGGTCCCTCGTCCGATGCGGCGGGCACCTCGAAACGGCCCTGCGCGACGCCGGACGCCTCCAGAGTGCCCACGCGCCGGCTCCGCTCGGTACGGGTGACGGCTGCCGCGGTGCTGGCGGGCGCCGTCGTCGTCGGCTCGGGTGCATTCCTGCCTGCAGCCGCTGCCCCGGTCAGTGGCCCCACCGCACCCGCCGCCCCAGGGGAACTCACCAGCGTGGAGCACGGCTACCCGGGCTACTTCAGCTCCCTCACCGTGGTGGAGGACGAACTCAGTGCTGAGGCGAACCACCTCACCGTGAGGGCCGATTTCTGCCTGCACCCCGAGGCCACGGCGGATGACGGCGTGGGGTTCGACATCATGTGGGACGCCCCGATCAGCAACTGGGAGGTGCTGGTCGGGCTGGATGAGCGGTACACGTCCTCCGCCCCGGTCACCGGTGACTCCGGCGAGACCGTCATGACCGCCGACATGGTCTTCTCCGTCACCGAGCTGCCGGACGGCTGGGGGCAGGAGCTCAAGACGAGCGTCGACCTCAACCTGGCCGCCGCGGACGCCGGCGCCGGCGCCGGCGCCACCGCGGACTCCGGGGCCGCCGCGGCCGGTGCCGGCTCCTGCGGCACGCTGGAACTGCCGATCGCCGCCCCGCTGGCGCTGGCCGACGTCGTGGAATCGCAGGAGTCCGAGGGCTTCGACGAATACGAGGAGTTCGACCCGTACGCCTACACCGTGGCCTTCGTGGACCAGGACGGCCGCCACAGTTCGGACTCGGTGCGCCTGAACCCCACGGAACTGCCCGTGCGCGAGGCCTGGGTCAACGGTGAGCTGGACTTCACCGGATCCACCCACTGGGTGCTGCTGACGAAGTCGGGCCCGTCGGCCGCGTTGGAGACCTCGGTGGTCCTGCAGGACGGCACGCTCTGCCTGGAGCCCTACGACGCCCTGATCATCGACTCCAGCACCCTGATGCCCACCAACCAGGAGCCTGACCTGGACGTCAGCTGCGAGGCGGGAACCAAGACCTTCACCCTGGAGAACCGGTTGCGGGCCGACCGCCAGCTGGTCATCTCCCAGTTCGACCCCCGTCCGGGGGCCGCCGCGGTCACCCATGAGCTCACGGTGGACCTCACCACGGACGGGGTGACGGAGCGCCGGAGCGCACAGGTCGTCTCGGCTGCGCCCGCCGGCCGGCTGACCGGGGCCTGGACCGCGCCCCGGGCCTGCCCGGCTCCCTTCGCGGACAATGCAGCCGGATCTGCCGGCACCTCGAACTCCGGCTACCACCGTGACATCCGCTGGATGCAGTGCTGGTCCATCACGCAGGGCTACGCGGACGGCACGTACCGCGCGGGCCGGTCCATCAGCCGCGGCGAATCGGTCGCGTTCCTCCACCGGTACAACCAGCAGGTGGGCCCGGCCTTCCCGCTGATGGCCCCCGGCGAACGTGACTACTGGGACGAGGTTGTGGAGAGCCCGTTCTGGGACATCGGCGAGGACCACACCTTCTTCGAGCCCGTCGTCTGGGCGGTGGGCCAGGGACTGACCACCGGCTATGCGGACGGCACCTTCCGCTCGACGCGGCCGGTCACGCGCGGTGAGCTCGTGGCCTTCACCTACCGCCTGGTGGACGGGGGCTACAGCGAGGTCTTCGAAGAGTTCGAAGACGGCGAGGAACCCGGCGAGGAGTCCGGCCCGTTCGTCGACGTGCCGGCTGATCACGGGTTCGCCCGCGAGATCGCCTGGCTCGTCGAGCAGGGGGTCATCAGGGGCTACCAGGATGGCACCTTCCGTCCGGCTCAGCGGATCACCCGGGGCGAGGTCGCCCGCGTGCTGACCCAGGTCCACGAACGGCTGGTCCAGCGGTAGCCGGCCGTTCCCTGCGGGGGCACCAGAACGTCCTTGAGGTCCGACGGCGGCCGGTCACCTTCCCTGCGGAAGGCGGCCGGCCGCCGTCGTGCCCGGGTTGAATCCGGCGCTCCGCGCCACGCTTTGCCCCGACCGCACCGACACGGTAGTATTGACCTTCGTTGTGCGTGTCCATTCCCGGATTCGCTGCGCCCACGGGTGGCCTGGTTGCATGGTCGCTACAGCCCGGGGTGACGTCGGGAAGCTTTCGGACCCGGCCTCACGTCAGTCCTCACCTGGCGTACCGGCTGCGCACCGATGAACTCAGTGACCGGCCTCGCGATTTCACGACCGCGGGCCGGAGAGCTGTAACCGACACCGAACACGAAGGCAAACAACGTGCGTACGTACACCCCGAAGCCCGGCGACGCCGATCGCCAGTGGCACGTCATTGACGCCACTGATGTCGTACTGGGTCGTCTTGCCAGCCAGACCGCAACACTGCTGCGCGGAAAGCACAAGCCGACCTACGCCCCCCACATGGACATGGGCGATTTCGTCATCATCATCAACGCTGAGAAGGTCGCCCTCACCGGCGCCAAGCTCGAGAAGAAGCGTGCCTACCGTCACTCCGGTTTCCCGGGTGGCCTCTCCTCCATGTCCTACGCGGAACTGCTGGAGAAGAACCCGGTGCGCGCCGTGGAGAAGGCCGTGCGCGGCATGCTCCCGAAGAACTCCCTGGCTGCTGACCAGATGCACAAGCTGAAGGTGTTCCGCGGTGCCGAGCACCCGCACGCCGCCCAGCAGCCCAAGACATTCGAAATCGGCCAGGTCGCCCAGTAACGGGTCAGCCACCACACATCTTTCAAGGAGAACCATGACTCTCAACGAGAATGAGTCGACCGAGGAAGTGGAGCTGACCAGCTACACCTCCGAGTCCACGAATGCCCCCGAGACGGTTGCCGTCGCCGAGCGCCCGGCCCTGACCGTCGGCGGCGGAGCCGTGGGACGCCGTAAGCGCGCCATCGCCCGCGTGCGCCTGATCCCGGGCACCGGTGCCTGGACCATCAACGGCCGCACCCTCGAGGACTACTTCCCGAACAAGCTGCACCAGCAGGAGGTCAACGACCCCTTCAAGCTCCTGGAGCTCGAAGGCGCCTACGACGTCGTCGTCCGCATCACCGGCGGCGGCCCCTCCGGCCAGTCCGGTGCCGTGCGCCTCGGCGTGGCCCGTTCCCTGAACGAGATCGACCGCGAGAACAACCGCGCCGCTCTCAAGAAGGCAGGCTTCCTGACCCGCGACGCCCGTGCGGTGGAGCGCAAGAAGGCCGGCCTCAAGAAGGCCCGCAAGGCCTCGCAGTTCTCGAAGCGCTGATCCTCAGCCCTTCACCTGCACCATCTCGCACTGTGCGGGCGTCATCCCTTCCGGGGGGTGGCGCCCGCACGGGCGTTTAAGCGTGTTTCAAGAGCGGGCGCCCGGGGCACGACGGCGGCCCGGTCACCCGGGTGCCCCCGTCACCTTGGCCATGGGGCCGGGCGGCGAGGCTCGGCCCCCACCGCTACCGGCCTGACTTGAGGGCGCCCCAGGTGTTCGGGCCGGCGATCCCGTCGGCGGCCAGGCCGCGCGAGGACTGATAGGCGCGCACGGCGGACTCGGTCTGGGCGCCGAGCACCCCGTCGTCGGCCAGCCCGGTGCCGGAGGCGGCGTTGAGGCCGCGCTGCAGGTAGCGCACCTCGGTGCCGCTGGCCCCGGAGCCCACCGAGGCCCCGGCGGCATGGTGGGTGGCCAGGGCCCCCCACGTCCGCGCACCGACCACACCGTCCACCCCGGTGCCGATCGAGGACTGGTACTCGCGCACAGCCTGCTCCGTGGCCGCCCCGAAGACACCGTCGGCCGCGCCGGGCCGGTGCCCGATCCCGGCGAGGGTCACCTGGACGCGGCGGACGGCGTCGCCCTCGTCTCCACGGCGCACCGTGGGGTAGTCGCGGGAGGCTCCCGGGCCGGCGTCGAGCCCCCCGGCCAATGCCGCCTTGACCTCGCGGCGCAGGGCGGGAAGCTTCGCGTAGAAGGCATCCCCGCAGCACAGGGTCTGGGCCCCGGGCACGTCGCGGTGGGCGATGATGTCCTCCACGGCGATCCCGTACCGCTCGCAGATGAAGGCGCTGAGATGCACCAGGGAGGCCCACTGGGCGTCGGTCGGCAGGCTGCGCATGTACAGGCCGTCCACCTCGATCCCCACCGACTGGTCGTTGAACCCGTAGGCGTGGGCGCCCTCGATGAACCGGGTCCCGTCCACCACGGCCGCGAGCGAGCCCTGCCGTCCCTCGAGCATCTGGCCGCCGCGGGCGATGGTGAACTGCTGCCCCGTGTCCGCCCAGCCGTTGGTCATGTGGTTGCGCTGGATCAGCCGGGCCACCTCCTGCGCGGCCTCGTCCGAGTAGTCGGCGGAGTTCACGTGCGTGGTGTGGTGGATGACCAGGTGACCGGGGCGGCGGTCGATGGTGGGCATCGGGCGCTTCGGCGCGGACGCGCCCCAGCCCTTGGCGGAGATCACGGTCGGGCGGCTGATGGTGGCGGCGAAGGCCGGTGCCGTGGACGCGGTGACGGCGCTGCCGAACGCGAAGAGGCCGCCCAAAGCGGCGGTGCCCTGCAGCAACCGGCGGCGGGACAGGGCGGGCTGTGACTGTGCGGGCCGGGACCGTCGCGGCTGGTCCGAGCCGGCAGAAGCGGGGTGCGCGGAGTGCGGTGCGGTGAGGTGATCGTTCACGTCAGGCTCCATTCAGGACGATCCGGAACCTCGCGGGGACTGCCGGGGAAGCAGGCGAGAGTCCGGTCGCTGGTGGTGGTCGACTTGAGACGGTGCCCTCAACCTACGCGGGTGATCTGCCTCATGCACGGCAGAAACGCCGAATGGTCCACCGGGGGAGCCAAGTCAGGACCTTTGGACAGGGCCGAGGGCGGGGGAGGCGGGCGGGGAAGACAGCGCACAACCCGGGGCCCGCGCGGTCCTGTGGAACAGTGGAGTCCGCCGACATCTGCCACCCGGCAGCTGTCACCCGTCACCCGTCACGAGGAGCCCGAGCATGCCGACATCGCCTGTTCCGCCGGTCTCCCCGCCGGCCACCGGCACTCCGCCGGCAACCAGTGCCCCGCCGCCCACCGCCGGGGCACTGCTGTGGCGGTCCCTGCGCCGCCGGAAGGGCCGCGTGGCCGCGAGCCTGACGCTGATGACGCTGTGGCAGGTGTGCGAGGCCTTCGTGCCGATCGCCATCGGGATCATCGTGGACGTGGCGATCGTCCCCCTGGACGGCACCGCCATGATCCTGAGCCTCGTGGGGATCGGGCTGCTCTTCGCCGTGCTGTCCCTGGGCTACCGCTTCGGCTCCCGGTTGGCCAACACCGCCCTGCAGCAGGAGGCCCACGCCCTGCGCGTGGAGGTCGCCGAGGTGCCGCTGACCTCCGGGGCCGTGGCTGCCCGGTCGAACGCCGGCGAGGTGCTCTCGCTGTCCTCCGCCGACGCCGACGTCACCGCCCTGGTGTTCCGGCAGATCGCCGCCGGCGGTTCTGCGGTCATCGGCCTGGTGGCGGTCTCGGTGTACCTGCTGGTCACGGACGTGGCGGTCGGGCTCGTGGTGCTCGTGGGGGTGCCGCTCAGCCTGTTGCTCGTGGCCCTGCCCTCACGGTCCATCTCCCGGCACTCCACCGTGCAGCAGGAGGCGATCGGCCTGGCCAGCCGCCGGGCCGGCGACATCCTGGCGGGGCTGCGGGTGCTCAGCGCGGGAGGCGGTGAACGCTGGGCGAGCGCGCACTACCGCGAGGCCTCGCAGCGAGCCGGGCGGGCCGGCGTCGTGATGGCCGAACGCAGCGGCCGGCTCGAGGCGATCGGTGCCCTCGGCACCGCCGTGGTGCTCGCGCTGGTCCTGCTGGTGGCCGGGCAGCGGGTGCTCTCCGGGGAGCTGAGCCTCGGTGCGCTGGTCTCGGTGGTCGGCGTGGCCGTGTTCTTCCAGGAGCCGGTGCGCACCATCACCGCGATGGTCGGGACCTTCGCCCGTTCGCACGGGGCGGCCCGGCGGATCGCGGCCTTCCTCAACGCGGTCCCCGCGGAGCAGACGGGTGACCAGGTGCCGGAGTCGGCGGCCCTGCGCATCACCGGGCTGACGCTGGGTGCGTCGCCGGGTGCGCAGTCGGAGTACACGGAGTCGGAGTACACAGACGAGGAGCACGACGGCGGCGCTCGGCCCAAGCGCGACGCCCACCTCGACCTGGACGTGCCGCCGGGCCGGTTCGTGGCCCTCGTGGTGGAGGACCCAGCACACGCCGCGACCATGCTCGAGGCCGTGGACGGGCTGGGCGAGCAGGCCGGGGCGGTGCTGATCGGCGGTCATCCACGCAGCCGGCTGGTGCCCCGGCTGGCCACACACCTGGTCGTGGCGCCCCACCGGGTGGACCTGTTCTCCGGCACGGTGCGGTCGAACATCCTCCTGCACCACGGGGACCCGGAGCTGGATCGCGAGGTCGATCCGCAGGTGCTCGCGGCTGCCGGGGTCGCCGAGATCATCGGGCACTTCACGGACGGGCTGGACCACCGGGTGGACGAGGGCGGGCGCAACCTCTCCGGCGGCCAACGCCAGCGGATCGCCCTGGCCCGTGCCCTGCACGCCGATCCGGCGGTGCTCGTCCTGCACGAACCGACCAGCGCCGTGGACGCCGTCACCGAGTACCAGATCGCCCAGGGCGTGAAGTCGCTGCGGTCGTCCCAGCCCGGGGGCGGCGCCCGGGGCAACACCGTCCGCACCACCGTGGTGGTCACCTCCTCGCCGGCCTTCCTGGCCGTGGCGGACACCGTGGTGCACGTACGCCGGGACGGCACGAGCACCGCGGGAACCCATCAGTCGTTGAGTGAGGGCTCCGAGGCCTACCGGACGGCGGTGGACCGATGAGCCAATACGTCGCCGCGGAGCCCGGCCACGAACCGGGGGGTGACCCGGACGGGGAGACCGGCCACGAGGCCGGCGTCCTGCCCCTGGCCCGCCCGGCCGACTCCTTCCGGATGCTCTGGCGGCACACGAGCGGCCAGCGCGGATCCGTGACGCTCGTCGGGATCACGGGGCTGGTGGCGGCCCTCGCCGGTCTGGTGGCCCCGGTGGTGATCGGCTGGCTGGTGGACGTGCTGCTGGCCGCAGAAGTCCCCGAAGCCGGCCCCCTCGATCCGGCGGGCGCCCTCTGGTGGGCCGCGGCCGCCGTCGCCGGTGCCGGTCTGGTGGCCGCCGCCTGCGCCTGGGCCGGCCAGGCGTGGTTGGCCCGCGCCGCCGAACCCACGGTGGCCGGACTGCGGGAGGCCGTGATGGACCGCGCCCTGCGGATCGGCTCGGCGCGACTGGACGGCACTGAGACCGGTGATCTGGTGTCCCGGGTGGCCGAGGATGCGCGCGAGGTCAGCCAGGCGGCCAGCACGGTGATCCCGCTGGTGGTGCAGTCGCTGTTCACGGTGGTGGTCTCCGGGGCCGGGCTGGCCGTGGTGGACTGGCGGCTCGGTCTCGTCGGACTGCTGGCCGTCCCGATGTACTGGACCACCCTGCGCTGGTACCTGCCGCGATCCGGGCCCGTCTACCGCCAGGAACGCGCCGCCTTCGGCACCCGCGCCTCCCGGCTGCTCGGCGGCGTCACCGGGGCCCGGACGCTGCGCGCCTACGACGCCCAGGGACCCGAACTCGAGCGTATCCACGCCGCCTCCGCGCAGGCCCGCGACCTGTCCATCGGGGTGTTCGGCTTCCTCACCCGGGCATTCAGCCGGAACAACCGGGCCGAGGCCGTGGTGCTCGCGGCCCTGCTCGGCGTCGGGTACCTGCTGGTGTCCGGCGGCTACGTCACGGCAGGCGCCGTGACCACGGCCGCCCTGCTGTTCCACCGGCTGTTCAACCCGATCGGCGCCCTCGTCGGCATGTTCGACCAGGTCCAGTCCGCCGGAGCCTCACTGGCCCGGATGGCCGGGGTCATCGACCTGCCCGTGCCCGAGCGTACTGCCCGCCTGCGCGGCGGGGCGCTGGAACTGGCCGGGATCTCCCATACCTACGACGACGGCACCCCCGCCCTGCACGACGTCCACCTGACGATCGGGCCGGGAGAGGTGGTGGCCGTCGTCGGGACCACCGGGGCCGGCAAGTCCACGCTGGCGCAGATCGCGGCGGGCATGGTGGCGCCCACCGCGGGGACGGCACGGCTCGGCGGCACGGAGCTGACCGCCGCGGACCCGGTGAGCCTGCGCGAGCACGTCACCATGGTCTCCCAGGAGGTGCACGGCTTCGCGACCACCGTGGCGGAGAACCTGCGGGTGGCCCGGCCGGGGGCTACTGCTGGGGAACTGCAGGCGGCGCTGGCCGCGGTCGGGGCGGACTGGGTGGCGCAGCTGCCGCACGGCCTGGACACCGAGGTGGGGGAGGACGGACACCGGCTGGACCCCATGCAGCTGCAGATGCTGGCGCTGGCCCGGGTGGCGCTCGCCGACCCGCAGCTGGTGGTGCTGGATGAGGCGACGGCAGAGGCCAGCTCAGCCGGCGCCCGGCGACTGGACGTCGCCGCGGCCAAGGTGCTCACCGGGCGCAGCGCCCTGGTGGTGGCCCACCGCCTCAGCCAGGCCGCCGGCGCGGACCGGATCCTGGTGATGGAGGGCGGGCGGATCGTCGAGTCCGGGACCCATGAGCAGTTGCGCGCGGCCGGCGGCCGCTACGCAGAGCTCTCCCGTGCCTGGTTCGGCGCCTGAGGTGCCTGAGGTGCCGAGCCGTCAATCCGCCGAGCCGCCCGAGCCGTCAACCGTCTCGCCTCTTACACTTTCAGTCGACTTGGCGTGGGTGTTTGGATCAATCACCCACCCCAAGTCGACTGAAAGCGGGGGTAGCGGGGAAGTGGACGAAGCGGGGCCGGCGGCCCGTCGGCTCACGCGGTGGGACCGAACAGGCGGGCACGGTTCCTCACCAGGGCGATGACGCGGCGGAACCCGTCCTGGAGGTCCTCGGCGGTGGCCCGGATGACCATCCATCCGTGGGCCTGGAACCAGGCATCCCGGCGGGCATCGCGCGCCTGCTGTTCCTTGGTGCGGTGGTGCGCCCCGTCGAACTGGAGGGCGATCTTCCACTGCCGGTAGCCCAGGTCAGTCAACGGCGCCTGCCGGTCACGTGGGTCCGCGGATACCTGGAGCTGTGGTTCCGGGAGGCCGTCTTCCACCAGCGCGAGTCTGAGGAACGTCTCCGGGGGAGAATCCGATCCGGCCCGGAGAAGAGGCAAGGCGGCACGGGCCAGGCGAACTCCCTTGAATCGTCCGACCTCGGTGAGTGTCTGGCGCAGGGCCGTCACCGTCGATGTCGGCTCGTCCCGTCCGTGCGGAGTCCAGGGTGGTGTCAGGAGGAAGTCGCCCGCAGCGATCAGGTGCTGCTCCTGTCCTGGCCGGAGGAGCGAGGCCAGGTCGCACCAGGTGCGTTCGGCCGAGGTCATGCGAAGGCCGCGGATGGTGACGATGTGCGCCTCGGGCAAGGGGCGGCGGTGCGCCGTGAAGCCGGACCGGATGGAGGTGTGGACTCGGCTCGGCAGGGTCACCTCCAGTTCCACGACGCCGTCGAGCCAGTTGGGGAGGGGGATGCCATGGCAGAGTGCAGCGGACCGGTGGGACAGGACGCCGCCGACCTTCCGGAGCAGCACTGCATCCCGCACGGCTTGCCTGAACGGGTCATGCTTCTTGGGCGGCGCAGTGGCGTGGGGTTCTGCTGATGCCCCCGTGACGGATGGCTCGTCCAGGTCGTCGCCAGATCGGTAGACACCTCGGGCCACGGCCACGACGTCCGCCGCTTTGAGCCGGTTGCGGTTCACCCGATGTGAGGCGGCATCCTGTGCGGTGAAGACGGTGTCCTGGAGAGCTGACGGCAATGGCTTGGCGCGGGTCACGTCTTCGAGTATTCCCACGCGCCGACAGCATGTGGCGTTCGCGGGTCGGCATGGTGGACGGCTCGCCGCCACTGGGACGGCTGTGGAGGAGTGGCGAAGGCCCGCAGGAGCGGAGACCCACCCCCCCCCGACACCCGACCAAGCTGTGCTTTCAGTCGACTTGGGGTGGGTGATTGGGCCAAAAACCCACCCCAAGTCGACTGAAAACGGGGGAGGGGAGGGGGAGGGGGCAGAGAGGGCCGAGGAAGGAGAAGGAGGTCAGGAGCCTTCCGCGCGGCCCTGCTTCCAGTAGCCCATGAAGGACACGCACTTCTTGTCGATGCCCAGGTCCTTCACCAGGTGCCGGCGCAGCCCGGTGATCGTCCCGGCCTCGCCGGCCAGCCAGGCATACCAGTGCCCGTGCGGGCTCGTCGGCGGGACCTCCCACAGCGTCGCGTCCGGATCCTCGGCGGGGTCCGCCTCGGCACCGCTCACTCCGCGAGCACCAGCACCTCCGCCAGCACCAGCGCCGCCACCGGCCACCTCGGCCCCGAACTCGCGGCCCCAGGCCCGTACGGCCTCGCTCAGCACCTCGCCGTGCGGACGGTCGCCGCGGGGGAGCCAGTTCAGTTGCACCTTGGCCCGGGTGTCCACGGGCAGGATGTCCGAGGCGCCGGGCACCTCGAGGAACACGTGCCCCGTGAACTCCTCGGGGAGCGTCTCGAGCACGGAGCAGATGGCGGGCGCGGCGGTCTCGTCGCCCACCAGCAGCACGGTCCGAGCCGTGCCGGGATCCCATTCGATACCGCCGCTGCGGCCGCGGCCCCCGGTCTCGGAGCGCTCGTCCGGTCCCAGGATCACCAGTTCATCCCCGACGCCGGCCCCCAGGGCCCACGCGGACGCCGGCCCCTGGATGCCGTGCAGCACGAAGTCGACGTCGATCTCCCGGGCCTCCGGGCGGACGTCCCGCACGGTGTAGGTGCGCAGCGCGTTCCGCTCCTCGTCCGGAAGCTGACGCCACCGGGAGTACCACTCCATCATCGCGGGGGCGGGATCATCGAACAGCCCCACCTCGGGCAGGGTGCCGTCCGCGCGGGGCAGCATGAGCTTGATGCGCTGATCGAGGCCGCCGGTGCCGAAGTGCTGCAGGTCGTCATCGGCGAAGGTGAACCGCACGAAGTGCTCACTGAGCCGGCTGATCCGCGCCACCCTGGTGCGGTAGGCACGGGTCGTCGGATAGGTCGTGGTGGTGAGGGTCTCGGTCATGGCTGCTTTCCGTAGGGGTCGAGGCCGCCGGCCTCCGCGTGCCCTTCGATGCAAGGTAAGGCACACCTAATTAATCTACGGAGTGATGCCGTATTCCGCAACGTGTCAGCCACATCGATCGTTCGCCCTCAGGGCCGTTCACCCTCATTGACCGTTCAACGTCAGCGCCGCCACGCACCAGAAGCCGCACGCCGTGAAGGCGCCCTCTTCCGCCGGCATCCCGCTGTACCGGTACAGCAGCGGCCCGCGGCCCAGCTCCTCGCGCAGCGCGTCGATGGTGGCGGACATCCGCGGGCCGGTGTCGAAGCCGCTGATCGTGTGCAGCAGCACGGAGGCGTCCAGCTGGTCGCCCCCGCGGTACATGATGTAGGCGCCGCGTTCCTCGGACCAACCGTGTTCGTCGATCCAGGCCCGGACGCGGTCCCGTTCGTCCCGCCACCGGTCGTCCGTGCCCGGAAGGTGCCCGCCGTCAGCCAGGGTGATGGCCCGGTCCAGGGCGTCGTTGCCCGAGACCACCGGGCCGATCCCGCGCCAGCCGGGCACGTCCAGTTCCGCGGTGCCGGTCTCGGGGAGTTCACCGTTGAGCCGGTTGAGGACGTGGAGCCGGGGCGACTGCTCGCGGGCCAGCCGCAGCAGCCACGAGACGGCGGCGTGCACATCCTCCTGCTCCCCCAGCCGGAGCAGGGCATGCAGGGCATAGGTGGCGTCACGGATCCAGGCGAAACGGTAGTCGTAGTTCTTGGTGCCCTCGCGGTTCTCGGGCAGGGAGGTGGTGGCGGCCGCGGCGATGGACCCGGACGGACTGTGGCCGAGCATCTTCAGCACCAGGGCACTGCGACGCACCTCCTCGGGGTACGGTCCGTCGTACTCCAGCAGATCGGTCCACCGCCGCCACAGGTCCACGCTCAGCCCCACGTTCCGCCGGATCGCCTTCGGTTCCGGCAGCCGCAGCGGCTCCGCCGCGGTCCCGACGACGGCCAGCAGGTGCGCTGTACCCTCGCCGGTGGTGAACCGGCCCGAGATCGTCTGCGGGCCGGCGTCGTGCGCCCCGGCCTGTTCGCTGCGGACGGCGAGGGATACCCCGCCCACCCGGACCACCGGCCCCTGGCCGGTGTGCTGCACCCACGGGGAGGCGCCGTTGAGCATGGTGCCCGGCCGCACGCGCCAGGCCATGGGCACCTGCCCCTCGACGCCGTCCACGCACCGGGCCAGTTCCGTCCACGGCAGCGCCCCGGTGGAGCCCATGTTGAGCGAATCGGTGACGCGCACGGTGCCCACCGGGGTCGTGCACGTGGTGCGCAGCACGTTCGTCCCGGCCACGTACTCCCGGTGGACCTGCAGGTCGGCGGCCACGTCCACGCCCGCCGCGGCCAGGGCCTGGGGGTCCGGCTGCAACTCGATGCAGCCGCCGTGGCCGGCGTCCAGCAGGCGCGCGAACACGGGGGCGGAGTCCAGGTCCGGGACGGGGAACCAGTCCACGGAACCGTCCCGGGCGATCAGCGCCACGGTGCGCCCGTTGCCGATCGCGGCATAGGAGCGCAGGTCCACGTAGCCGTCACGGCGGTCGGACAGCTGGGCGCTCACAGGACCCCCTTCGTGGGCTGATTGCGTGGGCTACGTGCGGCCCACTGTAGGGGAGGGCGCCGGGGCGGTCCATGCTCCTGGGCCCGGCCCCGACGGCGGCGTGGAGGCCGATCCCGGGGGCAGCCAGGCCGGGGCGTCGAGCAACCAGGTGCCCCGGGCGGCGCGGCCGATGAGCAGCCCCACGCCGATCGCCAGTGCGGCCACGCCCCAGACGGTCCAGCCGGACCAGGGGCCGGTCAGCAGCGGCGAGCCCGTCAGGTAGAGCGCGCAGCACGCGGCCACCACCACCGTGGTGTGGGAGACGTACACCTCCAGGGTGTGCCGGCCCAGGTGCGCCAGGCCGCGCGCCAGCGCCGGGGCCCACTGCAGGGTCACGGCCAGGGCCACCCCGCCAATCACGCCGCAGACCTGGCCGAGGAACTCCACCCCGATCGTCTCGCGATACCCGTACAGCACGTCCAGCCAGACGAAGGCCACGAACCAGCCGACCGCCACGGCAGCCCACACGGTGCGGGGAAGGCGCGTGACGCCGTCGCGCACCAGGGAGCTGCCCCGCGCCGCGGCGAGGAAGAAGATGAAGTAGGCCGGGGCCTTGTGGAATCCGGTGCCCAGCAGGTGGCGGATCTCGCCGGGCTCCCAGCCGGCGACGCCCTGCCAGAGGAGCCCGGACCAGAGCACGGAGAGGGCGGCGGCCCCCACCAGCAGCACCGCCGTGGGGACGCGCCGCAGCAGGCGGCCGGCCAGGAAGAAGACCACCAGCGCCCAGAGGAACCACAGCTCGGCATTGGCGCGCAGCGGGGACCACGCCCACGTCTCGAGCTGTTGCGGCAGGTGCGTCTGGACCATGCCCGGCAGCAGCTGGCCGCCGATGATCCGGTAGGCGATGATCGGGATCTGCCAGAGCAGGAAGACCCAGGCCAGCAGGGCGATCTTGCCGCGCATCAGCTCCCGCCAGCCCGCGCGCAGCCACTTGGCGGCGAACAGGCCGGACATGGCGAAGAACAGCGGCATGCGCAGGTCCTCGAACGCGAGGTTCAGGGTGCTGAACGCCTCGATCCGCTCCATGTCCGCCTGGCGCAGCCACAGGCTCGTGTGCAGTAGGACCACCAGGACGATGGACAGGCCCTTGGCGGTGTCCACCCACTGCGCGCGGGCGCCGGCCAGGGCGCCGGGCAGGGTGGGGCGGGCGGTGTGGGACATGGAGACATTTCGGCTGGGGGCAGGCGGGGTCAGGCTGGGCAGGCGGGGCAGCGAGGGCAGCGAAGGCAGTCGGGTCATGATCACGGCGGCAGACGCCGGTGACACGAGCGACACCCCACCGTACCCCGGGGCTTACGTCCCGTGGTTCCGCCCCACCGGGACCACCATCGGCCGGCCGGACACCGGGTGACTACGGAAAACCGGCGCGATCGGCCCCTACCTCCCACCACGCTTTGAGGGCAATCCCTACCGGTGGGGATTGCCCTCAAAGCGTGGTGTTCAGCGGCTGCCGTCAGAGCACCTTGGAGAGGAACTCCTGCAGGCGCGGCTGCTGGGGGTTGTCGAAGATCTCGGACGGTGTCCCCGCCTCCACGATCTTCCCGCCGTCCATGAACAGCACCCGGTCCGCCACCTCGCGGGCGAAGCCCATCTCATGGGTCACGAGCACCATGGTCATGCCCTCCTCGGCGAGGTCGCGGATGACCTGCAGCACCTCGCCCACCATCTCGGGGTCCAGGGCGGAGGTGGCTTCGTCGAACAGCATGATCTGCGGGCTCATGGCCAGCGCCCGGGCAATCGCCACGCGCTGCTTCTGACCGCCGGACAACGACGCCGGCCGCGCGTCCGCCTTGTCCGCCAGACCCACGCGGTCCAACAGTTCCTCGGCACGCTGACGCGCCTCCGCCTTGGACAGGTTCCCGAGCTCGACGGGGGCCAGCATGATGTTCTCCGCCACCGTCATGTGCGGGAACAGGTTGAACTGCTGGAACACCATGCCGATGTGCCGGCGGACCTTGTTGATGTCCACCTTCGGGTCGGTCAGGTCGTAGTCGCCGATCCGCACGGTGCCGCCGGAGATCTCCTCCAGCCGGTTCAGGCAGCGCAGGAAGGTGGACTTGCCGGAGCCGGAGGGCCCGATCACGCACACCACCTGGCGTTCGCGGATCTGGCCGGTGATGCCGGTCAGGACGTGGTTGTCCCCGAATGACTTCTTCAGGTCCTGGACGTCCACCACCACGGTCTCGCCGATGGTGCGGCCGGTGCCGGGGGAGGTGCCGGGCGTGCCGGAGGTGACGGGGCCGCCGTCGTTGCCGGGGCCCGGGGTCTCCGGGGTTTCAGGGGCGGAGGCGCTCACTTGTTGACCTTCCTGTCCACGTAGTTGGCGAGCTGGGTGAGGGCGGTGATCGCGATGAAGTACAGCAGTGCGGCGATCAGCAGCACCTCGGTGACGCGGAAGTTCGCCGCGTAGATCTGCTGGGCCTGGTAGAGCAGCTCGGCGAAGCCGATGGCCAGCAGCAGAGAGGAGTCCTTGAGCATGATGACCAGCTGGTTGATCAGCGAGGGGGTCATCATCTTGAACGCCTGCGGCAGCACCACGCGCTGCATGGTCTTGCCGTGGCCCAGGCCCAGGGACCGGGAGGCCTCGGCCTGGCCCGGGTCCACGGACTGCACGGCGCCACGCACGATCTCCGCGATGTACGCCGCGCCGTTGAAGGTCAGGGTCATCACGCCGGCCACCCAGATGTTGACCGGGGTGCCGATCAGCTGGGGCAGGCCGAAGTAGAAGAAGAACGCCCAGACCAGGATCGGGGTGCCGCGGAAGATGCTGATGAAGGTGACCGCGATGCCCCGCAGCACGGGGTTGGACGCGATCTTCATGAAACCGAACGCCAGGCCCAGGATCATGGCCAGGGCGAAGGAGATGCCGGTGACGAGCAGGGTGTTGCCCAGGCCGGACAGCAGGGCCGGCAGCGCGGTGACGATCAGGCCCCAGAAGGAGCTCTTGTCCACGCCGTCGTCCTCACCGCCGAGGTAGGTGCCCACGATCTCGTCGTATTCCCCGGACTCCTGCAATTCGGCCAGGCCGGCGTCGAACTTCTGGAGCAGCTCGGCGTTCTGGCCCTTGTTGACGGCGAAGCCGTAGTCGCCGGTGGGGATCTCCTCGCCGATCGTGACCAGCCCGGAGCCCTGCTCCACGCCGTAGGCGATGATCGGGTAGTCGTCCATCAGGGCATCGGCGCTGCCGGACTTCACGGACTCCACCATGGTGGTGGTCTGGTCCAGCGAGGTGATCTCGAAGCCGTATTCCTCCTGCTGCGCCTTCGCCTCCTCCTCGGACAGCGAGCCGGTCTTGACGGCCAGGGTCTTGCCCCCGAGGTCCTCCCAGCCGGCGATCTCCTCCGCGTTGGCCTCGGTGGTGGCCAGCGTCAGCGTGCCCGTGAAGTAGGGCTCGGAGAAGTCGAAGATCTCCGCGCGTTCGTCCGTGATGCCCATGCCGGCGATCACGCCGTCGGCCTGGCCCGACTGGACGGCCTGCAGGGCGGCGTTGAAGCCGAGCGACTGCCACTCGACCTCGAACCCCTGGTCCTCGGCGATGGCCTCCATGATGTCGATGTCGATACCGGTCAGGTTGCCCGAGCTGTCCCGGAACTCGAACGGGGCGAAGGTGGTGTCCGTGGCGATCGTGTAGGTTTCGCCGGATCCGGACTCGCCCTCGGCGAGGGTGGCGGCGCTGGCCGCGGGGGCGATCCCGAGCAGCAGCACCCCCAATGCGGCCATCGCCGCGAGGAGAGTCCTCACGGCGGTTCTGAAGCGGGTCTCTCTCACGAGGGTGTCCCTTCGGATGGTGGAGTGTTGACGTGCTCGGTAGCCTACTCCGGCGGTGAGGCCGATCACCCGGTGACACAGGCCCCGGCCAACTTGGATCACGAGCGCAATAGATGTCGACTCCACCGGCGTGTTTCGACATCGACTGCGCTCGTGATGAGGGGGGATGAGGGGGTTGGGGGGTTGTCCCCGGCGGCGGCGCGCCGACACTATGGGTGGATGCCCGCTCTGCTGAGGTCACTGCACACCGCCGTCCCACCCACCGTGTTGCACCAGGAGCGGGTGCGTGATGCGCTCGCGGCCCAGCCCGGGCTCAGCCGGCTCGGCTCGCGGCTGGTGACCGCCGCCTTCAACGCCTCCGGGATCGAGCGCCGCCACACGGTGGTGCGGGAGTGGGAGGAGGGAGCGCAGGGGGAGAAGGAAGAGCAGGAACAACCAGCGCACGACGCCGGCCGGCCGGCTCCCAGCGACTGCGCCGGTGACAGCGGCGACAGTGGTGACAGCGGTGACCAGCCGGGCCTGTTCTTCGAGCCCGACACCGGCCACATCCTCAACCCGAGCACCGGGGCCCGCAACGCCGTCTACGCCGAGCACGCGGGCGACCTGTACGAACGGGCGGCCGCCGGGGCGCTGGCCGACTGCCCGGACCTGGGCACCGCGGACGTCACCCACGTCATCACGGTCTCCTGCACGGGTTTCTTCTCCCCGGGACCCGACTACCAGCTGGTCCGGCGGCTCGGCCTGCCGGACACCACGAAACGCATCCACCTCGGGTTCATGGGCTGTTACGCCGCCCTGCCGGCCCTGCGCGATGCCGCGGCGATCTGCGCGGCGGAACCGGCCGCCGTCGTGCTGGTGGTGTCCGCCGAGCTGTGCACGGTGCACGTGCGCGTGGCGAACGACCAGGACACCATCGTCGGGGCCTCCCTGTTCTCGGACGGGGCGGGGGCCGCGGTGGTGACGGGGGCCGACCGGCCGGTGCCGGCGGGCGGCAGGCCCGCGCTGCGGCTGGACGGCTTCGCCACGGTGTTGACCCCGGTGGGGGAGGACGCGATGGCGTGGAACATCGGTGACCACGGCTTCGAGATGATCCTGGGCACCTATGTCCCGCACATCATCGACGAGCACATCACCGGCGCCCTCGAGCCCCTGTTCGCCGCCGACCGCGCCGCTGACCCGGCCGGCGGGCCGCCCCTGGCCGAACGCCCCTACACCGAGCTGGAGCACTGGGCCATCCACCCCGGCGGGCGCAGCATCCTGGACAAGGTGCAGGCCCGGCTCGAGCTGAGCGACGCCCAGCTCGTGCCCGCCCGGGACACCCTGCGGGACTACGGCAACATGTCCAGCGCCACCGTGCTGTTCGTGCTGCAGCATATCCTCGCCGGTGCCGGGGGCGGTGCTGCTGACGCAGGGGGCGCGGGTGCCGGGGGAGCTGGCACCGGGGGAGCGTCCAGCGCCGACGGCGAGCGCGTCTGCGCCATGGCCTTCGGCCCCGGGCTGACGGTGGAGTCCGCCCTGATGACGGTGGTCGCCCCGGCATGACCCCCGCCTCGATCCCACTGTGGGGGCGATCCTCACCGGTAAGGATTGCCCTCAAAGCGCAGGGGCGGGTGGCATGAGGTCGCCGCTGCTGCCTCCCGACCTCTCCGTGCGCCGGCCCCAGACGCCCGAGCAGATGGACCGCCCCGACTGCGACCTGGACGCCCTGCACCGCACCTACCGCGGCTTCGCGGTGGTGAACCCGGTGGTCGCCGGCTGGCAGCTGACGTATCGCACGCTGATCCGGCCGCTTCTGTCGGAGCACGCCGGAGGCAAGGGACGCGGTAACGAGCGGGGCAGCGGGCGCGGGAGCACGCGGCCCGTCACCGTCCTGGACATCGGCTCGGGCGGCGGGGACGTGGCCCGGGCCCTGCTGCGCCGCGCCACCGCGGACGGCTTCACCGTGCACGTCACCGCCCTGGAGCCCGACGCGCGGGCCCACGCCTGGGTGGCCGGCCGCCAACGGGTGCCGGGGCTGGAGAGCCGGCGGGGCACCAGCGGTGACCTGGTCCGCGAGGGCCGGCGCTTCGACGTCGTGCTCTCCAACCACCTGCTGCACCACCTGGATCCCGACGAGCTGGAGGCCGTGCTGGCCGACTCCGAGGCGCTCGCGATGCGGCGGGCGATCCACTCGGACATCCGCCGCAGCCCGGTGGCCTACGCCCTGTTCTCCGCCGGCGCCGGCCTGGGGGCCCCGCTGTTCCCGGGCTCCTTCATCCGCGTGGACGGGCTCGCCTCGATCCGGCGCAGCTACACCCCGGACGAGCTCGCCGCCGTGGTGCGGCCCGGTTGGCGGGTGCGGGCGCAGGCCCCGTGGCGGAACCTCGCGGTGTGGGATGCGGGAGGGGATGCGGTGTCGGATGCCGCACACGGTGCGGTGCCCGATGCACGCTGACGTCCTGATCGTCGGGGGCGGGCCGGTCGGGCTGTTCCTGGCCGGACTCCTCGTGGACCGCGGCGTGGACGTGGCGGTGCTGGAACGCCGCGAGCAGCCGGCGGAGCAGTCGCGTGCCATCGGCCTGCACCCACCCGCACTGGATGCGCTCGCCGCCCTGGGACTGGACGGGACCGCCGTGGCCGAGGGCACCGTGGTGCGCCGTGGCCTCGGCTTCGGGGACGGCCGGCGGCTCGGCGAGATCACCTTCGAGCGCGCCCACCCCCGCTATCCCTTCGTCCTGACGCTGCCGCAGTCCCGGACCGAGCAGCTGCTGGCTGAACACCTCGAGCTGGTGGCCCCCGGTGCCCTGCGCCGCGGCGTCGAGGTGGTGGGGATGGAACACCCCGGGCCCGACGACGGCCGGCCCGTCCGCGTGACCGTGCGGTCCGCGGGGGCGGGGGAGGACACGGGGGAGACCAGAGCATGGACGGCCCGGGTGGTGGTGGCCGCCGACGGCGCCCACAGCACGGTGCGCCGGCTGGCCGGGATCGGCGTCGACCGGCGCGAGTGGGGCGACAGCTACCTCATGGGGGACTTTGCGGGTGGAGATTCCGCGTGCGCCCGGACCGCAGTGATCCACCTGCACCGGGACGGGGCGGTCGAGTCCTTCCCGTTGCCGGGTGGGCGACGCCGCTGGGTGGTGCACACCGGCCGGCGCCGCCGGCCCGAGAACGCCGAGGAGCTGCTGGCGGTCCTATGCGAGCGCTGGCCACCCGGCGGCAGAGGACAGGGCAGAGGACCGGACGGGGCGCAGGACGAGGCACCGGACGTGCCTGTTCCCCTTGAGGTACCGGCGCTGCCGGATCCCACCACCGCCACCATGGTCAGTGCCTTCACCGTGTACCGGCAACTGGCCCGGAGGATGGTGTCCGGCCGGACGGTGGTCATCGGCGACGCCGCGCATGCGATCAGCCCGATCGGTGGCCAGGGCATGACCGTGGGGTGGTTGGACGCCCTCGCCCTCGCGCCCCTGTTGAGCGGTCTGTTCGACGAGACCCGGGGAGAGGCGCCCGGCACAGCGCCAGGTGAGGCGCCGTCGTCGGGCTCCTGGCCGCCGTCGGGACCGTTGGGCGACCGCCCGGAATTCCTGTCCTTCGAGCGGGACCGGCTCCGCGCCGCGCGCCGTGCCGCCCGGCTCGCGGAGGCGAACATGATGCTGGGGCGCCCGTTGTGGGCGGCGGTCCGCCGCGGGCGTGACACGCTGGCGCGGGTGGCGCTGGCCGCGGGGGCCCAGCACCGGCTGGCGCGGCTCTATTCGATGGGCGGGGCGTCGACGCGCGGGGTGCCCACGGGAAGGGCGGACGGGCATTGACCACGGGCATCGTCATCGCGGCCGTGGCCGCCATCCTGGTCGGCTCCACGCTGCAACGGCTCTCCGGGACCGGGGTGGGGCTGGTGGTGGCACCCGTGCTGGCCCTGCTGATGGGACCGGCGCTCGGGGTGTTCGTGACCAACTCGACGACGGTGGTCTCCGGTCTCCTCATCATGCTGGCCGTGGTCCGGGACGTGGACTGGAAGCGGTACCTGATCTTCCTGCCCGCGGCCCTGGCGGGAGCCGTTCCGGCGGCGTTCCTGGTGCGCGAGCTGGACCCGGCGTGGCTGAACATCGTCATCGGCGCGGTGGTGCTGGTGGCCCTGGCCCTGACCTTCGGGACGCCGCGGGTGCCCCATGTCCGATCCCGCGCCCTGACCGCCGCCACCGGCATGGTGGGCGGATTCCTCAACACCAGTGCGGGCGTGGCCGCCCCGGCCATGGTGATGTACTCGAAGCTGGCTCGGTGGGACCAGCGGTCCTTCGCCGCCACCATGCAGCCCACCTTCATGACCATGGGGATCTTCTCGGTGGCCACGAAGCTGGCGGTGGGAGCCACCACGTTCGACCAGCTGCCGCCGTGGTGGTTGTTCCCGATCATCGTGGTCACGGTGGTGGTCGGCATCCGGGTGGGCGGCTGGCTCGCCGGGAAGGTCTCGCTCGGGGCGGCCCGCACGGTCGCCATCACCCTGGCCGGCCTCGGCGGGGCGGTCGCCGTGGTCCGGGGCGTGCTGATGCTGGGTTGATGTCAGCCCACGTCATCCCCAGAATGCTCGGTTCCGCACCGCGCCGTGACGCGGCAAACCGGGAATCACCGCATAGAATCCACCGTGATGAGCAGATTATTCGGAACTGACGGCGTCCGTGGCCTGGCCAATGGGATCCTGACCGTCGAACTGTCGATCCAGCTGGCCCAGTCCGCCGCCGTGGTGCTGGGGCACCAGGAGACCGCCGGGCGCCGCCCCGTGGCCGTGGTGGCCCGTGACCCCCGCATCAGCGGTGAGTTCATCATCGCCGCCGTCTCGGCGGGGCTCGCCAGTGCGGGCGTGGACGTCTACGACGCCGGCGTGCTGCCCACCCCGGCCGCCGCCTTCCTCGTGGGCGACCTGGACGCGGACTTCGGCGTGATGATCTCCGCCTCCCACAACCCGGCCCCGGACAACGGCATCAAGTTCCTGGCCCGCGGCGGCGAGAAGCTCACGGACGAGCAGGAGGACGCCATCCAGCGGCAGATGGGCATCGAGCCGCACCGCCCCACCGGCCCGGACGTGGGCCGCGTCCAGCGCTTCGCGGACGCCGAGGACCGCTACGTCCTGCACCTGCTCCAGACCCTGCCGCACCGCCTCGACGGACTGAAGGTCGTCCTCGACTGCGCCCACGGCGCCGCCGCCGGATGCTCTCCGGAGGTCTTCAAGGCCGCCGGGGCCGACGTCGTGGTCATCGGCGCGGACCCGGACGGGATCAACATCAACGACGGCTACGGCTCCACCCACCTGGAGAACCTCCAGGCCACGGTGCTGGAGACCGGCGCGGACTTCGGAATCGCCCATGACGGGGACGCGGACCGCTGCCTGGCCGTGGACGCCGCCGGCACCGTGGTGGACGGCGACCAGATCATGGGCATCCTGGCCGTGGCCCTGAAGGACTCCGGCCGGCTCAAGGATGACACGCTGGTGGTCACCGTGATGAGCAACCTGGGCCTGAAGCTGGCCATGCAGCGCGAGGGCGTGCGCCTGGTGGAGACCAAGGTCGGCGACCGTTACGTGCTGGCCGGCATGAAGCACGGCGGCTACTCCCTCGGCGGCGAGCAGTCCGGCCACGTCATCTTCTCCGAGCACGCCACCACCGGCGACGGCGTGCTCACCGGGCTGCAGCTCGGCGCCCGGATGGCCGCCAGCGGGCAGTCCCTGGCCGAGCTGGCCGCCGTGATGGACCGCCTGCCGCAGGTGCTGATCAACGTCAAGGACGTGGACCGGGACCGAGCCGGCGAGGATGCTGAGGTCCAGGCCGCGGTCGCGGACGCGGAGGCACGGCTGGGCAAGACCGGCCGCGTGCTGCTGCGCCCCTCCGGCACCGAACCCGTGGTCCGGGTGATGGTGGAGGCCGCGGACGAGGACCAGGCCCGCCGCGAGGCCGAGGACCTGGCCGCCGTGGTCCAGCGCGAGCTCGCCCTGGCCGGCGAGCCGGCCTGATCCAGCCGTGACGGAGCCGGAGAGGCCGGAGCCGGGAAGGTCTGAGCCGGACGCGGAGCCGGCGGATCCGGCGGCGGCGGACTACCTCCAGGGCACGACGTCGGCCCGCCGATGGGCCGTCTTCCTCACCACGGTGCTGCTCACCGGAGTGCTGATCCTCGTGGTCCTCTTCGCGATCCAGCTCCCCACCTGTGAGCACCCGCCCAACTCCTGGGCCCCCTGCATCGGACCCTGACCGCCACAGACGATCACGGCCGCGCCAACTGTCGATTCGCTCGGCGATTCTCGACATGTAGCGCGGCCGTGATGTGACGGTGAGGGTCAGGAGGTGGGCATGCCCTCCTGGTTGACGTAGACCTGATCCAGCGAGAGGTCTTCCTGGCCCCATTCGGCCATGACGTCCTCGTACACGCCGTCGTCCATCAAGGACTGCATGGAGTCACGCAGCAGGTCCACCTTCTCCTGCTCGCCCTTCTTCACGCCGAAGGCAATGGGTGCCAGCAGCTCCTGCTCGCCCACGAGCCGGAACTGGTCTGACTGGTGGCTGGCGGCGTAGAGCATGTAGGAGACGGAATCGTAGGCGACGTCGATCCGGTCGGCCTCGAGCGGGACGGTGATCAGCGTGTTGGAGAAGCCCACGGACTCGGTGCCGGAGATGCCCTTCGCCTCGCATTCAGCGACCACGTCTTCCGCACGCAGCTCCTGGTCGGTGCCCTTGATGGAGCCGATGGTGTGGCCGCAGATGTCGTCCTTGGTCTGGATGTCCGAGTCCTGGGTGGTCAGCCAGGCCACACCGGCGTTGATGTAGTCCACCATATCCATGACGTCGCGCCGCTGCTCGTGGTCTCCCGTGGAGGCGGTGAAGGCGTACTTGCCGGCCATGACGCCGGGCACATGACCGTCGAAGGCCACGGGTTCCATGGTGACTGGGACGCCCCACTTGGCGCCGAGCGCCCGCACGAAGTCGGGCTGCAGGCCCACGGTCTCGCCGTCGTCATCCACGAAGGCATTGGGCTGCAGGACCTTCACGGGGACCGTGATGCCGGCCTTCCACTCCTCGGGCACGCGCTCGGCGAGGGCGTCATCCTGGGTGATGGTGTGGCCGTAGAGCTCCAGGTCCTCGCCGCTGGCTGCAGCATCCGAGCCACAGGCGGCCAGGCCCAGGCCGAGAGCCAGGATGCCGGCTCCGGCAGCGCAGCGCTGTGCGGTCCGGCGGAGGCGACGGGCGGTGCGGTGGGATGTGCTCATGGTGCTTCCAATCATCTGACGTACTGCTCTGTGGACCCCTCCACGATGCCTGCCCGTGACTCAGGTCACGGGTGACTCTCTCACCTATCAGAATTTGATGGCACAGGAACGATGGAGCCGCCGAGAGTTCACTAGTATCCGGACAATGAGTCCACAGAACGGGTCCGAGGGCCCCCCGTCCGCAGCAGCGGGTGGTGGCGAGCCGGAACCCCTGTGGACGAGGGCTTATGTCATGGCCATGGTGGTCCAGCTGGGTGCCTCGATCGTCTTCGTGACGCTGATGACGTACATGGCCGTGTACGCCATGACGATGTTCGGGGCGCGGGACTCGGCGGCCGGCTTCGCCGCCAGCGCCTTCATCCTGGGGTCGGCCCTGACCCGCATCTTCGTGGGCAAGTATGTCGACTTCATCGGCCGCAAGCGGCTCATCACCATCGCCCTGGTGCTCTTCCTGCTCTGTTCCGCGCTCTACCCATTGATCACGGAGTACCCGGCCCTGATCGCGCTGCGCATCGTCCACGGGGGCGCCTTCGGAGCGATCTCCACCGGCATCACCGTGTCCGTGGTGAGTATGGTGCCCCCCTCCCGCCGCGGGGAGGGGATGGGCTATTTTTTGGCCGCCTCGACCTTCGCCATGGGGATCGGCCCGCTGCTGGCCGTGCAGCTCTCCGAGAACGTCAGCCCCGGGGCCGTCTTCCTGATGACCGCCCTCTCCTCGGCAGTGGCCCTGATCGCTGCCCTGATGGCCCGGCTCCCCGAGCGGACGCCCAGCCCGGATGAACACGAGCAGCGGTTCCGGATCCGGCTGCGGGACATCCTGGACCCGGACGCGCTGCCCGTGGCCGTCGTGGTGATGCTGTGCGCCTTCGGCTACTCGGGGATCGTCACCTACCTCAACCCCTTCCTGCTGGACCGGAACATGCCCGCAGCGGCCTCCCTCTACTTCGTGGTCTTCGCCGCCGGCATGCTGGTGATCCGCCTGCTCTCCGGCCGGCAGCAGGACCTGCGCGGGGACAACGCGGTGATCATTCCGTTGACCCTGCTGTTCGCCGTCTCCCTGGCCGTGCTGGCCCTGTCCACGGCGCTCTGGGCGGTGGTGATCGCCGGGGCCCTCGGGGGGATGGGCTACGGTGCCCTGCTGCCCAGCCTGCAGGCCGTGGCCGTCACCCGGGCCCACCCCGAGCGCATCGGGATCGCCGTGTCCACCCACTACCTACTCCTGGACACGGGGGTGGCCCTGGGGCCCGTCCTGTTCGGCACCCTGATCCCCCTGGGCGGCTATCCCACGCTGTACGGCGCGCTGGCCGGGACGGTGGTGGCGGCGGTGGTGCTGTATTGGTTCGTGCACGGACGCCGCTCGGCGGGAGCCAGCTGATCCCCCCGCCGACCGGTCATGCACGCCACAACTGGTCGGCAACCGCCCCGACCGTGGGACACTGGTATTCCCCATTCACCGCCCGCCTGCGGGGTCTGATTGAAGGATGGAAATTTGTCTGAAACCACTGGCGAACCGGATCCGCGCCGCTCCGTGCTGGGCCGGGCGTTCCTCGTGCTGGATTGCTTCGCCGGCGGCGTGGAGATGAGCGTCTCCCGCATCGGCCAGCGCACGGGCCTGCCCCCGGCCACGGTGCACCGCATCCTGGGATCCCTGGTGGAATGGGGCGGCGTGGAGCACGTCTCCCATGGTCGGTACCGGCTGGGCTCACGGATCTGGCGGCTGGGTGTGGGCGCCCCGCAGGTGCGGGTGCTGCGCGAGCTGGCACAGCCCTACCTGGTGGACCTGCACATCCACACCGCCGGGACGGTTTACCTGGCGGTCCGGGACGGCTCGGACACGGTCTTCTCGGACCGCATCACCCGGGTCCGGCGCTCCACGGACACCCGCCGGGTGGCCCGCCGGGCGCCTCTGGAGCAGTCGGGTGCCGGGCGGGTGCTGCTGGCCTACTCGGAGGAGGCCTGGGCGCTGCTGAAAGCCTCCACCGAGGCGTCGGCGGAGGGTCCCGCCGAGGCCGCGGCCCGGCTGAAACGACTCCAGGGGGAGATGGCCCAGATCCGCGCGGACGGCGTGGCCATCACCAGCAACGACGGCCTGCAGGGCCGGTTCTCCGTGGCCTGCCCGGTGTTCGGCTTCGACGGCGTGGTGGTCGCCTCGATCGCCGTGGCCTTCCCGGACACTCGCATCGCCGAGCCCGCCACCGTGGCGCCCCGGGTGATGTCCACGGCGCAGGCCATCAGCAAGGACCTCGTGGACCTCGGATACTGAACCGCCCCGGGCCGCAGGCCCTCAAACCATGAGAATCCAGGGCTCGACGGCGGCCGGCCCGGAACCGCGGAAGCCGGCCGTCTGCAGACGGCCGGCTTCCGATGTCACCGGGGTCAGCGGTTGGACCAGACCGGGTCCCGCTTCTCGATGAAGGCGCGCACGCCTTCCACCCGGTCCTCGGAGAGGTACGGGTTCGGCCCCACGTTCAGGCGTAGCGCCGTGGTGACGGGCAACCCCCAGGACTTGGTGGCCATCTCCTTGTAGCGGCGCTGGGTCACCGGGGAGTTGCGGACGATGCGCTGCACCATCTCCTCCACGGCGTCCTCGTACTCGTCCTCGGCGTAGACGTGGTTGACCAGCCCGAGCTCCTGGGCCCGCTCCACCGGGATGGTGTCCGCGGTGTACAGCAGCTCGAAGGCCAGCCCGCGCGGGATCAGCCGGGGCAGCAGGATGGAGCCCAGGTTGGCGCCCATGCCGCGGCGGGCCTCGGTCAGCCCGAACTGGGAACCCGCGCGGGCGAGCCGGATGTCCGAGGACAGGGCCAGCTCGCAGCCGCCGGCGATGGCGTGGCCGTTGAGGGCCGCGATCACGGGTTTGTAGGTCTCCAGCATGACCTCGAACAGGTTCCGCAGCTGGCCGGTCATCGGCACCGGGATCTGGCGGCCCGACTTGGCGGTGTCATCCATCTCCTTGAGGTCGCCGCCGGCGCAGAACGCCTTGTCCCCGGCGCCGGTCAGCACCACGCACCACACGTCCGGATCCGCCCCGGCCTCCACGAAGGCCTCCACGAGGGCGGCCGTGGTCCGGGTGTCCATGGCGTTGCGCCGTTCCGGGCGGTTGATGGTGATCCGGGCGACGTTGTCCTGCACGGAGTAGAGGACGCGGCCCTCCTCCAGTTCGACGGTGCTCATGCGCGCTGCTCCTGCTTCTGCTCGGTCTGCTGGGTCTGCTCGGTGGGTGCCGGGGCGGATCCGGAGCCGGTGGTGGCCTCGCCGATGACGCCGGCACTGACGAGCTCGTCGATGCGGTGGGCGTCGAGGCCCAGGTTCTCCAGCACGGATCGGCTGTCCGCCCCGAGCTCGGGTGGCGCGGTGGGGCGGTCCAGCGGGTACTGCCCGTCGAAGGTCATGGGCAGGTTCACCACGGAGAAGTCGCTGATGCCCGGGTGGTCCATCGGCACGATCTGCTCGAGGGACTGCACCTGCTCGTCCGCCAGCACCTGCGGGATGTCGTTGACGGGGGAGTGGGGGACCCCGGCGGCCCGCAGCCGGGCCTCCATGTCCTTGACCGTGAAACGTCCCGTGATCGCCGAGAGCAGGTCGTTGACCTGATGGCGTGCACCCACGCGCTCCGCGTTGTCCGCAAACGCGCGGATCGCATCCTCCTCGGAGACCTCGAGTGCGGCCAGCAGCCGGCCCCAGGTGGCGTTGTTGCCGGCCGAGATGAAGATGAACCCCTCATCTGAGGACGGGAACGCACCGTAGGGCACCACGCCGCCGAAGCCCGAGCCGAGCCGCTGCGGCTTGGCGTTGCCGGCCTGCACCGCCTGCAACTGCGGGGACATCCACATCAGGGCGGTCTGCAGCAGGGACAGCTCGATGTGGCCGCCCTCGCCGGAGACATCACGCCGGCGCAGTGCCTCGAGCACGGACAGTGCCGTCCACATGCCGGTCCCCATGTCCAGGACCGAAACCGGCACGCGGGCCGGTGCGCCGCCGTCGTCCCCGGTGACGGAGACGATCCCACCGTAGGCCTGGACCAACGGGTCATAGGCGGGACGGTCCGCCATGGGGCCGGTGCCGCCGAAGCCGGTCATCTCGCAATAGATCAGGCTCGGGTTCGCCGCGTGGAGGGCCTCCGCGGAGAAGCCGGCCTTGGCCAGGGCCCCGGGCCGCAGGTTCTGCACCAGCACGTCCGCGGAGCGCACCAGGTCCCAGAGCACCTCGGCGCCTTCGGGCTTCTTGTAGTCCAGCACCACGGAGTTCTTGCCGCGGTTCAGGGACAGGAACGTCACGGAGAGCCCGTCCCAGGAGGGCGGGGCCCAGTTCCGGCTGTCATCGCCGGTGCCGAAGCGCTCCACCTTGATCACGGTGGCGCCGAGATCGGCCATGATCTGGGTGGCGAAGGGCGCCGCCACACTCGTGCCGATCTCGATCACGGTCACGCCGTTCAGGGAACCCAGGGCCGGGTTCAGTTGCTCAGTTGCCTGCATGGTGTCCTTCGTGTCCTTCCCCGCGCGGGACGGCTGTGCGTCCTGCGACGGTGCGTTCGTAGTTCTCTCGTTGGGCCGAGGTGATCGGGGCCTTCCAGGGCGAGGGCGCCCCGGCGTAGACCTCCGGACCGAGTCGGAAGTGCTGGGCCTGGGAAAAGGTCTCGATGAAGGGCATGTCCATCGGGTAGACCGCGTCCCCCTCGGGGCGGGGCCCGGCCTTGGAGACGCGTCCCCAGAGGTCGTGGCCCACCATGTCCGTGGCGAGCGCGGCCGCCTCGATGAGCACGTCCAGGCTGATGCCGGTCTCGATGCCCTCGGACTCGAGCAGGTGCACGAAGTCCTCGGTGGGGATCATCCCGGTGAGCCGGCCGTTGCCGCAGTAGGGGCAGCCGCCCATCCCGCCCAGGCCGGTGTCCACCACCAGGTGGTCCTGCGCGTCCAGCTGGTACATGGCCTCGTAGGCGGAGAGCATGGCCATGCCGCGGGCGTCGTGCAGGTGCAGCTGGAAGCGGCGGATCTGCGGCCAGGTCCGTTTGATGAGCGCGATCTGCTCGCGCACGTCCTTTGGGGTGTTCCAGCTCATCGGATCGCCCAGCTGGACCCGGGTGACCGGGATGCCGGCCTGCTCCCAGGCCTCGATCTGGGTGGTCAGCGCCTCCATCCGCTGCTCCTGAGTGGCGGGACCGGTCCAGTTGGAGCCCCAGGCCGCGTTCACGCAGACCTCGGCCTCGGTGACGCCGGCCGCCTTCGCCTCCGCGACGACGGCTGGCAGGGACTCGCGTTCCTGGGCGGTGGTGCGGGCGTTGTTGCGCTGGACGAACACATCACACAGGTGCAGGCGGGATACCCCGACGCCGGGCTCGCCAGCGGTGAACTTGTGCGCGTACTGGGCGATCCGCTCGCGGCCCCGGGCGTTGAGGGCCAGGGCCGTGTAGGTCACCCCTTCCGCGGGCTCGAAGCGCTCGGCCAGGTCGTCGATCTGGGCCATCTGCGGTACCCACTTGGGGCTGACGAAGGAGCCGACCACGATGTTCTGCAACCCCGAGGTGGACAGCAGGTCCAGCAGCTCGAGCTTGCGCTCCACCGGGATGTCGGCGCTCTCGATCTGCATCCCCTCCCGCAGGGCCTCCTCCACGAGGGAGACCTGCGGCAGTGATTCATTCCGGGCCATCACGGGGCACCTCCAGTCCATCCGGTGATCAGTTCCTTGACGTCCGCGTCCGCGGCCAGGCCGTCCACGGCGGCGGCGAGTCGGCCGGCACCGGCACCGTCGGCCGGGAGCCCGGCGTAGGCGAAGCAGGACGCCACCTTGTCCTTCAGATCGGCGGCGGTCAGCGGGTTGCTGCTGTCCCCGCGTGCGGCGTAGACGGTGGCGTCGGGACGGGAACCGCCGGCCATGGACATGGACACCGTGGCGTACTCGCGCCCGGCGCCCTCCTCGCCCAGGGTGACTCTGCGGGCCAGCTCGCGGGCCGCGCCGGCCGCCTCGAAGCCGGACGGGGTGAAGTCGTCCAGCACGATCGTGCCGTTGACCAGGGCCAGCGCCACGCAGTGCTCGAGGCTGAACTTGGCCTCACCGCCCGTCCGCGGCGGCTCGGTGCGCAGTGGCGCCGTCCCCGTCTCGTGGACGAGCACGTCGATCGACTCGATGTCCTCCAGCGAGCCGTCGCCGCGGAAGTCCAGCCGCATGTCCAGCACGGCATCCACGGCGCGGTGGGTGCCGTAGCAGGAGGGATACCGCTTCAGCCCCCAGTCGAAGGACCAGTCGGTGAGCCAATACCCGAAGCGGTCCTCCACGTCCTCGGAGAACGTGGCCAGGGACGCGCCGCCCGCCTCCCCGAACCGGGCGAAGTAGCCGGAGGGGGCCTCGAGCTCGTCCACGTTGGCGGTGATGCCGGCCCGCGCCCAGCGCACCGCGAGCAGGGCGTCCTGGGCGGACATCCCGGCGTGCATGGGCTTGGTCATGGTCCCGAAGTTGGCCCGGGACCCCGAGGCCAGGCTGGAGGCCATCGCCAACGCCGTCTGCGTGGTGGTCAGGTCGAGACCCTGCAGCCGGGCCAGGGCGGCCACGGCGGCCAGGCGCCCGACCGTGGAGGTGGAGTGCCAGCCCCGGGCGTAGTGCTCGTGGCTCGGCAGGGCCTGGGCGATCGTGCGGAACATGGCCTGGCCCACGTTGAAGGCCTCCGCGAACCTCGAGAAGGTGAGCGGGCCGGCGTCGGCCGCCAGCAGAGCCGGGACCAGCACGGCGCTGGGGTGCAGCGGCATGGTGGGGGAGACGTCGTCGAAGTCCAGGAAGTGGGCGGCGGTGCCGTTCAGGAAGGCCGACGACGGCGCCCCGCCTGCCGCGTCCGGCGCCCAGTGGGCGCTGGGGTGAGGTGCCGCCACGGAACCGGCCGGGTCCACTGACTCGGTCACGGACCGCAACCGGCGGAGGCCGTCCTCTCCCGCGGCGGCGGTGGACACCGCGAGGGTGTCCACCAGGGCGTGGCGGATGGTCTGCTCGTGCAGGGATGCCGGGATGTCCGTGGTCAGGACGGCCTCGGCCAGCCGCTCGGTCAGCCCCGCCCGGGTGGTGGTGCTGGTGCTCGCAGGGATCGTGGCCATGGTCAGAAGGACTTCGGCAGACCCAGCGTGCCGTGGGCGATGCCCGCCAGGACCACGTTGTTGCTGATGGGGGCGATCGAGGGCAGGCGGGCCTCCCGGAAGTGGCGCTCGATGCCGTACTCCTCGGCCACGGCGTAGCCGCCGAAGGTGTCGAAGGCGGCGTTGGCGGCCTTCCACAGGGCCTGGCTGGCCAGCAGCTTGGCGCCGTTGACCTCGAAGCGCGGGTTGTCCCCGGCCTCGTACATGGCGGCGGCGCGCCAGCGCATCAGCGAGGCGGCCTCCAAGTCCGAGTAGGCCTGGGCGATCGGGAACTGGATGCCCTGGTTCTGGCCGATCGAGCGGCCGAAGACCTCGCGCTCCCGGGCGTAGGTGACGGCCCGGTCGATCATGTACATGCCGGCGCCGACGTACTCGGAGGTGGCCAGGATGCGCTCGGCGTTCATGCCGGACAGGATCACCTTGAAGCCCTTGCCCTCCTCGCCGATCCGGTTGGCCACCGGCACCTCGAGGTCCCGGATGGTCAGCTCGTTGGTCTCGTGGTTGACCATGGTGCGGATCGGGTTGGCCACGATCTGGCCCTTGGCCTGGGCCTCGTTGAGGTCCACCAGCATGGCGGTCAGCCCGTCGGTGGGCTTGGCGGCGTCCTCACGCTTGGTGGTGCGGGTCAGCAGCAGGATCAGGTCCGAGTGCTGGATGCGGGAGATGAAGATCTTGTTGCCGTTGACGATGTACTTGTCGCCCTCGCGCACCGCGAAGGTGCGGATCCGCGTGGTGTCCGAGCCGGCGTCCGGCTCGGTGACGCCGAAGGACTGCAGGCGCAGCTCGCCGTCGGCGATCTTCGGCAGGAACTCGTTCTTCTGCTCCTCGCTGCCGTGGCGCAGGATGCTGCCCATGGTGTACATGCCGGCGCGGACGGCGCCGGCGTGGCAGCCGTTGCGCTCCAGCTGCTCCAACACCACCGCGGCGTCCGAGATGCGGGCGCCGCCGCCGCCGTACTGGTCCGGAATCAGCATGCCCATCCAGCCCTCGGCGTACAGGGCGTCCACCATCTCCTCCGGATAGGAGCGCTCGCGGTCGCTCTTGAGCCAGTACTCATTGTCGAAGGGCTTGCACAGCTCGTCGATGGCCTCGCGGACGGACAGCTGTTCCTCGGTCAGCCCGTAGGAGGAGGATGCGATCTTGTGGGACATGGGTGTCACCTCTCTGGAGATAGCGCTCAGTGGCTCGTTGGTGCGTTTTCCTCAGTCAAGCCCGGCCTGAGCCCACCGGGAATGAGTCCTAGCGCACAGTGGAATTCTGTTGTGGAACACGGGGTAACGCCCCGTTAAAGCTGATGGCCGGGCCGCCGAACCCTCGGGTTCGGCGGCCCGGCCATCGGGCCAGCACGGAGGCGGACTAGTTCAGGGTCAGGCCCTCGGAGTTGATGTAGATGTCGTCCAGCATCAGGGTGGGCAGTCCCCACTCGTTGAAGACGGACTCGTAGACGCCTTCCTCCTTGAGCTCCTTGAGGGTGTCCCGCAGCAGCTCGGCCTTCTCCTGCTCGCCGGCCACCACGCCGAAGGCGATCGGGGCGTCGTTGAGCTGGTCGCCGACCATCTTGAACCGGTCCGACTCCTTCTCGGCGAAGTGCAGCACCGAGGAGATGGAGTCGTAGGTGACGTCGATGCGGTCGGCCTCGAGCGGGACGGTCATCAGGGTGTTGGAGAATCCCACGGCCTGGGTACCTTCCACGCCTTTGGCCTCGCAGTCGGCGATGAACTCCTCGACCTTGACCTCCTGGTTGGTGCCCTTGGCCACGCCGATGGTCGTGCCGCAGATGTCGTCCACGGTCTCGATGTCCGAATCCGCCTTCGTCAGCCAGCCGAGGCCGGCGATGGTGTAGTCCACCATGGTCAGGACCTCCTGGCGCTCGGGGAAGTCACCGGTGGCCGTGGTGAAGGCGTACTGGCCGGCTTGGACGCCGGGGACCTGGGCATCGAAGGGGGCGACCTCCATGGAGATGTCGATGCCAAGCTTGGTGGACATCGCCTCCAGCAGGTCCGGCTGGACGCCCACGGAGTTGCCGTCCTCGTCCACGAAGGCGTTGGGGCGCAGTACCTGGAGGGGCACGGTGATGCCGCCCTCCCAGTCCGCCGGCACCCGGTCCGCGAGCTCCTGGTTGAACTCGACCGTGTGGCCGTACAGCTCCATGGACTCGGCGGTCTCCGAGCCGCTGCCGCCGCAGGCGGTCAGTCCGCCGGCCAGGACGGCGAGGGTGGCGCCGGCACCGAGGGCGCGCTTGGTCAGGGGTGTCAGCTTCATGGGATGGTCCTTTTCAACTCAGGGGAGAAGGGAGTGGCGCGGGTGCCGGTCGGCTCAGTAACCGCGGCCGAAGCGCTTCTCGAGACGGGACTGGCCGATCATGGCCAGGATGGTCAGCAGCAGGTACCAGATACAGGCCACCGTGAGCAGGGGCAGCGTCTCGTAGGTGCGGCCGTAGATGTTCTGGGCGACGGTCAGCAACTCGGCATAACCGATCACGGACACCAGCGAGGTGTTCTTGAACAGCGTGATGAGCTCGGTGGCGAACGCCGGGATGGTCACGCGGATCGCCTGGGGCAGCACGATCCGGCCGAAGGCCTGGCCGCGAGGAATAGACAGGGCCCGGGCGGCCTCCGTCTGGCCCTTGGCCACGGACATGATGCCGCCACGGATGATCTCGGCGGTGTGACCGGCCACGATCATGGCCAGGCCGAGCATGGCCGCGCCGAACTGGCTGAGGATCGTGTTGGTGGGCACGGAGATCAGCGGGTCCATCAGCGGTAGCCCGAACCCGATGACCGGGAACAGCGCGGAGAGGAAGTACAGCACCAGGATCAGCACGAGGGCCGGGATGGCACGGATGAATCCGATGTAGGCCAGTGCGATGACCCGGAGGGCCGGGGACTTGGACATGTTCATCAGCCCGACCACGAGGCCGGCCACCAGGCCGGCGGCACCGGCCGCGAAGGTCAGCAGGATGGTCCGGCCCAGGCCGCCGAAGATCTGCTCGTCGAAGAGGTAGGTGAAGACAACGTCCCAGTTCCAGCGGGGGTTGGTGAAGACGTTGGCTACCGCGGAGATGCCGATCAGGATCAGCACGACCCAGGCGACGATGTTGACCCAGTTGGTGGGCTTGACGGCTCCGGCGACGTCATAGTTGGGCAGCTTGGCGGCTCCCGCGGTCTCCGGGGCCTTGGTGGTGGTGGTGTTCATGGGGATGCTCCTAGTGCTCGACGTGAGCGAGGAAGTTGCGAAGCCGGCTGCTCTGGGGGCGGTCCAGCAGGTCGTTGGGGTGGCCGATCTCCACGATGTGGCCGCCTTCCATGAAGGCGATCCGGTCGCAGACGTTGCGGGCGAACTCCATCTCGTGGGTCACCACGACCATGGTCATGCCCGTCTCGGCCAGATGCTGCATGACGCTGAGGACCTCCCCGACTAGCTCCGGGTCCAGGGCGGAGGTGGGCTCGTCGAAGAGCATCACCTTGGGGTTCATGGCCAGGGCACGGGCGATCGCCACGCGCTGCTGCTGACCGCCGGAGAGTCGCTGCGGGTAGGCGTCCTTGAACTCAAGCATTCCCACCCGCTCCAGCAGGTACATGGCGCGGTCCCGGATCTCGGCCTTGGACTGGATCCGGTTGAGCTTCGGGGACAGGGTGATGTTCTCGAACACCGAGAGGTGCGGGAACAGGTTGAACTGCTGGAAGACCATCCCGGTGGGCAGGCGCTGTTGGGCAACCTCATTCTCGCGAAGCTGGTAGAGCTTCTCGTTCTTCTCCACGTAGCCCAGGCGTGAACCGAACAGGTGGATGGCGCCACCGTTGATCTCCTCGAGCTGGTTCATGCAACGCAGCAGGGTGGACTTGCCGGAGCCCGAAGGACCGATCAGGGCGAGGACCTCACCCTCCTTGACCTCGAGGTTGATGTCCTTGAGGACCTCCTTGGGTCCAAAGGATTTGGCTAGGTGCCGGATGGAGATGGCGGCCTTCAGGTCAGGCAGCAACTGGGTGTCGGTTGACATAGGGGTGTCCTTCAATGTCCGCTGACGGCGCCGGCCGAGAACTCGACGGCGATCGCCTTGGTGTGGGTGTAATGCATGAGGGTCTCGAAGCCCTTCTCACGGCCGTAGCCGCTCATCTTGTGCCCCCCGAAGGGCAGTTCGATGGTGGGTCCCAGGTAGGTGTTGATGTACACCTGACCGGACTCGATCTCCCGGGCCACGCGGTGGGCGCGGTCCAGATCACGGGTCCAGACGGCACCGGCCAGCCCGTAGTCCGAGTCGTTGGCGATCTCGATCGCCTCCGACTCTTCCTCGAAGGGGATGACCACGCCGACCGGCCCGAAGACCTCGTCGCGGGCGATCGGCATCGAGTTGTCCACCCCGGTGAACACGGTGGGGGAGACGAACAGCCCGCCGGTGCCCTCGGCGGCCAGCGGCGCCACGTGGGCCGTGGCCCCCTGCTGCCCGGCCTCGGCCAGGATGTCCCGGACCTTACGGTACTGGGCGCGGGTGGTCAGCGGGCCCATGTCCTGATCGGCCGCGAACTTCTCGACGGCGGCCATGAGCAGTCCCACGAATTCGTCATGTGCCGTTCGCTGGACGAGGATCCGGGTGCCCGCGCTGCACGCCTGGCCGGAGTTGCCGAGGAAACCGCGGGCGGCGACGGTGGCCGCCTTCTGCAGATCGGCGTCCGCGAACACGATGTTGGCCGATTTGCCGCCGAGTTCCAGGCTCAGCGGCAGGACCCGCTGGGCGGCGAGGGCGCCGATGGCCTGGCCCGTGCGGACCGAGCCGGTGAAAGCCACCTTGGACACCTTGCGGTGCGTCACGATCGCCTCACCCACGGTGGGGCCGGCGCCGGAGACGATGTTGATGAGCCCGTCCGGCAGGCCTGCCTGCTGTGCGAGCACGCCCAACTGGAAGGTCGTCGTCGGCGTGAACTCCGAGGGCTTGATGACCACGGCGTTGCCGACCGCCAGGGCCGGTGCGGCCGCGCGGGCGGCCTGGTTCAGCGGGGCATTCCACGGAGTGATGACGCCGACCACACCGTAGGCCTCACGCAGGGTGTAGGAGTGGTATCCGCCGCCCATGTCGATGGTCTCGCCGGTCAGGGCCGGGATCATGCCGCCGTAGTAGGAGAAGTACTGCGCGGCGGCCTCGACCTCCGCCAGGGCGCCGGCGGCCGGGTGGCCGGTTTCCTCGGCCTCGGCGGCCGCAAGCTCCTCGGCGTTGTCCAGGATGAGCCGTGCCAGCCGCGTCAAGGCCTCTGAGCGAGTCAGCGCGGATTGCCGGGACCAGGACTTCTGGGCGGCTGTCGCTGCGGCCACCGCGGCGTCGACCTGCTCGGCGGTGCCGGACACCGAGTGTCCGACGACCACGTCGGTGCGCGGGTTGATGATCTCCAGTGCATCGGCGCCGGCCGATTCACCGGGGGCCACCACCGCACCGTCGATCCAGTGCGGCACCGTCCGCAGCTGGCCGGAGGGGAAGGGGTGGAGGGCCATCAGATGCTTCGCCCGCCGTCGACGTCGAGGCAGACACCGGTCTGGAAGGAGGCCAGATCCGAGGCGAGGTAGACGATGGCGTTGGCGACGTCCTGGGTGTCCGCGGTGCGGCCCATCGGGATGCCGGCGACCATCGAGGCGCGCACGTCGTCCGGGATCTTGTCAGAGCCCATGGCGTTCTTGACGAAGCCGGTCTCAGCGATCACGGGGCTCACGGAGTTCACGCGGATCTCCGGGGCCAGCTCCACGGCGGTGGCTCGGGTGAGGGCCTCCACGCCCGCCTTGAGCGAGCAGTACACGGCGTGGCCCGGGCGGGGGCGCTTGGCCGAGATGGAGGCCACGTTGACCACGTTGCCGATCTCCGAGGCCCGCAGGTGCGGCAGTGCGGCCTGGGTGGCGATGACGGTGGAGCGGTAGTTGATCTGGTAGAGCCAGTCCATGTCCTTCACGGAGGTCTCCTCGAGCGGGCCGCTGCGGTTCGGGGCGCCGGCGTTGTTCACCAGCACGTCCAGGCCACCGAAGGAGTCCACGGCAGACTGGATCCCGGCCTGGATGGACTCGGGATCGGTGACGTCCATCCTGATGGCCAGCGCGGACGGGATGTCTGCGGCGACCTCCTGGGCCTTCTCCAGGTTCAGGTCGGCGACCACCACGTTTGCACCACGATCGCCGAAGCTGCGGCAGGTGGCGGAACCGAAGCCGCCGGCCCCGCCCGTCACCAGGACGGTCCTGCCATCGAATCTGAGATCGGTCATGGAAGTCTCCTTGCGTCGTACGTCTGAAGGGTACGGAGGTTCGTCGCCCGTTCCTCTTTGGTGAAGGAGTGGCGGTGTCCTGCGTCCCGATGTCCGTGACCAGCATCACGCGTACCGGACGTGTCTCACGTCCGGATCTCTCACCCACCGGAATACAGTCGCAGAACGGCGTACCTGACCTGAGCCGCCCCCCTAGGCGGACCACGGCAGACAGATCACGGCCGCGCCAACTGTCGATGTACTCGGCGATTCTCGACGTCTAGTGCGGCCGTGATCTGGAGTGGGTGACAATGGTTTTGAAGTTCAAGGGTTTTCACCCTAGTAACGCACCAGACCGAGGAGGCCGCGTGCAGCCACGCCGACCCAACATCCTGTTCATCCTGGCGGACGACCTGGGGCAGGGAGACGTCTCCTGCTTCAACCCCGGCGCCGCCTGGACCACCCCGCACCTGGACCGGCTGGCGGCCGAGGGGATGCGGTTCACCGACTCCCACGCCACCAGCTCCCTGTGCACGCCGTCCCGCTATGCGGCCCTGACCGGCCGCTACAACTGGCGCTCCCGCCTCAAGCGCTCGGTGCTGCCGGGGGACTCCGAGGCACTCATCGAGAAGGGGCGGCTGACGCTGCCCGGCTTCCTCGGCGAGCACGGCTACCGGACCGCCGTGGTGGGCAAGTGGCACCTGGGCCTGGACTGGCAGCTGACCCCCGGGGACAACGCCCTGCGCCAGGCCGCCACGGACCTCGGGGAGCCCCCGTTGCCGCAGCAGCGCATGGGGCGGGGCGGGAACTTCGACGCCGAGTACCTGTACCGCGCGGAGGGACTGGACATCGACTACGCGAAGCCGGTGACCTTCGGCCCGCGGGAGGTCGGCTTCGACTACTCCTTCATCACCGCCGCCAGCCTGGACCAGCCGCCCTACGTCTACCTCGAGAACGGCCAGGCGCAGCAGGTCCCCTCGAAGATCGGGGGAGACTACTCCCCGCTGAACCGGCGCACCGCCGAGCACCAGCAGTCCATCCAGCGGGGGCCGATGGCGGAGGGCTACGACGTCCACCGCGTGGCCCCGGACTTCCAGGCCAAGGCCGTCGACGTGCTGGACGGCTTCCTGGCCGGGGAGGACCCCTGGTTCCTGTACGTGCCCAGCCACCTGGTGCACGGCCCGATCATCCCCAACGAGCCCTGGCAGGGCCGCAGCGGCCAGGGCCCCTACGGCGACTTCGTGCTGCAGTTCGACGAGTACGTGGGCCAGCTGGTCGAGCGCATCGACGCGGCCGGCGCCGGGGAGGACACCATCATCATCCTCACCTCGGACAACGGCGCCTCCGGGGTGGCGGACCTGCCCCGGCTCTCCGGAGTGGGCCACGACTCCTCCAACGGCTGGCGCGGCAAGAAGTCGGACATCTGGGAGGGCGGCCACCGGGAGCCGACCATCGTGCGCTGGCCCGGCACCATCGACGCTGGCGTCGTCAGCGCCGAGACGGTCTCGCACTCGGACCTGTTCGCCACGGTGGCCGAGGTGCTCGGCGCCCCGGTCCCGGACACCGCCGCCGAGGACTCGATCAGCAACCTGCCCCTGTGGACGGGCTCCCAGGAGCCGGTGCGCACGGACCTGGTGTCCAGCTCCGGCGGCGGCGGCTTCGCGATCCGCCGCGGCGACTGGAAGCTGGAGTTCGTGACCACCGGTGACGGCATGGACCAGCGCTTTGCCGAGACCCAGGGCGAGACGCCCACCGAGTACCGCGCCGCCCAGCTCTACCACCTGGGCCAGGACCCCGCGGAGCAGCACAACCGCTTCGAGGACGAGCCCGAGGTGGTGCGCGAGCTGACTGAGCTGCTCTCCAGCCACATCCGCCGCGGCCGGTCCACGCCCGGGCCGGACCAGCCGAACCACTCCAACGCGCCCTCGCGCCAGTGGCGGCAGATCGGATGGATGGCGGACGCCGAGACGGTGGTGGAGCGGTGCCTCTAAAGGCACCAGTGCCCGACGGCGGCCCCGGCACCTCCAGAGGCCCCGTCACCTCGGGCGCATCGGACGGGCTCACCGAGCTGGTGACCGTGCCGGGGGGCTCGTTCCGGATGGGCTCGGACCACGACTATCCGGAGGAAGCCCCGGCGCACCTGCGGCCCGTGCCCGCCTTCCGGCTGGAGCGGCATCCCGTGACGACCGCGCAGTTCGCCCGCTTCGTGCAGGCCACGGGCTACGTCACAGAGGCGGAGGAGGCCCCCGACCCGGCCGGGTTCCCCGGCGTGGACCCGGACCTGCTGGTGCCGGGTGGGCTGGTCTTCACCCCGACCACGGGGCCGGTGCCGTTGGATGACTGGCGGCAGTGGTGGAGCTTCATCCCCAGCGCCTGCTGGCGTCGTCCCACCGGGCCCGGCAGCACGGTGGAGGGGCTCGACGAGCACCCCGTGGTGCACGTGTCCTCACGGGACGCGAACGCCTACGCCCGCTGGGCCGGGCGGCGCCTGCCCACGGAGGCAGAGCTGGAGTACGCCATGGGCCGGGACCACCCGGGCGCTCAGTACGCCTGGGGGGATCAGGAACGCCCGGGGGGCCGGTTGATGGCCAACACCTGGCAGGGCGCCTTCCCCTATCGCAACGACGGCGCGGCCGGCTGGACGGGTACCTCGCCCGTGGGGACCTTCCCCGCCGACTCCCTGGGGCTGGTGGACCTGACCGGCAACGTGTGGGAGTGGACCTCCACGCCGTTCGCGCCGCACGGGCGGCCGGACGCAGCGGGTCCCGGCGGTCAGCGCGAGGCTGCGGAAGCGTCGGTCAGCTGCTGCGGCGGCGATGCCCGTACGGTCCCGGAGGATGCCCCGGCCGTAAGCGCGCCGGGAGCGCCGCCGCAGTACGTGGTCAAGGGCGGCTCCCACCTCTGCGCCCCGGAGTACTGCCACCGCTACCGGCCGTCCGCCCGTCAGGCGCAGGCCGCGGACACAGCCTCCGTCCACGTGGGCTTCCGCTGCGCCCAATAGAACCACGGCCTCAGCCATCAGAACCATGGCCTCAGTAACTGTCGATCTGTGCGGCGTGTTCAGACAGTTGCTGAGGCCGTGTTCAGAAGGGCTGTGGATAACTTCTGCAGGATGCGCCGGGGTCGTCGACGCTGGTCTGCATGGAGCACGAACAGCATCAGGAGATCTTCCAGGCCTCCATCTTCACCGTGGCGGAAGCCCGGGCCGCCGGGCTCACGGGGTACCGGTTGAGGCACGGCCGGCTGACCACGCCCACCCGTGGCATCCGGATCTGGGACGGCGTCACCCCGCCGTGGTTCGAGACCCTGCGGGCCTACTCGGGACTGGACGGCGAGCACTATCTGAGTCACACCACGGCCGCCCAGGTCTGGGGCATCTGGCTGCCGATCTGGCTGACGAGCGAGTCCCCGATCCACATCACTGGTCGCAAGGGCGCCACCGCGGCACGCCGCCGGCCGGACGTCGTCGGGCACCGGGCGGCACTGGATCCCCGGGACGTGGTGGAGGTGGACGGGATGCGGCTCACCACCCCGGCCCGGACCTGGCTGGACCTGGCCCCACTGCTGCGTGATCCCTTCGATCTGGTGGCCGCCGGTGACGCCCTACTGCAGCGGGCTGACGGGCCACCACGGCCCGAGGGCGTGCTCGGGACCAATCCGCTGTCCACCCTGCGGGAGATCGACGCGGTGCTGGGTCGCCGCCCCGCCGTGAAGGGGATCCGCACGGCGCGTGAGGCACGCGGAATGCTGCGGGCCGGCGTCGACTCCGCGCCGGAATCTCGCATGCGTTCGGTGATCCTGGCCGCAGGCCTGCCGGATCCCGTGGTCAACCAGGAGGTGCAACTGCCGGACGGTCGGGTCAAGCGGCCGGACCTGCACTATCTGCAGTGGCGGATCGCGCTGCAGTACGAGGGCGAGGGGCATGCCGACCGGGTGCAGCTCAATAAGGACATCCACCGAGACGATGCCTTCGCCGCCAACGACTGGATCACCGTCCGGGCCGGGCACTACCTCTACACAGCCGCCGGCGAGCGGGATTTCCTGGGGAGGCTGCGCCGGGCCATCGCCCAGCAGTCCCGCCGCTTCGGCTGAGCCACCGCCCCCAGATCACGGCCGCGCCAACTGTCTATCCGATCGGCGATTCTAGACAATTAGCGCGGCCGTGGTCCGAACAGGACGTCAGACGATGCGGGCGTCGATCAGGACCGGGCCCTCGGCGGCCAGAGCGCGCTGGTAGGCCGCCTCGAACTCCTCGCGGGTGTCCGTGCGGGAGGCCGGCACCCCGTAGCCGGCGGCCAAGGACACGAAGTCGATCTCACCCAGGGTGATGCCGGGGACGTCGGGCACGCCCATGCGCTCGGCGAAGCCGGCCAGGGCGCCGTAGCCGGAGTTGTTGACGATCACGAAGACCGTGCGGGTGCCCCGCTGCGCCGCCGTGTACAGGGCGCTGAGCCCGTAGTTCGCGGAGCCGTCCCCCACGGTGGCCACCACGGTGGCCTCCGGCAGCCCCAGGGACATCCCGACGGCGGCCGGCAGCCCGAATCCCAGCCCACCGGAGGCGGGGAAGTGGTACTTGCCCGGCTGGTCGATCGCGATCCGCTCGAGGTAGTCCAAATCCAGGGTGGTGGTCTCGTTGACGTAGACCACGTCCGGCGTCACGTGCTGGTTGAGCACCTCGAGGATCTCGGTGCCCGTCATCCCCTCCTCGGAGGTGCGCGCGGCGGGCAACTCCCGCGCGGGACGGCGGGTGCCACGGTCCTTCACGCCCGCGGCGAGGTCCGTGACGGCGGCCCCCACCTCGGCGACGACGGCCCGGCCGAAGGGCGCGCGGGTCGCCTCGGAGGGGTCCTGGGTCAGGTGCCACACCTGGGTGCCTGCGTCCAGGTAGTCGCCCGGCTCCCAGCGGTGGTAGCGGAACACCGGGGCGCCGAGCACGAACACGGTGTCATGGCCGGAGAGCTGGCGGCGCACGGAGTCGATGCCCGGGACCATCACGCCGCCGAAGTTCGGGTGGGTGGTGGGGAAGGGGCCCCGGGGCGGGGACGGCGCCACGTAGACGGTGGCGTCGGTCCGCTCGGCGAGGGCGATGACCGCCTCGTAGACGGCGCGGTCGCCCACGGAGGCCACGTCGACCTGGGGGCCCACCACGAGTGCGGGGTGCGCGGCGCCGTCCAGGGCGGCCACGAGCTCGTCCCGCAGCGCGGGGGTGAGGGCACCCGAGGTGGTCACGGAGCGGGAGGTGAGCAGGCCGTCGTCGGGCAGGGCCTCTTCCTCCCAGTCATCCATGGGGACGGAGACGTAGACCGGACCCTGGGGGTGGGTGGTGGCCTCGAGGATGGCCTCGGAGAGGGTGCGGGGCACGTCCGCGGCGGCCAGCGGCTCGTGGGAGTACTTGGTGAGCGGCCGGGTCAGGGTGGCGGCGTCCACGTTGGCGAGCATGGCCTGCTGGCCCACGGTGCGGCGGATCTGCTGGCCGGCGAGCAGCACCAGCGGCACGTGCGCGTAGCGGGCGTTGGTCAGGGCGCCCATGGCGTTGCCCGTGCCGGAGGCGGCGTGCAGGTTCACCAGGACGGGCTGGCCGGTGGCGCGGGAGTAGCCCTCGGCCATGCCCATCACCACCTGCTCGTGCAGGCCCAGCACGAAGTCGAAGTCCTCGCCGAGCCCGACCAGGAAGGGCAGCTCGTTGGATCCGGGGTTGCCGAAGATCCGCGTCATGCCGTGGGTGCGGAACACGTCCATGGAGGCCTGAAGGACCGTCCGATTCTCTGCTGTGTTGGCCAAGATGATCAATCCGTTTCGATTCACTGCCGCGAGAAGGGGTGGTTGCGTTTTGAGGGCAATCCCACGGGTGGGATTGCCCTCAAAACGCGGGGGTGGGGTTTAGAAGGGGTAGGGGGCGATCTCGGGGCGCATGGTGAGCCACTGGATCTCGGTGAAGGCCTCGATGTTCGCGGTGTAGCCGCCGAACCGGGAGCCGGTGCCGGAGGCCCCGACGCCGCCGAAGGGGGCGTTGGACTCATCCGAGACGGTCTGTTCGTTGATGTGGACCTTGCCGGAGTGGACCTTGTCAGCCAGCTTCATGGCCTGGCCTACGTCCCCGAGGATGCCCACGGAGAGCCCGTACTCGTTGGCGTTGATGATCTCGGCGGCCTCCTCGATGGTGGAGAAGGACATGACGGGGGCGACGGGTCCGAAGATCTCGTCGGCCCAGGCCGGGTTGTCCCGGTCCAGGTCCGAGATGACGGTGGGGGAGTAGAACAGGTTCTCGTAGGTGCCGCCGGCCTCGATGGTGGCCCCGGCGTCCTTGGCACCACGCACGATGCGGTCGATGTTGTCCCGCTGGCCGGCGTCGATGATCGGGCCGATGGCGACCTGCCCGGTCGGATCGCCCACCGGCAGGTTCTCGGCCTTGGCCTTCAGGGCGGCCACGTACTCGTCCTTGAGGGACTCGTGGACCAGGTGCCGGCCGGTGGTCATGCAGACCTGGCCCTGGTGCAGGAAGGACCCGAACGCCCCCGCACTGGCAGCGGCGGCGACATCGGCACCGGGCAGTACGACCATGGCGTTGTTGCCGCCCAACTCCAGGTGGGAGCGCTTGAGGTTACGCCCGCAGGCCTCGCCCACCTTGCGGCCGGCGGCGGTGGAGCCGGTGAAGGACACCACACGCACCTCGGGGGCCTCGGTCAGGGCGGCCCCGGTCTGAGCGCCGCCGGTGAGCAGCTGCAGCACGCCCGCGGGCAGGCCGGCCTGTTCGAAGGCGCGCATGATCATCACGCCGCCGCTGACGGGGGTGCGCGGATCCGGCTTGAGCAGCACGGCGTTGCCCAGTGCCAGGGCCGGGGCCACGGAGCGGATCGAGAGGATCAGCGGGAAGTTGAAGGGGGAGATCACCGCGACCACCCCGGCGGGCTGGCGGCGGGCGAAGGACCAGTGCTCCTCATCCGAGGTCAGCACATCCCCGGCGGAGTGGTGCGGCAGGGCGGAGGCATCGAAGCACTCGTTGGCGGCCACGTGGGTCTCCAGCCCGGCCTTCGGGGCGATCGCACCGGTCTCACGCTGCACCCACAGGTTCAGCTCCTCGACGTTGTCCTCGAAGAACTGGCCGGCACGGCGCATCACCGCCGCCCGCTCCTCGGGCTTCTTCGCCGCCCATTCCCGCTGGGCCACGGCGGCGCGCTTGGCCGCGGCGAACACGTCCTCCGCGGAGGCCATGCCCGCAGTGCCCAGCACCTCGCCGGTGGCCGGCTCCACGATGTCGATCGACTCCGCGGAACCCTGGGTCCACCCGTCGGTGTAGATCTTGCCGCCCCAGACAGACGATTCCAAAACGCTCATGACACTCCTTCGTGAGGTGGCCGTGCGGGGGCGCCGGCCGGTTGAGAACTGCTTGCTCCAGCATCACATGTGCTCAGCACCACAATGCACCAAACTCTCACTGGGCGAAAAATGCGGGGTCGCGGTCCGCAGCCCGGAGTCCTGTGGTGACTTTCCAGTAGTTGAGAGGATGACGTGTGGCATGGCTCACAGTGGGCTGTGGTGGAGGGATTCATCCGTCACCCCACAGAATGGTTCATCCATGCAACGGAAAACCCTCAAGCGTACCTCTGCCCTCCTCACGGCGCCGATCGCGGCGGCCGCACTGCTGTTCCTCACCGGATGTGGCGGGGCCGCGTCCGTGGACACCGCCGCAGAGCAGGACTTCTACGGCACCACCGTGAGTTTCCACCAGGACCTGGCGGACCGGGTCCCCGAGGAATGGAAGTCCGGGATCACCGTCCCGGCGAAGGTCCTGCAGCCGAACGCCTTCGTGGATGAGGACGGCGCGGTGGTGGGCATGCAGCCCGATCTGGTGGAGGCCTTCTCCGCGCTGTGGGGCATCCCGATCACGGTGGAGTCCGTGGCCTTCGACGGGCACGTTCCCGGGGTGATGGCGGAGAAGTACGCCTTCACCGTCTCCACGGGCGATCACGAGAAGCGCCGCGAGGTCATGGACATGGTGGACTACTCGGCGGCCGGCGTGGCCTGGCTGACGCAGGCGGACTCGGACCTGACGTCCAAGGATGACATCTGCGGCCATGTCATCGGGGTGATCAAGGGAACCGACCAGGAGGAGCGGGCCCATGAGAAGGCGGAGGCGTGCGCGGCGCAGGGGATCGAGGGCACTGAGGCCATCGGGTTCTCGAACACCCTGATCTCGGTCCCGCTCCAGGCCGAGCGCATCGACGTGGCCTATGACAGCCTGGCCCAGATGGTCTACTTCGCCGAGAACCAGTCGGACGAGTTCCGCCTGGTGGGGGACCCGGAGCCCGGGGTGACCCTGGCCCTCGGTGTCAAGGCGGGGGAGCAGGAGAAGGTGGACCTGCTCCAGGACTCCCTGCAGGAGCTCATGGACAGCGGGGCCTATGAGGCCATCTTCGCCGAGTGGGGGCTGAGCGACCTCATGCTGGACCGGGCCTACGTCAACGGGCAGGACTTCTCACCGGAGGTCCAGGAGCTGGTGCACATCCCCCAGTGATCCTGGCCCGCCCCATCACGGCCTCGCCAACTGTCCATCCGACCGGCGTGTCTAGTCATCACCTGAGGCCGTGATGTAACTGGTGTCAGCAGAAACAGAACGGTGCGGCTCCCCGGGTGGGGAGCCGCACCGTCGGTCGGTTGCGAGTGAAGGGTGGAAGTCGGAGAAGTGAGGGTCAGACCTCCGTGCGCGGGGGCACGGTGCCACCGCCACGCTGGGCGGACAGCAGATCGCGGATCTCGGTGAGCAGGGCGACATCGTCGGCGACGGCGGGCTCCTCCTCGATGATCCCGAGCTTGCGGTTGCGGCGTTCGATCATCTTGTTCATGGGCATGACGATGACGAAGTAGATGGCGGCGGCGATCAGCAGGAAGTTGACGACTGCGGTCAGCAGGACGCCGAACTGGATGAGGTTGCCATTGATGTCGATGACGGCGAAGTCATCGAAACTGGGGGCCCCGACCAAGGCCGATATCAGCGGCATCAGCACCGCGTCAACGAGTGCTGTGACGACGGCCCCGAAGGCACCGCCGATGACGACGGCAACGGCGAGGTCGACGACGTTGCCCTTCATGATGAAGTCTTTGAATCCCTGGAGCATGGCTAGAGACTAGGCCGGGCCAGTCGTTCAGGATTCATCAGCCGCCACGACACGCCGCATGGCCGATGAAATACTCCGAAACCCACCCCGGCCCCAGCACCCACCCGGCCCTCACCACCGGTGCGCCACGTCCACCACCAGCCGGGACCCGTTCCCGGGCCCATCGAGCACGAACACCCGGAACGGCAGCCGCGCCCGCACCCCCAGGCCGATCATCGTCTGGCCCTCGAAGCTGCCCGTGAACGCCACCTGCTCGAAGGTGCGGAAGCCATCCACCGCCACTGCCCGGTTCCAGTTCGGCGGGTCATAGCTGGGTTGATAGGTGTCTGTGTGGGCCGGCGCCCGGATGATCACCTGCAGGTCCGCCCCGCCGGCCAGCGGCACAGCCCGCCCGGACCCCTGCTGGTGGACCCGGGGGACGTAGCGGACGTCATACCCCGCCACGTCGCCCTCCAGGTCCACCACCATTCGGTCGAAACAGGCGTGACGACCGGCCCGCACGTCGGTGATCCGCCCGCTGCTGTAGGTGGAGCTCGATTCGGCCACGGAGCCCCACACGTTCCCGCAGTAGGGGGCCGCGGCGGCCGGTGGCGGGGCCACCACGCCCAGCCCGGCGGTCAGACCCAGCGCCAGGGTGAGGGTGGCGAGCGCGGCGTACGGCTTGTGCATGTGGGTGCCTTCCAGGAGACGGTGCCGGTCACGAGGAGTCCCGCGGGGAAATCGGGAATCCTCGTAGTGGCAGTCTGCGGAGGGCGCCACAGCGAAGTACAGAACGAACCGGTCGCCTTCCGGTCACGGTTGGCAGTCATTTCGGGCAGCCGGGCGGCATCCGGCCACGGTGAGGTCACTGCGCAGATGCCGCCATGCCCTCGAGAGCACCGGCCGTTACCAGGCGTGCGCCACGTCCACCACCAGTCGTGACCCGTTCCCGGGCCCGTCGAGCACGAACACCCGGAACGGCAGCCGTGCCCGCACCCCGAGCCCGAAGGTGGTCTGCCCTTCGAAGCTGCCGGCGTAGGCGACCTGCCGGAAGGTGCGGTAGCCGGTCACGTTCTTGGCGTTCTTCCAGCTGGCGGGCGCGTAGGTGGCCTGTCCGGAGGAGTTGTACGCGGGGGACTTCACGGTGATCCGGATGTCCCCGGCGCCCCAGAGTGGCACGTACTGGCCCGATCCCTCCCGGTGCACGGAGGTGTAGCGGACGTCGTAGCCCTTCACGTCTCCGCGCAGGTCCACCACCATCCGGTCGTAGCAGGTGTGGCGTCCGGTGCGGACCCCGGTCACCTGCGCGCTGGTCATGGTGGCGTTGGACTTGGCCAGGGAGCCCCAGTAGATGCCGCAGTAGGGGGCCGCGGCGGCCGGTGGTGGGGCGGCGGCGCTCAGCCCGGTGGCGAGCCCGACGGCCACGGCGAAGGTGGCTGCGGCGGCGAGTGGCTTTCTCATGGCGATGCCTTCCAGTACTGGCCCGGCACCCTGCCGGGACATGCCAGCAGTGTGCGCCCGCCCCTCGCGGACGGGGAGGCATCAGCGGCGGCGGAAGGGTTGCGTTTCGGCCCCCAACCGGCCCTCACTCGGGTGCGCCGGGCACGGTTCGGTGACGGCGGCGGGCCTCACCCCAGTCAGGCACGACGCCGGCCCTCGGGCTGGGTGCCCGGGGGCCGGCGCAATGGGTGGTGGTCTCTACGGAGCCTTGTTGGGCGGGGTCCAGGTGCGCTGGCCGTTGGCGGCGAGGGAGGGGCTGGTGACGTAGATCAGCAGGTCGGCGGTCCCGCGCAACGGCACGTTCCTCCCGTTGTTCCCGGCCACGGGCTGATAGCCGACGTGGTACCCGCAGACCTCACCGCGGAGGTCGATCACCAGCCGGTCGAAGCAGGCGTGCCGGCCGCTGCGTACGGCCTTGACGGCGTCGGGAGAGAAGGCCTCGCCCTTCCACATGTCCTTGTCCAGCGATCCCCAGTAGATCCCGCAGTAGGGGGCCGCCTGGGTGGGTGGCGGCGCCGCCACGCCGGTCCCGATCAGGGCGCCGAGCGCGATGGCGGCCGAGGCCGAGGCCGGGGCGGCAAGTGGTTACTTCATGGCCGTACTCTCTACCGGGGGCACCGCAGGAGCGGCACCGACTGGGAGATTTGTCCGCCCGCCGATCGCCGACGGACAGCGCGGGGGCTCGCCGACGCGATTGCGAATCGGCCGCTGTTCGGCCGGGCGGTTCCGCCTCGGGCCACGGTCCGGTGACGGCGCGGCGGGGCTAGAGCTCTTCGAGGCCGGGGACGACCTTTCCGCGGATTCCGTGGATGTCCTTCAGGGTCAGCCGTTCCGCGGCGTCCTCGTCGCCCGCCGCGATCGCCTCGGCGATCTGCTCATGGTCGCCCAGGATCTGCTCATGGTCGCGGTTGGGCACCGTGTTCCAGCGGAGGTGGACACCCACCACCTCCAGCATGGAGGCGAGGGTGGAGTTGTCGGCCATCCTGGTGATGGAGGTGTGGAAGTCCAGGTTCGCCGCGCTGAAGTCCTCCTCACGGCCCTCCTCCGAAGCCGCGCGGGCCTCGGCGATGTACCACCGGAGCCTCCGGATGTCACCGGGTTGGGCGCGTCGGGCGGCCAATCGGGCGGCCAGTCCCTCCAGGCGCTCGCGGATGTCGAAGAAGTCCTCGATGTCCTTGGTCTTCAGCTCCGTGACCACCACCCCGCCCCTGCGGGACATCGAGGTCAGCAGCCCCTCGCCCTCCAGCATGGCGATCGCCTCCCGGACCGGCACGCGGGAGATCCCCAGCTCCTCGGCGACATCTGACTCACGCACCCGGGACCCGGCCTCGAGTCGACCGGTGATGATCCAGGAGCGCAAGAGGGACCGGACCTGGTTGCGCAGTGACTGGCCGCCGGTCTGGGCGTCCAGATCGCTCAGGAGGGGTTCGGAAACGTTCATGGGGTCCTTTCGTGCGGGCGCCGGAAAGTTTCTCGGCCGCAACCCTTGTGATCCACGCCACTCGGTGTAAGTATACGGGTACTGCACGTATACACGTATATACGTATACGCCAGTGACGGTAGCCGTTCGCACCTGTTCCCCGGTGCGCCCCTGTTCACCCCTGAAAGAGGAACCCGATGTTTCCCCACAACCGGACCAAGCAACTCCTCCACGAGGACAAGCCCGCCCTGGGCATTGAATTCATGACCGAGAGCCACAAGCTCATCGAGATCTCCGGATGGGCGGGTTTCGACTTCATCCAGTTCGACATGGAGCACACCGCGTACTCCTTCTCCGAGATCGAGGGCTTCGTCCGGACCGCAGAGGGGGTGGGGCTGACCCCGATCGTCCGAGTCGCCGAACTCGGGAGCAGCAACATCCGCCGTGTCTTGGAGACCGGAGCGCAGGGTCTCATCGTGCCCCAGGTCCGGACCGCCCAGGACGTGGAAGAGGCATTGCAGGCCATGCGCTACGCGCCGGGGGGGACCCGGGGCATGTGCACCATCACCCGGGCCGCCCGGTACAACGAGCAGACCTGGGACGAGTACCTGCGGTGGATCGATGAGCAGCTGATGTTCATTCCGATCATCGAGAACGAGGAGGCGCTCCGGAACGTCCACGAGATCCTGGCCGTGCCGGGCATCGACGCCGTGAGCTTTGGCGCCGGGGACATGGGCCAGGCGCTGGGCGCCGGTGCCGACGGCCTGGCGGACGAGCGGGTCCGGGAAGCACTGTTCATCGTGCGTGAGGCCGCGCGGGCCAACAACGTCCCTCTCAAGGCCATGCCCGTGATCGGCGAAGGCACCGAGGAATCGATTCGTGACCACATCGACCACGGGGTGCGCCTGCTGACCTACGACGCCGACGCCCTCATGTTCGCCCGACTGGCCCAGCAGGCCGTTGCCTCCAGCCGGCAGGTCTTCGACCAGGCCGCGTCCCTCACTCTCGGAAAGGCCTGAACGGTGCACCACCCCACGAACCACCCCGGGGCCCGGCTCAAGGAACTCATCCACGATCCGGAGATCCTGGTGATGCCGGGCGCCTATGATGCGCTGTCCGCCCGGATCATCGAGACCTCAGGCTACGGCGCCATCCAAATCAGCGGCTATGGGCTCAGCGTCTCCCAACTCGGCCTGACCGATGCCAGCTTCACGAACCTCACCGACGTCGCCGACGTCACACGGCGCATCTGCCAGGTCGTCAAGGTCCCCGTCATGACGGACGCCGACACCGGCTACGGCAACGCGGTCAACACCGCGTGGTCCATCGAGAACCTGGGGCAGGCCGGAGCCGCGGGGGCGAACCTCGAGGACCAGGCCTTCCCGAAGATCTGTGGGCTCGAGGGCGGCAAGACGCTGATCACGATGGGCGAGATGGTGGGCAAGGTGAAGGCCGCCGCAGACCACCGGGTGCACCCGGACTTCGTCATCAACGCCAGGACCGACGCCTTGGGCGTCACGGGCGAGCAGGATGCCATCGACCGGGCCAACGCGTACCGCCAGGCCGGGGCGGACATGATCTACGTGTCCTCCCCGCCGTCAGATCCCGACCTGATCGCCCGGCTCGTCCATCGCATCGACGCCCCCCTGGCACTGAACCTCCCGGAGGGCGAGGCGGGACCCGATCTCACGATCCAAGACCTGCAGGACCTGGGAGTGGCCCGGGTCAGTGTCCCCCTGACCCCCATGTTCGCCGCCGCCCGGGCCATGCAGAACGCGCTCGCCCACCTGCGCGAACACGGGACCTCCCAGACCATGCCGGGGACCGAGATCATGAGCTTCGCCGAACTGGGAGAGCTGTCCGGCTCCTCCACCATCCAGGCCATGGAGCAGCGCTACTCCGCCCTGCCGATGACCATCTGACCCGCCACCACCCACCCCCGACATCCACCCCGACACCCGGTGTCGACCGACCAGGGAAGCCCTGAGCCATGACCCTTGAATCCATCCTGAGCGATCTGACCATCTTCGGCGTGTTCCTGCTGATCGGGTTCGTCCTGAGGGAACTCATCAAGCCGTTCCAACGCCTCTTCCTGCCCGCCTCGCTCATCGGCGGACTGCTCCTGCTGATCCTCGGACCACAGGTGCTGGGGCTGGTATCCGTCCCCGACTCCTTCGGCGACTTCGCCGGCGTCGTCATCGGTGTCATCATGACGGGCCTGATCCTCGGGATCACGGTCAACGTCAGCCGCGTGAGGTCCTTCGCGGACTACACCTTCATCTCCCTCGGCCTCTACGGGCTGCAGGCCGGTGTCGGCCTGGCCCTGGGCATGGTCCTGATGGGGATGTGGCCCGGCCTGCCCGAGGGCTGGGGCGTGATGAGCGTGTTCTCCTTCTGGGGAGGGCACGGAACGTCCGGCGCCGCCGGCGCGGCCTTCTCGGAGCAGGGCGTTCCCGAGAACCTCGGCATCGGCATGATCCTGGCCACCATCGGCCTGATCTCCGGCGTCCTGATCGGGCTGCTGATCATCAACATCGGGGTCCGCAAGGGCTGGGCGCGGTACCTGGGTGACGTCTCGACGCGGCCCTCGTGGTTCTTCGGCGGCACCTTGCCCAAGGACCAGCAGGCCGCGATCGGCCATGAGAAGGTCTCCAGTCTCAGCGTGAGTAACCTGGCGCTGCAGATCTCCTTCATCTTCGTGGCCCTGGTCATCGGCCAGTCGATCATCCAGGGAATCGGCCATCTCGTGCCGTTCTTCAACGAACTGCCCGCCCTGATCTACGGCATGGTCGGAGCCATCATCGTCGTCCCGCTGATGACGGCGACCAAGACGGACCGCTACCTGGACCGGAAGACCATCGGGACCGTCAATGGGTTCCTGTTGGAGATCATCATCCTCACGGCGGTGGCCACGATTCCGCTGGACCTGGCCACCCAGTACCTCGTGCCCGTCCTGATCATGTCGGTGGTGATGGTGGTGATGACCACCATCGTGACCCTGGGGATGTGCCGGCTGTTCTGCAAGGACGACTGGTTCGAGAAGGCCGTCATGATGTTCGGCGCGGGCCTCGGCCACACCGGCGTCGGCCTGATGCTGCTGCGCACCGTCGACCCGGAGACCAAGAGCGATGCTGCCGAGGCCATCGGAGTCGCATCCGGCATCACGTCCTGGCTCAAGGTGTTCCCCGTGCTCTTCCCCATGCTCATCATCCAGGGGGCGAGTTGGATCGTCATCGTCGTCAGCCTGGGCATGGCGGTCGCCTGCTTCGTCCTGTGCTTCGTGTTCCTGGGACGGGGACGCAACCGGAGTGGCGGTGCGGGACCACAGATCGGCGCCGCGGCCCGGGGCCTCGCCGGGGCGAAACCTTCCTAGCGCCGGGCGCCGGGCCGCGAGGCCGAACACCAGAACCACCACGAGAGAGAACAGCTGTGTCTTCATCAACCATGCCTTCACCCACCGTGTCATCCACGGCTCCACCCACCCAGCACGCCGGGCACGCCACCCGGCAGCTGGCCGAGTTCCTGGCCACCACCCGCTATGACCAGTTGCCCCCCGCCATCGTCGACCGGGCCACCCTGACCATCGCCGACACGATCGGCGTCGGCCTGGCCGGCTCGCAGGATGCGACGGTGCAGGGCCTGGGCGGCCGGCTCCGACCGGGGAACACCGCCACCGTCCTGGCGACTGGTCTGCCCCGCGGGGCAGACCCGGTGGCCACGGCGGTCGCGAATTCCGTGCAGATCTGTTCCGTCGAACTGGACGAGGGGGTCCCGGGCGGCGGGCACCCCGCCCTCCATGTCCTGCCAGCGGTGTTGGCCATGGCGGAAGCCCACGGCCACAGCGGACGGGAGCTGATCGAGGCCTTTGTCCTCGGCTACGAGGCCCACTGCCGGGTCCAGGCAGCCAGCCGACTCCACGGTGAGGTCTATCCCCATGGGAACACCGGCACCCTCGGCACGGTGGTGGGCCTGGGCCGGCTGCGGGGTTGGGACGGTCACGCCATGGCCCGCGGTCTGCGCCTGGCCGCAGCTTTCCCGGTGGCCACCTCCTACGCCCCCTGCCTCTCCGGAGCCAGCGTCGCCTCGGCGCTGGCCGCCGTGAGCCTTCCCATCGCGACCATGGTCGTGGACATGGTCGAGTCCGGCCTCGACGGCGACGAGCGGGCCCTGGAGGACTCCTTCGGCGCGATCCTCGGGCATGGCTTCGACAGCGGCGTGCTCGTCGACCAGCTGGGGGAGGACTTCGCCCTGGCTCGGAACCACCTCAAGTTCCACGCGGCCTGCGGTGTGATCCACCCCGTCCTGGAGGCCGCCGCGGCCGCGCTGGACGGTGGGCCGGAACCGGGCCGCTACCCGCCCTTCCGCGGCGGGCCGCCTCAGGACCCGGACACCATCGATCAGGTGTGCGTGGTGGCGGACCCGCGGGCTGCCCGGCTGGACTACATCGCCGCCGACAGCCCGGTGGCGGGCAAGTTCTCGGTGCAGTTCTCCCTGGCGACCTTCCTCGTCCGAGGGGAGCTGACGCCGGCTTCCTATGCCACGGGGATCCTGCGTGATGCCGGAATTCGGGCCCTGGAACAGCGGATCGATGTCGCCACCGATCCCGATCTCGGACCGGGGGGCACCTCGGGCGACCTTGCCCGGGTGGAGGTGCGGTACCGGGACGGGCGCACGGCGACCGGCACCTGCCGGGGCATCTTCGGGCGGGCGGGGAACCCCTCGTCCCCGGAAGACGCCCGGGCGAAGTTCATGGCCCTGTCCTCGCCCGTGCTGGGAGAGGACGCCGCCCAGAGCCTGTTCCTCAGGATCCGGGACCTGGCCGCCTGGTCCACGGTTGGTTCACTCCTCCGTCCGGACGGTGACCAGGCCGCCACCCACACTCCACCGCCGGTGGAGTCGAACCAAGGAAAGGACCTGTCGTGGAAGATCTGATGAGTGACCTCGTGCTTTTGGGGGTGTTCCTGCTGGTCGGCTTCGCCATCAGGGAGATCTGCAAACCGCTCCAGAAGCTGTTCATCCCCGCCTCGATCATCGGCGGAGTCATCGCGTTGCTCGTGGGGCAGCAGGTGTTCGGCTGGGTGACCATTCCGGACTCCTTCGGGGAGGTCCCCGGCGTGCTGATCGGCCTGGTCATGACGGGCCTGTTGTTCGGCGTGAGTATGAACGTGCGCAAGGTACGGTCCTACCTCGATTATTCGGCGGTGTCACTGGCCGTCATCGGCATCCAGATCGCCCTGGGCCTGGGGCTGGGCATCCTGCTGTCCAAGGTGTGGAGCGGTCTGCCCGAGGGCTGGGGCCTGATGGGCGTCTTTGCCTTCTTCGGAGGGCATGGGACGGCAGGGGCGGCCGGCGCGGTCTTTGAGGACCTGGGTGTGCCCGGGAACCTCCAGATCGGGATGATTCTCGCGACCATCGGCATGGTCATCGGGATCGTCGGCGGAATGATCATCGTGAACCTGGGCGTGCGGAAGAACTGGACGGCCTTCGTCTCCCATGCCAAGTCGAGGCCGTCGTGGACCTACGGCGGACGCATTCCCGAGGGTGAACACCAGGTCATGGGACATGAGAAAGTCACGGCCAGCAGCATGAACGGACTGGCCCTGCAGCTGTGCTGGCTGCTGTTGGCCATGTTCATCGGGGGATTGCTCTTCGACGCGGCTGCACTGATGTTCCCGGTGGCCGAGCAGTTCCCCGCCATGATCCACGGCATGATCGGGGCTCTGATCCTGTGGCCGCTGATGAGACTGGTCAAGGTGGACCATTTCGTGGACAAGCGCACCATCAACAACATCAGCGGCTTCGCCCTGGAACTGATCATCGTAGCGGCCATCGCCACCCTCAGCCTGGAACTCGCGGCGACCTACTTCCTGCCGCTCATGATCTTCTCCGTGGTCATGGTCGCCGTGACCACGGTGATGGTTCTGTTCTTCTTCCGCCGTTTCTCCAAGGACCAGTGGTTCGAGAAATCGATGATGTGCTGGGGCAGTGACACCGGGAACACCAGCGTCGGTCTCGCACTGCTGCGGGCCGTTGACCCGGATACCCGGAGCAACGCCGCCGAGGCCCACGGAGTGTTCTCCGGGGTGACGTTCTGGGTGAACTTCTTCCCGGCCCTCCTGCCGATCCTGCTGGTGCAGTCGGTTGGGATCCCCCTGACCATCGGCCTGGCCCTCGGGATTATTCCCCTCGTGTTGGGGTGGATGTTCCTCACCGGCCGGGGCGGCAAACGCGGCAAGGGAAGCATGGCGCCCGAGGTGTCCCTGAAGGTCTGACGGGGGATCCGCCTCGGCCCAGGTTCGGTGACGGTGGGCCCGACGGTCAGTACCCCGGCGCCGCCTCGAAGCCCCAGGCGGTCTCCAGCACCCCACCAGAATGAACGACGTCGGCCGCCTCCCGGGTGCCCAGGTACCGCAGGTGCCAGGGCTCGGGGGAGTACCCCGTGGTGTCCTCGGCACCCTCCGGGTAGCGCACGATCCAGCCGTGCTCGGCGGCGTGCTCCGCCACCCAGGCGCCTTCCGGGGTGTCCCCGAAGCACTGCTGCAGGGCGCAGGCCCCGTCCGCGGCGCCCACGTCCATGGCCAGGCCCGTCTGGTGTTCCGAGAACCCCGGGCGCGCGGAGATGCGGTCCGCCTCGGCCCGGCCGTACTTCTGAACCCAGCCGCCATAGGTGCCCTGCTGGTAGCCGTAGGAGCGGTAGGCGCTGAGCAGGTTCAGGTCCACCCCCTCCGCGGCGGCCGCGGAGAACAGGTCCTCGGCCGCGCCGGCGGCCTCCTGGCGCAGTTCCAATCCCGTGCGCGACGGCGGCACGTCCGGAACGCTCAGATCCTCCGGCGCGTAGTCGGCCGGGTTCAAGGGGCGCCGCTTGTTGACCAGCACGTGGATCGATGCGGGGGAGGAGTGGTCCAGCTCCGGCTCTGGCTCCGGTTCCGCGGAGGGTGAGGCGGGGCTGGACATGCCCGGCGGGGAGTACGTCGGAGTGGAAGAGACCGAGGGGTCAGCGGTGGCGCGGTCCGTGCTGGAGCCGACCGGCGGCTCGGCCGTGGAGCAGCCGGTGAGCGCCATGGTCAGCAGGCCGACCATCGCGCCGGCCCGTAGGCACAAAGTGACGAGACCACGTCCCAATGGTGGGGGTGGCGTCACTTTGCGCCTCGGGATGGCGGACATGGGTGGGTCTTCAGACCTTGCGGAGGAGGACGCGGGTGACGGAGTGGCCGGCGTCCTTGGTCATCACGAGCTTGGCGCGGCCGCGGGTGGGCAGCACGTTCTGGATGAGGTTGGGGCCGTTGATGCGGTCCCAGATGTCCTCGGAGGTGGCGGTGGCCTCGGCGTCGGAGAGGCTGGAGTAGCGGTGGAAGTAGCTCTTGGGGTCGGCGAAGGCCCCGGAGCGCAGACGCATGAACCGCTCGGTGTACCACTGCTTGATGGCGGCCGTCTTGGCGTCCACGTAGATGGAGTAGTCGAAGAAGTCGGAGACGGAAAGCCCCGCGGTGCCGTCCGCGCGGACCCGGGGCGGGGCGAGCACGTTCAGGCCCTCCACGATCAGCACGTCCGGGCGGTGCACCACCACCTCCTCGTGCGGGAGGATGTCATAGGTGAGGTGGGAGTACATGGGGGCCCGGACCTCCGGGGCACCCGACTTGACGTCCGCGACGAACCGCATCAGCCGCCGTCGGTCATAGGACTCCGGGAATCCCTTACGCTGCATCAGGCCGCGGCGCTCCAGCTCCGCGTTGGGGTAGAGGAAGCCGTCCGTGGTGATGAGCTCGACCCGCGGGGTGTTGGGCCAGCGGCGCAGCATCTCCTGGAGCACGCGGGCCGTGGTGGACTTGCCCACGGCCACGGAGCCGGCCACGCCGATCACGAAGGGCGTGCGCCGCGTGGACTCGCCGAGGAACTCGTTGGAGGCCCGGCGCAGGTGGGCGGCGGCGTCCACGTTGATGCTCAGCAGCCGGGAGAGCGGCAGGTAGACCTCGGCGACCTCCCGCAGGGAGAGGTTCTCGCCGATGCCCCGCAGCCGGTCCAGGTCGTCCTGGTCGAAGGGCTGCTCCATCTCATTGGCCAGCCGCGCCCAGGTGTCCCGCTCGAGCTCCACGAAGGGGGAGTAGTGGTTCTCGCCGGAGTCCGGCTCGGGCGGGGAACCGGCCCAGGTGATGGGCCCGGCGGCGGTGACAGGCGAGGCCTGGGGGAGTCCGGTGCCGGGTGCGGCGGATCGAGTCACCCGTCCATTATCCATGCTGAGGGGGCTGTGACTTCGTCGTCGGGATGTCGTCGGGATCTGGACACCGGCTGGGGCGGGGCGTTGGATGGAGTCAGTACCCCAGACGGTGCGTCGGCGAATCGTGAGGGATGAGTCCAGTGGCACACAGGGATGATCACAGCAGGCTGGCCGCGATCAGGCCGGTCAAGGAATCCGTGGAGGACGAGCTGCTGGCGCGGCCCGGCGTGGTGGGCGTGGACATCGGCGAGCGGGTCAGCGGGGGCCACGGGACCGGGGAACTCGGCATCCTGGTGTTCGTGTAGGAGAAGAAGCCCGAGGACCGGCTGTCCGCGGAGGAGGTGGTGCCCCGGGAGGTCGACGGCATCCGGACGGACGTGAAGCAGATGGTGATCGAGCTGCAGTCCGCCCGCGTCCTGCTCCGGCCCGGACGCCAGGTGGACGGCGCCGAGTGCGAGACCCTGTCCGGCGGCATCAGCATGGGCCCCTCCCGTGCCGTGCGGATGGAGCCGCCGGAGGTGGCGGAGCCGGGGGAGTACACGTTCGTGGGCACCCTGGGGGCGATCGTCCGGGACCGTGAGGCCGGCCGGCCCATGGCTCTGACCAACTTCCATGTGGCCTGCGTCAATGACGAGTGGTCCTCCGGGGACCGGATGGTCCAGCCGGGACGGCCCGACGGCGGCGACCCGGCTACCGATGAGTTCGGCAGCCTGGCGCGGGCCCAGTTGAGCGAGAACATCGACGGTGCGGTGGTCCTGCTGGATGAGGACCGGCCGTGGGAGGCCGCCGTGGTCGGGGTCGGACCGGTGGCGGGGGCTGCGGAGGCGGCGACGCAGATGCCGGTGCAGAAGCGGGGCCGGACCACCGGCCACACCTTCGGCACCGTGGCCTCCACCGAGGCCACGCTCAGCCTGGACTACGGTGACGGGCTGGGCACCCGGACGCTGCGGCGCCAGATCCGCATCAGCACGGACACCGCCCGCTCCGCGCGGTTCTCGGACGGCGGCGACTCCGGCTCCGTGGTCCTGGACACCGGGGGGAACGTGGTCGGCCTGCTGTTCGCCGGTGACACCGAGGGCAGCACCACCTTCGCGAACCCGATCCAGGCGGTCCTGGACGAGCTGGCGGTGGACCTCGAGGTGGACGCGCCCGCCCTGCCGCAGACCCCCTCCACCCCGGAGACGGGCGGCTGCACCACGAACGTCTTCATCGAGAATGTCACCATCACCGTCCACCACTGAGCGGTGCTGCACAGACATGCCTCCGCAAGGGGGCCGTCCAGCCGGTAGGATCTGCCCTTGTGAGAGACAATCGAGGGACCTCTGTGCCGAAGAACACCCTGGGCATGACGTCCAAGCTGCAGTGGACGGCGCTCGCCGTGCTGGTAGTAGCCATCGTCGCCCTCCTGGTCGTCCTCTTCACCCAGCAACAGGCCTACCGCACGGACGCAGAGTCCGATCGCGCGGCCAACAACGCCGGCTCATCCCAGCAGGCACCGGCAGCCTCCGAGGAGCCCACGGCCAGCCCCGCCGCCAGCGAAGCCCCCGCAGAGGAGGCCCCCGCTGACCCGGTGGCCGCCGCCACCGCGGCCGCGCAGGACGTTGTCAACGGTGGTGAGGACGCCGTGATCAACGTGCTGGGGGACTCCACCTCGAACACCAGCAGCGAGTGGGTCTACCGCTGGGCGGACGAGCTCGGCACCGAGGCCTCCGTGAGCGTGCACACCTGGAACCCGGCGACCGGCACCTGGTTCCCGCAGGCCCGCACCTACGGCGAGGGCGAGCGGACCGTCACCATCTGGAACGGCTCGGCTGATCAGGGCAACCCCGGCTTCCCGCTCGAGCTGAACGGCATGATCGAGCCCGAGGCGGACCTGACGATCCTCAACTACGGGCACTTCGGTGATCCCGACTTCGTGGCCTCCACCCTGGACGAGCTGCTCGGCTCCCTGGATGCCGGCGGCGAGGATGCCGCCCCCGTGGTGCTGACCGCCCAGAACCCCGCGCTGGCCACCTGGATCGGCTACGCGGACACCAACCGGGATGCCATGCGCTCCGCGGCAGAAGAGCGGGAGCTGCCGGTGATCGACGTGTTCGCCGCCTTCGAGGAGGCCGGCGACTGGGAGTCCCTGCTGGTGGACGAGGTCCACCCGAACGACGACGGCCAGCAGCTCTGGGCCGACACCGTCACCGAGTTCTTCGCGGCCTGAACAGGCAGTGGCCGGTGTTCAGAGGGCCGCCGCGAAGTCCTTGAGCCAGGGACGGAGCGCCGGGCCTAGATCTTCCCGGGCAGAAGACAACTCGATGACCGCTTTCAGGTAACTGAGCTTGTCACCGGTGTCATAGCGCTTTCCGCTGAAGACGACCGCGTGAACACCGAAGCCTTCGCCTTCGCCCTCCGCCAACACCTGCAAAGCGTCGGTTAGCTGAATCTCGTTCCCGCGTCCGGGGCCGGTGCGCTCAAGAATGTCGAACACGGTGGGGTCCAGTACATATCGGCCGATCACGGCGAGGTTTGACGGGGCCTGGTCGGCCTCGGGCTTCTCCACGAGATCGGTGACGCGGACGACGTCCTCAGGTCCACCATCCACGGAGGACACCGCAGCCACGCCGTAAGCAGAGACGTTCGCACGGGGGACCTTCATCAGGGCGATCACAGATCCGCCCTTCTCCTGCTGGACATCGATCATCCGTTCCAGCAGCTTTTCCTGCTCCGCGATGAGGTCGTCTCCTAGCAGGACGGCGAATGGCTCTCGTCCTACATGCTGCTGGGCGCACAGAACTGCATGGCCTAGCCCCAACGCATCAATCTGGCGGATGAAGTGGATATTACCCAGGTTGGTCGCATCTTGGATCTTCTGTAGCTTGCCGAAGTCGCCCTCGAGTTCCAGGCTGCGTTCCAGTGCGGGCACACGGTCGAAGTGGTCCTCCAGTGCCCGCTTGCCGCGACCGGTGATCATCAGTACATCGTCCAGGCCTGCAGCCTTGGCCTCCGCCACCACGTACTGGATGGCCGGCTCGTCCACTACGGGCAGCATCTCTTTGGGCATCGCTTTCGTTGCAGGAAGAAAGCGAGTGCCCATGCCTGCAGCTGGAATGACAACTTTTCTGGTGCGCGGATTCAATGAGCTGTGAATCATAATTTTCAGAGTATCTTTCAGGGCTTTGCATAACTGCACTAGCACTTAATGCGACTACGACACCGGTCAGCTGGCACACGTAACTCTCGAGAGACGAACAATCATGGTATATCCAGTTACCTACGATGTATCTGTGACTAATCTTGAAATCAATGGCCAGCCAGCCGTGGACCTCTCCGGTACCCCGGGGCTGGACCGTTTCTATGGTGTGATCCCCGCCGGTGGTGTGGGGACGCGGCTGTGGCCGCTCTCGCGGGCGGCGGCGCCGAAGTTCTTGCATGACCTGACCGGATCGGGGCAGACCTTGATCCGGGCCACCTATGACCGGTTGTCCGCGTTGGCGGGGGACCGGGTGATGGTGGTGACCGGTGAGGCCCATGAGGATGCCGTGGTGGAGCAGTTGCCGGGCCTGGCCGGTGAGGACGTGGTGCTGGAGCCGGAGCCGAAGGACTCGGCGGCGGCGATCGGGTTGGCGGCGGCGATCCTGTTCGAGCGTGATCCGGAGACGATCATGGGGTCTTTCGCGGCGGATCAGGTGATCACCCCGGTGGAGGAGTTCCAGGAGGCGGTGGCGGAGGCGGTGGCCACGGCGGCCACCGGGCGGATCGTGACGATCGGGATCCGGCCCACGCACCCGGCCACGGGGTTCGGGTACATCCAGCAGGGTGAGGACCTGTCCGTGGAGGGGGCCCCGCATGCCAAGAGTGTGGCGGCGTTCGTGGAGAAGCCGGCCGAGGCGGTGGCGCAGGAGTACGTGGACTCGGGGGAGTACCTGTGGAATGCGGGGATGTTCGTGGCCCCGGTGTCCCTGATGCTGCAGCACCTGGCGGCGAACGAGCCCGAGCTGCATGCCGGGGTGGTGCAGATCGCCAAGGCCTGGGGCACCGAGGCGCAGGCGGAGACGATGGCGCGGGTGTGGCCGGGGTTGAAGAAGACCGCGATCGACTACGCGGTGGCGGAGCCGGCGGCGGCGGCCGGGGATGTGGCGGTGATCCCGGGTGGGTTCACGTGGGATGACGTGGGGGACTTCGCCGCGATCGCCCGGTTGAACCCGGCCAAGCGGGCCTCGGGGATCACTGTGATCGGGGAGACGCCGCGGGTGTACTCCTCCAAGGCCTCCGGTGTGGTGGTGACGGACACGGCGCGGGTGATCGCGTTGATCGGGGTGCAGGACATCGTGGTGGTGGACACCCCGGATGCCCTGCTGGTGACCACCACCGAGCACGCCCAGTCCGTGAAGCAGGCCGTGGAGTCCCTCAAGGCCCACGGCGACGACGACGTCCTGTGATAGCCGACAAATCAATCAATAAGCTTCGAATCGGAGAAAAATGAACCCGTTGTCAATGTCTGTCGATCTCAGTCAGTCCTTCAAGGCCTATGACGTGCGTGGCATCGTCGGGGAGTCCATCACCGAGGCGTCCGTGCGGGCCGTGGGGGCGGCGTTCGTGGACGTGCTGGGGCTGGCCGGGTCCCGGGTGTTGGTGGGCGGGGACATGCGTCCCTCCTCGCCGGGCTTCGCGGCGGCCTTCGCCGAGGGCGCCACGGCCCGGGGGGCGGATGTGGTGATGCTGGGCCTGGTGTCCACGGACATGCTCTACTACGCCTGCGGGGTGGAGCAGGCCGCCGGGGTGGTGTTCACCGCCTCCCACAACCCGGCCGCCTACAACGGGATGAAGATGGCAAAGGCCGGGGCGGTGCCGGTCTCCTCGGACACGGGCCTGTTCCAGATCCGGGACGTGGCGCAGTCCTATCTGGACTCCGGTGAGGTGCCGGTTGCCTCGGCTACCGGTGCGGTGACCGAGCAGGACGTGCTGGCCGGTTACGCCGCGTACCTGCGTTCTTTGGTGGACCTGTCCGGGATCCGTCCGCTGAAGGTGGTGGTGGATGCCGGCAATGGGATGGCCGGCATGACCACCCCGGCCGTGTTGGGCCAGACCGTGCTGGCGGGCCTGCCGCTGCAGATCGAGCCGTTGTACTTCGAGCTGGACGGGACCTTCCCCAACCACCCGGCGAACCCGCTGGAACCGGAAAACCTGCGTGACCTGCAGGCCGCGGTGCTCGCCCACTCGGCGGACATCGGGCTGGCCTTCGACGGGGACGCCGACCGGTGCTTCGTGATCGACGAGACCGGGGCTCCGGTCTCGCCCTCGGCCGTGACCGGTCTGGTGGCCCGCCGGGAGATCGCCCGCGCCAAGGCCGGGGACACCGTCAACGGGGTGATCCAGGCGCCGGAGGCCGAGCCGGTGGTCATTCACAACCTGATCACCTCCCGGGCCGTGCCCGAGCTGGTGGTCGCCGCCGGGGGCCGGGCGGTGAAGACCCGGGTGGGCCACTCCTTCATCAAGGCCGTGATGGCCTCCGAGGGTGCGGTCTTCGGCGGGGAGCACTCCGCGCACTACTACTTCCGGGACTTCTTCAACGCGGACACCGGCATGTTGGCCGCGATGCACGTGCTGGCGGCCCTGGGCGCCCAGGACGGGCCGCTGTCCGAACTGGCCGCCGAGTACGACCCGTACACCGCCTCCGGGGAGATCAACTCCGAGGTCGAGGACAAGGCCGCCGCGGTGGACCGGGTGCTGGAGGTCTTCGCCAACGGGTGGATCGAGGCCGGCCGGACCGACGGCGGGACCAGCACCACCTGTCAGGCCTGCCTGCCGGACGCCCAGCTCGCCGGCGCGGAGGTCACCGTGGACACCATGGACGGCACCACCGTCGCCGCCGCCGACGGGACCTGGTGGTTCAACCTGCGCCCCTCCAACACCGAACCCTTCCTGCGCTACAACGGCGAGGCCCACGACCCCGCCACCATGGCCACCGTCCGCGACACCGTCCTGAAGCTCGTCCGCCAGGACACCTCACTGTGAGATGGCCGGTTGCATTATTAGCGGAGTGCGCCCTCCCCCCGGCTCTGTCTGACTGCCACTATTAAGCCTCATGGCGTGGTCGATGCGCAGCACACCTCACCAGGCGGGATAACCTAGTGCCCATGTGTGGAATCGTCGGCTACATTGGCCAGCCCTCTCAGTTAAACCAGCACTCGTCTCTGGACGTGCTCATGGAAGGCCTCAAGCGCCTCGAATACCGCGGGTATGACTCCGCCGGGATCGCGGTAGTGGCCAACGGTGTGGTGGAGCACCGCAAGAAAGCCGGCAAGCTGGCTAACCTCTCCACAGAACTGGAGGAGCGTCCCGTGCCTGTGGCCTCGGTGGGCATCGGCCACACCCGGTGGGCCACACACGGTGGCCCCACCGACGTGAACGCCCACCCGCACCTGGCCGACGACGATCAGCTTTCGGTGATACACAACGGCATCATCGAGAACTTCGCCGAGCTCAAGAAGGGACTGCTGACTCAGGGCGTCACCTTCCGCTCCGAGACGGACACCGAGGTGGCCGCCGCCCTCCTTGGCCACATCTACCGCACTGAGGCCGGGCAGAATCTGACGAGGGCCATGCAGTTGACCAGTCAGCGCCTTGAAGGTGCCTTCACGCTGCTGGCAGTCCACGCCGAACATCCGGACCGTGTGGTCGCTTCCCGCAAGAACTCCCCGCTCGTCGTCGGCCTGGGTGAGGGCGAGAACTTCCTCGGCTCCGACGTCTCCGGCTTCATCGACTTCACCCGCCGCGCCGTTGAGCTGGAGCAGGACCAGGTGGTCACCATTACCGCGGATGCCGTGGAGATTTCCGATTTCTCCGGGAACCCGGCCCAAGGCAAGGAATTCACCGTGGACTGGGACGCCGCCGCGGCCGAGAAGGGTGGCTTCGTCACCTTCATGGAGAAGGAAATACACGACCAGCCGCACGCCGTCGCCGATACCCTCTTGGGTCGCAGCGACACAAAGGGAAACCTCGTACTCGACGAGCTACGCATCGAAGAGGAGGAGCTGAAGTCCATCCGCAAGATCATCGTCCTGGCCTGCGGCACCTCTTCCTACGCCGGCATGGTGGCCAAGTACGCCATCGAACGTTGGTGCCGCATTCCGGTGGAGGTGGAGCTCTCTCACGAGTTCCGCTATCGGGACCCGATCATCGACGCCAACACCTTGGTGGTGTCCATCTCCCAGTCCGGTGAGACCATGGACACGCTGATGGCCGTGCGCTACGCCAAGGAGCAGGGCGCCCGCACGGTGTCTATCTGCAACACCAACGGCTCCACCATCCCACGGGAATCCGACGCCGTGCTCTACACCCACGCTGGCCCCGAGATCGCCGTGGCCTCAACGAAGGCGTTCTTGGCCCAGATAACGGCCGCTTACCTCCTGGGCCTCTACCTAGCACAGTTGACCAAGAAACTGTATAGCCAAGAGATCAAAGACATCCTGGCAGACTTGGCGGAGATCCCCGCAAAGGTCCAGCAAATCCTGGACAATGCCGATCAGATCAAACGACTAGCACGCGCGATGGCTGAAGCATCGTCCGTGCTGTTTCTCGGCCGCAACGTAGGCTACCCAGTAGCACTTGAGGGTGCACTCAAGCTCAAGGAACTGGCGTACATCCATGCCGAGGGCTTCGCTGCAGGAGAACTCAAGCACGGCCCCATTGCTTTGATTGACGAAGGCCAGCCGGTTTTCGTGGTGGTGCCCTCGCCAATGGACCGCCACTCGCTACATGCCAAGGTGGTCTCGAACATCCAGGAGGTCCGCGCCCGCGGTGCCAAAACGATTGTGGTGGCTGAAGCCGGCGACGAAACCGTCAAGGAGTATGCGGAGCAGGTCTTCTACGTGCCCGAGACGCAGCCCATGCTCATGCCGCTGTTGACGACGGTTCCTCTGCAGATTTTCGCCTGCGAGTTGGCTACGGCTAAGGGGTACGACGTGGACCAGCCGCGCAACCTGGCCAAATCAGTCACAGTGGAATAGGGCCATCGGCCCGAGCATTACTGTGGTAGTTCCGAGTTCTCGACTTTCCACTAGAGCGCTAGCTGAGCATCCGAATGCAAAGAAAGTAGAGCCATGAAGGTAGATCGGTCCGCAATTCGTAAGGTCCTGCAACGGGTTCGAAACACAAGGGCGTATTCTTGGGCGCTTTCAACGAGTGACTTAGCTGTCCTACAACTTTCGGTACGGCGTCGGCGTCCTATTCGAGGATCGCAAGTAGGATCAAGAAGAAGCATCATTCTGGCGCCGACAGGTCACGGGAACATCGGCGATCAGGCAATGGTGGAGGCTCTAATTGACTTGCTCGATGGTCCCATTCTCGTCATCACTAATGGGGAAGGTGCACTGGCTCAGCCCTTGAGCTATGAGAAACACGTCACGGTAGTACCTATCCCTGGATTGGTCGACGGACTTCCTGTCGTAAGGGCAAGGGCAGTGGGGCAGTTCGTGGAAGCCCTCAAGGAGGCAGATGACTTTTTCGTCATCGGTGCCGACTCAATGGACGGTTTATACAACACCTCGTCCTCGTTGTCCCGAGTCAACCTCCTGAGTTTGGCTTCTAAGATGGGTGTGCAGTCAACTGCCGTTGGTTTTAGCTGGTCCGACAATGCAAAGGAAGTTGTTGTTGAGCGCCTTCGATCCTTGCCAGCGGACGTACGCCTATGTGTTCGCGACCCGTTATCAGTCGAACGACTGCAGGCTAGCGGCGTCCCAGTCATTCCAAGCGCTGATATCGTATTCACACACTCCAGGCGACAAGTCACAGCAAAGGAAGACGCCTGGGCCAAGGACACAGATTCACCCGTGGCAGTCATCAATGCCAGCGGCTTGATTCACAAGACGACAGATCTGACAGAGGACTACTTGGCAGTCGTTCGCCACGTGCTCGATTTGGGATTCAAGGTCGTCTTACTCCCTCATGTGATCCGTACGACTGATGATGACCTCGCCGTGCTCGAGAGCATTGCGGGGGAATTAAACGACCCTCGGGTGCTCCTTGTGGAAAGTCTTCTGAGACCGGCGCAAGTGGCAGCCATTCTCGAACATGCTTCGCTAATTGTTACCGGACGTATGCACCTAGCGATTCTTGGGTTGTCGCAAGGCATAGCCCCCATTACTCTAAGTACCCAAGGAAAAGTCGAGGGACTATACAAACTCTTCAAATTGGATGACTTTTCGATCTCACCGGCCAGGAACTGGTCGACTATCGCCATACCGCTCATCGACAAGCTTGTAGCGAACATGGGCATGCATCGTTTTCACATCAACGACGAGCTTGCGAGAATCAGGGACGCTGCACTCGTCAGCACGACCAATCGATAGGATAGATAGAGATTGAATAGGGTACGTAATGTTTTGATTGCCGCACGAGAACAGGGTCGATTCTTGCTTGAGGCGCTTTTGGATGCAAGGCATAACGCAAATAACTTTGCTATTAATGAATCCAGTTATCTTGGTTCTGTCGAGCCGTCCACGAACGAGACACAGTTGACCAAGGATTACCACCGAGTGGAGAAGGGGCTTGCGCTCAGGAACACCAAGCGGCCATTCGGATCCGTGGTGCGCTCCCGACTGGTATATGGCCTAGAGAATTCGTCTGGTGAACACGACTTTCAGCGATACGCGCAAGATGCGCTGATAGCCCTTGATGAATGGAACAATCACGGAATTAAGAGCGATATTGTCGCACCGCGTGTAGCATATCCTCTGTCTCAAGAAGCTGCAGGAGCAGCGAAGGACCTACTGCAGAGTCGCCGAAGTGTCCGCGACTTTGACAGTCGCGAAGTTGAAGAAGGGACGTTGCTGGAGGCGTTCACACTCGCAGCTAATGCTCCGTCCGTTTGCAACCGGCAGCCTTGGAAGGCTCACTTCACGACTGATAGGTCAGTTGTCACGGACGTGCTTCGCCTGCAGAATGGGAATGCTGGATTCCGCAGCGAGGTTCCTGCACTGGTCGTAGTTTCTGTTGACTCCAGGCTTTTCTCCGGGGCCATGGAACGGAATCAGCAGTGGATCGATGGTGGAATTTTCGCCATGTCCTTGGTGACCGCATTGGAATCTACAGGGTTGAGTTCATGTATGTTGAACTGTTCAATGAGGCGTGGTGAGATGGAGGCAGTCAGCAGGAGATTGTCATTCGAGGCATCTGAACAGGTTGTCGTGATGATTGCCGTAGGCTATGCCGCGGACGGTCTGCGGGTCGCGAGATCCGAGCGCAGACTTCCACCTGCTATCGGCAGGAGAATTTCTTCCTCCGTTTCACATATGCAGTGAGGCTCTCATCTGGAGTGCTGAGAACGGCTACGGCAAGCATGACTCAGCTTATTGCTTCACTATTCACGTTCGCCCTGACAGCGGCTGCTGCCCGAGCACTCAGCATTCATGATTTCGGTCTATTTTCACTGGCTTTCGCAATATTTTCACTTGTGCAGGGATGTATCAAAGGTTTATTAACAGAACCGATCATTTATAGCTATCAGACTGCGAAACGTGAAACGGCGATTCCGTCCGTGTATGCGTCGACGGGTGTAACACTTGCATTGGGCGCGACCTTCAGCATTGTTGGCTTACTTCTTCTGTCATCAGTTGGAGATGGCCAGTGGGTTTCGTGGCTACTTATTGCTATGCCTGCGCTCGTGACTGCTGGACACTTGCGATACATGGCTCAACTCATGGAACGCGAATGGGTGGCGTTGATTGCCGAATGCGTTGCACTCTCCGTGTTGATCACCGGAATGTTCGTAGTCGAAATGACATCGTTGACTCATGTTGCGGTCTTGTGGTCCAGTTCAGTATGCGTTTCCGCCATCATCGGACTGGTGGGACTTCGACTTTTGAATCCCTTGAGGCTTTTCACAGGATGGTCGCAAGGATACTTTAAGAATGGTCTCCTGTACGTTGGGGACTTCATGGCTACTAACAGCCTTACCCATGGTTCAGTCCTTATTGTCGGGGCGATCGGTGGACCGACAATGGCGGGTGCCATCAGGGCGGCACAGATCTTGCTAACGCCACTGCTGGTCGTGACTCGTGGACTTATGTCGGCTCTCGGTCCTGCAATGAATCGTGTAAGCGCTCGAGGGGACATGACGCGCGTTCGTAGAATATCTGTAGGCTATTCAGCCGCTGCAGTGTCTGGTGCCGTCGTGACGGTATTGCTTGTATTCGTGGTAGATCTGGCCTTCTCCGCTCCACTCTTAGGGGAATCTACTGATGGCGCAATGGCGGTCTTTCCATTCGCAGTGCTCAGTACATGTGCTTTGGGTATTGCTGGCGGAGCTGCACTAGGACTTAGGGCGGTTTCGTGGATTCGGCAAGCATTTATTCTTAAGCTCGTCACCTTACCTATTGGACTCATCGCACTTTTCCTTGGGGCAATCGTCGCTGGGGCACCTGGAGCGCAAGCAGGTCTCGCGAGTTCTGAAGGCGTTCGGGCAATTCTCAACTGGCGGATGCTCTCTCGGAGCCCTGCGGGCGGGCGGGCAATTGAGGGTTGACCTACGTTGCGGAACCTCTGGCGATGAATGAAGTAGGGATGGATACTGAATTTCAGTGGTGTCCATAAACAACCCCCACGGAGCCGTTCTTGAGTGTATTTACCTCGACTGGATACGACCCCATGTGGGTCAGGACTGCACGACCGTATAGGATGGATCGAGTCGCCATGCCATCTTAAGCTGAATGTCCTTGAGGGGGCTCTGTCCCTTAGAATGCGTGGTGGATGTGAAGATGCGGACGAACGGGACCGAATGATATCTTTCGCGCTGCCATCTCTATCCGGCTCGAATGAATCTGGCCTCAGTCCCGAGTGTCAGCGTACTAACGAGGGTGGACGTGACTGACTACTTTTTGACAGGTTCTATCGTTGCCTTGATGTTGTCAACAGCAGTTATCGTTTGTTGCATATTCAGGACAAAGGTCCTCTATCTGATTCCTTTTTTGCCACTCTTGGTAGGGCCAGATTTTATTTCGGAGTCGCTGGCGATCTCTGGTGGATCTGCAATCCTTAAAGGATTGAGTGTTGGGCTCCTCATGATCTGTGTACTGGTGACTGGAGTCGGCCAAGGTAGAGTGCTATGGGGAATCTATATTTTTGCAGTGGGGTTTGCAGCAATCTTGCCCATCGCTTTTGGTCATGTGCCGCTAGAGAGCTGGATGATATACGCGTTTGTTGGATACGTGTTCGCCTGGTTCGCTACCTTGATTAGACTCGACAAACTGGATCGGGACACTTTAGCGAGAACCATGACATTCGTACCTATTCTGGGAATTCTCCTGAATTTGTTGCTCGACACTTTAGGGCTGACGGAACTATTCCGCCACGAGTTCACCACGGGACTGTTACGGTTGTCGGGCACTCTCCCTTCGTCCCACTTTGGTTCCCTGTTTGTGATCGGAGTTATCGGTGGTGCCTGGATGTACTACCGCGGAATCCGAAACGGTTTGCTCTTCGCTTTTATCCACGTGATGTTGTGTGCCTCAACTCTTACTCGAGGTCCGCTGCTAGTCGCAGTGCTAATTTTCGCAGGAGCAGTACTGTCTAACCCTCCAAACAAACAGGTTTCCAAGGTTGCTGTTTACTCCAGTGGTGCGGTTGCAGCTATAGTGGTTGTATTCGTTTTTGCTGAGGAGATTATCTCACGTTTTCAGAGTTCTGGACTTACGGGGCGCGATCTGGCTTGGGCATACTACTTCGACCAGTTTCAGGTTTCGCCACTACTTGGCCATGGCATCGGCGCAGCAGCTGAACTTTCGCAGTATTCAAGGAGTGCGAATGTTCGAGAGTATTTCATCGCTCCACACAATACATATTTGCAGCTACTTGTGGAAGTAGGGATGGTTGGGACATCAATCATTCTGATCGCGTTAATAGGCGTCGCTTTGCTAGCGTTCAAGATGACCCACCGAGGTTTTCGACCCATTCTCGCATTCGGGTTCATTGGGTATCTAATATTCGGATACTTTGACAATTTGCTGAATTCATTCCAGTCCACTTTTGGTCTTGTGTTGCTATTGTCGATTTCGATCTATGCGGCGGGTTCGCTGGGTCATAGCGAAAAGACCAATCATCTGCAACGGTATACGAAGGAAGACCAGAGAATACTTGCCTGAAGTTGTCGGTTAAGTGGCTCTTCGCAGTCCAGGTGGAGACGTGGTCTGATTCCTCCGCTCTAGAGCAATGAGCTGGCGTTTAAGCTGGTGAGCTTACGGATGTGCAGGTCTGACGCGACTTGGCTCACGCTTCGGTGATTGAGTTGTTCTGGGCTCATATTTCCGCGTGATGCCGGGGTTCTGGGTCGCGGGGTGGGGCACTAGATGGATAGGGCCGGAATAGACGGCTCTTTTGGTAGCGAATGTGTATTGATCGTGTGTTATCTCGTTACCGCGTGGACACCGGATCTCGCCTCTTCGGAGACGTCGGATCTCAGGACTTCGTGTGTGCTGTCTCAAGGCATCGTGGATACACGATCTCATGACATCGTGGACATCCTGGCTCGGCACTTCATAGACAGTTGTGGTGATTGTTCTGGGTGAGAGTCGGGGGCATGACGAATGCACTTTCACCCCGGATTCGGGTCTCGATCATCAAGTACGACCCGACCCAGCCGAATGCGTTGTCGGTGACCGAGTTCTGTCGGTCGCTGAAGGTCTCGCGCAGCGTGTTCTACAAGATCCGTGGGCGGGCCGTCAGTGAGTCGGCCGCAGCGCTGCATCCCAGATCCCGGGCGCCCAGGCATCCTGCCAGGAGGTATGGCCCCGACGTGGTCAATGAGCTCGTGAGGATCCGCAAGCAGCTCAAAGTCGATGGCTGGGACTACGGTCCGCGCGCGATCCATTACGAGGCCGCTCTCCAGGAGACGTTTCCGGGCGGGATGATCCCGTCGGTGGCCACGATCGCCCGGTTGCTCTCCGCCGTCGGGCAGGTCGATGCCGCCCCGCGCAAGCGCCCGAAGTCCTCCTACATCCCGTTCGTGCGCGCCACGGCCATGTCGTTGTGGCAATTCGATGCATTCGAGTTCCAGCTCGTCTGCCCGCCGACGACCGATGTTCCATCATCAGCGTGACTCGATCGAGGCCCACCTGACGGTGGTGTTCTGTGCTCTGGCCGTCCTGACTCGTGCCACTTTGAGCTGATTCGAGGGCTCATGGCCTTGGATCGCTGATTTTCCGGAGGTTCGGTCGGCTGGATCGGACACTAATCGGGTGCTTCTAGACTGCTGGAATGGGCTTGTTCGTGCGGAACGTGAAGACTGCCTCCGGGGCGACGGCAGTGCAGATCGCCGAGAAGCGCCGCGGCGTCCGCACGATTGTCGAGCACCTCGGATCGGCCCATACCGAGGCCGAGGTCGCCGCACTGGTCCAGGTCGCCAAGGACAAGATCGCCGGCGACCAGCAGGAACTCGATCTGCAGCTCTCGGTTCCCACGGACAAGCCGACCACGTCGGCGGCGGCACCGGCCGGGCCGGTCGTCACCGGGTCCTCCTCGAAGCTGCTCTGGGACGTCCTCGAGCAGGCCTACGGCCAGATCGGGTTCGAGACCATCGGCAATGACACCTTCAAGCAGCTGGTGCTGGCCGGTTGGTGGAGCCGAGCTCGAAGGCCGACACCATCCGGGTGCTCGAGGAGATCGGGGTGCCAGCTGCGTCGTTGCGCACGATCTGGCGGAACCTGGCCGCCTGCATCGACCAGGACTGGCGGGACGCTGCCTGCCGGACCGCGTACGCGTTCGCCGCAGCGAAGGCCGGCCCCACCGGACTCTCGGTCGTGCTCTATGACGTCACTACCTTGTATTTCGAGGCCACTGACGAGGACGAGTTGCGGAAAGTCGGGATGAGCAATTACGCCGAGGTTTCGGTTATGCCGATGTCCTCGTCCGGTCGGCGGGAATCGTGCTGGTCGGCGGGCTTCCAGGCGGCGGTGCGCGCGGCATAACCCTGGCGGTGTGGGTGGTTCTCATTGAACTGCCCCAGGTTTGATGCCGCTGCTGTTTGAGTCCGGAAGGATGGACAGCATGCCGAAGAAGATTGATGCCCAGTTGCGCGCGAGGTGCGTGCGCTTGGTGCGTGAGCACCAGCAGGAATACCCCACCCTGACCGCCGCCGTCACTGCGGTCGCCCGCCAGGAAGGCGTCTCACGGGAGTCCGCAAGGCGCTGGATGGCCCAGGCAGACGTCGACGACGGCACCCGTCCTGGGGTGACCAGCGAGGAGTCCGCCGAGGTCAAACGCTTGAAGACGGAGAACAGGCGGCTGCGGGAGGATAACGAGATCCTCCGAAAGGCCTCGATTTTCTTCGCGGGGGAGCTCGACCCCCGCAACCGCTGATCCTCGCGTTCATCGACGAGATGAGAGCCGAGGGCCATGCAGTCGAGTCGATCCTTGCCGTCCTGCGCCAGCAGGGCCTGAAGATCGCTGCACGAACCTATCGAGCCTGGAAGCGTCCGGCCCGGATCGCGGCCCGTACCGTCACCGATGCCCTGGTCGAGGACAAGATCCGTGCCCTGGCCTGGACCTTCAACGAGGTCACCGGGCTGATCCAGATGACACCCGAGGGTCTGTATGGGCGGCGGAAGTGGGTCGCCCTGCTCCGCCGCCACAACGGCCTCGCCGGCACGTCCCGCGGCGCGGTGGACCGGGCGATGCGTACTCTCGGCCTCGAGGGCGTGCTGCGGGCGAAGAGGTTGCGCACCACCATCCCCGGCGCGGATGGGAAACGGGCTGGTGACCTGTTGAACCGTGACTTCACAGCGGCGGCGCCGAACAGGGTATGGGTCACCGATTTCACCTACGTCCGCACCTGGGCGGGGTTCGTCTACGTCGCGTTCGTGTTGGACGTGTTCGCCCAGCGGATCGTGGGCTGGCACGCCAGCTCCAGCATGAAGGTCGATCTGGTGATGACCCCGCTCCGGATCGCTCTGTGGCAGCGCGAGAGGGATGGAAACCCCGTCTCACGTGGAGATTTGATCCACCATAGCGATGCCGGGTCGCAATACACCGCGATCCGATACACCGAGCACCTCGACCTCGAGGGCATCGCTCCCTCGATCGGGACGGTCGGCGATGCATACGATAACGCCCTCATGGAGTCCGTCAACGGCTTGTACAAGACCGAGTGCATCCGCACCACGGTCTTCCATTCCGGCCCGTTCAGGACCCTCTCGGACGTCGAGTTTGCAACGGCCGGCTGGGTCGACTGGTACAACAACAGGCGCCTCCACGGCACCCTGGGAATGATCACCCCAGTAGAATTCGAGACGCTCCACTACGAGGCCCTCACCCGAGAGCCCGAACCCGCAAAGTAGCGGCAGAGAATCCGGGACGGTTCACATAGTTGCTCGACGGCCGGGCGTGGTGTTGGGCGTGTTCACGCGCTCCAGTGCGCGCTCTTTAATCGTCATGTCTGCGTGCAGATAGATTTGGGTGGTCACCGGGCTTTGGTGGCCCAGCCACAGGGCGATGACGGAGGTGTCGACCCCGGCCTTCATCAGGGCCATCGCCGCGGTGTGCCGCAAGGTGTGCGGGGTGACGTTCTTGGTGACGATCGAGGGGCAGCTGTATGCGGCGGTGGCGGCATGCTTTGCCACGAGTCGTTGAACGGCATCGGCCGACATCGGCGTTCCGCGTTGGGTGGGGAAGGCCGGCGCGGTGGGTTCCGGGCCGGCTTCACGCAGCCACGGGCGCAGGCTCGCAAGGGTCTGCCGGGTCAGCGGGGTGGCGCGTTCCCGGCGGCCCTTGCCGATGGTGTGAACGGCGGCGCCGAGAATGGTGGTGGTGATGTCCTGGATGGTCAGTGCGGTCAGTTCCGAGAGGCGAAGTCCTGTCTGGATGGCCGTCACCAGCAGGGCGTGGTCCCGACGTCCGAACCAGCTCTTGCGGTCCGGTGCCTGCAGCAGGGCGTCCGTCTCGGTCTCGGTGAGGTAGGAGACGGTGGCCTGTTCGTGGCGGCGTTGTGGGATCGCCAGGACCTGACTGGCTGTGTGGGCCTTGTCGGGGATGAGCGGCAGCGCGTACCGGTAGAAGGAGTGGATGGCGGCCAGACGCGCATTGCGGGTGGCCGTGCTGTTATGCCGGTCGCTGTCGAGATGGTCGAGGAACGCTGCGACGGTGACCGCATCGAGGTCGGCGATCGTCAACCGGACCGGTGGCTTCTTCGCCTTCTGCGCGCTGAACAGCAGCAGCAGCCTGATCGCGTCCCGGTAGGCGGCGATGGTCTGGGGGCTGGATTGTCGTTGCCGGACCAGACGGTCGGTGAAGAACCCCTGGATCAGCGCGGTCAGGTTCGGCGCCGTCATGATGGCGTCCCGTCGGTGACCGTGCTGTCCCGGACCTCGAGGCGGCTGGCTGCCTGGCCCAGCAGTTCGGGGACGGCGTGTAGGTACCAGTAGGTCGAGGCGGGATCGACGTGTCCGAGCCAGGTCGACAGCAGCGGCAGGCGTGCCTGGACGTCATGGCCATCGTGGTACCAGCCCAGCATCGTGTTCACGGCGAAGGTGTGTCGAAGGTCGTGGAGCCGGGGCGACCGGCGGCCGGCAGCGGTGGTGATACCGGCCGCGGTGAGGACCTGGCTGAAGGTCTGGCCCAGTTTGCCGGGATCGAGCGCCGTGGCCCGTGCGTTCAGGAAGAGCATCGGGCAATCCCGGGCCGCGGTGCCGACCCGGTCTCGGCGGATCTGCAGGTAGTGGCCCAGCTCCGCGGCCGTGGTCGGGTGGAGGAACACCAGCCTGGACTTGCCGAACTTCGTCTCCAGGACCTGGATCACCCCGGCGCTCAGATCGATGTCGCCGAGGCTCAGGCGGCACGCCTCCCCGGGGCGCATCCCCGTGGCAGCGAGCAGGCCGATCAACGTCCGCCAGGTAGCCGCCTTGAATCGCGGTGACAAGGTGTCCGCGGCGGTCAACAGGACCAGGACTTCAGCGTCGCTGAACACGTGTGGCTCCCTGGGACGGTAGCGGCGGTTGCAGACCGTCTCCGGTGGAACCTGCGTGGCTGGATCCAGGGCATGCTGGTGCCGGGCGAAGAGCCGCACCGCGTCCATCCTGCGGGCGAACAGGGCGTCGCTGACCGGCACCTTGACCGGCAGGGTGGCCCATTCCAGGGCGATGTCGTCCTGGACGCGGTCCACGCCGCGGACCTCGCAGAATGTGACGAAGCGTCTGAGCAGCTTGGTCAGGCCCTCGGCCTTGAAGCCCATCGTCCGGCGCATGGTCAGGTAGTCATCCACGTTCTGGCGCAACGTGTTCATGACCGGGCCCCCGGCCACGGGCGGACCAGGTCCCGGTCCGCGGCATCCGGAGCTGCCCCGCCGGGTGCGCTGCTGGGCCAGGGCCGTGCCAGCGGCCGCAGGGCGACTTCGTCGACCTTGGCGTAGATCGCTGTGGACCTAGCGCTGCGGTGGCGAAGCACCTGCCCCACCTCGGCCAGTGAGGCCCCGGACCGCAACATCTCTGTGGCCAACGTATGGCGCAGGCGGTGCGCACCGAGCCGGTCCAGACCCGCACTCAGGCACGCAGCCCCCACGACGTGGCCAATTGCTCCGGCCGACAGCGGCCGCCCGGCAGGCCTCAACGTCGTGAACACCGACCGGCTCTGACAACGGGGCCGGCCCTCGGTCAACCACTCGGCGATCGCCTCTCCCGGCGCGGCCGGAAGCGGGAGTCGTTCGACCCGGTTGCTCTTGCCGTGGACCGTGAGTTCCCCGGCCCGCCAATCGATGTCCTCCAGAGCCAGGGCAGCGACCTCACCACGGCGCAACCCCAGCCGGACCAGCAGCAGCAGGATCGCGTAGTCACGCCGTCCCGCCGCAGTGGGCCGAGACGAGGCGGAGACCGTGAGCAGCCGCTCAATATCAGCGGCCGGGACGGCCTTCGGCAAGGATGCCAAGTGCCGCCCGCAGCTGAGGGGACCGTGCCCCACAGCTCGATCGAGGTCAGGCCGGTGGCATGAGCGAAACGCAGAAACGACCGGATCGACCGGGCCATCGCCTTCGCCGAGTTCGTATTGCGGTTCCGGCAGAACTCGACCATGAAGCCCGTGACCGCCGCCGCATCCAGAGCACACACCGAGGCTCTGACAGGTTCGGGCAGCACCGCTAGGAACCGACCGACGTTCCAGCAGTAGTTGTGGACCGTGACCGGTGCCAGCCCACGCTGGCGGTTCAGCCACCCACCGAACTCAGCCAGCAGATCCTCTTCTGACGCCGTTGGTTCGCAGCCGGCGACCCAATTCTCCGAAACCATGACCTTCTCCTTCTGATGGGAACAGCGAGCTCCACCAGAAAGACACAACGGGCGCTACCTTGTCAGGATTATGCCGCCCAGACCATCGCCCCGAAGCCCGCCGACCAGCACGATTCCCGCCGGCCGGACGAGGACATCGGCATAACCGAAACCTCGGCGTAATTGCTCTTATGCCGACGTCGGCATAAGAGCAAGGAACGCCGGGTCGACCCGCAGATCGTGGTCGGGTTGCTGGTGGACCGGGATGGCTTCCCGTTGGAGATCCACTGCTTCGAGGGGAACAAGGCCGAGACCCTCACCCTGGTCCCGGTGCTCAAATCGCTTCAGGAGCGCCACCAGACCAGGGACCTGGTCGTGGCGGCCGACGCCGGGATGCTCTCCGCGGCGAACCTCAATGCCCTGGAGGACGCCGGGTTTTCCTTCATCGCGGGCTCACGGATCACCAAGGCCCCCTATGACCTGGCGGAGCATTTCCAGCGCCACGGGAACCACTTCGCCGATGGCCAGACCCTGGAATCGGTGCGCACCATGGGCACCGGGTCCAAAGCCCGGGACCGGCGGGTGGTCTATCAGTACTCGTTCAAGCGGGAGAAGCGGGACAACTACACGCTGAACAAGCAGATCGAGAAGGCCGAGAAGGTCGCCAATGGACAGCGGCCGATCAAACGGGACCGGTTCGTGAAGCTCGCTGGCAAGAAACCCGGGGTGGACTGGGCCTTGGTCGAGCGGGCCCGCCAACTGTTGGGATTGAAAGGCTACGTCTCAAATATCGGCCTGGAGGTGCTCGACGGACCCTCCGTGGTGGCGGCCTACCACTCGCTGTGGCAGGTCGAGAAGTCTTTCCGCATGGCCAAGTCCGATATCCGGGCCCGGTCGATGTTCCACCACCAGCGTGACTCGATCGAGGCGCACCTGACCGTGGTGTTCCGTGCTCTGGCCGTTGCCCGCCACTTGCAGGAGGCCACCGGGATCAGCATCAAGAAGCTCGTCCAGACCCTCAGGCCCCTGCGCACGGTCACGATCGACGTCAACGGCAACGAACTCACCGCGGCCCCTGCCATCGACGCAGACACCCAGGAAATCCTCGACCAGATCAACACCCACGCGGGGCACTAAAAGTGGCACGAGTCAGGCCTGACGGTGGTGTTCTGTGCTCTGGCCGTGGCCTGGCACCTGCAGTGGGCCGGCGGAATCAGCATCAGGAAGCTCGTCCAGACACTCAGGCCTCTGCGGACGGTCACCATCGACGTCAACGGCCACGAACTCACCGCCGCACCGGCCATTGACGCCGTGACCCAGGACATCCTCGACAAGATCAATGCCCCTGCAGGGCACTAAAAGTGGCACGAGTCAGGCTGGACCACGTCGAGCGGCGCACCGCGGAGGGCAAAGGCATCGGGGAAATCCGCAGCTGCTCATTCGATTCATGGCCTGCTATACCCACAGAAGGCTGCACACCCTCTTGACCAGAGCTATAGAAGGGTCGTCTAGTCTGGTCTTTCTGACCTGGGCCCTAGTTTCTCTTTGAGGACGATTCTTATAAACTTCGCATTTCCCACTAGGTAGCGCTTCAGCATCCTCTTAGGTTCTTGAGAAAGTCGGTAGGCCCATTCAAGTCCAGATTTCTGCATCCAAGAGGGAGCGCGCAGTGTCTTCCCGGCGATGACATCGAACGACCCTCCAACCCCGATTGTCAGCCCCGTGTTTAGTGCCTGGCGGTACGTGCGCACGAAGTGCTCTTTCCTTGGCGAGGGTAGTCCGAGGAACAGTACGTTCACATTTAGGTCTGCGATGTCAGATACAATCGTCGATTCTTCTTCGTCAGTCCAGTATCCATTTCTGAACCCAGCTACGGTACAACCCCTTGCTTCGGCGAACTCAACGACCTTTTCCACGACGGACTGCTCGGCACCAAGGAAATATAGCCTCAGATTCTCTCCCGGAGCTGCACGAATAATCTCGTGCATAAGGTCTATGCCAGCTACTCGTTCGGGAACGTCATAGCCAAGCCATCTGGCAGCCCACACGACAGACTGACCGTCGATTCCCACCAAGGAAGCCTCGTCGATCGTGGACCGTAAAAGAGAGTCTTCCTGAAGTGACACCACCTTTGCAGCGTTAATTACCACATGTTGGTTACCGAGTCCGCGTGAAAGTTCAATGCATCGCGAGAGAGTTTCCTGCATAGAAATCGGGTGAGCACGTGTTCCGAGGACGCGGATCTCGTCAAGTGACATCTTCAGTGTGCCCTTTCGCTAATCGTAAGATCGATACTGCTGCACCAACTTCGAAGCCGCTGCAACGCAGTCTCTTGGTCACTAAGCTTTGCTTCACGGAGGTTAGTCATCCGGCTTGTGAAATCCCCCTGATTGGCAAGCAGGGTTCGGATCCCTTGGGCGAATCCAACGCCTGTAACCGGTGCGGCAATTGCGGCATCTCCGAAGTAGTCGATGAGGACTCTCGTGGCTGTGGTCATGAGTGGCTTCGATGCCGACAGCGCTTCATAGCCCGCGCGTTGCATCGTGGATTCGCTCGTTGTTGGAGCCACAACGGCAAGCGCGCGAGATAGCAAGCGCATGTAGTCCTGCTTACTCACGAATCCAGAGAAGTGAATATTGTCTGGGGCTTGTTCACGTACCTCTTTAGGTGCCTTGCCCGTATATGCCCACTTGACTTCCGGGGTCAACCTGGCGGCCTCGAATAGTTCATTCAACGGCTCGTCATATGCATAGGTGAGGGGAACTAGGACAAAGCTGTGATTCGAAAGTTGCCTGTCAAGGTCGGCGTCGTCAAGTTGTTCACTGGACCTGTCCTTGTAGACCTCGATTAGGTCATGTAGGACGATTGCTTCTCCGCCGGAGCGTTTGATCTGATCAGCGAGTTCGTCATTGGTGACGATGGCTAAGTTTCCCGGCCTGCGTAGGATTCTGAGTGTGAGAGCTGTCGCCCACGTCCACTTTGGATTGTCGAACACGGCCGTGTGTAAGTCTCCGGCGATGCGAGTGCGTCGACCTGCCGTGCCCAAGGCAGCGGCGAACAACGCAACAATAGGGGGCTGCATCACTATGACGGCATTAGGGCGTGACTCTCGAAGAAATCTTAAGGTCCGGGGAAACAGGTTAAGATACCTGGCGAGCGCATTCCCTTCGCCACCGGACTGTGTCCATTCGAAGGCACCGACACGTCTGGCTATCCCTTCACTTCTGCCGTGGTACTTGATCCAACTAACGAAAGCCACGTTTGTCGGTACTGTTGCGGCCAACTGGGGCTCCTAAGTGCTAAGTATGATCATCATAGTGAAGGGGGGGCATCTCTGTGGTTGAATTATGTTATCCGCCTGTAATGAACGTACTAGACTATAAGGTGCAAGACTTAGCCTGGCGCCCGGGATGTGACCAACCTCACGTGGTCTGTTCCGTGAAGTTGGCAAAGCATTAACGTGGCAGGCCAGTCTGCCGCATTGCACCTGTCACTGAGGCAATGAGGGGCGGCTAACCGTCCCTGTCTGGGCACTCGACTGTGTTGCTCCATCAAGGGCGCAAAGGACAGCTAGGGGTTGAAGCTGACGCGGCAGCTGGCGCAGGGCGGCGGGTCATTGACAGGAGTGGTGTTCTGCGTTGGGTCAATATCCCTCACTCTACTCAACTAATATGATATCTGAACGAGTTGTATAAGAAACTCGAGTAGGGGACTCATGTTGTATAAGAAACTCGAGTAGGGGACTCATGGTCGCCACTGCCCCCGGGTGTCCACCAGGTGCTTGCCCGCGGCGAGGGGCTCGAGCTCGGCGAAGGCCGCGTGGTCCACCAGCAGCACGATGATGTC
>NZ_JBFARZ010000015.1:0-74259 GCF_040677445.1 Citricoccus sp. NPDC055426
CTCCAGCAAGCCGTGAAGACCGATCCCACACCGCTCCGGGAACTCTCCATTTCCGCATCTGCGGACTAACTTCAGCTAAGCAGATACCCAATACATGTGTACTATGCTATGGTCCGGCACGGACGCCGTAAAGGGTTGCCAGCCGATCTGTGGAGAACTCACTGATCGCGGGCGGACAGCACGCAGAACTCATTGCCCTCGGGATCGGCGAGGACGGTCCAGGTGGCCTCCTCCGGCTCGCCCACGTCGATGATCGTGGCCCCGAGGGCCACCAGCCGATCGATCTCGGCGTTCCGGTCGTCCGTGGTGTGCGGCGCGAAGTCCCAGTGCAGGCGGTTCTTGCCGGACTTCTCGTGGTCCACCGGGACGAAGACCATGCCCGGCGGGACACGGTGGAAGGGCAGCGCGGCGGTGAGCTCCTCAGCCCACGGGGGCACCAGGACGACCTCCTGATCGGAGGCATAGGCTGCGTCCCAGCCGAGGGCCTCAGCCCACCAGCGCGCCAGGGCCCGGTGGTCGGTTGACTCCACCACGGTCGAATACCATCTGAGCGCCATGGCTCAGGGTAGGCAGGAGCATCCCCGGCAGAACAGCCCTGCTGGCCGAACAGCTCTGCTGGCCGAGCATCCCTGCTGACCGAGCAGCCCTACTGCCCGAACAGCACCGTCGTCTGCGAGCCGGCCAGTTCGAAGCCCAACGTGGCAGCCACCCGCTGGGCCCCCGTGTTGCCCAGCGCGGCCCGCCACTGGGGGATCAGGCCCTCGGTGAAGGCCTCCTCCATGGCGATCGCGCCGGCGTAGGCCCCCAGGCCCATGAGCCGGACATCCGGACGGACCAGGACGCCCACGTGGCCGATCAGTCCCTGCCATTCCTCGTACCCGGCACCCGCCACCGGCCGACCGGTCGGGGTGCCCGCGCCGTCGTCGGGAATGAGGGTGAAGGTGGAGTCCAGGCCGGACAGGCCCACTTCGGTGATGTCATCGGCGGGGCACTGGGCCTCGAGCTCCTGGGCGTCCGCGGCCTCGTAGGACACCGCCACGGTGGAGGACCGGTCCAGGTCAGGGACGTCGTCGGCGTAGTACAGCACCCATTCGCCGAGGGACCGGGCGGAGTGCTCCGCGCCGAGGCGGATCATGGTCGATTCCAGGGCCAGGACCTCGTCGTCCAGGTCCCGGGCCGCGTCCAGCAGCCAGCGGGGCCCGTAGAGCACGGAGGCGCCGTACAACCGGACGAAGGTGGCGATCTGGTCGTCCTCGCCGGAGTCGTCCTCCACCGCCACCTCGAGCCGGCGGCCCCCGGCCGCGGACGCCTCGGTGATCGCGCCGTCGTCGAGCCCCAGGATGCGGGACCAGGCCAACTCGATGATCTGGCGGGTGTGGGCGTTGACGGGCATGGTCTCCACGCTACCCGGCGCGGGGAATGCCCGACGCCGGCCCGGCACCTACCGCCCGAACAGCACCTTCGCCTCGTCGTAGCGGTGCGCCGGGACCTCCTTCAGCCCGTCCAGCGCCGCAGCCAGGTCCACCTGGACGATCTCGGTGCCCTCCAGGGCGACCATCTGCCCAAACCGGCCCTGGGCGACCAGGTCGATGGCGCCCATGCCGAAGCGGGTCGCGAGAACACGGTCGAAGCCGGTGGGGGCGCCGCCGCGCTGGATGTGGCCCAGCACGGTGCTGCGGGTCTCGATCCCGGTGGTGTCCTCGATCTGGCGGGTGACCCATTCGCCGATGCCGCCCAGCCGTGGCCGTCCGGAGGCGTCCGCGCCGCCCTCGGCCAGCGGGTCGTCCTGGCCCTCGGGGACGAAGCCCTCGGCCACCACCACCAGGGGGGAGCGGCCGCGGTCATGGACCTGCTTCACCCACTCGCACACCTGCTCCATGGGGGTGCGCTGCTCGGGGATCAGGATGGCGTGGGCGCCGGCGGACATCCCCGAGTGTAGGGCGATCCAGCCGACGTGCCGGCCCATCACCTCGGCCACCATGCAGCGGTGGTGGGACTCACCGGTGGTGCGCAGCCGGTCCATCGCGTCCGTGGCGATCGAGACCGCGGTGTCGAAGCCGAAGGTGTAGTCCGTGGCCTTCAGGTCGTTGTCGATCGTCTTGGGAACGCCCACGAGGGGCACGCCCTCATCGGCCAACCGCTTCGCCCCGGCCAGGGTTCCCTCGCCGCCGATGACGACCACCGCGTCGAGGGCCATCTCCGCCATCCGGGCCTTGATGTTCTCCGGCCCGCCGCCGGGGTGGTTGTACGGGTGGGTGCGCGAGGTGCCGAGGATCGTGCCGCCCGTGCGCGCCAGGCCGCGGACCTTCTGCCGGGGCAGGTCCTCCATGTCCCCCTCGATCAGCCCCCGCCAGCCGTCCCGGATGCCGACCAGCTCGTAGTCATAGGACTTGATGCCGTGCAGCACGGCCGATCGGATGACGGCGTTGAGGCCGGGGCAGTCCCCGCCGCTCGTGAGGAGGCCGACGCGCATGCTGGGGGGTCCTTTCTGAGGGCTACGGGAACCTCCAACCTACAGAGGTCGCTGCGTTCCGGGGAACACGCGCTCCAGGGGGATGGTGTTGTCCTGCCACGGCAGCAGGATCCAGGCGATCACATAGGCGGCGGGACCGATCAGCGGCAGGATGAAACTGAGCAGCACCACGATCCGGACGATCGTGGGGTCCCAGCCGAACTTGGCGGCGATCCCGCCGCAGATGCCGCCGACCATGCGGCGCGGGCCGCGGCGGAAGGGGATGTTCCTCAGGGTGCGGTACAGGGTGTCCATGGGGGTGCTCCTTCTACAGGTTCTATGAGCGGGTTCGGCTTCGGGTAGCGCCGGCGATGCCGCCGGCCAACAGGGCCACGCCGCCGACCACGGCGAGCCCGATCATCACCAGCACCGGGTCCACGTTCCAGTCAAGCACGGTGACGGACAGGGACCATAGGGCCACCAGCAGGGCGATCACGCCCCACACGAGGGTTCCGGTGCGCAGGCCGGCCTTCTCCGGGCTGACATCCTGCCCGACGGCGGCCGGACCGTCGGCCTCGAAGGCGCGGTTGGCCTCGAAGTTCCGGTCATGCACGGTGCCCCGGGTGATCTCCTCCTCGAGGGCGTCGCCCTCGGGGTCATGGTGGGGGTGGTGGGTGCTCATGTCGTTCACTCCTGCGTGGTGTCGGTGGTGGCGTCTGTGGCGGCCGTCGGCGCTTCCGCGCGGACGTTCAGCGTGGAGAAGGAGAGGTCGGCGGCCACGACGATCTGCTCGTCCCCGGGGGCGTCCACCACCCGGATGCGGCCGGCGTCGTCGGTGCCGAGGTTCGGGCCGCCCACGGAACTGAAGGAACTGTCCACCTCGAGGTAGACGTCCACGTCATCCGGCACGATCAGCTCGACGGTGGAGAAGCTGAGGTTCATGTCCACGGGGTCCACGGCGGCGGCGCTGCTGCCCTCGAGGCCGGTGAGGTTGAGTGTGGCGTCCCCGAAGCTCAGCTCGTAGCCGTCCGCGGGGTTGCCGGAGAGCACGCCGCCGTCCCACTCCCCGCGCTCCGCCCAGTTGCCCCAGGGGCCCGCCATGCCGTCGCTGAAGGCGGCGCCGCCGGTCGCGCCGATCACGGGCAGGGCGAGGATGGCCGTGGTGACGGTCAGCCCACCCCCGCCGCGGCCCGCGGCCGCCCCGATGATCAGGCCGATCGCCAGCACGGCGAGGGTGGTGGCCAGGGAGGCGGCCCAGATGACGGGCCACGAGGCCGTGAAGACGTCCAGGTACCGCAGCAGGGAGACTGCGGCGCCGGCCAGCACCGCCAGCCCGACGACGGCCAGCTGGGTCGAGCCCGCCAGCGAGGGTGGGGTGCGGTTCACCGGGGGCGCCGGCTGGTACGGGTGTTGGTAGGCGGGTTGGTAGGCGGGTTGATAGGGAGGCTGTGAGGCGGTGGCGGACATGGGGTCGGGTCCTTCCGGGAGGGGGGAGGCGGGTGTCGTGTACCACCCGGTGTCCGAGGGCGCCAGGTAGACGGGCTCGGTGGGGCGTTCGGGTGGGGTCTGTGCCGAGGTCTGTGCCGGGGTCCCGGCGGATGCCGTGGTCGGCGTGGACACCGGGCCGGCACCGATGGCGCCCTGACGGCCCTTGGAGGCCACCAGCCACACGAAGAAGCCGATGATCGCGAGCCCGACGATGCCGCCGAAGGACCAGAAGCCCTCGCCGCGGCCGATCTGGCCGGGGACGCTGAACAGGTTGCCCAGGCCCAGCACCGAGACGATCAGCGCGCCGGTGGTGCCGGAGGTCCACCGTCCGCGGGCGGCCTCCCGGGCGTGGATGCGGCCGTCGGGCTCGGGCAGGAACATCCAGGCCGCCCCGTAGAGCAGGACGGTCAGCCCGGCGGTCAGCAGGGTCAGGACCACGAACAGGGCGCGGCCCAGGGCCCGGTCCAGGCCGAGGCGTTCGGAGGCCCCGGCCACGACACCGCCGACCCAGCGGTTCGGGGAGCGCACGGTGCGCAGCGATTCGATCCAGGGGTAGAAGCCGCCGGGGTGGACATCGTTCTCGTTCATGGTTCCATCGTGGCCTCCCCGCGGCGCCCGCGGTATCCGGAATACCCCTGATCCGACCCGGAGAACCCCCGGACCGGTGCCCGGCGGGACCCCCGGAGCCGGCCGCGTCAGGCAGGATGGAGCCATGACCGCAGTGTCCGACCGCCTTCTGACCCGCTCCCGCGAGCACCGCGCCATCGCCGGCGTCTGTGCCGGGCTGGCGCGGTACCTCGGGCTGCCCCTGGGCTGGGTCCGCCTCGGGGTGGTGGCCCTGTCCCTGCTCAGCGGGGTCGGCGTGGTGTTCTACGCCTGGCTGTGGATCTTCGTCCCGGACGAGCAGGAGGCCGTGGTGGGTGCCGGCGAACCCGTGCGCGGCGCCCCCGAGCAGTCCCGGCCCCTGTCCTCCCGCGTGGGTCTCGGCAACCTGCCGGACTCCCTCGGCCGCGGCTGGCAGGTCGTCCTCGGCATCGTGCTCCTCGGCCTGGCCGCTGCCCTGGCCCTCCAGGTGGTGGCCGGCGTGCGGCTGAACTGGGGCATGCTCGGACCGGCCGCCGTCGTCCTGCTCGGCGTGGCGCTGGTCTGGCTCCAGTTCGACGCCCTGCGCGGTGGCGCCGGCGAGCACCGCGCCCACCGCGTCACGTTCCTCGTGCTCGGCCTGCTCCTGGTCATGGCGGGAATCCTGACGCTGGCCGCGGGGTTCGTGGGGACCCAGGACCTGTGGCTCGGACTCGTGGTGGCGCTGGTCATCCTGGCCGGCGTGACACTCGTGGCCGCCCCGTGGGGGCTGAAGCTGTGGCGGGACGCCGCCGCGAAGTCCTCCGCGCTCGCGGTCCAGACCGAGCGGGCCGAGATCGCCGCCCACCTGCACGACTCCGTGCTCCAGACCCTCGCCCTGATCCAGCGGAATGCGGACGACTCCGCCACCGTCGCCCGGCTCGCCCGCGCCCAGGAGCGCGACCTGCGCCAGTACCTCTACGCCGACCCCACCCGCCCGGACGGCAACCTGACGGACCGCCTGCAGGACCTCGCGGCCACCATCGAGGACACCCACGGCCAGCCCATCGAGGTCGTCACGGTCGGCACCGCCACAGGCGCGTGGCTGGATCCGTTGCTGCAGGCCTCGCGCGAGGCCATGCTCAACGCCGTGCGCCATGCCGGACAGGGTGGGCCCGTGCGCGTCTACGCGGAAGCCGGCCCGGCCGCCGTCGAGATCTTCGTCAAGGACCGCGGGCCGGGCTTCGACCCGGGCGCCATTCCGCCGGACCGCCTGGGGATCAGGGAGTCCGTGATCGGCCGGATGGAGCGCGCCGGCGGGACGGCCACCATCTCCACCGGCGAGGAGGGCACTGAAGTCCGTCTGCGCCTGCCGGTTCCGGAGGCGCAGCAGAACAGGAAGGAAGGACCCACAGCATGACCACCAGCAACCCCGCCCGTCCGGTCCGCGTCGTCATCGTGGACGACCACGCCATCTTCCGGACCGGGCTGAAAGCCGACCTGCACCCGGCCGAGGTCGAGGTGGTGGGCGAGGCCGGGGACGTGGACGCCGCGATCCGCGTCATCCACGAGACCGAGCCGGACGTGGTGCTGCTGGACGTGCACCTGCCCGGCGGGCGGGGCGGCGGCGGGGCCGAGGTCGCCGCCTCCTGCCAGTCCCTGGCGCCCGAGGTGCGGTTCCTGGCGATCTCGGTGTCGGATTCCGCCGAGGACGTGGTGGCGGTGATCCGGGCCGGGGCCCGCGGCTACGTCACCAAGACCATCTCCGGACCGGAGGTCTCGGACGCCGTGCGGCGGGTGGCCGGCGGGGACGCCGTGTTCTCGCCCCGGCTGGCCGGGTTCGTGCTGGATGCCTTCGGCACCGCCGACGTGGCCGTGCGGGACGAGGAGCTGGACCTGCTCTCCGCCCGGGAGCTCGAGGTCATGCGCCTGATCGCCCGCGGTTTCACCTACCGCGAGGCAGCGAAGGACTTGTTCATCTCCGTGCGCACCATCGAGACCCACGTGTCCAATGTGCTGCGCAAGCTGCAGCTCTCCAACCGCCACGAGCTCACGCGCTGGGCAGGGGAGCGGGGACTGCTCTAGACCGAGAGCCGGTGCTCCGCATCCGCCAGCGCGTCCACGTCCGCGTGATGGTGGGACACCAGCACGGTGGTGCGCCCGGTCAGCACCTCGGTGAGCAGCTCGCGGATCTGCGGGACCACCTGGGCGTCGAGGGCGGCGAGCGGCTCGTCCAGCAGCACCAGGTCCGGGCCGGACGCCAGCACGCGCGCGATGGCGGTGCGCTGCGCCTGGCCCCCGGAGAGCTGGTGCGGCCGGCGCCCGGCCAGGTGCCCCACCCCCATCCGGTCCAGCCAGTGACGGGCCACCTGAAGGCGCTGCGCGCGGTGGACGACGCCGGCCCGGCGCAGTCCGAAGGCGACGTTCGCCTCGGCCGTGAGGTGGGGGAAGAGCAGGGGGTCCTGTGTCAGGTAGCCGACCTGCCGACGTCGCGCGGGGGTCCATTCAGAACGACCGGGTGCGAGATCGAACAGGGTGCGTTCCCCGAGGCGGGCATGGCCGGACTCCGGCCGCAGCCAGCCGGCCACGGCGGAGAGCACGGTCGACTTGCCGGCGCCGTTGGGCCCGGTCAGGGCCAGGGTCCGGCCCGGCTGCACCGTGAACCCGACGTCCACCCCGCGCTCGGGGACCACCACGTGGCAGTCGAGAATCATCGGGCCACCCCCGCGCCGGACAGCCCGCGGCGCCCGTAGGCCACCGTGATCACCGCGAGCGCCACCACCACGAGCACCAGGGACAGGGCGACGGCGGCCTCCGGGTCCGTCTCGCGCTCCAGGTAGACCTGTAGCGGCAGCGTGCGGGTGGTGCCCTGCAGCGAGCCGGCGAAGGTGATGGTGGCGCCGAACTCGCCCAGGGCGCGGGCGAAGGTCAGGACCAGCCCGGAGACGAGCCCGGGCACCAGCAGCGGCAGCGTCACGGTGAGGAAGGTGCGCAGCGGGGAGGCCCCGAGGGACAGGGCGGTGCGCTCGTGCGCCTCGCCGCGGGTCAGCAGCGCGCCCTCCAGGGCGACCACGAGGAAGGGCAGGGACACGAACACCTGGGCCATCACCACGGCGGTGGAGGTGAAGGCGATCTCGATCCCCAGCACGTGGAGGTGCTCGCCGATCAGGCCGCGCCGGCCGAAGGCCTCCGTCAGGGCGATGCCGCCGACCACGGGCGGGACCACGAGCGGCAACAGCACCAGGGCCCGGGCCAGGTTGCGGCCCGGGAAGTCCAGCCGGGTCAGGACCAGGGCCAGCGGGGTCCCGAGCAGCAGGCAGATCGCGGTGGCCGTCAGGGCCGTGCGCACTGAGAGCCCGAGGGCGTCGAGGGCGCTGGCGGAGGTCAGCAGCTCGGGCAGCCGGGCCAGGTCCACCCCGGCCACGAGGGCGGCAAACGGCACGAGCAACGCCACGCCGCCGAGGACGCCGACGACCGTCAGGCCGGCGGGCGGCCGGACCCGGACGGTGCGGTCGATACTGGTCTGACGGCGGGCGGCCGCGGGACTACGGCTGGCCGAAGCCATGGTCCTCCAACAGTGATTGGCCGTCTTCCGAGCGGACATAGTCGATGAAGTCCTGGGCCAGTTCCGGCTGCCCGGCGCCGTTCTCCTCGGCGGCCCGCAGGACGCTGATGGGGTAGTTGTTCACCGCCGAGCCGGCATTCTCCAGGGGGACGGAGCGCACGGCGTCCCCGGCCCCGGTGGCGTCCGTGACGTAGACCAGGCCGGCATCGGCCTCGCCCGAGGTGATCTTGCCCAGGACATCGGTCACCTGGGATTCCTCGCTGACCGGTGCCAGCTCCACTCCTGCGTCCGCGGCGAGGGCGGCCGAGGCGTCTCCGCAGGGGACCTGGGGTGCACAGACCACCAGCTTGACGTCCTCGGCAGCCGCATCCTCCAGGGTCTGAATCCCGGCCGGGTTGTCCGGCGGGGTGATCAGCGTGAGCACGTTGGTGGCGAAGAGTTCCGGTGCGGAGGCCCCCTCACCGGCATCGGTCACCTTGGTCATGTTGACCTCATTGGCTGAGGCGAAGACGTCTGCGGGCGCGCCAGCCAGGATCTGCTCCACGAGGGAGGAGGACCCGGCGAAGCTGTACTCGACCTCGACCCCGGGGTGCTCCGCCTCGAAGCCGTCGGCGAGCTCCTCGAAGGCCTCGCCCAGTGAAGCCGCGGCGAACACGGTGAGGGTGGCATCCGTCTCGCCGGCGTCCAGATCTGCACCGGCGCAGCCTGTCAGGGCCAGCGCGGTGAGTGCCAGGGCCGCGAGGGGCGCGGTTGCCCTGACGGTCCTCACGGGGCCGTCTCGCGGTTGATGATCACCGTGGTGGCCTTGACCACCGCGGTGGCCGGCATGCCCGGCTCCAGGCCCAGCTCGCGGGCCGCCTCGGCGCTCATCAGGGACACCACACGGAACGGGCCGCACTGCAGCTCCACCTGGGCCATCACGGTGTCCATCACCACGTGGGTCACGAGCCCGGCGAAGGTGTTCCGGGCCGAGGTGGGGACGGCGTCCGGCTGATCGGAGGCGCCCCGTGCCAGGGCCGCCACCTCCACCCCGTCCACGGCGGCCTTGCCGGCCCCGTCCGTGTGTCTGGTCAGCCGCCCGGCGCCCACCCACCGGCGCACGGTGTCATCGCTGACGCCCAGGTAGCGGGCGGCCTCGGAGACGCGCAGCAGAGTCATGGAGGAGACCCTAGCGCACGCAGATGCGGATCAGAAGAGCCCTCCGAGTCGCATCTGCGGAGCCTGTCCACTTTGAGGGCAATCCCAACGCGTGGGATTGCCCTCAAAGGGGGATTGCCCTCAAAACGTGGGGGGCGGGGAGGGGAGGATGCGGCGGTCAGCGGGAGAGCAGTTCCTGGATCCGGCTGATGCCCTCGGCCAGGTCGTCGTCGCCCAGGGCGTAGGACAGCCGCAGGAATCCCGAGGGGCCGAAGGCCTCGCCGGGCACGACGGCGACCTCGGCCTTCTCCAGGATGTAGCCGGCCAGCTCGGCCGAGGTCTGGTGCCCCCGTCCCGCAGTGTCCCCCAGCGCACCGCGGACGTCCACGTACGCGTAGAAGGCCCCGGCCGGCGTCGGGCAGGAGAATCCGGGCACCTCGTTGAGGCCGGCGACCATCGCCTTCCGGCGGCGGTCGAAGGCGGCCTTCATGTCCTCCACGGCGTCCAGCGGTCCGGAGACGGCGGCCAGGGCCGCGCGCTGGGAGACGTTGGCGACGTTGGAGGTGGCGTGGGACTGCAGGTTGGTGGCGGCCTTGATGACGTCCACGGGGCCGGCCATCCAGCCGACGCGCCAGCCGGTCATGGCGTAGGTCTTGGCCACGCCGTTGAGGATGACCACCTGGTCGGCCAGCTCGGGCACGGCCGTGGCGATCGAGGTGAAGGGCACCCCGTCATAGGTGAGGTGCTCGTAGATCTCGTCCGTGACCACCCAGAGGCCGCGGTCGTAGGCCCAGCGGCCGATGGCGGCGGTCTCCTCGGGGGAGTAGACGGCGCCGGTCGGGTTGGAGGGGGAGACGAACGAGAGCACCTTGGTGCGCTCGGTCACGGCGGCGTCGAGCTGCTCCACCGTGACCTTGTAGCCGTTCTCCGGCCCGGCGAAGACATCCACGGGGACGCCGCCGGCCAGCCGGATGGACTCGGGGTAGGTGGTCCAGTAGGGCGTGGGGACGATGACCTCGTCGCCCGGGTCCAGCAGGGCGGCGAAGGTGTTGTAGACCGCCTGCTTTCCGCCGTTGGTCACCAGCACCTGCGCCGGTTCGATCTGGAACCCGGAGTCGCGCAGGGTCTTCTCGGCGACCGCCTGCTTCAGCTCCGGCAACCCGCCGGCGGGGGAGTAGCGGTGGTTCTTGGGGTCGCGCGCGGCCTGGACCGCCGCCTCGACGATGTAGTCCGGGGTGGGGAAGTCCGGCTCCCCGGCGCCGAACCCGATCACCGGGCGCCCGGCGGCCTTGAGTGCCTTCGCCTTCGCGTCGACGGCGAGGGTGGCGGACTCGGCGATCGAGCCGATGCGCTGGGAGACGCGGCTCCGGGGCTGGTGGGACGGTGAGTTCGGCATGGGGTCCTTCCGGCGGGCGGATTCCAGGTGTCGTTGGGCTCCAGCCTAGTGGGCCGTCATGGCTTGCCATAGCGTGGAGGGCGCGGCATGGGTGGTGGCCGGAGCGGGCCGGTTCGACTCACCGACGGTGATGACGTAAAGTTGTTCCCCGGTGTTGAAAAACACCACGCTGGGCCGTGCCATGGCATGTCCGTTCGGAGATGACATTCCGGTCCATAGGGTAGTGGCGCAATTGGTAGCGCAGCGGTCTCCAAAACCGCAGGTTGCAGGTTCGAGTCCTGTCTACCCTGCGCAGGGCGGCCCCGGTGATCCGGGGGCGCTCGGCAGGACAGTTTCAGTGTCGACCTAGCAAGTGAGGCCACGTGACCGAGGCAGCTGCGAACAGCACGGGGGATCAGTCCCCTGAGGCGCCGCGGAAGCGAGGCTTCTTCGGCCGCATCGCTCTGTTCTTGCGCCAGGTGGTGGACGAGCTCAAGAAGGTCGTCACGCCCACCCGCGAGGAGTTGGTGAAGCTCACGGGCGTCGTGCTCGTCTTCGTGATCTTCATGATCTTGCTGGTCACCTTGTTGGACTTCTTGTTCGGCTCGGGTGCCTCCTTCGTCTTCGGCGACGGCAGCCTCTGAGTCCGCAGGCGGGTCTGCGCAGGGGGCGCACCACACCCGTCCCGCCGGAGGAGAAGCCCTGCCGGAAGTACGTTGAACGCGTGAAGAAAGCAGGAACCCAGTGTCCGAGCAGGAACTCGAACCGCAGGCCGACGCCCTAGCCGAGGCCGATGCCCTCGAAGAGGAGCAGTCCCAGCCGTCTCAGGACCCTCAGACCGCTGAGGACGCCGCCGCCGCTGGCGAGCCCGTGGCCGAGGAGATCGAGGCGGAGGAGGTCGAGGCCGACGTCGCCGCCGAGGCTGAGCCCGAAGCCGAAGCCGAGCCCGAGGTCGACCCCTCCGAGGAGCTCCGCACCCGCCTGCGCCGTCAGCCGGGCGACTGGTACGTCATCCACACCTACGCGGGCTACGAGAAGCGCGTGAAGACCAACCTGGAGACGCGCATCCAGACCCAGGAGATGGAGGACTACATCTATGAGATCGAAGTCCCCATGGAAGAGGTCGTGGAGATCCGCAACACCACGCGCAAGCTCGTCAACCGGGTGCGCATCCCCGGCTACGTGCTCGTGCGGATGGACCTGACCGACGCCTCGTGGGGCGTGGTCCGCCACACCCCGGGCGTGACCGGCTTCGTGGGCAACGCGCACGATCCGTTCCCGCTGTCCCTGGACGAGGTGCACTCCATGCTGGCCCCCTCGGCCCTGCAGGAGGCCACCAAGGCCGCCGAGGCCGAGGGTCGCCCCGTCCCGGCCGGCTCCGGCTCCAGCGCCCCGGCGATCGAGGTCGACTTCGAGGTCGGCGAGTCGGTCACCGTCAACGACGGCCCGTTCGAGACCCTGCCGGCCACCATCTCCGAGGTCAAGGTCGAATCCCAGCAGCTCGTGGTCCTCGTGACCATCTTCGAGCGCGAGACCCCGGTCACCCTGTCCTTCAACCAGGTCACCAAGATCCGGTAGAGGACACCGAAGACTTCGCCGCCGCCCGGTTGCTTTGCCGGGCGGAGGGCGGACCGGTCACCGCGCCACGGTGGCCACCCGCTCCGGGGCACACTCCTGTGCTCCGGGGAACACGCAAGAAGTTACAGAAGAAGGACCCGATAATGGCCCCCAAGAAGAAGGTCGCAGGCCTGATCAAGCTGCAGATCCAGGCAGGAGCCGCCAACCCGGCCCCTCCGATCGGCCCCGCGCTCGGTCAGCACGGCGTGAACATCATGGAGTTCTGCAAGGCGTACAACGCCGCGACGGAATCCCAGCGTGGCAACGTCGTCCCGGTCGAGATCACCGTGTACGAAGACCGTTCGTTCACCTTCATCACCAAGACCCCGCCGGCCGCCGAGCTGATCAAGAAGGCCGCCAAGGTCTCCAAGGGCTCCGCCACCCCCCACACGGACAAGGTCGGCAAGCTGACCAGCGCCCAGTGCGAGGAGATCGCCCAGACCAAGATGGAAGACCTCAACGCCAACGATCTCGCGGCTGCCGCCAAGATCATCGCCGGCACCGCCCGCTCCATGGGCATCACCGTCGAAGGCTGACGGAAACACCCACTTCTCGTCACCACAGAACACACCCAGTGGCAGGGTCGCGCGCGACCCGCAGACCACGACTGCATAAGGAGAACACGCAGATGGCACAGCGCAGCAAAGCATACAAGGCCGCTCAGGAGAAGATCGGCGAGACCGTCTACGGTCCCGTCGAGGCGATCGCCCTGGCCAAGGAGACCAACCCCTCCAAGTCGGACGCCACCGTGGAGGTCGCCTTCCGCCTGAGCGTCGACCCCCGTAAGGCCGACCAGATGGTGCGCGGCACCGTCAACCTGCCCAACGGCACCGGCAAGACCGCCCGCGTGGTCGTCTTCGCCACCGGTGACAAGGCCGCGGCCGCCGAGGCCGCGGGCGCCGACTTCGTCGGCTCCGACGACCTGATCGCCAAGGTCCAGGGTGGCTGGACCGACTTCGACGCCGCCGTGGCGTCCCCGGACATGATGGGCAAGGTCGGCCGCCTCGGCAAGATCCTCGGCCCCCGTAACCTCATGCCGAACCCGAAGACCGGCACGGTGACCCCGGACGTGGCCAAGGCCGTGACGGACATCAAGGGTGGCAAGATCGACTTCCGCGTCGACAAGCACGCCAACCTGCACTTCATCATCGGCAAGACCAGCTTCGACGCCGAGAAGCTGACCGAGAACTACGCCGCAGCCCTGGAGGAGGTGCTGCGCCTGAAGCCCTCCGCTTCCAAGGGCCGGTACATCTCCAAGGCCACCGTCTCCACGACCTTCGGCCCCGGCATCAAGGTGGACCCGAACGTGGTCAAGATCGAGTCGGCAGCGGACGCCCAGGCCTGACCTGAGCGCCGGGGCCCGGCTCACCTGAGCCCGGCTCGACACCCGAGGCCGGAACCAGCGAGTGATCGCCGGTTCCGGCCTCGGGTGTTTAACGGCGGGCGTCTGAACGGCGGGGGTTTAATGGAGCCCATGAACACCGCATGGCTCCAGCTGCCGGACGCCCTCGACCAGGCCCGCCTGCCGATGCCCCCGGCCACGGCCGACTTCCTGCAGGTGGCCCAGCTGGCCAACCTGGTGACGTCCCTGTTCTGGGGCAACAACGACTTCTACGTCTCGCCGGAGAACCAGCTGGCCGGCGCCACCGCGCGGGAGGATCTCCGCACCCACTTCGCCGTGGCCCGGGAGGCGGACCGGATCATCGGCTACGCCGCCCTCAGCCTGCCGTTCGACCCCGCTGCTCCTGGATCCGGCACCGAGCCCTCCGCCCAGCCGCATACCGCTGAGGTGCTCATCGAGGTGCACCCGGACTTCCGCCGCCGCGGGGTGGGCTCCGCGCTGCTGCGGGAGGCGGAGGCCGAGGCGGTGCGCCGGGGACGCACCGTGATGCAGTCCTGGACGGACAACGCCCTGCTGGACCCGGCCGCCGTCGGCTCCGGCCCGGTCTTCACCACCGGCACCTCCCTGCAGACCGGCCTGACCCCGGTCGTGCCGCCCCGGGACCAGAACCAGGACGACGCCGGCCCGGTCGCCCTGCGCCGGCAGGCGCCGGATGCGGCGTTCGCGGCCGCCCACGGCTACGAGCTGGCGCAGCTGGAGTGGACCTCCGTGCTGGACCTGCGGGAGGCGGCCGGTGCGGCGTTGCGGGCCGAGTCCGCCTCGACCGCGGTGGCGGACCACGGCTACGAGCTGGTCGGCTGGGAGGGGGCATGCCCCGCGGAGGATGCGGAGTCCTACGCGCAGCTGCTCGGCCGGATGGCCGCCGAGGCCCCGGCCGGTGCGGTCGAACGCGCCCACGAGGCCTGGGACGTGTCCAGGTTGCGGGCCGAGGAGCGGGCCCGCGAGCGGATGGGCCTGACGATGGTCACCTCGGCGGTGCGGGACCGGGCGACCGGCCGGCTCGTGGGACACTCGGACGTCGAGACCTTCGCCGACCTGCCGCAGGCGGCCTATCAGGGCAACACCCTGGTGCACCCCGAGCACCGGGGGCGCGGCCTGGCCCTGCTGCTCAAGGCGGTCAACGTCTCCCGGCTGCTGCGGCGCCAGCCCGAGGCGGTGCGCCTCTACACCTGGAACGCCGACGAGAACCGGGCGATCCTGCGGGCCAACGGAGAGCTCGGCTTCGTGCCCGCGGCCACCCATCCGGCCTGGCAGAAGCGGCTCTGAATCCCGTTCAACGGGACAACGGGTCCCGGGGCGGTGGTCCGTGGGCCACGATGGTGCGATGTCCGCGACGCCATCCGCCCCGAAGTCACCAGCACAGTCGTCACCAGCACAGTCGTCACCCGCACAGCCCGCGCAGAACCCACCCTGGGACCGCGAGGTGGACCTGCTGGTCCTGGGCACCGGGGCCGCAGGACTGACGGCGGCCCTGACCGGCGCCGCGGAGGGCCTGGACGTGCTGGTGCTGGAGAAGACCGGGTACATCGGCGGCACCACCGCCTACTCGGCGGGGACCAGCTGGATCCCCAACAACCACTTCCAGCGCCGGGCCGGGAACACCGACGACGCCGCGCGGGCCGAGCGCTACCTGGACCGGCTGGTGGGGGAGAAATCGGACAAGGCCCTGCGGCAGGCGTACCTGGACCAGGGGCCGCGGATGCTGGACTACGTGGCGGAGCTGGGGGTGACGTTCCGGCCCTCGCCGGCCGTGGTGGACTACCACTCCGAGTTGCCGGAGACCGGCCAGACCGGGCGGGCGCTGGAGCCCGAGCCCTTCGACGGCCGCCTGATCGGCCGGGAGCGGTTCCGGCAGATCCGCCCGCCGGTGCCGGAGTTCGCGCTGATGGGCGGGACCCTGATGCTCCGCCGCCCGGAGGTCGCCACCCTGCTGGGGCTGTTCTCCGGGAACGCGGCGAAGACCGTCCGGGCCGGCGCCACGGCGCTGGGCCTGGGCGCCCGGTGGGCCCTGGACCGGGTCCGGTATCCGCGGGGGACCCGGCTGGTGATGGGCAATGCGCTCATCGCCCGCCTCTACCACGAGCTGGGCCGGCGCGGCGGTGAGGTGTGGCGGAACACCTACACGAGCGAGCTGGTGAGGGACGCAGGGAAGGTGACGGGCGCCGTCGTGAGCCATGGCGGACGCGAGCTGCGCATCCGGGCGCGGCGCGGCGTGGTCCTGGCCGCCGGGGGCTTCGCGCAGAGCCCGGAGCTGCGGGAGCGGTTCCTGCCCTCGCCCACGCCCCAGTTCTCCCGGGCCGGCGAGGGGGCCACGGGGGACACCCTGCGGCTCAGCGCGGCCGTGGGGGCGGCGGCCGGCACGGACGACGGGGAGAACGCCCTGTGGTTCCCGTCCTCGATCGGCACCCGAGCGGACGGCTCCACCGTGGTGTTCCCGCACATCTGGGACCGGGCCAAGCCGGGGCTGATCGCGGTCAATGCCGCGGGACGGCGCTTCGTGGACGAGTCGGTCTCCTACCACCGCTTCGTGCGGGCCATGTACGCCTCCCACCAGCAGGTGCCGACCGTCCCGGCCTGGCTCGTGGTGGACTCGCGCACCCTGGCGAAGTACGGCCTGGGCATGATCACCATGCCGCACCTGCCGGCGGCCGCCCTGCAGAAGTACCTCGACGCGGGCTACCTGCACCGCGGGGCGAGCCTGGCCGAGCTGGCCGGGAGGATCGGCGTGGACGCCGCGGGGCTGCAGGACACCGTGGACCGGTACAACGGCTTCGCCGCCACCGGTGTGGACGAGGACTTCCACAAGGGCGAGCTGCTGTTCGGGCAGGCGGCCGGGGATCCGGAGCACGCGCCGAACCCGAACGTCGGCCCGGTCCGGCATGGCCCGTTCTACGCGATGGCCGTGGTCCCGACCCCGCTGGCCACCGCCTACGGGATCCGCATCAACGCGCAGGCGCAGGTGGTGGATGCGGACGGGGCGGCGATCGCCGGGCTGTACGCCGCCGGCAACGACGCCGCGTCCGTGATGGGCAGCGAGTACCCCGGCGCCGGCTCCCAGGTGGGCTCCGGCATGACCTTCGGCTGGGTGGCCGCGCGGCACGCCGCCGGCCGGGGTGCGCCCGGCCCGCGTGCATGAGTAAGGCCCTCTCGCTGCTGCTGGCGCTGGCCGGCGGCGTGGCGATCGCGGTCCAGGCCCGGATCACCGGCGCGCTGCGCACCGAGCTGGGTGACCCGACCCTGGCCGCCTCCGTCACCTTCGGCTCCGGCCTGGTGCTGATGCTGGTGGTCAACGGGCTGGTCCCCGCCAACCGCCGCGGGGTCGTGCGGCTGGTCCGCGGCGCGGTGACGGGGCGGTTCCCCTGGTTCTTCGCCCTCTCCGGACTGCTCGGGGCCTTCGCCGTGTACGGGCAGGCCGTGACGGTGGACCTCGTGGGCGTCGCGCTGTTCTCGCTGATGTTCATCGGCGGTCAGATGCTCTCCTCCACCGTGCTGGACACCGCGGGCTGGGTCCCCTCCGGCCGGCAGCGCCTGGGGCGGCGCCGGCTGGCGGGCCTGATGCTCGGCCTGGCCGGCGTGAGCCTGGCGGTCTCGCCCCGGCTGCTCGGCGGCGGTCCGGGGCACGACGGCGGCGCGGAGCCGGCGGCGCTCGTGACCCTCGCCCTGCCGCTGGTGTTGGTCCTGGCCGGCGGGCTGCTGCAGCCGCCGCAGATGGCCATGAACGGGGTCGTCGGGGCCGCCGTGGGCCGGGTGGAGCCGATCGTGCTGTTCAACTACCTCACCGGCACCCTGGCCCTGCTGGCGGTGGCCGCGCCGCAGATCGCCGCCGGCGGCTTCCAGCACCTGCCGATGGGGCCGGGGGACTGGTGGTACTACACCGGCGGCCTGCTGGGTTCCGTGGTGGTGGTCGGCGGGGCGATCCTCACGCGCACGATCGGTGCGATGCTGTTCACCCTCGGGCTGGTGGCCGGGCAGCTGGCGGGCTCGCTCGTGCTGGACACCGCCTGGCCCACGCCGGGGGCCGAGGTGACCTGGCCGGTGGTCTCCGGCGCCGTGATCACCCTGCTGGCCCTGATGCTGGCCTCGGCCACGGCGCTACGGAGTGGGCTGCTGCGGCGCGGGCCGGCGCCGGGTGGAGAGCGCACTGGAGAGCGCAGGGGGACCTGATGGCCAACTCACCCTCGGGGGAGTCGCTGATCCAGCGGCTCGTGCGGGTCCTGCACGCCTTCGACGCCGAGCATCCGGAGCTCACCGCCACCGAGCTGGCGGACCGGGCCGGGCTGTCCTCCTCGACCGCCCACCGGCTGGCCGGGGACATGGCCGAGGAGGGTCTGCTGCGGCGCACCCCCGGCGGCGGGTTCCGGATCGGTCTCGTGCTGTGGGAGCTGGGCCAGCGCAGCTCCACGTACCAGGAGTTCGGCCAGGCCGCCCTGCCGTTCACGGAGGCCGTCCACGTCACGCAGCGCCAGAACACCTCCCTGGCGATCCTGGACGAGCAGGACGGCACCATCATCTACCTCGAGCGGCTCATCAGCCGGGACGTGCCCACGGACCTGACCAAGATCGCCGGGCGGCTGCCCGCACTGTCCACCGCCCCCGGGCTGGCGATCCTGGCCTTCTCGCCCCGGCATCTGCAGGAGCGGTTCCTCGCGGCGCCGTGGGACCGCTTCACCCGGGACTCGGGCATCACGCAGGAGGGACTGCGACGGCTGCTGGCGCAGGCTAGGACGGACGGCTACGTGCACCTGCGCGGCGTCACGGTGGCCGGCTCCGCGGGGACGGCGGCCCCGGTGTTCGGGCCGGGCGGCCGGGTGCTCGGCGCCATCTCGATCGTGGCCGAGGTGGACCAGGTCAACCTTCAGATCCAGGTCCCCGTGCTGCTCGCCGCGGCCCGCGGGCTGTCCCGGCAGATGGGCTCGCGCGGCCGGTCCGGGGTGCCCGAGCGCGGCTGAGCTGCCCGGAAGACCCGTGATTCCCGTTCAATGGGAACGAGGGCGCGGGCCGGCCGCCGATGCCCGCACGATGGGACGTAACGCCGGTCACACGGCCGGCGTGCACGAGACCCAGCATCATCCAGCAGAGGAGCACCACCATGGCCGCCTACGCCGTCACCTACGCCTACGTCCCCGAGACCGAGGAGATGGTGGCCGTCCGCCCCACCCACGTGGACTTCCTGAAGGGGCTCCATGAGCAGGGCACGCTGCTGGTCTCCGGCCGCCTGACCGAGGCCGAGCCGCTCGGCGCCCTGCTGATCATCAAGGGCGACTCCGTGGACGAGGTCGCCTCCATCATGGACGGCGACCCCTTCTACGCCGGCGGCTTCGTGGCCGAGCGCACCGTGCGGAAGTGGAACATCGCCTTCGGCTCCATCGCCGGTGCCGAGTAACCCGATGACCTCGACCACCCCCGCCCCGGCGGCAGCCACCAGCACGGACCGCACAGCCACCGCCGCCGTCACCACCAGCCGGCGGACGATCGAGTACCGCAGCGTCCCGGCGCCCGTGCCCGCTCCGGGCACGGCGGTGGTCCGGATGGCCTCGGTGACCCTGTGCGGGACCGACGCGCACATCTGGGACGACGACTACGCCACCGAGCTGCCGATCATCCAAGGCCACGAGGCGGCCGGCACCATCGTGGCGCTCGACCCCACCGACCAGGAGACCTCCGGCTGGTCCCTCGGCGAACGTGTGGCAGTCTCCCCGATGTTCTACTGCGGGCAGTGCTATGCCTGCTCCGTGGGCCGGGTCAACGCCTGCCGCCACATGAGCGTGTACGGCTGCTACGAGGACGGCTCGCTCGTGACGGAGCAGGCCATCCCGCTGCAGAAGCTCTACCGGGTGCCGGCAGGCCTGGACCTGTCCCTCGCCCCGCTGTCCGAGCCGACCTCCATCGCGATGCAGGCCGTGAACCGCGGCCGGGCGCAGGTCGGCGAGAGGGTCCTGGTCTCCGGAGCGGGTCCCATCGGCCTGCTGGCAACGCTCTACCTCAAGGACCTCGGCTGCGACGTCACCGTCGCGGACCTGAACCCCTCCCGGCTGGCGCTCGCCGCGGGGCTCGGCGCGGACCGCACCCTCACCGTCACCCCCGGGGATTTCCCGACGGCGGCGCAGCGGGCCGAGCTGGACGGGCTCACCGGCGGGGACGGACCGTCCCTGGTTATCGACGCCACCGGCGCCCCGGCCTCCGTGGCCGCCGGCGTGGACCTGGTGGCTACCGCCGGCCGAGTGGTCTGCGTGGGCATCTCCGACGCCGAACTGCGCCTGACGCTGCGGACCCTGCCGGTCAAGGAGATCGACCTGCTGGGCTCCCGCAACTCCCAGAACCTCATCGGCCAGGCGCTGGACCTGCTGGACCGGCACCAGGAGCCCATCGCCCCCCTGCTGACCCACCGCTTCGCCTTCGAGGACCTGGACGCCGCATTCGCCACCCTCGTGGACCCGGCGGCCGGCGTCGGCAAGATCGCGATCGACTTCAGCACCAGCACCAGCACCAGCACAGGACAGGACTGACATGACGAACCCCACCCCGCTGCTGACGCCCGTGGCCGAGCTCGCCGGACGGTATGACCTTGTGGTCATCGGCTCCGGATGCGCCGGGATGACGGCCGCCCTCGTGGCCCGCCACGCCGGTGCCTCCGTGCTGGTGCTCGAGAAGGCCGAGCAGCTGGGTGGCACCACGGCGGCCGGGGGCGGGGTCATGTGGGCCCCGGACAACCACCTCATGGACGCACGCGGCTTCACGGACACCCCCGAGACTGCCGCCGACTACGTGCGGGCCGCGACGGGCGGCCGGCTCTCGGAGGAGGAGATCGCCTGGTACGTGTCCACCGCCGCCGAGGCGGTGCGCTTCCTGGATGAGCACACCCGCGTGGACTACGCCCCGCTGTCCCGCCCGGACTACCACATGGACTGGCCCGGGGCCACGCCCGGTGGACGCGGGCTGGACCACCGCGAGTTCGACCCCTCCCTGGTGCCGGGACTGGCCGAGGTGCTACGCCAGCCGACCTACCTGCCACTGATCACCATGGACGAGCGGGACCAGCTGCACGGTGCCGCCCCGGACCCGGACCTGCTCTCCGGCCGCGCCGAGCGCGGGGTGCGCACCATGGGCGGGGCGCTGGCCGGTGCCCTGACCGCCTCGGCCTGGGAGGCCGGCGTCGTGATCGCGGCGCCCGCCCCGGCCACCGGACTGGAGCGATCCGGCGAGCAGTCCGGCGAGCCGTCGGGCGAGCAGTCCGGTCGGCGGTGGCGGGTGACCGTGGCCGGGGAGAAGGACGTGACGGCGGACGCCGTGGTCCTCGCATCCGGCGGCTTCGAGTGGTCGCCCGAGCTGACCGGCACCCTGCTGACGTTCCCCATCACGCCGATCTCCGCGCCGAGCAACACCGGTGACGGACTGAAGCTCGGGATGGCCGCGGGAGCCTCGTTCACCGAGACCACGGACATCTGGGGCGTCCCGGTCATCACCGCCCACGGGGCCCGGTACGGCGGGCACCCCTCGGGGCGCATGGGCAACGTGGAGGCCACCCTGCCCGGCGGGATCGTGGTGAACGCCGCCGGCCGGCGCTTCGTCAACGAGGCCCTCAACTACCACGACTTCTCCCGCGTCTTCGCGAACATCGACCCGGAGACCTCGGACTTCGCCAACATCCCGGCCTTCCTGGTGATGGACTCCCGGTTCACGGCCCGCTACCCCGTGGCCGGCCACCCGGTGTTCTCCGATCCAGCGGATGCCCCGGACTGGCTCGTGCAGTCGCCCACCCTGGCCGGACTGGCCGAGCTCATCGGGGTGGACCCGGAGGGGCTCGAGCAGACCGTCGCGGCGTTCAACCCGGCGGCCGGGCGTGGTGAGGACCCGCAGTTCGGCCGCGGCGCCTCGGAGCAGGACCGCCACCTCGGGGACCCGCAGAACCGGCCGAACCCCTGCCTGGCCCCCGTGGCCCAGGCACCGTTCTACGCCGTGCAGCTGCATCCCGGAGCCCTGGGCACGGCCGGCGGCCTGCGCGCCGACCTGCACGGCCGGGTCCTGGACTGGGACGGGGAGGCCCTGCCGGGTCTCTACGCCGCCGGCAACTGCTCGGCGACCGTGTTCAAGGACGCCTACCCCGGCGGCGGGGCCACCATCGGCTCGGCCATCACGCGGGCCTACGCCGCGGGCCGGCACCTGGCCCAGGCCCTGGACCAGGTCACCCAGTGGGCGCAGGCGGGGCGGTCATGAGCGGCGGCGTGGACATGAGCGGCGGCGTGGACATGAGCGGCACCCTGCGCGTCGGCATCGCCGGCGGCGGCGCGATCTTCCGCAACCACCTGGAGGCCTACCGGGCAGCGGATGAGGCGGGCCGGGAGGCGGGGCAGGGCGTCGAGGTCGTGGCCTTGTGCGACATCGACGCCGAGCGGGCCGGCCTCCTCGCCGCGGCGAACGGGATCGGACACGCCTTCGGCTCCGTCTCCGAGATGCTCGCCTGGCGGGGTGCGGACGGCCGGGGGATCGACGTGATCTCGGTCTGCACCCCGCATCCCACCCACGAGGCCGTGGTCATCGAGGCCGCCGCCGCCGGGGTGCACGTGCTGTGCGAGAAGCCGATCGCGATCGACCTCGCCGCCGCCGAGCGCATGGTCGCCGCGTGCGAGCGGGCCGGTGTGACGTTCGGGGTGCTGTTCCAGCGCCGCTTCTGGCCGGCCGCCCAGCGGATCCGCGCCGCGATCGACGACGGCACCCTGGGCACCCCGATCCTCGGCCACTGCTCCGTGCTGCTGCACCGCGAGCCGGAGTACTACTCGGCCACCGCGTGGCGGGGCACCTGGGCCTCGGACGGGGGCGGGGTACTCATGACCCAGGGCATCCACTACATCGACCTGCTGCAGTGGTTCCTGGGGGAGGTGGTGGAGGTCCACGGCCACACCGGCACCTTCGTGCACGGTGAGCACATCGAGGTCGAGGACTCCGCCGTGGCCACCCTGCGGTTCGCCTCCGGGGCCCTGGCCACCCTGCACGCCTCCACCGCGGTCACCCCGTCCCTCGGCGTCCAGATTCGGGTCACCGGGTCCACGGGGGCCTCGGCGCAGCTGACCGAGTTCCCCGAGGGGACCGACGGCCGCGTGGACATCTGGGCCGCGGGCGACCGGGTGGTGACCGCGCCGGAGGGGCCGACCTGGCCGTCCTCGGCGGCGCCGAACGTGGACCTGGCCACCATCAACGGGGCCCTCATCCCGTGGCACCGGGCGCAGGTGGCCGATTTCGTGGACGCCGTCCGCACCGGGGCCGCCCCTGCCGTCACGGGCGAGGAGGCCATGAAGTCGCTGCGCATCCTGCTGGCCGTCTACGAGTCCTCCCGGACCGGGGCGCCCGTCCGGTTTTGATCCGCTGGCCCCGGCCGGCCCTGGGCCGCTGCGAACCGGTTCCGGTACTCGGTCGGGGTGGTACCCAGGTGACGGGCGAAGGCCCGGCGCAGGGTCTCGTCTGAACCGAAACCGCTGAGGCGCGCGCTCACGGTGATGCTGTGCCCCTCGAGGACCGAGGACATGGCACGGTCCAGCCGGACCAGTTCGACCCACCGAGCCGGCGTGGTCAGCAGCTCCCGGTGGAACAACCGGGTCAGGTGGCGTGGACTGACGCCGGCCGCCCGGGCCATGGTGTCCAGTCCGTGTCCGGCGGCCGGATCCGCGTGAACCGCGTCAAGGACCGGGCGCAGTGCGCTGTCCGGGGCGGGCGGTCCGGACAGCGCGGTGGAGTACTGGGTCTGCCCGCCCGGGCGCTGCATGAACATCACCAGCTCCCGGGCGATCTCCCGGGAGACCGCCGATCCGTGGTCCTCCTCCACCAGTGCCAGGGTCAGGTCGATCCCGGCGGTGATGCCGGCGGAGGTGTAGCGGGGCCCGTCGCGGACGTGGATGACATCCGGCTCCATCCGTACCCGCGGGTACCGGCGGGCCAGGGTGGCCGCATGGCGCCAGTGCGTGGTGGCCCGCCGGCCGTCCAGCAGGCCCAGCTCGGCCAGGACGAAGGCCCCGGTGCAGACGGAGGCGACCCGTGCCGACCGGCCGGCCAGGGCCCGGACCATCTCCAGCAGGCCTGGGTCCATCGGTCCCTGCGGCAGCTCGGGCGATCCGGGCACCACCAGGGTGTCGATCGGACCCAGGTCCTCTGGTCCCACCGTGCCCGCCAGGCTCATCCCTGAGGAGGCCGTCACGTCCCGCCCGCCGGAGGAGACCAGCGAGACCGCGTACGGATGGCCGCCGGCCGTGGCCTGGTGGAACACCTCGGCCGGCCCGCTGACATCCAGCATCGTCACGCCGTCGAAGACGACGAACACCACCCGGTGGGGCGCTGGCGGTGTCCGAATCTGTGGGGTGCGTGGCTTGAAGGACATGGCGACAGCGTAGGCCATGCGGAGAGGATGGACGGTGTCCATCCGGCACCCGAACGAAAGGCCATTTCTATGAGCGAGACCATCGCCGGCATCCAGATCCCGGACAGCACCCTGGCCCGTGAGGCCACCGAGCTGGTCCGCGACGCCGCCTCCGAGCTGATCTACGACCACTCGCGTCGCGTCTACGTCTTCGGAGCCCTGCGCGGGCAGGCGCAGGGACTGCGGTACGACCCCGAGATGCTCTACGTCGGCGCCATGTTCCACGACCTGGGTCTGACACCGCGGTACCGCCGCGACGACCAGCGCTTCGAGATCGACGGCGCGGACGAGGCCCGCCGGTTCCTGCTCTCCCATGGCATCTCGGATGATGCGGCCGAGCGGGTCTGGCAGGGGATCGCGCTGCACACCACGCCGGAGATCCCCCTGCACATGGCCCCCGAGGTCGCCCTGGTCACCCGAGGCGTGGAGCTGGACGTGCTGGGGATCGGCTACGACGCGATCACGCAGGAGCAGCGCCAGGCCGTGGTGGACGCGCACCCGCGCCCGGACTTCAAGGAGCAGATCCTGGCCGCCTTCACCGACGGCATCCGGCACCGGCCCGAGACCACCTTCGGCAACGTGAAGGCCGATGTGCTGGAACACTTCGTCCCGGGCTTCCAGCGCGGGGACTTCGTCGAGGTCATCCGCGCCAATGCCTGGGTCGAGTGAGTCATCGTCCCAGATGCCCCGGACAGCCGAAGGGCCGGGGTACGACGACGGCCGGTCACCTTCCGTGCGGAAGGCGACCGGCCGTCGTCGTACCTGGTGCTGGTGTCAGCGGGATCCGGCTACGGGATCAGGACCGAGAGGCCCTCGTCCTTGCCCGCCAGCTCCCGCTTGCGGCGCAGGCGCATGGCCCGCAGCGGCGGCAGGAGCAGGGCGGCCGCCGAGATCGCGAAGAGCACCAGGGCGATCGGGCTGGCCAGGAAGGACTCCGGCCCGCCGCCGATCAGGGTGCGCCGCAGGTTGGACTCCGCCAGGGGCCCGAGGATCAGGCCCAGGACGGCGGGCCCGGCGGGGAAGCCGAAGCGCAGCATGAACAGGCCGATCACGCCCATGATCAGCATGACGAACACGTCGAAGACCGAGTTGCTGATCGAGTAGGTGCCGACCATGCAGAACACCAGGATGATGACCCACAGGTACTGGTTCTTCAGCTCGAGCAGCTTGACCATGGACTTCATGCGCACGAGGGACAGGGCCAGGGAGAGCACGGTGGCCACCAGCAGGATCATCGCCAGGGTGTAGACCAGGGACGGTTGGTTGGTGAACAGCGCCGGGCCGGGCTGGATGCCCCAGATCATCATGGAGCCGATCAGCACCGCCATCACGGAGTCGCCGGGGACGCCGAGCGCCATGGTGGTGGTCACCGATCCGCCCAGGGTGGCCGTGGAGGAGGTGTCCGCCGCGGTCAGCCCCTCGATGGAGCCCTTGCCGAACTCCTCCTTGTGCTTGGAGAGGCGCTTGGCGTTGTCCCAGGAGATGATCCCGGCGATGTCCCCGCCCACCGCGGGGACCAGGCCCACCACGGATCCGGTGCCCGCTCCGATGCCCATGGACTTGAACAGCCGCCCGCTCAGTTCCCGTCCCGGCCACCAGGCGCCCAGCTGGTTGATGGGCTTGTCCTGGGACTTGTGGCGCTGATGCGTGACCATCTGGTTGAGCACCTCGGCCAGGCCGAAGAGCCCGATGATCACGGGGATGAAGGGCACGCCGCCGTTGAGCTCGAGGATGCCCAGGGTGAAGCGCTGGTCCCCGGTGATCGGGTCCCGGCCCACCGTGGCCAACAGCAGGCCGAAGGCGCCGGCGATCAGTCCCTTGAAGATGCGGCCGGAGGAGACGCCGATCATCATGGTCAGGCCGAACACCACCAGGGCGAACATCTCCGGCGGTCCGAACTGGCGGGCGAAGCCCGCCAGGGGGATGCCGAACAGGGCGAGCACGATGATGCCGAAGACCATCCCGAACGCCGAGCCCAGCGCGGAGGCCGTCATGGCCAGACCGGCCTTGCCCTGCTTGGCCAGCGGGTAGCCGTCGAAGGTGGTGGCGATCGAGGCCGGGGTGCCCGGGGTGTTGATCAGGATGGAGGGGACGCGGTCACCGAACTGGGCGGCCACGTAGATGGTCAGCAGCACGGCCAGGCCCTGGATGGGCTCCATGGTCAGGGTGAAGCCGGAGGCCAGGGCCACGGCCATGGTGGCGGTGACGCCGGGGAACGCACCCACGAGCATGCCCACGAGCATGCCCAGCCCGATGTAGAGCAGGGTGTCCCACTGCAGCACCGCGCCGATGCCCTCGGTGACGGCGTTGGCGGCCACCGGAAGGGGCAGGTGGGGCATCAGGGGAAGGGTGGTCAGCAGGTCGGGGATCACAGGGGCACCTTCAACAGGACGATGAACAGGACGTGCAGGATCACGCCGATGATGACGGGCAGGAACACCAGCACCTTCCAGCTGCGGATGCCGTACACCACCAGCAGCACGAAGGTCGCCACCAGGGTGATCAGCCAGAACTGGAGCACGTTGAACAGCAGCAGGTAACCGACCAGCACCAGACCGGTCAGCACCATCTGTCCGATGCCCCACCAGGTCATGTCATCGGGGATGTCCGAGGGGCGGACCCCGCGCAGCACGTTGGTGAAGACCAGCAGCACGCCGAGGGCGATCAGGCCCCAGGCCAGCATGCTCGGCCAGAACCGCGGACCGATCCCGGTGCCGCGCTCGGTGATGTCGCCGACCAGGACCAGCACCGTGAGGCCCAGCCCGATCGCGGCCGCGACCGGGATCAGCTCCCGCAGCCGGTACGGCAGGTTCTTCAGGAGGACGAGTTCCTCGGGGTGGTCCCCGGGCCGCTCGGCGGTGCCGGTCGGCCCGGGGGTTTCCGCGGCCATGGTCAGTCCTGCTTGGACTGTGCCAGCTCGATCCAGGGGCCGTAGCGCTCCTCCTCGGCCTGGATGAACTCCGTGAACTTCTCGGCGGAGCTGTCGGTGACAGGCACCAGGTTCGACTGCTCGATCACGGACTGGTACTCCTCGTCCTGGGTGGCCGCGGTGATGGCGTCAGACAGGGTCTGGACCACGTCATCCGGGGTGCCGGCCGGGGCCATCAGGCCGGTGAAGGAGGCGTTCTGCAGGTCGATGCCCTGCTCCTTGGCGGTCGGCACGTCCGGGTAGTCCTCCTGACGCTCCTCCGAGAGCACGGCCAGGTAGCGCAGCTCGCCGCCGTCCACCTGGGCCTTCTGGGAGCCCATGGCGTCGATGGAGAAGTCCACGTCACCGGCGGCCGCGGCCGCGATGGACGGGGCCGAGCCGTCGAAGGGCACGTTGGTCAGGTCGATGCCGGCCAGCTCCTGGAAGCCCTGGGCCGGGTTGTCCCACACGGAGCCCACACCGGGGGAGGAGTAGGTGATCTCGCCCGGGGCCGCCTTGGCGGCGTCGATCAGGTCCTGGAGGGTCTCGTAGGGGCTGTCCGCCTGGACGGCGATGGCGCCGGGGCCTTCGAGGATCTTGCCGAGGAAGGCGTAGTCGGCCGGGGCGATGTCGTAGTCCATGAACTGCAGGGTGGCCACCTCGGCGCCGAGCATGGAGAGGTTGTAGCCGTCCGGGTCCTGCTCCTTGAGCCAGTTGTAGCCGACCGAGCCGTTGGCGCCGGGGCGGTTCTCCACGATGACGCTGACGCCGAGCTCGTCCTCGAGCAGCGGGGCCAGGGTGCGGGCCGAGAGGTCACCGGAACCGCCGGCGGCCCACGGCACCACGAGGCGGACGTCCTGCGTGGGGAACTCCTCCCCCTCGCCGGAGCCGCCGGCGTTGTCGGCACAGCCGGAGAGCAGCAGTCCGGCGGCGGCCAGTGCGGCCGTGGTGGTCATCAGGGTGCGTTTCTTCATGTCTGTCTCCTGGGATACATGAGGGTGCATCGGGGGATGCGTTGAGAGGGTGCGGATGGAGCGACCAGGGTGGTGATGCCCATCACAAGATGCGAGGTGAACAGCAGGATGGCACGAATCGTGGGGCAAAGGCCAGTTGATTGCCAGAATTTGCAGAAATGCCGCCTCCGTGACGTTCGGATGAGCCTGTTCCACGCGGGTGTTTTCGGGGGATGGAGCGATGAGCCGGTCGAGATTGGCACTGGACTATTGATGGCAAACGATGGAAAGATCCTGCACACGGTGCGGTTCACTGAGCGCCGCCCGATTCCCCTCGACAAAAGTTGACAACGTCATGAATGCAGCACGGAACAATGCGGTGCCGGGAGGCGCGGCGCCCCCCGGCGTGCGGGTGCGCCTGGAGGATGTCGCGCGGGTGGCCGGCGTGGCGCCGTCCACCGTCTCCCGGGCCTTCACCCGCCCGGACCGGGTGAACTTCCAGACCGTGGAGCGGGTCATGGAGGCCGCGGGGCAGCTGGGGTACCGCCGCGAGCCGCCGCGGCCCACCGCGGTGACCGCCTCCCGGACGGTCAACCTGCTGGTCCAGGACCTGGCGAACCCGTTCTTCGCCGACCTGCTTAAGGGTGCCGTCAACCAGGCCCGCTCGGCGGGCTACCTGGTGACCCTGGGGGACGCCGAGGAGTCCGCCACCATGGAGCGGGCCCTGCTGGAGCGGCTGACGGGAGAGGCCAACGGGGTGGTGGCCGCGGCCCGCTGGACCTCGGACACCGAACTGCGGGAGATGGCCCGGCGCCGCCCGCTCGTGCTGTTCAACCGGGAGGTGGCGGGCATCAGCTCGGTGGTGGCCGGGGATGCCGACTCCAGCCGCCACCTCATCGAGCACCTGCATGCCCTGGGGCACCGGCGGATCGTCTACTGCGCGGGGCCGCACAGCGCCTGGAGCAACGCGCTGCGGCAGAAGGCCCAGGACGAGGTGGCGCAGGCGCTGGGGATCGAGCTGATCACGGTGGGGCCCTTCAAGCCGTTGATCGGCCAGGGGGCCGCGGCGGCCGCGCTGGCCTGGGCCCGGAAGCCCACCGCCATCATCGGCTACAACGATCAGCTGGCGGTCGGCGTCCTGCGGCACCTGCTGTCCCTGGGGGTGGACGTCCCGGGGCAGGTCTCCGTGGCCGGGTATGACAACACCTACGGTTCCGAGTTCGTCCACACCGGGCTGACCTGCGTGGACGCCCCGGTGGAGCAGTGCGGACGCGCCGCCGTGGACCTGGTGCTGGCGCAGATGGCGGGGGAGCGCACCGTGCGCCAGCTCCGCCTCGCCTCGGGGCTGCAGGTCCGCGGCTCGACGGGCCCCGCGCGCGGCGGGTGAGCGCCGGGTGGATGCCGGATGAGCGGCAGGTGCCGCCACCTCGATTTGGTGACCGGCCGTCGTCGGGACTATCGTGGGGGGAACCAAAGACCGCCGGTCGTTGGCGCATGCCGGAATCCTCGTTGATCCCGGTGCGCGCAACCGTAAAGCCCTCCACACGGAGGCGGCCCGCGCAGGTGAGACAGAGCAACGCTTCACGGTCCTTCCGGCCCGTCCTGCCACGCCCCGTGCACCTGCACGGGGCGTTTTTTCGTTCTCTAGTCCTCTAGGGGATGGGTACCGGCCCCACTGCAATGGAAGGAGTGCCATGGCGACGTCTGAGAAGAACGCTGTTGTGGCGGAGTTGGCGGAGCTGTTCCGCACCTCCACCGCAGCCGTGCTGACGGAATACCGTGGACTCACCGTGGCGGAGCTCAAGGAGCTTCGCCGTGCACTCGGTGAGAACGCGACCTATGCCGTGGTGAAGAACACGCTCACCGAGATTGCGGCCGATCAGGCCGGCGTCGACGCCTTCAAGGGCAAGATGACCGGTCCGTCCGCAATCGCCTTCGTCTCCGGTGACCCGGTGGACGCGGCCAAGGCGATGCGTGACTTTGCCAAGACCCACGAGGCGCTCGTCGTCAAGGGTGGCTACATGGAGGGCCAGTTCCTCGATGCGGCCGGCATGAAGACGCTCGCGGACCTTGAGTCCCGCGAGGTCCTGCTGTCCAAGCTGGCGGGTGCCATGATGGGCAACCTCCACAAGGCGGCCTACATGTTCCAGGCCCCGCTCTCGAAGGCCGTCCGCACCGTGGACGCCCTGCGTGCGAAGGCCGAAGAGCAGGCCTGAATCACCCCGGTCGCCCGTGCGGCCAACACACCATCACATCCGTGAAGAATCATCCGCGTCATCCGTGAATACGCGGAAGTAAAGGAGCCCACCATGGCTAAGCTGTCCACCGAAGAACTGCTCGAGGCCTTCTCCGAGCTGTCCCTCATCGAGCTCTCCGAGTTCGTCAAGGCCTTCGAGGAGAAGTTCGAGGTCACCGCTGCTGCCCCGGTCGCCGTCGCAGGCGCCGCTCCGGCCGCCGGTGGCGAGGCCGCCGCTGAGGAAGAGCAGACCGAGTTCGATGTGGTCCTCGAGTCCGCCGGCGAGAAGAAGATCGGCGTCATCAAGGAGGTCCGCGCTCTGACCTCCCTGGGTCTGAAGGAAGCCAAGGAACTGGTCGACTCCGCTCCGAAGGCCGTCCTGGAGGGCGTCAACAAGGAGACTGCCGACAAGGCCAAGGAGCAGCTCGAGGGCGCCGGCGCCAGCGTCACCCTCAAGTGATGTGTGCGGCCCGGCCCTGACGGCCGAGCCGCTGCCTGCTTGTCTGAACGGCCCCATCCGACCCGCTGTGCGGGGAGGGTGGGGCCGTTCGGTGTTTAAGGGTTGGCTCCCAGCGTCCGTTCAGACAGCGTCCGTAGGGTCACGAAACGATAAAGACGGTGTAGGGAGGGGGCCGAGCATGGTCGCGACCACGGAGCTGCCGCGGGTCGAGCCGCGGGGTGAAGCACAGGTTGAGCCGGCGGGGCGGAGGATCCGGGGCACGACGCCGGCCGCGCCCGCGGCAGCGCCCGTCACCGCGCGGCCCCGCCTGGCGCTGTTGGACGGCCTCCGGCTGCTCGCGGCCCTCGCGGTGGTGCTCTTCCACTGGACGGCCTGGCATCACGGGCACTGGGGGCGCCACGGGGATCCGGCCGCCGGGGCCTGGCCGTGGCTGAGCCAGTTCAGCTCCGTGGGCGCCCTCGGCGTCCAGCTGTTCTTCATCATCTCCGGCTTCGTCATCCTGCTCTCCTCCTACGGCAAGTCCCCGGCACGGTTCATCGGCTCCCGCGTGGGGCGCCTGTATCCCGCCTACTGGGTGGCCGTGCTCGCCACCGCCACCCTGATCTTCGTGATCTGGCCGGAGATGGGCTCCCAGCGCAGCCCCTCGGACATCCCGGCCAACCTCACGATGTTCCAGGGCGGGCTGGGGGTCGGCCACCTCGACGGCGTGTACTGGACCCTGTGGGTGGAGATGAAGTTCTACCTGTGGATCCTGGCCTTCACCCTGATCGGGATGACCGTGCGCCGGGTGCAGGCCTTCGTCCTGGCGTGGCCCCTGCTCGGCAACGGCCTCTACTTCGGCCTGGGGACGGCCGGACTGCCGGTGTCCTGGGTGGAGCACGTCTTCTTCCCGCAGTACTCGGCGCTCTTCGCCGGTGGCATGGCCCTGTTCCTGCTCTTCAAGTTCGGCCACACGCCGCTGCGCTGGAGCGCCCTGCTGCTGAACGTGGCGATCGGCAGCCTCTGGTCCGCCCGGGTGCAGCAGCCGGAGACCGCGAAGCTCACCGGCTACGACTACCCGTTCTGGGGCTTCGTGGTGATCGCCGCCGTGCTGTTCGCGCTCGTGGCCGTGACGGTGCTGACCCCGCTGGCCCGGTTGAAGGTTCCGGGGATGACCCTGGCCGGGCAGCTCACCTACCCCGTGTACCTCCTGCACCAGTTGTGGGGGTGGTGGCTCATCATGCTGCTCTCACCCCACCTGCCGCGCCAGGCGGTTCTGGCGGTCGCCCTGGCCGCCGTGCTCGGCGCCGCGTGGTTGTTGCACCGTTGGGTCGAACGCCCGCTGGGGCCGGGGCTGCAGCGGGCGGTGACGGCCGGCGTCGGGCGCTGGCCGGTCCTGGGGGACCGCCGCCTCTGACGCATGCCTCTGACGCATGCCGCCAACGCATGCCGCCAACGCATGCCTCCCAGGCGCGCCCCTAACACAAGGCTCCGACTACTCCGGCGGCGGCACGCGGGGGTGACTGGACTTCCCGCCTCGGGATGGTTAGGATGATTCCTTACGTCTCCCCTAAGTCCACTGTGCCCTGCCCTCGTCCATGTCTGCCGATGATGTCTGCTGATATGACGGGGTGACGGCGGCGTGGCGTCCGGTCTGGCCTTCAAATAGCGGTGGGCCCCGGCGTTGTGGACCTCATGTGGGGGAGGGCACGGAAGTAAAGACGGTCTGTGGAAGGATCCCTCTTGGTCGCCTCGAGCACCTCAAATACCGATACCGCTAATTTCCCCGGGGGCGTCTCGCCCCGCTCCGGCGCCAGTGCCGGCCGACTCTCGTTCGCGAAGATTCATGAGCCGCTGGATGTCCCGGACCTGTTGGCCCTGCAGACCGAGTCGTTCGACCGGCTCGTGGGCAATGACCGTTGGGCCGAGCGCGTGGCCCACGCGCAGGAGATCGGTGACGACTCCGTGGCGTCCACCTCCGGCTTCGCGGACATTTTCGAGGAGATCTCCCCGATCGAGGACTTCCAGGGCACCATGTCCCTGTCCTTCACCGAGCCGGAGTTCTCGGACCCTAAGATGCCGGTGGACGAGTGCAAGGAGCGCGACACCACCTACGCGGCCCCGCTGTACGTCAAGGCCGAGTTCATGAACAACAACACCGGCGAGATCAAGCAGCAGACGGTGTTCATGGGCGATTTCCCGCTCATGACGGACAAGGGCACCTTCGTCATCAACGGCACCGAGCGCGTGGTCGTCTCCCAGCTCGTCCGTTCTCCCGGCGCCTACTTCGAGCGCACCCCGGACAAGACCAGTGACAAGGACATCTTCACCGCGAAGATCATCCCGTCCCGTGGCGCCTGGTTCGAGCTCGAGGTGGACAAGCGTGACCAGGTGGGCGTCCGCCTGGACCGCAAGCGCAAGCAGCCCGTGACCGTGCTGCTCAAGGCCATGGGCTGGAGCGAGTCCCGCATCCTGGAGGAGTTCGGCCAGTACGACTCCATCCGCGCCACCCTCGAGAAGGACCCCACCGAGGGCCAGAACGAGGCGCTGCTGGACATCTACCGCAAGCTCCGCCCGGGCGAGCCCGCCGCCGTGGACGCCGCGCAGAACCTGCTGAACAACCTGTACTTCACCCCGAAGCGCTACGACCTGGCGAAGGTGGGCCGTTACAAGCTCAACCGGAAGCTCGGCGTGGACATGCCGCTGGGTGACCCGAACGCCTCCGTGCTGACCGAGGACGACATCGTCCAGATGGTGCACTTCATCGTGGCGCTGCACGCCAACGAGAAGACCATCGCGGGCCAGCGTGGCGGCGAGGCCGTGGACGTGCGCGTCGAGGTCGACGACATCGACCACTTCGGCAACCGCCGCATCCGCGCCGTGGGCGAGCTGATCGAGAACCAGATCCGCACGGGTCTGTCCCGCATGGAGCGCGTGGTGCGCGAGCGGATGACCACCCAGGACGTGGAGGCGATCACCCCGCAGACCCTGATCAACATCCGCCCCGTGGTGGCCTCGATCAAGGAGTTCTTCGGGACCTCCCAGCTGTCCCAGTTCATGGACCAGAACAACCCGCTGGCGGGCCTGACCCACAAGCGGCGCCTGTCCGCGCTCGGCCCGGGCGGCCTGTCCCGTGACCGTGCGGGCATGGAAGTCCGTGACGTGCACCCGTCCCACTACGGCCGCATGTGCCCCATCGAGACCCCGGAAGGCCCGAACATCGGCCTCATCGGCTCGCTGGCGACGTTCGGCCGCATCAACCCCTTCGGCTTCATCGAGACCCCCTACCGCAAGGTCGTGGACGGCATCGTGACCGAGCAGGTCGACTACCTGACCGCCGATGACGAGCTGGAAGCCCAGATCGCCCAGGCCAACGCCCCGCTGAACGAGGACGGCTCCTTCGCCGAGGACCTCGTGCTCTGCCGCCAGCGCGGCGGCGGCGGCGAGCCCGTGCTGTCCGGCGTGGACGAGATCGACTACATGGACGTCTCCCCGCGGCAGATGGTCTCGGCCGCCACCGCGCTGATCCCGTTCCTGGAGCACGATGACGCCAACCGCGCCCTCATGGGTGCGAACATGCAGCGCCAGGCCGTGCCGCTGCTCCAGGCCGAGGCGCCCCTGGTGGGCACCGGCATGGAGAAGTACATCGCGGTGGATGCCGGCGACTCCATCACGGCCGACGCCCCCGGCGTCGTCACCGAGGTGGCCGCCGACCTCGTGACCGTCATGAACGACGACGGCACCATGCGCCACTACCCGATCATGAAGTTCGCCCGCTCCAACCAGGGCAACGCCTACAACCAGCGGGTGCGCGTCACCGAGGGTGACCGCGTGGAGAAGCTGTCGGTCATCGCCGACGGCCCCGCCACGGACCACGGCGAGCTGGCGCTCGGCAAGAACCTGCTGGTGGCCTTCATGCCCTGGGAGGGCCTGAACTACGAGGATGCCATCATCCTGTCCCAGCGCATGGTCTCCGAGGACGTGCTCACCTCGATCCACATCGAGGAGCACGAGGTGGACGCCCGTGACACCAAGCTGGGCGCCGAGGAGGTCACCCGGGACATCCCGAACGTCTCCGACGAGGTGCTGGCCCAGCTCGACGAGCGCGGCATCATCCACATCGGCGCCGAGGTCGAGGCCGGGGACATCCTGGTGGGCCGCGTGACCCCGAAGGGCGAGACCGAGCTGACCCCGGAGGAGCGGCTGCTGCGCGCCATCTTCGGCGAGAAGTCCCGCGAGGTGCGTGACACCTCCCTGAAGGTGCCCCACGGCGAGTCCGGCACCGTGATCGGCGTGCGGATCTTCGACCGCGACGAGGACGACGACCTGCCCCCGGGCGTGAACCAGCTGGTCCGCGTGTACGTGGCGCAGAAGCGCAAGATCACGGACGGCGACAAGATGGCCGGCCGCCACGGCAACAAGGGCGTCATCTCCAAGATCCTGCCCATGGAGGACATGCCGTTCCTCGAGGACGGCACCCCCGTGGACATCATCCTGAACCCCCTGGGCGTTCCGGGACGTATGAACCTGGGCCAGGTCATGGAGTTGCACCTGGGCTGGGCCGCCTCCCGCGGCTGGGACATCCAGGGCGAGCCCGAGTGGATCAAGGACCTGCCGAACTTCCCGCGCTCCTCCGGTCCCGTCAACGTCGCCACCCCGGTGTTCGACGGTGCCGAGGCCCATGAGATCGAGGGACTGCTCGGCCACGTCAACGTCACCCGTGACGGCGACCGCCTGATGGGCACCAACGGCAAGGCCACCCTGTTCGACGGCCGCTCCGGCGAGCCGTTCCCGGACCCGGTCTCCGTGGGCTACATGTACATGCTGAAGCTGCACCACCTGGTGGACGACAAGATCCACGCGCGCTCCACCGGCCCGTACTCCATGATCACGCAGCAGCCGCTGGGTGGTAAGGCACAGTTCGGTGGCCAGCGCTTCGGTGAGATGGAGGTCTGGGCCCTGGAGGCGTACGGCGCCGCCTACACCCTGCAGGAGCTCCTGACCATCAAGTCGGATGACATCCACGGCCGGGTGAAGGTCTACGAGGCCATCGTGAAGGGGGAGAACATCCCGGAGCCGGGCGTTCCCGAGTCCTTCAAGGTCCTCATCAAGGAAATGCAGTCGCTGTGCCTGAACGTGGAGGTCCTCTCCGCCGACGGCACCACGATCGAGATGCGTGACTCGGACGATGAAGTCTTCCGGGCCGCCGAGGAACTGGGCATCGACCTGTCCCACGCCGAGCCCAGCTCGGTCGAAGAGGTCTGAGCAGCACCTCAGTTCCCCGCCCACCCCAGACTTCATCAACGCTAGAAATCAGGAGTTCAACGGACCATGTCCAACGACAACTCATCCTTTGGCCACATGCGTATCGGCCTCGCGACCGCGGACGAGATCCGCAACTGGTCCTTCGGCGAGGTCAAGAAGCCCGAGACCATCAACTACCGCACCCTGAAGCCGGAGAAGGACGGACTCTTCTGCGAGAAGATCTTCGGCCCCACCCGGGACTGGGAGTGCTACTGCGGCAAGTACAAGCGCGTCCGCTTCAAGGGCATCATCTGTGAGCGCTGCGGCGTCGAGGTGACCCGCTCCAAGGTCCGCCGCGAGCGGATGGGCCACATCGAGCTGGCCGCCCCGGTCACCCACATCTGGTACTTCAAGGGCGTGCCCTCACGCCTGGGCTACCTGCTGGACCTGGCCCCGAAGGATCTCGAGAAGATCATCTACTTCGCGGCCTACATGATCACCTCGGTGGACGACGAGGCCCGCCACGCGGACCTGCCGAACCTGCAGGCCGAGCACGACCAGGAGACCAGGCACCTGGCGGACACGCGCGATGCCGACATCGCCGCCGTCGCCGGTGACCTGGAGAAGGACCTGGCCAAGCTGGAGTCCGAGGGCGCCAAGGCCGCCGAGAAGAAGAAGGCCCGTGACGCCGCGGACAAGACCATGGCGCAGATCCGCAAGCGGGCCGACGCCGAGCTGGACCGGATGGAGAAGATCTGGGACAGCTTCAAGAACCTCAAGGTCGCCGACCTCGAGGGCGACGAGGGCCTGTTCCGTGCCATGCGTGACAAGTACGGCCAGTACTTCGAGGGCTCCATGGGCGCCGAGTCCATCAAGAAGCGCCTCGAGACCTTCGACCTCGTGGGCGAGGCCGAGTCCCTGCGGGAGATCATCAAGACCGGCAAGGGCCAGCGCAAGACCCGCGCCCTGAAACGCCTGAAGGTCGTCAACGCGTTCCTCACCACGGACAACTCGCCCCTGGGCATGGTCCTGGACGCCGTCCCGGTGATCCCGCCGGAGCTGCGCCCGATGGTGCAGCTGGACGGTGGCCGCTTCGCGACCTCCGACCTGAACGACCTGTACCGCCGTGTGATCAACCGCAACAACCGCCTGAAGCGCCTGCTGGACCTCGGGGCCCCCGAGATCATCGTGAACAACGAGAAGCGGATGCTCCAGGAAGCGGTCGACTCCCTGTTCGACAACGGCCGCCGCGGCCGTCCGGTCACCGGACCGGGCAACCGCCCGCTGAAGTCGCTGTCCGACATGCTCAAGGGCAAGCAGGGCCGGTTCCGTCAGAACCTGCTCGGCAAGCGCGTGGACTACTCCGGCCGTTCCGTGATCGTGGTGGGCCCGCAGCTCAAGCTGCACCAGTGCGGCCTGCCCAAGCAGATGGCGCTGGAGCTGTTCAAACCCTTCGTGATGAAGCGCCTGGTGGACCTGAACCACGCCCAGAACATCAAGTCCGCCAAGCGGATGGTGGAGCGTTTCCGCCCGCAGGTGTGGGACGTGCTCGAAGAGGTCATCACCGAACACCCGGTGCTGCTCAACCGTGCACCCACCCTGCACCGCCTCGGCATCCAGGCCTTCGAGCCGATGCTGGTGGAGGGCAAGGCACTGCAGCTGCACCCGCTCGTCTGTGGCGCCTTCAACGCCGACTTCGACGGTGACCAGATGGCCGTGCACCTGCCGCTGAGCCCCGAGGCCCAGGCCGAGGCGCGGCTGCTGATGCTCTCCAGCCACAACATCCTGAAGCCCTCCGACGGCCGCGCCGTGGCCGTCCCGGCCCAGGACATGATCATCGGTCTCAACCACCTCACCACCGTGCGTGAGGACGAGACCGGTGCGGGCACCGAGTACTCCTCCGTCGCCGAGGCCCTGATGGCCTTCGACGCCGGCCAGCTGCACCTGAACGCCCCGGCCCGGATCACGGTGGAGGGCTTCGTCCCCTCCGCCCAGTCCCCGGCCCCCGAGGGCTGGGAGGAGGGTGCCCCGGTGATCCTGGACACCACCCTGGGCGTGGTGCTGTTCAACGAGCTGCTCCCCGCCGACTACCCGTGGCTGTCCACCCAGGCGACCAAGGGCACCCTCGGCGCCCTGGTCAACGACCTGGCCGAGCGTTACCCGATGGTGCAGACCGCCGCGACGCTGGACAACCTCAAGGATGCCGGCTTCCACTGGGGCACCTGGTCGGGCGTCACCGTGGCGATCTCGGACATCACCTCGGAATTCGACAAGGCCGCCATCATGACGGGCTACGAGGACCAGGCGCTGAAGGTCCAGGCCCAGTACGACAAGGGCCTGATCGCCGACGAGGAGCGCCGCTCCGAGCTGATCGACATCTGGAACAAGGCCACCGACGAGGTCGCCGCGGCCATGAAGGACGGGCTGCCGAAGCTCAACACCATCAACCGCATGGTGACCTCCGGTGCCCGTGGCAACTGGCTGCAGGTCCGGCAGATCGCCGGCATCCGTGGCCTGGTGGCCAACCCGCAGGGCGAGATCATCCCGCGTCCGATCAAGTCCTCCTACCGGGAGGGCCTGTCCGTGCTCGAGTACTTCATCGCCACCCACGGTGCCCGTAAGGGCCTCGCGGACACCGCGTTGAAGACCGCCAACTCGGGGTACCTGACCCGTCGTCTGGTGGACGTCTCCCAGGACGTCATCGTCCGCGAGGAGGACTGCGGCACCGAGCGCGGCCTGACCGAGGTCATCGGCGTGCCCAATGCCGACGGCGAGCTGGTGCGCCACGAGACCGTGGAGAACTCCTCGTTCGCCCGGACCCTCGCGGTGGACGTGACGGCCGAGGACGGCACCGTCCTGGGCCAGGGCGGGGAGGCCATCGGCGACGTCGCCATCGACGCGTTCATCGCCGCCGGCGTCACCGAGATCAAGGTGCGCTCCGTGCTCACCTGTGAGTCCGCCGTCGGGACCTGCGCCAAGTGCTACGGCCGCTCCATGGCCACCGGTCAGCTGGTGGACATCGGCGAGGCCGTGGGCATCATCGCCGCCCAGTCCATCGGTGAGCCGGGCACCCAGCTCACCATGCGGACCTTCCACACCGGTGGTGTGGCCTCCGCGGACGACATCACCCAGGGTCTGCCCCGTATCCAAGAGCTCTTCGAGGCTCGTACCCCGAAGGGTGTGGCCCCGATCTCCGAGGTCGCCGGCCGCGTCAACATCGAGGACAGCGAGAAGCAGCTGCGCCTGGTGCTGACCCCGGACGACGGCTCCGAGGAGATCGCCTACCCGGTGCTGCGCCGTTCGCGCATGCTGGTGGCCGATGGCGAGCACGTGGGCGTCGGCACCCAGCTGGTGGCCGGTGCCGTGGACCCGAAGCAGGTGCTGCGCGTGCTCGGTCCCCGGGCCGCTCAGAAGTTCCTGGTCCAGGAGGTCCAGGACGTGTACCAGTCCCAGGGTGTGGGCATCCACGACAAGCACGTGGAGGTCATCGTCCGCCAGATGCTGCGCCGGATCACCGTCATCGAGTCCGGGGAGACCAACCTCCTGCCGGGCGAGCTGACGGACCGTGCGCGCTTCACCGCGGCGAACCGCCAGGCCGTGGCCGAGGGTCGCCAGCCGGCCTCCGGCCGTGACGAGCTCATGGGCATCACCAAGGCCTCGCTCGCGACCGACTCGTGGCTGTCCGCCGCGTCCTTCCAGGAGACCACCCGCGTGCTGACGCAGGCGGCCATGGAGGGCAAGTCGGATCCGCTGCTGGGCCTGAAGGAGAACGTGATCATCGGCAAGCTGATCCCGGCCGGCACCGGCCTGGACCGCTACACCAAGGTCAACGTGGAGCCCACCGAGGAGGCCAAGGCCAACCTGTTCACCGGGCCGGCCGGCTTCGCGGACTTCGACTACCCGGGGCTCGACCAGTCCGGCACGCCGGAGTTCCACGCGATCAGCCTGGACGACTACGGCATGGGCGGCGACTTCCGCGGCTGAGTGCCGCTGTTGATCGCCTCCGTTGAACAGCGCTGCTGAACACCGCTGACGGTCCAACCGTCTAGGCGCAGAGTGACCTGACCCCCACCGTTGTGACGGGGTCAGGTCACTCTGTGCTTTAACCGGTGATCTCCGGGTCCCCGCCGTCGTGGTGCCTCGAGTTCCTCGTCAGTTCTCCCTCGTCAGTTCTCCCTCGTCAGCGTGAAGATCCCATAGCGCATCGCGCCGGTGCGGTAGGCCAGGATCAGGCGGGGGATGGCCAGGATGAAGACCCGGTTGCGGGCGCCCCGGGCGAGGCGGCGCATCTCGCGATCGAGGATCAGGGCCTTCGCCAGCCGACGGGCGCAGATCGTCCACGTGCGCGCGACGCGCCGGCTGACGTCTTCATAGCCGGTGACCGAGAAGCCCGCCGCGAGGGCCATCGCCTCATACTCCTCGCGCGTGCCCATCGAGGGCAGGCGTCCCTCCCGGCAGATCGGCTCGAGCAGGTGCCGTTCCTTCCACCCGCCCGCCCCCGTCTCGGCGAGTCACGCGCAGACCACGAAGCGGCCGCCGGGCGAGAGCACGCGGTGCGCCTGGGCGAAGAACCCCGGCTTGTCGACCATATGCTCGCTCGACTCGATCGCCCAGGCGGCATCGGCCGAACCGTCGGCCATCCCGTTGGCCATCTCGTCGGCGATGCCGTCGGCGAGCCAGTCGCCCCGACGGATGTCCACGCCGGGTGCGGGGTGCGCTGCCGCGTAGTCGGCCTGTGCGGCTGAGAGCGTCACCCCGGTCACCCGGACCCCGCGTGTCGCCGCGAGCCGCCTCGCGGTGGAGCCGTAGCCGCAGCCGATGTCCACGCATGCCTCGCCGGGCCTCAGCAGCAGCCGGTTGCCGACCGTGTCGACCAGCGCCTCGACGGCCTCGGCGGACGTCTCGCGGCCCGTCGCCCAGAACCCGTGGTGGACATGCTCTCCCCACACGAGCCGATAGACCGGATCGAGTTCGTCGTAGTGATCGGCGACCGCCACGGCGTTCTGGGGGGAATCGGGGACGATCACGCCCTCAAGGTACACCGCACGACGCCGGCATGGCAGGCTGGGAGCCATGGTCACCCAAGTCTCTGCTCCCCTCTCCGGCACGAACATCCCCACCGGCGACGCCACCGTGCGCATCCCGCTGCTCGGGCTCGGCACCTGGCCGATGACCGGGACCGAGTGCACCGAGGCCGTCTCCACGGCGCTCGAGGCCGGGTACCGGCATCTGGACACGGCCGAGAACTACCGGAACGAGGACGCGGTGGGGCGGGCCGTCGTCGGGTCCGGGATCGACCGGAGCGAGGTGTTCGTGACCTCGAAGTTCAACCGGGAGTGGCACGGGCCGGCGGAGAGCGTGCGCGCCGGGCTGGAGGCCGCGCTCGAGCGGGCCGGCCTGGAGTACTTCGACCTGTACCTGGTGCACTGGCCCAACCCGGAGCACGGGAGGTATGTGCAGGCGTGCGAGGCCCTGGCCGAACTGACCGGGACCGGGCTCATCCGCTCCTGGGGCGTATCCAATTTCAAGCCCGCGCACCTGCAGGCGGTGCTGGAGGCCGGGCTGGTGCCGGCCGTCAACCAGATCCACTGCCAGCCGGTGTTCGCCCAGCCCGCCGTGCAGGAGGCCGACGCCGCCGCCGGCGTGCTGACGGCCGCCTACACCCCGTTGGGCCGGGGCCGTGAGCTGCTGGAGCAGCCCGCGATCGCGCGGATCGCCTCACGGCTGGACCGGACGCCGGCCCAGGTGGTGCTGCGCTGGCACGTGCAGCAGGGCCGGATCGCCCTGCCGAAGTCCGCGGACCCGCAGCGCCAGCGGGAGAACCTGGACGTGTTCTCCTTCGAGCTGACCGCCGAGGACCTGGCCGCGGTGGACGCGCTGGACTCGGCCACCCCGTCCGACACCTTCCTGGATGCGGACGAGTTCGGGCACTAGGAGCGTTTCGGCCCGCGGGGTCTCGGCCTGCGGAGTCTCAGCCCCGCCGGGACATGTACAGGTTGAACGCGGCGGCCAGCGCCCGGTTCACGGGGTAGTCCCACTCGCCGTAGGTCTGGACCACGTCCGCCCCCATGGTCGTCTTGAACCGGGTCAGCCCGGCCAGCTCGTACTCGGGGTCCAGTGAGGGGGACATCCCGCCGAGGTCGAACCAGGTGCAGCCGGCGGCCAGGGAGTCCTTGATCTGGCGCAGCTGCAGGGCGCGGGGGGCGTAGCGCTTGCGCTCCTCGGAGGAGGAGGCGCCGTAGACGTACCAGCCGAACCGGGCCTGGCGCACGTAGATCGCGGCGGCGAGCAGCTGCTCACCGTAGTGGGCCAGGTACAGGGTGCACTCGGTGTCCGCGGCCGTGTCCCCGCTGCCGCTCCCCGCGGCCCTGGGCCCACCGGCGTTGAGCTCGGCGAACATGCGCTGGAAGTAGGCCAGCGGCCGGCCGGTGAAGCCGTCCCGGGTGGCGGTCTCCTCGTACAGGGCCTGCCAGGCGGGCAGGTCCTCGGCCGTGCCCACGGTGATGGTCAGCTCGGAACGGGTGGACTTGCGGGTCTGCCGGCGGGAGGTCGAGTCCATCCGGTTCAGGGCCGCCTCGAGGGCGGGGGACTCGCCGTTCTTGTTCGGCTCCGCGCCGGTGCCGTCCGGGCCGGGGGCATCCAGCTCGGGCTGCAGGGGGATGCGGGCCTGGAACTGCGGCTGGCCGGCCTCGAACTCCTCCGCCTCAGCGGGTGCGCGCCAGCCCAGGGCGGTGAGCCGTTCGCGGACCTCGGCGGCCTCCGGTGCGGTGTGGATCGGCTCCAGCTGGGTGACGGAGCGGTGTTCACCGGCCGCGAGGGCCTTGCGCACCTCGGCGCCGTCCCAGCGGTTCACCACGCCGGGCAGTCCCACCCGGACCAGGAAGGCGCCCCGGGACTTCAGGTACTGCACCAGGGGCACCAGCACGGACTCCAGGTCCACCACGGCATCACCACCGGTGCGGTCGAACACGGGGCCTTCGGCCACATATGCCAGGGAGCGCCTCTTCAGCACGGGAAGCGGAACGGGGAGCCGGCGGAACAGCACCAGGGCGGTCGCGCGGAGGGTCTCGCCGTCGTAGAAGCCCACCGAGTCCCCGCGCCAGTCGATCTTCACGCCGGGCCACTGCGGGTTCTGGAGGAAGGACGCCTCGGGGTGCTCCGCCAGGAATCGGCCGTGCTCGGCGCGGGTGATCCGGCGGACGGTGAGGGGGCGGGAACTGGGGGTGGAGGCTAGATCTGGCACGCCCCCACCCTAGCCTCCGGTGGGCTGCCCCGCCGGTAGCATCGAGGCCATGGCTTCGACCGAGGTACCCCCCGAGCAACCCTTCGTCCCCGTGATCACCGGGGGGGATGTGGGCGCCTATTCCCTGGCCCGCGAGTTCCACGAGGCCTACGGCGTCATCTCCGCCGTGGCGCCCACCACGGTCAACCGCAACCTGCGCCACTCGCGGATCCTGCAGGCCTTCCCCGCCGGCCCGATGACGGAGGAGCAGCCCGTGATCGACGCCCTCGTGCGGGTCGCCGGTCAGCTGCGCCGAACCGGCGCCGCACCGGACCGCCCCCTGTTGCTGCTGGCCAGCTATGACCACCTCGTGCGGTTCGCCGTCCGCCACCGCGCCACGCTGTCGGCCGCCGGCTACACCGTGCCCTATCCGGACGAGGAGTCGCTGGACGCGGCCGCCCTGAAGGAGAACTTCTACGCGCTCTGCGAGCAGCTGGCGGTGCCCTACCCGAAGACCACCACCTACGACGCCGGCTCGCACACTCCCGAGGCCGCGCGGCGGTTCGCCGCGGGGCTGGGCGGGACGGGGACAGCGGGGGAGGATGACGAGTCCGGGGTCCGGTTCCCGGTGATTCTCAAGGCGGGCGACGGCGGAGCCTGGGCGGACATCCGCTTCGAGGGCCGGCGCAAGGTCCATGTGGTCGACCAGGCGGCCGGCCAGGATGGCTCCGGCGCCGCTGAGATCGAACGGCTCGTCACCCTGGCCAGCGAGGCCGGCTACACGGGGACGCTGATCGTCCAGGAACTGGTGCCGGGCCCCGATTCCCAGCTGGGCATCGCGACCTTCTTCCGGGACGGCACCGGGGCCACCCGCCTCGTCTCCTACGGAGAGGTCATCGTGGAGGACCACGCACCGGGCACCGAGGGCAACGCCCGCGCGGTGCTGGCGGGGCAGCACCCCGTCGTCGCCGAGCAGGGGGCCGCCCTGCTGGAGGCCCTGGACTGGCGCGGCTTCGCGATGTTCGACACCAAGATCGACCCCCGTACCGGTCAGGCCCAGTTCCTGGAGATGAACCCTCGGCTGGGACGCAACCACTACTACCTCACGGCGGCCGGGGCGAACCCCGCGCCGTACCTGGTGGAGGAGTACCTGGCGGGGGAGTACCTGGGCGCGGACACCGTCACCCCCGCCCCCACCACCCCGGACTGTGTGACCACCACCGGTCCCGCGCTGACCACCACCATCCCGATGTCCCTGGTGCGGCGGTACGCCACCGCGAGCCAGCGCGAGCGCATCCGCCAGGCGGCGCAGCAGGGGCGGGTCGTGCGCCCGTTCTCCTACCCGGCCGATCGGGACGTGCGCCGCGAGGCCTATCACCGGGCCACCGAGCTCAACGCCCTGCGGGTCTTCCGGAACCATCCGGCACCGGACGCCTGAGGCGAGATCCGCTGGCAGGCGCCGGGCCGGCGTCGTGCTGGGGATCTGAAGCGCCGGTCCAGAAAGCACCGGTCCTGCCAGCACCGGTTCATCGGCACTGCCAGCGGGTGGTAGGATGGACTCAATTGTTTTTGTGTGGCACCAGGGACACAGTCCGGGTTGCGGGGTTCTTGCGCAACGAATGCCACACTTTTGCACGCCTGCGGTCGTTCACGCGAACCCCCTCGGGTGCGAAGAAAACGACCACCAGCAGTCCAGGTTGACGCGGGCCCGTCCTGTGTGCCCGCCGGACTGAAAGCCAAAACAACGGAGAGTCCAAGAGTGCCTACGATTCAGCAGCTGGTCCGCAAGGGCCGCTCACCGAAGGTTGTCAGTAACAAGGCCCCGGCGTTGCAGGGCAACCCCATGCGCCGTGGCGTGTGCACCCGTGTGTACACCACCACCCCCAAGAAGCCGAACTCCGCCCTGCGCAAGGTCGCCCGTGTCCGCCTGAACGGCGGCATCGAGGTCACCGCGTACATCCCGGGCGAGGGTCACAACCTGCAGGAGCACTCCATCGTGCTCGTGCGTGGTGGCCGCGTGAAGGACCTGCCGGGTGTCCGCTACAAGATCGTCCGCGGCGCCCTCGACACCCAGGGTGTCAAGGGTCGCGGCCAGGCCCGTAGCCGCTACGGCGCGAAGAAGGAGAAGAAGTAATGCCACGTAAGGGCCCCGCGCCGAAGCGCCCCCTCGTCGTCGACCCGGTCTACGGCTCCCCGCTGGTCACCCAGCTCATCAACAAGGTGCTCGTGGACGGCAAGAAGTCCACCGCCGAGCACATCGTCTACGGTGCCCTGGAGGGCACCCGCGAGAAGAGCGGCACCGATCCGGTGACCACCCTCAAGAAGGCCATGGACAACGTCCGCCCGGCCCTCGAGGTCAAGTCCCGCCGCGTCGGCGGCGCCACCTACCAGGTGCCGGTCGAGGTCAAGCCCGGCCGCGCCACCGCCCTGGCGCTGCGCTGGCTCGTCGGCTACTCGAAGGCCCGCCGCGAGAAGACGATGACCGAGCGTCTGCTGAACGAGATCCTGGACGCGTCCAACGGTCTCGGTGCCGCGGTGAAGCGCCGCGAGGACACGCACAAGATGGCCGAATCCAACAAGGCGTTCGCCCACTACCGCTGGTGACCCACGGAGGCCCGGAAGCCGTTGTCACGGCGTCCGGGCGCCGTGCCGCCATCTGACTGGAATCACCCACCCAAACCTTAGGGAGACACCGTGGCACAGGACGTGCTGACTGACCTCAAAAAGGTCCGCAACATCGGCATCATGGCGCATATCGATGCCGGCAAGACCACCACTACCGAGCGCATCCTGTTCTACACGGGCGTCAACCACAAGCTGGGCGAGACCCACGACGGCGCGTCCACCACCGACTGGATGGAGCAGGAGAAGGAACGCGGCATCACCATCACCTCCGCCGCGGTGACCTGCTTCTGGGACGACAACCAGATCAACATCATCGACACCCCGGGCCACGTGGACTTCACCGTCGAGGTGGAGCGCTCCCTGCGCGTGCTCGACGGCGCCGTCGCCGTCTTCGACGGCAAGGAGGGCGTGGAGCCGCAGTCCGAGACCGTGTGGCGCCAGGCGGACAAGTACAACGTCCCCCGCATCTGCTTCGTCAACAAGATGGACAAGCTGGGCGCGGACTTCTACTACACCGTGGAGACCATCGTCTCCCGCCTCGGCGCCAAGCCGCTCGTGATGCAGCTGCCGATCGGCGCCGAGAACGACTTCGTCGGCGTGGTGGACCTGCTGTCCATGAAGGCCTTCGTCTGGGAGGGCGACTCCAAGGGTGACGTCACCATGGGCGCCGCCTACGAGGTCAAGGACATCCCGGCCGACCTGGTCGAGAAGGCCGAGCAGTACCGCGCCGAGCTCATCGAGGCCGTCGCCGACACCTCCGAAGAGCTCATGGAGAAGTACCTCGAGGGCGAGGAGATCTCCAACGACGAGATCGTCGCCGGCGTGCGTCACCTCACCATCAACGCCCTGGCCTACCCGGTGTTCTGTGGCTCGGCCTTCAAGAACCGCGGTGTGCAGCCGATGCTGGACGCCGTGGTGTCCTACCTGCCGAACCCGATGGACGCCGGCGCCATCACCGGCCACGACGTCAAGGACGAGGAGAAGGCGCTCACCCGCGAGCCCTCGAAGGACGAGCCGTTCTCGGCCCTGGCCTTCAAGATCGCGGCGCACCCGTTCTTCGGCCAGCTGACCTTCATCCGCGCCTACTCGGGCAGCCTGAAGCCGGGTGACCAGATCCTGAACTCCACCAAGGGGAAGAAGGAGCGCATCGGCAAGCTGTTCCAGATGCACGCCAACAAGGAGAACCCGGTCGAGGAGGTCGTGGCGGGCCACATCTACGCCGTGATCGGCCTCAAGGACACCACCACCGGTGACACCCTGTGCGCCGTGAACGACCCGATCATCCTCGAGTCCATGTCCTTCCCGGAGCCCGTGATCTCCGTGGCGATCGAGCCGAAGACCAAGGGTGACCAGGAGAAGCTCTCCACCGCCATCCAGAAGCTCGTCGCCGAGGACCCCACCTTCACCGTGAACCTGGACGAGGAGACCGGCCAGACCGTCATCGGCGGCATGGGCGAGCTCCACCTGGACGTGTTCGTGGACCGCATGCGCCGCGAGTTCAAGGTCGAGGCCAACGTGGGCAAGCCCCAGGTGGCCTACCGCGAGACCATCAAGAAGAAGGTCGACAAGATCGACTACACGCACAAGAAGCAGACCGGCGGTTCCGGCCAGTTCGCCAAGGTGCAGATGGCCTTCGAGCCGCTGGACACCTCGGACGGCGAGTTCTACGAGTTCGTCAACTCCGTGACCGGTGGCCGCATCCCGCGCGAGTACATCCCCTCCGTGGATGCCGGCATCCAGGACGCCATGCAGTTCGGCATCCTGGCGGGCTACCCGATGGTCGGCGTCAAGGCCACCCTGCTGGACGGCGCCTACCACGACGTCGACTCCTCGGAGATGGCGTTCAAGCTCGCCGGCTCCATGGTGTACAAGGAGGGCATGCGCAAGGCCAACCCGGTCATCCTCGAGCCGCTGATGGCCGTGGAGGTCCGCACGCCGGAGGAGTACATGGGCGACGTCATCGGCGACCTGAACTCCCGCCGTGGCCAGATCCAGTCCATGGAGGATGCCCAGGGCGTCAAGGTCGTCAAGGCCAACGTCCCGCTGTCCGAGATGTTCGGCTACATCGGTGACCTGCGGTCCAAGACCCAGGGCCGCGCCGTGTACTCGATGACGTTCGACTCCTACGCCGAGGTCCCGAAGGCCGTGGCCGACGAGATCATCCAGAAGAACAGCGGCGAGTAGCAGCTGTTCACACCCTCAACGTGTCCGCCACGGGGGCGGGGCCTGTGCAGAACAGGCCCCGCCGCCGGAACGGACAGGTGGCCCGCCCGCAATCCGGAGGGCGAATCCACCACAGGACGGAAGGTCGGTCCGCGTCATATGGCGGTCCGGGTGGCCTGATCCAGGACCGGTCCTGACCCAATCCGGAGAATTATCACCAGCAGACAGATCGAAGTAGACTTTCCCAAGTTGTCAGCACGCCACCCGCGGCTGAGAAGTCTCTTCAGATGAACGTTCTAGGAGGAACCTGTGTCGAAGGCAAAATTCGAGCGCTCGAAGCCGCACGTCAACGTCGGTACCATCGGCCACGTTGACCACGGCAAGACCACGCTCACCGCGGCGATCTCGAAGGTCCTGTACGACAAGTACCCGGACCTCAACGAGGCCCGCGACTTCGCGACCATCGACTCCGCGCCGGAAGAGCGCCAGCGCGGCATCACCATCAACATCTCCCACGTGGAGTACCAGACGGACAAGCGTCACTACGCCCACGTCGACGCCCCCGGTCACGCTGACTACATCAAGAACATGATCACCGGCGCTGCCCAGATGGACGGTGCCATCCTCGTGGTCGCCGCCACTGACGGCCCGATGGCCCAGACCCGTGAGCACGTGCTGCTGGCCCGCCAGGTCGGCGTGCCGGCACTGCTGGTCGCGCTGAACAAGTCGGACATGGTCGAGGACGAGGAGCTCCTTGAGCTCGTCGAGATGGAGGTCCGCGAACTGCTGTCCTCCCAGGAGTTCGACGGCGACGACGCCCCGGTCATCCGCACCTCCGGCCTGAAGGCCCTCGAGGGTGATCCCCAGTGGGTCAAGTCCGTCGAGGACCTGATGGACGCCGTGGACACCTACATCCCGGATCCGGTCCGCGACAAGGACAAGCCGTTCCTGATGCCGATCGAGGACGTCTTCACCATCACCGGCCGCGGCACCGTCGTGACCGGCCGCGCCGAGCGTGGCACCCTGAAGATCAACTCCGAGGTCGAGATCGTGGGCATCCGCGATATGCAGAAGACCACGGTCACCGGTATCGAGATGTTCCACAAGCAGCTCGACGAGGCCTGGGCCGGCGAGAACTGTGGCCTGCTGCTTCGCGGTCTGAAGCGCGAGGACGTGGAGCGCGGCCAGGTCGTCGTGGCCCCGGGTTCCATCACCCCGCACACCAACTTCGAGGGCAACGTCTACATCCTGTCCAAGGACGAGGGCGGCCGCCACAACCCGTTCTACTCGAACTACCGTCCGCAGTTCTACTTCCGGACCACCGACGTCACCGGCGTCATCACGCTGCCGGAAGGCACCGAGATGGTCATGCCGGGCGACACCACCGAGATGACGGTCGAGCTGATCCAGCCGATCGCCATGGAGGACGGCCTCGGCTTCGCCATCCGTGAGGGTGGCCGCACCGTGGGCTCCGGCCGCGTCACCAAGATCCTCAAGTGATCTAAGGCGTACACCTCGACAACCCCTTCGGCTTCGGCCGGAGGGGTTGTCGTGTTTCTCAGGGGTCATGCCTGTGGACAACGCGCTGGGCCGGCTCCGGAACACCGTACGCTGACGCTGTGGGTATCGTCATGGCGCTCGTGCTCGGTCTGGTCTTCGGTGGGCTCATCGGTGTGCTGTACGGTCGGCGGGCGCGCTCTTCGGATGCAGGAGGTCCTGCGGGGGCCGTCGGCCAGGGGGCGCGCGGCGAGTTGGCCCGCGCCTGGCAGGAGGGGTACGACGCCGGCTCGGTCGCCTCGGCAGCGCCGGTTACCGGTGCGCCGGTCGGCTCTGAAGCCGCGCCGCCTGCAGTGCATCGCCAGGCACTGCACCACCCGGCGCCGCCGGCACCGCATCAGTCCGTGCCGCATCATCCAGCGCCGCCAGCACCGACTCCGACGCTGCCGCCCATGCCGGTGGTGCCCGCGATCTCGCCCCAGGAGCAGGCCGAGGCCAAGGAGCGACGCGACCGGCGGAACGTCAACATCACCCTGTACACGGCGTGCCTGCTGCTGGTGGCTGCCGCCTCGCTGTTCATCGGCGCCGCGCTGCCGGCGACGGCCCGGCTCGCGGGACTGGCCGTCGTCGTGGGCCTGTTCTATGCCGGGGGACTGGTGGTCCATGCGGTGAGCCGGACGCTGCGGCCCGCCGCCACGGCCTTCACCGGCACGGGGCTGGCGCTGCTGCCGGTGGCCGGCGTGGCCCTGGACCTGCTCGTGGTGCACCGGCCGGAGGTCTCGTGGCTGCTCACCTCCGCGGTGGGCACGGTCCTGATGGTCGTGGCCGCGCTCCGGCTGGACAGCCGCGTAGTGGCCTACCTGACCGTGCCGTTCCTGCTCTCCACCGTGATGGCCTCCGGAGCCGCGGTGCAGCAGGGCATGGCCTGGGCGCTGATCGCCTCGATCGGGCTGGCGGTGCTGATGGCCTGGCTGTCCGTGGACGCGGAGGACCGCCACCCGTGGCTGCCGCCGGCCTACCGGGAGGCCACGGCGCGGACCCACCAGTGGATCGTGCCGGGCGCCGTGGCGGCGGGGCTGCTGCTGGGCGTCTGGATCGAGCCGGTGCAGATGTTCCTGCTGCTGCTCGCCGCGTGCGCCTACTACGCGACCGTGGCGGTCATCGGCCCGCCGCGGTACCGGCTGGCCTCGGTCTACGCGGTCCGCGGAGGACTCCTGCTGGCCCTGATCGCCTGGGCCGTCATGCTGGAGTGGTCCGTCTCGGTGACCCTGACCGTCCTCGTGGTGTACCTGTGTCTGCAGATCCCGCTGGCCCGGTGGGGGAGGGGCGCCCAGGGATACCTGCCCGCCGGGACTGCGGCCCTGACCGACCACGGCATCAGCTGGGTCCTGGCGGTGCTGTCCGCCCTGGCCGCGCAGATCTGGGTGGCGGGCCTGGCCTGGTCTGGGCTCCGCGGTGCCGCCGGTGCCGCCGGTGCCGGCGGTGGGGAGGGCGCCGGCTATGGAGAAGGCGCCGGGGGCGCTGTGCTCGAGCTGGTTCCGGGGCTCGGCTGGCCGGCCGTGCTCGTGGTGGTCACCACGGCCGTCTACTCCCTCGTGTTCCTCCGCGCCGTCCCGGCTGTGGAGGTGGCGCCGCTGGTCTGGCAGGCCACGACCCCGCTGTCCACGGTGCCGTTGCTCGTCTATGCCGCGGCGGCGGGCGGCCCGGAACGTGTCTGGAACCTGGAGATCCTCCTGGCGGTGGCCCTCGTGATGCAGGCCCTGATCCTGGTGGTGCTCCGGCGCAGCGGTCAGCGGCACCGGATCGACGCCCGGATCGCCCCTCACGTGATGGCCGCGGCCGCGGTCGCGCTGGTCTACCTCCTCACCGACCGGACGGCGGAGCGCTGGACGGCTGGCTGGGCGGATGGCTGGGCGACCGGCTGGGCGGAGGCCAGCCCCGCGGTGGTGGCGGCCGCCCTGGCCTCGCTGGCCTGGGCCACCGTGACGGCGCTCCGGCGGGGTCCGCTCACGGGGTCGGGCGAGGACAGCGGTTCTGCCGGGGGCGGGGATCCGCGCGGGGCTGGGGTTTCGGATGGGACCGTAGATTCTGGCGGGGCGGGAGATTCTGGCGGGACCGGGCATTCGGGCGGGGTCGGGCTGCCGGTGGGTGTCTGGACCGGGGCCAGCCTGCTGGCGCTCGTCCTGCTGCTCGGCGTGGAGGTGTCCGGGGCTGCGCACCGGGTGGGCTGGTACGTCCTCGCCGTGGTCACCGGTGCCGTCGCCCTGTGGTGGCTGGGCCGGGGGATCCGAGCGGGCGTGGAGCAACGGGTGGACACGGCCCGGTGGGTCATCCTGGGCGTCGGCGCGGCGAGCCTGAGCGTCACCACGGTGCGGTTCGCCGGTGCGGGTGGGCCCGGCTCCGGGATCTGGTCCTGGCACGTGGTCATCGCGCTGGGACTGCTGACGGGCTGGTTGGTGACGGCCGCCGTCGTGACGAAGGACCGGCTCTCGGACGGGGTGCGGACCGCCGTCCTCCTGGCCGGCCAGGGCGCTTCGGCGGTGTTGGTCTCCACGGTGACAGACCGTCTCGGTGGGGATGGATCAGCCGCCAGGGCCGCCGCCGCAGCGGCCCTGGTCGCCGGACTGGCCCTACGGCAACGACTCGCCCGGCGGCTCCCGGGCGCCGACGACGTGGCTGGCCCGGCTGGCCCGGCTTTCAGTGGTGCAGGTGCAGGTGCAGGTGCAGGTGCAGATGCCGGGGCAGGTGCCGTGACCGGTTTGAACGGCGCGCGCGGGGTGAACGGTGGGCGCGGCGTGAAGGGCGTGAACGGTCGGCTCGCGTCGTGGCTCGTGACGGGCGCCGTGGCCCTGCTGTGGCTGATCGAACTGGGTGCCGGGGGCGACCGCGCCGCCCTGATGGTGGTGGCGGCGGCCCTGATCGCCGCCGGGCTGGTCCTGCGCACCCGCAGCGGAGGCCACTGGGCGGTACTGGTCGGGGCTCCTGCCCTCGTGGTGGCGGCCTCGCCGTGGTTCGACCTCGATCCGACCGGCGGCTGGCTCCCGGAGGCCCTGTTCCCGACGTCGGCCGCCGTCGCCCTGCTGGTGCTCCTCGTCCTGGCCGTGGCCGCCCAGGAGATCGCGGCTGCGGTGCGGGGTCCGGCTGGTGGTCCGGATGCGGGGCTGGATGCGGGTCCGGACGCTGGGCGGGACGCTGGCCCAGACGATGGACGGGACGCTGGCCGGGACGCGGGGAATGCGTCCGGTCCGACATCCGGCGGGGAGCCGTGGTGGGCCGACCTCGGCGTGTTCCGGCTGGCGGCCATCGTCTTCCTCGGGGTGGCGTCGCTGGTGCTGGGTCTCACCGGAGATGTGGACGGCACTCCGCATGCCGGGGCCCTGGCCATGACCGTGGCCGCGGGGGGACTGGTGGGGTACGTCCTCGCCCGGACCCGTGGACTCGCCTGGCTGGTCGTCGGCACGGTGGTGGGTGTCCCGTCAGCCGTGTGGCTGCTGACCATGTGGTGGCAGGACCGCGGGCTGTGGTTCCCGGACGGGGACTGGCGGGCGGTGGGCAGCGCCCTGGTGGCGCTGGTGCTCCTGGGCGGCTGGGCAATCCTTGACGCCCGGGGCGTTCGGGACGGGGATGGTTCCGGTGGTGGGAGCGTTGCCGGGAGCGGTGTCGCGAGCGGTGCCGGGGCCGGCGCGGGCTCTGGGGCGGTAGTCGCGACGCGGGCCGCGATCCTCTGGCAGGGCGCGCTGGCGGTGGTGCTGGTCACCGCACTGGCGACCGTGCTCGACGTCGGCCTGCGGGCCGGCATGCCGGAAGACGCCGCCGTCTGGACCAGCCTGGCAGCCGCGGTGGCGGCCCTCTGGCTCACCATGGACGCGTGGGGCAGGACCCTGCTGTGGCCGGGGGCCAGGGGAGTGTGGGTGCTGAACGGCCGGGACGTTGCGGTGGTCCTGACCTGGGCTGCGGTGTCCCGGGCGTGGTGGCAGACGGCCGTCGTGGACGATCCGGGCCGGGCGGGATGGTGGAACGTCCAGCTGCTGGTCCTCGTCCTGGTGGGGCTGGGGTACTGGCATCTACGGCGCCCGGATCTGGAGAGCCCGGAAGCCGGCGGAGTGGCATCACGTCGACCCCTCTGGTGCTTCCTCGCCGCAGCGCTGGTCTTCACCCTGGCGGCGACCTACGTGCTGGCCGACGGGACGGCCGGCATGCAGCTCACGGTGCTGGTCGGCTTCGCGCTGATGGTGGTCCTCGGGCTGACCCGCCGCGAACAGTCGCTCACCTGGTGGGGCGCGGGCGGCGTGGCGCTGTCCGTGCTGTGGTACCTGAGGGGCTACACCTACATCTACCTGGCCCTACTGGGGCTCGTGCTGATCGTGCTCGCGGTGCGCCAGCTACGCCGACACCAGTCACGGCAGGAAGCGGAGCCGAACCAGGTCGTTGGAGGGACTGCCGGTGAACGGGTCACCGGTGAACGGGACACCGGCGAACGGTAGGCTGGGCCCATGGAAATCCTCATTGCCCTCGTGGTCATCGCGGCGGTGGTCTTCGCGATCGTGCGGTTGCGCAAGACCTTCCGCCATGAGATCGGCCGCGCCAAGCGCATCAAGCGCGCGAACGACTCCGACCGTTGAGCTCCATGAGCCCCAGGAGCAATCCAGCGAGCACAGCGAATCCAGTGAACACAGCGAACCCAGCCGAGACCCACCCGGTCACCGACCGCGGGACCGTGATGCCCGGGCCCCGGGCGCTCTACCGGTTCTTCGCCACGGCGGAGATGATCACCTGGGCGCTGCTGATCCTGGCCATGATCCTGAAGTACTCCGGCGCCACCGAGGCGCTGATGCCGGTGGGCGGAGGACTGCACGGCTTCGTGTTCCTCTGCTACTGCGTGGTCAGCGTGGGCGTGTGGGTCAACCAGCGCTGGAGCGCCGGCCGTGGCGTGGCTGCCGTGCTCCTGGCTGCGGTGCCTTTCGCCACCCTGCCGTTCGAGCGCTCGCTGGCCAAGCGTGGTGAGCCGGACGCCACCTGGCGGCTCGCGGACGGGCGGAGCCCCCGGCCCGCCGGGTTCTGGGAGACCCTGGTCGCCTGGGTCCTGCGCAACGTGATCCTTGCAGCGGTCCTGGTGGTGGCCGCCGTCGCGGTGGTGTTCTCCCTGCTGCTGCTCGCGGGCCCCCCGGGGGAATGGTTCACCTGAGCCGGTGAACTGAGCCGGTGACCTGAGCCGGTAAGTCGGTGAATTAGCGCCTGGGGCATTGATCTGTCATACTGGATCAGTTGCTCAAGCACTTGGGCGTGTGTGGAGTTGTGCCGCGGATGTTCTCCGAGGCCCACTGCTCCGCCGCCCAAGACCAGATACAACACATAATCCCCATCAGGATCAGGCGGTCCTGTGATCTGCTGTGTCTCTGGCATGTTGCCATGCCTGCGGAGCAGATTGCGACACGCCCGACCGCGTGGGTCGATGCCCCAGCAGGGCGAGGAACCCGGATCATCCGGATTCGGTCTGCGTGGGTGAATAAAGAAGCGCGGGACTGGTTCGCCAGGCCCGTTGCGAACAGGGACAGGTACGGACAACAAGTACGAAAGAGGCATGACGCCATGGCGGGACAGAAAATCCGCATCCGGCTGAAGTCGTATGACCACGAGGTCATCGATACTTCGGCTCGGAAGATCGTCGACACGGTCACGCGCGCAGGCGCAACGGTGGTGGGCCCCGTGCCGCTGCCGACTGAGAAGAACGTGTACGTCGTGATCCGCTCTCCCCACAAGTACAAGGACAGCCGCGAGCACTTCGAGATGCGCACGCACAAGCGGCTGATCGACATCATCGATCCGACGCCGAAGGCCGTTGACTCGCTCATGCGTCTCGACCTGCCCGCCGACGTCAATATCGAAATCAAGCTCTGAGAGGGAGGTGCTGAGAAACTATGACCATCATGCGTAACGTCAAGGGCCTGTTGGGCACGAAGCTCGGCATGACCCAGGTCTGGGATGCAGACAACAAGCTCATCCCCGTCACTGTCGTCCAAGCCGAACCCAATGTCGTGACCCAGTTGCGGGACGCGGAGGCCAATGGCTACTCCGCCGTGCAGATCGCCTACGGGCCGATCGATCCGCGCAAGGTCACCAAGCCGCTCGCCGGCCACTTCGAGGCCGCCGGGGTCACCCCGCGCCGCCACGTGGTCGAGCTGCGGACCGCTGACTCCGCCGAGTACACCCTCGGCCAGGACATCACCGTCGAGGTCTTCGAGGCCGGCCAGAAGGTCGACGTCATCGGGACCACCAAGGGCAAGGGCTTCGCCGGTGCCATGAAGCGTCACGGCTTCGCCGGCGTCAGCGCCTCCCACGGCGCCCACAAGAACCACCGCAAGCCGGGTTCTGTCGGTGGCGCCTCCACCCCGGGCCGCGTCTTCAAGGGCCAGAAGTTGCCTGGCCGCATGGGCGCCGTCCGCCAGACCACCCAGAACCTCACGCTCCACGGCATCGACGTGGAGAAGAACCTGCTGCTGATCAAGGGCGCCGTCCCGGGTCCCCGCGGCCGGGTCGTCCTGGTTCGCACCGCAGTGAAGGGAGCATGAGCAGATGGCTACCGAATCCAACGCAGCCAACACCGCTTCGGTCGTCGCCGTGGATCTCCCCGCCGAGATCTTCGACGTCCAGTCCAACGTGCCGTTGATGCACCAGGTCGTGGTGGCCCAGCTGGCCGCCGCCCGCCAGGGCACCCACAAGGTCAAGCGTCGGGGCGAGGTCTCCGGTGCCGGCCGCAAGCCGTTCAAGCAGAAGGGCACCGGCCGCGCCCGTCAGGGTTCGATCCGCGCCCCGCAGATGACCGGTGGTGGTGTGGTGCACGGCCCCGAGCCGCGTGACTACTCCCAGCGCACCCCCAAGAAGATGAAGGCCGCCGCCCTGCGCGGTGCCCTGTCCGACCGGGCCCGCAACGACCGCGTCCACGTGATCGAGGAACTGGTTGCTGCCGGTACCCCGAGCACCAAGGCGGCCAAGGCTGCTCTGGCCTCGCTGACCACCGGGCGCAAGAACATCCTGCTGGTCATCGAGCGTGCCGACGACGCCGCGGCGCTGAGCGCCCGCAACCTGCCCTCGGTCCACACCCTGTACTTCGACCAGCTCAACACGTACGACGTGCTGGTCAGCGATGACGTGGTCTTCACCCGCGCCGCCTACGAGGGCTTCATCGCCCAGGCTGCCGCGAAGGCCGGCGCACAGAAGGAGGATGCCCAGTGAGCGGCTCCATCAACAAGAACCCCCGCGACGTGGTCATTGCCCCGGTCGTGTCGGAGAAGAGCTACGGCCTGATCGACGAGGGTAAGTACACCTTCCTGGTCGACCCGCGCTCCAACAAGACCGAGATCAAGCAGGCGGTGGAGTCCATCTTCTCCGTCAAGGTTGACTCGATCAACACCCTGAATCGTGCCGGCAAGCGCAAGCGCACCAAGTTCGGTTGGGGCTCTCGCAAGAGCACCAAGCGAGCGGTCGTGACGCTCAAAGAGGGCACGATTGACATCTTCGGAGGTCCGCTCGCCTGAGGCGTAGCGGAGACCACTTAATCGAGGAACTGAGACATGGCTATCCGTAAATACAAGCCGACCACCCCGGGCCTTCGCGGCTCGTCCGTGGCCGACTTCGCAGAAATCACCCGGACCACCCCGGAGAAGTCGCTGCTCCGCCCGCTCACCAAGAGCGGCGGACGCAACAACTCCGGCAAGATCACCACCCGCCACAAGGGCGGCGGTCACAAGCGCCAGTACCGCGTCATCGACTTCCGTCGTCATGACAAGGACGGCGTGCCGGCCAAGGTCGCTCACATCGAGTACGACCCGAACCGGACCGCTCGCATCGCCCTGCTCCACTACGTGGACGGCACCAAGCGCTACATCCTGGCCCCGGCCAAGCTGAACCAGGGTGACATGGTGGAGGCCGGCGCGAACGCCGACATCAAGCCCGGCAACAACCTGCCGCTGCGCAACATGCCGCTCGGCTCGGTCATCCACGCCGTGGAACTCCGTCCCGGCGGCGGCGCCAAGCTGGCCCGATCCGCCGGTTCGTCCATCCAGCTGGTGGCCCGCGAGGGCAAGTACGCCCAGCTGCGTCTGCCCTCCGGCGAGATCCGCAACGTCGACGTGCGCTGCCGCGCCACCGTCGGTGAGGTCGGCAACGCCGAGCAGTCGAACATCAACTGGGGCAAGGCCGGCCGCATGCGGTGGAAGGGCGTCCGCCCGACCGTCCGCGGCGTGGTCATGAACCCCGTCGACCACCCGCACGGTGGTGGCGAGGGCAAGACCTCCGGTGGTCGCCACCCGGTCAACCCCAACGGCAAGCCAGAGGGCCGCACCCGCCGCCCCAACAAGGAAAGCGACAAGCTCATCGTGCGCCGTCGCCGTTCCGGCAAGAACAAGCGATAGGAGCGGATCAGACATGCCACGCAGCCTGAAGAAGGGTCCCTTCGTCGATCAGCACCTCTACCTGAAGGTGGATGCTGAGAACGAGAAGGGCACCAAGAACGTCATCAAGACCTGGTCCCGCCGGTCCATGATCATCCCCGACATGCTCGGTCACACGATCGCGGTCCACGACGGACGCAAGCACGTCCCGGTGTTCATCACCGAGTCGATGGTCGGGCACAAGCTCGGCGAGTTTGCCCAGACGCGGACCTACCGCGGTCACGTGAAAGACGACCGGAAGGGCAAGCGCCGCTGACGCGGGGCTTGACCGTCCGAGGAACTCGAAAGAAGGAAAGCAATGGAAGCCAAGGCAATTGCGCGCCACCTGCGTGTAACGCCGATGAAGGCCCGGCGCGTCGTCAACCTTGTCCGTGGCAAGCAGGCGAACGAAGCGCTGGCCATCCTGAAGTTCGCCCAGCAGGGCGCTTCGGAGCCGGTGTACAAGCTGGTCGCCTCCGCGGTGGCCAACGCCCGGGTCAAGGCCGACCGTGAGGGCCTGGCGTTCAACGAGGACGCCCTGTTCATCACCGAGGCCTTCGTCGACGAAGGACCGACCATGAAGCGATTCCAGCCGCGTGCCCAGGGCCGCGCCGGACGCATCAACAAGCGCACCAGCCACGTGACCGTGGTCGTTGCCACCGAGGAAGAGAAGGGGAAGTAGCCCATGGGTCAGAAGATCAACCCGAACGGTTTCCGCCTCGGCATCACCACCGACCATGTCTCGCACTGGTTCGCTGACTCCAACAAGGAAGGCCAGCGGTACAAGGACTTCCTGAAGGAAGACATCAAGATCCGCGAGCTGATGACCGACGGCATGGAGCGCGCCGGCATCTCGAAGGTGGAGATCGAGCGGACCCGTGACCGCGTGCGGGTGGACATCCACACCGCCCGCCCCGGCATCGTCATCGGCCGCCGCGGCGCCGAGGCCGACCGCATCCGCGGTGAGCTCGAGAAGCTCACCGGCAAGCAGATCCAGCTGAACATCCTCGAGGTCAAGAACCCCGAGGTGGACGCCCAGCTGGTCGCCCAGGGTGTGGCCGAGCAGCTCGCCTCCCGCGTGGCCTTCCGCCGGGCCATGAAGAAGGCCATCCAGTCCGCCACGCGTGCCGGTGCCCAGGGCATCCGGATCCAGTGTGCCGGACGCCTGGGTGGCGCTGAGATGTCCCGCTCGGAGTTCTACCGCGAAGGCCGTGTGCCGCTGCACACCCTGCGCGCGAACATCGATTTCGGCAAGTTCGAAGCCAAGACCACCTTCGGCCGCATCGGCGTGAAGGTCTGGATCTACAAGGGCGACCTGACGGCCAAGGAACTGGCCGCCAAGGAAGCTGCTGCACCGTCCGGCCGTGGTGGCCGCGGTGGCGACCGCCGTGGCCCGGGTGGCCCCGGTGGTGGCGACCGTCGCCGTCGCAACGACCGCGCCCCGCGTCAGGACTCCGCTGCGGCAGGCACCTCTGCGCCCGCTGAAGGAGGCAACGCCTGATGTTGATTCCCCGTCGAGTCAAGCACCGCAAGCAGCACCACCCGAAGCGCTCGGGGATGGCGAAGGGCGGCACCACCGTCACCTTCGGCGAGTGGGGCATCCAGGCCATGACCCCGGCCTATGTCACCAACCGTCAGATCGAGTCCGCCCGTATTGCCATGACGCGTTACATCAAGCGTGGCGGCAACGTGTGGATCAACATCTACCCCGACCGTCCGCTCACCAAGAAGCCGGCCGAGACCCGCATGGGCTCCGGCAAGGGTTCCCCCGAGTGGTGGGTCGCCAACGTCAAGCCGGGTCGCGTGCTCTTCGAGCTCTCCGGCGTCAGCGAGGACGTGGCCCGCGAGGCGCTGCGACTGGCTATGCACAAGCTGCCGTTGAAGGCACGTATCGTCCGCCGAGAGGGTGGTGAGTGATCATGGCTACCGGTTCGAAGGAACTGAACGTCGAGGCCCTGGACGGCCTGGACAACGCCCGTCTGGCCGAGGAGCTCAAGCGCTCCAAGGAGGAACTGTTCAACCTCCGCTTCCAGTCGGCCACCGGCCAGCTGGACAACCACGGCCGGCTGAAGACCGTCAAGCGTGACATCGCCCGGATCTACACGATCCTGCGGGAGCGCGAGCTCGGCATCCGCGAGGACGTCGAGGCCCCGGCCGAGGACGTCAAGGCTGACAAGAAGGCCGACAAGAAGGCTGCCAAGGCCGACAAGGCTGCGGCCAAGGCCGCGGACACCGAGAACACCGAGAAGACCGAGGAGGAGGCCAAGTGACTGAGAACGCCAACGCATCCGTGAACGACGACGCCACTGCAGCCGCTGCCGCCGGTACTGCCGGTGACGTCGAGCGTGGCTACCGCAAGTCCGTGCGCGGCATCGTCGTGTCGGACAAGATGGACAAGACCATCGTGGTCCAGGTCGAGGACCTGAAGAAGCACGCCCTGTACGGCAAGGTGCTGCGGACCTCGAAGAAGGTCAAGGCCCACGACGAGGAGAACAGCGCCGGCATCGGCGACCGCGTGATCCTCGCCGAGACCCGGCCGCTCTCCGCCACCAAGCGGTGGCGCCTGGTCGAGATCACCGAGCGCGCCAAGTAGCACTCGGGTCTCAGTACCCAGCACGACGCCGGCCGGTCACCTTCCAGCGGAAGGGGCCGGCCGTCGTCGTACCCGGGTGAATTGCCCGGTGAATTAACCCCTGGGGCGCGGATGCGCTAGGATGGGCTGTCTGTGCGCCCTTGTTGGCGGGACCATCCATCCCGCGCGCCGAGGGTTTCGCAAAACTTCTCGATCAGCCGCCTCGGCCTTGCCCTGCGGATTGACGGTTGTTGCAGCGCCGGTCCCTGTCTGACAGGGGGGCCGGAAGGCTCTGCAGCCGGCTCTCTCGCCATGGGGGTGGGGGTAAGCGGCCCGGGAACATCAAAATATCCGTTCCGCAAGGCTCGCCCGGTTTCGGGGGAGAACCAGCGCGACGACAGGAGTTACGAGTGATTCAGCAGGAGTCGCGGCTTAAGATCGCCGACAACACCGGTGCCAAGGAAATCTTGACCATCCGTGTTCTCGGTGGATCGGGACGCCGCTACGCAGGTATTGGCGACACCATCGTCGCCACCGTGAAGGACGCCATCCCCGGCGGCAACGTCAAGAAGGGCGACGTCGTCAAGGCCGTCATCGTGCGGACCAAGAAGGAGCGTCGGCGTCCCGACGGTTCCTACATCAAGTTCGACGAGAATGCCGCCGTCATCCTCAAGACCGATGGCGAGCCGCGAGGCACCCGCATCTTCGGCCCCGTGGGTCGCGAGCTGCGTGACAAGAAGTTCATGAAGATCGTGTCACTGGCACCGGAGGTGATCTGACCACTATGGCAAAGATCAAGAAGGACGATCTCGTCCAGATCATCGCCGGCAAGGACAAGGGCAAGCAGGGCAAGGTCCTGCAGGTCTTCCCGTCCCGTGACCGCGTGCTGGTGGAGGGCGTCAACCGCGTCACCAAGCACCTGCGTGCCGGCCAGAACAACAACGGCTCCACCGAGGGCGGCCTGCAGGTCGTCGAGGCACCGGTCCACATCTCCAACGTGGCCGTCGTGGATCCCGAGACCAAGAAGCCGACCCGCGTGGGCTACCGCTTCGAGACCGTTGAGAAGAACGGCGAGTCCAAGACCGTCAAGGTCCGCTTCGCCAAGGCTTCCGGAAAGGTGCTGTGATGACTGAGACCACTGAAGCAGCAGCAACCCCTGCGGAAACCCCGATCAAGGTGACCCCGCGCCTGAAGACCAAGTACCGCGAAGAGATTCGCAGCACCCTTCAGGAAGAGTTCAGCTACGCCAACACCATGCAGGTCCCCGGCCTGGTGAAGGTCGTGGTGAACATGGGCGTCGGCGAGGCCGCGAAGGACTCGAAGATCATCGACGGTGCCATCCGCGATCTGACCCAGATCACGGGTCAGAAGCCGCAGGTGACCAAGGCCCGCAAGTCCATCGCGCAGTTCAAGCTGCGTGAGGGCATGCCGATCGGCACCCACGCGACCCTGCGTGGCGACCGCATGTGGGAGTTCCTGGACCGCCTGGTCACCCTTGCGCTGCCGCGCATCCGTGACTTCCGCGGCCTGTCCCCGAAGCAGTTCGACGGCAACGGCAACTACACCTTCGGTCTGGCTGAGCAGTCGGTCTTCCACGAGATCGACCAGGACAAGATCGACCGCGTGCGCGGCATGGACATCACTGTGGTGACCACCGCCAAGAACGACGACGAAGGCCGCGCCCTGCTCAAGGCGCTCGGCTTCCCGTTCCAGTCGATCGAATCCCAGACCGCCCAGAAGTAAAGATCTACGTTGCAGGTCCCCACCGGTGCACACCGGACGGGGAAACCGTAGCGAGGAAGGGCACGAAGCCCACATGACCATGACAGATCCTGTCGCAGACATGCTGACGCGTCTGCGCAACGCCAACTCGGCCTTCCACGATTCCGTGGACATGCCGTCGTCCAAGCTGAAGATTCGCGTGGCTGACATCCTCAAGTCCGAGGGTTACATCGCCGACTACACCGAAGAGGACGCCCCGGTGGGCAAGAAGCTCGTCATCGAGCTGAAGTTCGGTCCTCAGCGCGAGCGGGCCATCGCCGGCCTGCGCCGCATCTCCAAGCCCGGACTGCGCGTCTACGCGAAGTCCACCAACCTCCCGCACGTGCTGGGCGGCCTGGGGATTGCCATCCTGTCCACCTCCTCCGGTCTGCTCACCGACCGTCAGGCAGCCAAGAAGGGCGTGGGTGGGGAAGTCCTCGCCTACGTCTGGTAACGGCGAGTACGGAAGAAAGGTAGAACAGACATGTCACGTATTGGACGTCTTCCGATCACCGTGCCGTCCGGCGTCGAGGTCAAGATCGACGGCGAGAACGTCGCCGTCAAGGGCCCCAAGGGCGAGCTGAGCCACGTGGTGGCCAGCCCGATCGCGGTCTCGCTCGAGGAGGGCACCCTCTCGGTGACCCGCCCGGACGACGAGCGCGAGTCGCGTTCGCTGCACGGCCTGACCCGCACGCTGATCTCGAACATGATCGTCGGTGTCACCGACGGCTACGAGAAGCAGCTCGAGGTCATCGGCACCGGTTACCGTGTGCTGGCCAAGGGCTCGGACCTCGAGTTCGCACTCGGCTACTCCCACCCCGTTCCCGTCAAGGCCCCTGAAGGCATCACCTTCACGGTCGCGGGCAACAAGGTGACCGTGGCCGGCATCGACAAGCAGCGCGTCGGCGAGACCGCTGCCAACATCCGCAAGCTGCGCCGCCCCGACCCGTACAAGGGCAAGGGTGTGCGTTACGCAGGCGAGGTTATTCGCCGCAAGGCCGGAAAGGCAGGTAAGTAATGTCCACGCTGAAAGTGAAGGGCAAGGGGAAGTACGTTTCCCGCACCCGCCGCCACTTGCGCGTCCGCAAGCGGATTTCCGGCACTGCCGTCCGTCCCCGCCTGGTGGTCAACCGCTCTGCACGGCACATGTTCGTGCAGCTGGTGGACGACACCCGTGGCGTGACGCTGGCCTCGGCCTCCACCATGGAAGCCGACCTGCGCGCGTCCGACGGTGACAAGTCCGCCAAGGCCAAGAAGGTCGGCGAGCTGATGGCCGAGCGTGCCAAGGCCGCCGGCATTGAGGCCGTGGTCTTCGACCGCGGCGGCAACAAGTACCACGGCCGCGTGGCCGCCGTCGCCGACGGTGCCCGGGAAGGTGGGCTGAAGCTGTGAGCGAGACGAACACCGAGAGCAACAAGAAGGACACTCAGGTGACCGAAAACACCGAGAACACTGCCGTGGCCGGGGCGTCTGAGACCGCCTCCGGTTCGGCCAGCCAGTCCACCGAGGCCGCCGGCCGCGGTGGTCGCGGCGGCAACGACCGTGGTGGCCGTGGTGGCAACGACCGTGGCGGTCGCGGCGGCAACGACCGCGGTGGCCGCGGTGGCAACGACCGTGGTGGCCGTGGCGGTCGCGATGACGACAAGGACAAGTTCCTCGAGCGCGTCGTGGCCATCAACCGCGTGTCCAAGGTCGTGAAGGGCGGACGTCGGTTCTCCTTCACCGCCCTCGTGGTGGTGGGCGACGGCGACGGTATGGTCGGCGTCGGCTACGGCAAGGCCAAGGAAGTTCCGGCAGCCATCCAGAAGGGTGTGGAAGAGGCCAAGAAGTCCTTCTTCCGCGTTCCCCGTGTCGGCACCACCATCCCGCACCTGGTGCAGGGTGAGGATGCCGCCGGTGTGGTGCTCCTGCGTCCGGCGTCCCCGGGTACCGGCGTGATCGCCGGTGGTCCGGTCCGCGCCGTGCTGGAGTGCGCCGGTGTCCATGACGTGCTGTCCAAGTCGATGGGGTCCGCCAACGTGATCAACATCATCCGCGGCACCGTGGACGCCCTCAAGCAGCTGGAGGAGCCCCAGTCCGTGGCAGCCCGTCGTGGCAAGCCCCTGGACGAGGTTGCTCCGCACGCGATGCTCCGCACCATCGAGGAGGATCGCGCCAAGAAGAGCGCAGACAAGGCAGGTGCGGCATCCCATGGCTAATTTCAGCACCCGGAAGAACGTCGCGGTCAGCGACGCCACTCTGGAAATCACCCAGACCAAGTCCGTCATCGGCGGCAAGCAGAACCACCGGGACACCTTGCGGTCCCTCGGTCTGAAGCGCATCGGCCACACGGTCACCCGCTCAGCCGATGCGGTCACCGTGGGCATGGTCAACACCGTGCCGCACCTGGTGAATGTGGAGGAGATCAACAATGGCTGACGAGATTCAGGACGGCATCAGGGTCCAGGACCTGCGTCCGGCCCCCGGCGCCAAGAAGTCCAAGACCCGTGTGGGTCGTGGACACGGGTCCAAGGGCAAGACCGCAGGCCGCGGTACCAAGGGCACCAAGGCGCGTTACCAGGTGAAGGCGGGCTTCGAAGGCGGCCAGCTGCCGCTGCAGATGCGCCTGCCGAAGCTGCGCGGCTTCAAGAACCCGTTCAAGGTCGAGTACCAGGTCGTGAACCTGGACAAGCTGTCGGAGAACTTCTCCACCGGTGGCGACGTGACCGTGGACGCCCTGGTGGCCAAGGGCCTGGTCCGCAAGAACCAGCCCGTCAAGGTCCTCGGCACCGGCGAGGTCTCCGTGGCACTGAACGTGAAGGCCAACGCCTTCTCGTCCTCCGCCATCGAGAAGATCTCGGCTGCCGGCGGGTCCACCGAGACCGTCTGACGGATTCTGTAACGGATTCCGTGACGGTTTGATGAACCGAAGTCGGCCCCCGGGCCGCCCTCCCACCTGGACTCCAGGTGGGGGAGCGGCACGGGGGTCTTCTTCTTTCCGATAGACTCGCTCAGTGGTTCACTGGGCCACCCCTCACTGACCACAACGTCAGTGGGCCCCGGCACAGTCACCGCAGCAACAGAACTGCACCTGCAGAACTGCACCAGCAGCACCGCACCAACAGAACCCCACCACCAGGAGGACGCTTGTTCAGCGCGATTGCCCGGGTATTCCGGACGCCAGACCTGCGGCGGAAAATCTGGTTCACCCTCGGGATCGTCGTCATCTACCGGATCGGTGCGTTCATCCCGACCCCCGGTGTCGACTACGGGACCGTGCAGGTCTGCCTGGACCAGGGCAACACCACCGGTGGGCTCTACTCCTTCGTGAACATGTTCTCCGGCGGCGCCATGCTGCAGGTGTCCGTCTTCGCGCTCGGCATCATGCCCTACATCACCGCCGCCATCATCGTGCAGCTGCTGCGCGTGGTGATCCCGCGGTTCGAGGAGCTGCAGAAGGAAGGGGCGCAGGGCCAGTCGAAGCTGACCCAGTACACGCGCTACCTGACCGTGGCCCTGGCCCTGTTGAACGCCACCACCATCGTCTCCCTGGCCCGTACCGGCGCGCTGCTCGGCTGCAACCTGCCGATCGTGCCGGATGACAGCCTGTGGATCATCCTGCTGATGATCATCACCCTGACCTCCGGCACCGTCATGATCATGTGGCTGGGCGAGCTCATCACCGAGCGCGGCGTCGGCAACGGCATGTCCCTGCTGATCTTCCTGTCCATCGCCGCCGGCTTCCCGGCCGGCCTGGGGCAGATCTGGACCACCCAGGGCTGGCGCGTGTTCGGCATCGTGATGATCGTCGGACTGCTGACCATCATGGCCGTGGTGTTCGTGGAGGAGTCCCAGCGCCGCGTGCCGGTGCAGTACGCCAAGCGTCAGATCGGCCGGCGCACCGTGGGCGGGACGTCCACCTACATCCCGATCAAGGTCAACATGGCCGGCGTGATCCCGGTGATCTTCGCGTCCTCGATCATGATGCTCCCGGGCATCCTCATCCAGTTCAACACCCCGCAGGACGGGTCCAACCCGCCGGGATGGGTCCTGTTCCTCTCCGAATACTTCGGCACCGGCTCCCATCCGGTCTACATGGCCCTGTTCTTCCTGTTGACGATCGGCTTCACATACTTCTATGTGACGATCACGTTCAACCCGGTGGAGATCAGCGACAACATGAAGAAATACGGCGGCTTCATCCCCGGCGTCCGCGCAGGTGGGCCCACGGAGAAGTACCTCGAGTACGTCATCAGCAGGATCACCTTCCCCGGCGCCCTGTACCTTGGTGTCTTGGCGATGATCCCGATGATCGCCTTCGTGCTGATCAACGCCGACCAGAACTTCCCGTTCGGTGGCATCTCCATCCTCATCATGGTGGGTGTCGCCCTGCAGACCATCAAGCAGATCAACGCCCAGATGGAGCAGCACAACTACGAGGGCCTGTTGCGATAGGTTCTTGCCGCAGGTGGCGGCAGCCGGCCGGCTGCCTCGCACCGGCACCGGCACCGGCGCGCTCCGCGCCGAACCGTCCGTGTACCCGATCCCCAGACGTACTCCTGAAAAACGAATAATCACGCTGATCGACAGTAAGGAATACCTATGACCCGCATGCTGATCATGGGCCCTCCCGGGTCCGGTAAGGGCACCCAGGCTTCCCGCATCGCGGACAAGCTCGGCATCGTGGCCATTTCCACGGGCGACATCTTCCGGTTCAACGTCAAGGAGATGACGCCCCTGGGCAAGGAAGCCAAGAAGTACATGGACAACGGCGACTTCGTCCCGGACGAGGTGACCAACCGGATGGTGGCCGACCGCATCCGCCAGTCCGACGCCGAGCACGGCTTCCTGCTGGACGGTTACCCGCGCACCGCCGGTCAGGTGGAGGCCCTGGACGGGTTCCTCACCGAGGACGGCCAGGCCCTGAACGTGGTCATCGAGCTGACGGTTCCGGACGAGGAGCTGGTGGCCCGCCTGCTGGGCCGCGCCGAGAGCGAGGGCCGTGCCGATGACACCGAGGAGATCATCAAGCGCCGCCTGAAGCTCTACCACGAGGAGACCGAGGCGGTCATCCAGTCCTATGTGTCCCGCGGCATCGTGTCCCGCGTGGACGGCACCGGTCAGATCGACGACATCACCGAGAGCCTGCTGCAGGCCGTCTACTCGGTGCGGGAGCGCACCGGGAACCTGCCGATCGTCGAGCCCGTGGGCGAGGGCGACGCAGAGAACCCCGAATAGCCCCGGGCTGCCCGGCATAGCCCCGGGCATCCCCGCCTCAGTCCGCCGAGAGAATCGAGCACCGCCACCGATGAGCCGCCGCCAGGTCGAGCTGAAGACCGTCCCGCAGATGCAGACCATGCAGCGCGCAGGGCTGGTCCTTCACCGCGCCCTGGACGCGGCGGTGGCGGCGGCGGTCCCGGGCACGACGACGGCCGCGGTCGACGCCGTGTTCGCCTCGGTTCTCGAGGGGGCCGGGGCCACCCCCAACTTCCTGGGCTACTACGGCTATCCCAAGACCATCTGCGCCTCGGTCAACGAGGAAGTGGTGCACGGGATCCCGGGGGAGCGGGTGCTGCAGGCCGGGGACGTGCTCAAGATCGACGGTGGCTGCATCATCGACGGCTGGCACTCTGACTCGGCCCGCACCGTGGTGCTGGGCTCCTCCGCGGCCGGCACGGCGGACCCGGAGGACGAGCGGCTGTCCGAGATCACCCGGCAGGCCATGTGGCGCGGCATCGCGGCGCTGGCCACGGCCAAGTACGTGGGGGACATCGGTGACGCGATCGACGATTTCGTCTCCGCGCAGCCGGGAGCCCCGCTGGGCATCCTGCAGGACTATGTGGGCCATGGCATCGGCACGGCCATGCACCAGGCCCCGGACGTGTTGAACTACCGCTCCCGCCACCGCGGACCCAAGGTCAAGCCGGGCCTCTGCCTGGCGATCGAGCCGATGCTCGTGCGCGGCGGCCTGGAGACGGACATCCTCCAGGACGACTGGACCGTGGTCACCCGTGACGGTGCCCGCGCCAGCCAGTGGGAGCACTCCGTGGCCCGGCACCGGGGCGGCATCTGGGTTCTGACCCTGCCCGACGGCGGCGCGGCCGACCTCGCGCCGCTCGGCGTGGTGCCCGTACCCCTCGGTGAGTAGTCGGGTAAGGTCCCCGCTTAATTTCACTTCTGCGCCGGAAACCAGTAACATAACTTGCTGGTTGTCTCTGCGGTGCGCCGCGTCCTGTCGGGTTCTGTCCTGATGGGCCCCGCCCTATCGGTCAACCGGAAACATCACCGCCAGATTCCATCAGCATTCGGATTCGTCCTTCGGGCGCACCCGGGCCGCTGCGGATTCCAGCACAACGTAAGTGGAGGACATGGCTAAGAAGGAAGGTGTCATCGAGGTCGAGGGCACGGTCAGTGAAGCATTGCCGAACGCAATGTTCCGCGTCCGTCTGCAGAACGAGCACGTCGTGCTCGCCACGATCTCGGGAAAGATGCGTCAGCACTACATCCGAATCCTCCCCGAGGACCGGGTCGTGGTCGAACTTAGCCCGTACGACCTCAACCGGGGTCGGATCGTGTACCGCTACAAGTAAACCCATCCACCACTAAACAGCAAGCGCTGGAGGAGGAACCATGAAGGTTCAGCCGAGCGTGAAGCGGATCTGTGAAAAGTGCCAGGTGGTGCGCCGTAAGGGCCGCGTCCTGGTGATCTGCGAGAACCCACGCCACAAGCAGCGCCAGGGCTGATCTCGTCCTTCGACGGGATGCTCTACGCGCAGCACCGGTCCACTGAGCACACCACTCACGGGCCAGGTCCAACCGGACCGAACAGCAGCACAGCCGGGATCGGCGCCTTGTGAGAGGAATCGGTCACGGCAACCCCTGGACGCAGAGGCCGGGGACCCGAACCGCGGCAACGCCGGTTGGCGGATTGAAACGTCCGGAACTTCGCCGGAACCGCCACCATGGCACCGCAGGGAAGAGATTCCCGCAGTGAGGGGACGTGCTGGTGCAGACCTTTGCTTCAGAAGAACTAGGAGGACGGCCATATGGCACGTCTAGCAGGCGTCGACATCCCGCGCGAGAAGCGCGTCGTCATCGCTCTCACGTACATCTTCGGTGTGGGTCAGACCCGCTCCGAGCAGGCCCTCGAGGCGACCGGGATCGACCCGAGCATCCGCGTCAAGGACCTGTCCGACGATCAGCTGATCGCCTTGCGCGACTACATCGAGGCGAACTTCAAGGTGGAGGGTGACCTGCGCCGCGAGGTGGCAGCCGATATCCGCCGCAAGCTGGAGATCGGCTCCTACGAGGGTATCCGCCACCGCCGTGGCCTTCCCGTCCGCGGCCAGCGCACCAAGACCAACGCCCGTACCCGCAAGGGCCCGAAGAAGACCGTCGCCGGCCGGAAGAAGTAGGCCACGGCGCTGAAGCGCTGTCACCTCACTTCCCCTCCAGGCGGTCCCTTCCGCACAACACCAGCTTTCGTAGGAGAGACACATGCCCCCCAAGACACGTGCTGCGGTCACCCGCAAGCCTCGTCGCAAGGACAAGAAGAACATCACCGTGGGCCAGGCCCACATCAAGAGCACCTTCAACAACACCATCGTGTCCATCACGGACACCACCGGTGCTGTGATCTCGTGGGCCTCGGCCGGCGATGTGGGGTTCAAGGGCTCCCGCAAGTCCACGCCCTACGCCGCCCAGATGGCTGCTGAGAAGGCTGCCAAGGCCGCTCAGGAGCACGGGCTGCGCAAGGTCGACGTCTTCGTGAAGGGCCCCGGCTCGGGCCGCGAGACCGCGATCCGTTCGCTGCAGGCCGCTGGCCTGGAGGTCGGCTCCATCTCGGACGTCACCCCCTCTGCCCACAACGGTTGCCGCCCGGCCAAGCGCCGCCGCGTGTGACCTCGTACCGAGCGCACGTCCCCGTCTGACGGGGGCGTGCGCCTCGGTGCTCACCACAGCCCACCCCATTCGTTTCCACCCATCGTGTGCGTCATATGGCGGACGCTCGCCGAAAGGAAATGTCAGTGCTCATTGCACAGCGCCCCACGCTGACTGAAGAAGTCGTTGTCGACAACCGCTCCCGGTTCATCATCGAACCGCTGGAGCCCGGATTCGGTTACACCCTCGGTAACTCCCTTCGCCGGACCCTGCTGTCCTCCATCCCGGGCGCTGCTGTCACCAGCATCCGTGTGGATGGGGTGCTGCACGAGTTCAGCACCGTCTCCGGTGTGAAGGAGGACGTTACCGAGGTCATCCTGAACATCAAGAAGCTCTCGGTCTCCTCCGAGCATGACGAGCCCGTCGTCGCCTACCTGCGCAAGCAGGGCCCCGGCGTCGTCACCGCCGCAGACATCACGTCCCCGGCCGGCGTCGAGGTCCACAACCCGGACCTGCACATCGCCACCCTGAACGGCAAGGGCAAGTTCGACATGGAGCTCATCGTCGAGCGTGGCCGCGGCTACGTCACGGCGGCCCAGAACAAGTCCGCCGATGCGGAGATCGGCCGGATTCCGGTCGACTCCATCTACTCGCCGGTCCTGAAGGTCACCTTCAAGGTCGAGGCCACCCGTGTGGAACAGCGCACCGACTTCGATCGCCTGATCATCGATGTGGAGACCAAGGAGTCGATGGCTCCGCGTGACGCCGTGGCCTCCGCCGGCACCACCCTGGTGGAGCTCTTCGGCCTGGCCCGTGAGCTGAACCTGGAAGCCGAAGGCATCGAGATCGGCCCGAGCCCCACGGACACCACGGTGGCCGCGGACATGGCCCTGCCGATCGAGGACCTGGAGATGACCGTGCGCTCCTACAACTGCCTGAAGCGCGAGGGCATCCACACCGTCGGCGAGCTCGTTGCCCGCTCTGAGGCCGATCTGATGGACATCCGGAACTTCGGTGCCAAGTCCATCGACGAGGTCAAGGAAAAGCTGACCGAACTGGGTCTGTCCCTGAAGGACTCCCCGGCTGGCTACGACCCCTCCCTGCACTCCCAGGAGTCGGAAGAGGAGTCCTACGGCGAGTTCTGAGTCCCGGTTCATTGAACTGGGCTTGGTCCTTTCCGTACACCCACCCATAGCGTCCTGATGGCCGGTAGCTGTCAGGGACCATCTGAGGAGAATCACCAATGCCTACCCCCACCAAGGGACCGCGCCTGGGCGGCGGCCCTGCCCACGAGCGGATCATGCTGGCCAACCTCTCGGCCAACCTGTTCGAACACAAGAAGATCACCACCACGGTGACCAAGGCCAAGCGCCTGCGTCCCTTCGCCGAGCGCCTGATCACGTTCGCCAAGAAGGGCGATCTCGCCTCGCGCCGCAAGGTGCAGGGCATCATCTCGGCCAAGAACCGTACCAACAAGACGGTCGTGCACGAGCTGTTCACCGTGATCGGCCCGGCCATGGCCGAGCGCGAGGGTGGCTACACCCGCATCACCAAGATCGGCAACCGCCAGGGGGACAACGCCCCCATGGCCGTGATCGAGCTCGTGATGGAGCCGGTGTCCGCCAAGCAGGCCGTCGTCCAGGAGGCCGAGAAGGCCGCCGAGGTCGCCGCCCCGGCTGCTGACGCTCCGGTTGCCGAGGCTTCGGCCGAGGAGACCCCGGCTGCCGACGCTCCGGCTGTTGAGGCCGTTGAGTCTGAGGCCGCTGAGTCTGAGACTGCCGAGACTCCGGCCGCCACCGAGGAATCCGCTGGCGAATCCGCTGAGGAGAAGACCGACGAGAAGTGATTCTCCCGGTCTGACCCGGCGGGCTGCGTTCGCGTAGCCGGCCAGCGGCAGAACCTGCCGAGTCGTATCGAACCGACCCGTCACTGTGCACCCTGCGTGCGCCGGTGGCGGGTCGGTTCGCTTAATGCGACTACCAGCTACCAGCTACCGGCCATCAGCCGCCAGCCGGGTCATGTCCGCCAGCCGGGTCATGTCCGCCGACCTGGTCATGTCCGCCAGCCGGGTCATGTCCGCCGACCTGGTCATGTCCGCCAACCGGATCACGGCCGCGAACCGGATCTTGGCCGCCAACCGGATCTTTGCCGCCAACCGGATCACGGCCGCGCGAGAGGTCGAGAATCGCCGAGAGAATCGACAGTTGCCGGTGCCGTGATCAGTTGGTCAGGCGGGGCGGCGCTGGGGTCGGCCTCAGACCAGCCCCGAGGCCAGTAGGAAGATGGCGCCGGCATGGGCCACTGTCGCGCCGAGCACGCCGTGGCGGAGGGCGATGACGGCGCACACGAGTCCCTCGAGGGCGGTGAAGGCGAGGATCGGCCAGCCGAGGCCCGTCAGGTTGTAGGCGAGGAACAGGTGCCCCGCGGCGAAGATCAGCGCAGAGAGCAGGGCCGCCCGCCACCGGCCGGTGCGTCCGGGCAGCTGGTCCTCGAGATGGGCCTGGAGGAATCCGCGGAAGAGCACCTCCTCCGCCAGGTTCCCGCACAGTGCGAAGAGCGCCAGCACCACCAGCACTCCTCCGGCGACGGCACCACCGCGGTTGTCCACGGGGACCACGGGCATGGTCAGGGCGGGGGCCACGGAGTGGACAGCGGGGATCCACTCTCCGAGCGTCCCGTAGAGTAACAGGAACGGCAAGACGATCAGCGCGGCCCCGAGCAGGCCCACGAGGACCGAGGCCCACCAGCGCCGTCCCGTCCACAGCACGGTCCAGCGGAGATCGCGGCAGGCCCAGAGGATCGCAGCCACCAGGGCCAGGGAGGCCACGGCCATGACCAGCAGGGCGAGGGGATCGTCGGTGAAGCGGAGCCACAGCGTCGGCAGTCCGCCGGTTCCGTCCGCGGCACTGTTCCCTGAGGCGGTACCTGCGCTCTCCCCGCCATTACCCCAACCACCTCTACCGTCGCTGCCCACCATGCCGAATTCCCAGAGCCCGTGGGAGGTCATGGCGTCCCGGGCGAAGATGAAGCCGAGGATCAGCATCAGGATGCGCACGCCGTGCGCCTGACGCGGGAGCAGGGCCACCACCACGCCGACCAGCAGAATCCCGGGCAGCACGGTGAGCAGGTAGGCCATCCACGGCGCGAGGGTCGGATCCATGCTGACCATTCTGTCCCGGGATTTAGAATGGTCCCCATGTCCACGCCGTCACCCGCGTTAGTCCGCGTTCGCCTCGATCTGGCCTACGACGGCACGGACTACAAGGGCTGGGCAACCCAGCCGGGTCTGCCGACGGTGCAGGGCGCCCTCGAAGCCGGACTGGCCATGATCATCCGGCGTCCCGTGCGCACCGTCGTCGCCGGTCGCACGGATGCCGGCGTCCACGCCCGAGGCCAGGTGGTGCATTTTGATCTGACCGAGGCCGAATGGACTGCGGTCACGCGTAACCGCGAAGCTCTGGATCCGGCACCGACCCTGGTGCGCCGGCTCAGTGGAGCCCTCAGTCGAGAGCAGGGAGCCCTGGTCATCCACCAGGCTTCGTTGGCCCCGGAAGGCTTCGACGCCAGGTTCTCGGCACTGTGGCGCTCCTACCGGTATGCCATCAGCGACTCGGCAGAAGCGCGAGACCCGCTCAACCGGCGCTTCACGTATTGGCACAAGACCTCCCTGGACGTGGAGCTCATGAACGCCGAGGCGCGGACCGTGCTGGGACTGCATGACTTCCTGACCTTCTGCAAGCCGCGGGACGGGGCCACCACCATCCGCGAGCTGCAGGACTTCGGCTTCTCCCGGGACGCCCACACCGGGCTGATCACCGCCCACCTTCAGGCCGATGCCTTCTGCCACAACATGGTGCGGGCCCTGGTTGCAGCCACAGTGCAGGTGGGGGAGGGACGGCAACCCGTCGGATGGGTGGCCGGGCGGCTTGAGGCGATGGTGCGTGATGCACAGACCCGGCTGGCGCCTCCGCATGCGCTGGTCCTGGAGCATGTGGAATACCCTGACCCAGGCACCGACCCTGACGCTCTCGCCGCCCGTGCGGCCGGCACACGTGCCCGACGGGTGCGCCAGTAGTCGGGCGCGGCGTGACCCGTGGATACTGAGGCGACGTCGGCGACCCCGGCACCCACGGACAAGCCGGCACCCATGTGCGTCGTGGCGTCGGGCACAGTGACATGGGGGTAGGCCTGGTGGGATCCAGGGGTGAGCTCACCGTTGTCGCCAGTAGAGGTTGCGTTGGGGTTGTCTTCGTGGGTCCAGGTAGGGGGCGGGGATGAACCACGGGTTGCCGGTTCTCATGTCGATGTCCCAGGCGCCGGAGTGCACGGCGTGGTGGTGGTGGACGCA
>NZ_JBFARZ010000016.1:0-71549 GCF_040677445.1 Citricoccus sp. NPDC055426
TCACCGACTCCTACGGCAACCCCTTCGGACTACTGCGTACCTCGGGGGCCGGGGTGCACCACTACTCGGTCGTCATCGAGGCCCACCCCGACGGCGACTCGCTGGTGGACCGCGAACAGGTCGACCACCGCGTCGCGACCTGGGGGGCCTGGCTGACCCAGCGTGGCTTGGACGAGGGCATCCGCGGCGCCTCGGTCACCATCGAGTCCGCCCCCGACTCCGGACTGCGCCTGGCCGGACTCCTCCAAACGAACCGGGCCGAGGACAGCCCCGACTATGCCCGGGCTGTCACCGCCAGGATCGGGCAGACCTACCAGGAAGGGGCACCGCAACTGGTGGCCCGGGTGTCCGTGACCTTCGACGGCCGCCGGTTGGACGGCAAGGTCGGAGACCGCGGCTTCACCGAGATGGCCGAAGACATCGGCACCCGCCTGCCTGGCATCGTCGGCGGGCTCCAGGGCACCGGGGCCGGTGCTGTCCGGGCCTGCACCGCACAGCAGATCACCGACTTCACCCGCGTGGCCTACGACCCCACCGTGGCCTCCATCGTGGAACAGATGCAGGCCGAGTCCGGCACCGGCCTGAGGTGGGAGGACGCCGGGCCATCCTTCGCCCAAGACGGCTTCGAGCACTACCGCCACGACCGGGCCGTGTCCAAGTCGTGGACCATGTACCAGGGGCCGGCCGGGCACTTCACCTCCAGCTCCCTCAAGCGGGTCCTCGAGCCCTCACCGGGGCTGCTACGCAAGCGCATCACCCTGCTCTACCGGCCGATCCCGGCCGAGCGAACCACCGCCCTGGTCCAACAGGAACAGAACGACGCCGCGTTCGCCGGCTCCCAGACCCGCCGCAACGCCCGAGCCGCCCTACGCCAGGCCGCCGCCGCCAAGACCGCCCAGGAAGAAGCCCAGGGCGCCGGACTGACCCGATTCGGGCTGGTCATCACCATCACCGGCACCTCCGAGGACGAGCTGCGCCCCTGGGACAAACGCATCCCCGGGCTGCTCGGCCCGGCACGACTCCGGGTCCGCCCGGCCCTGGCCAATCAGGCGGTGACCTTCCAGGCCGGCCTGCCCCTGGGCCTGGTGGCGCCGGACCACATGCTCATCCCCGACGAGATTCGCGAGTTCTTCTGATGACCGACCTGCACTCACACCCCGCGCCGTCGCTGACGCTGAGCAAGAAAGACCTGGCCCGCCTCAAGCGCGAGGACAGCAAGCGCCAGCGCGAGGAACGCTCGTCCGCCCCGGGCCTGTCTGCGCGGTGGCGCGAACAACGCGCGGCCTCCCGCCTCAGGCCTGGTCCACGCGGGTGGAACCGTGCCGCCGGCGGACCGATGGACGTCATCGAGGCCCCCTTCGAGCTGCAAGGCACCACGGTGCAGGTCTGCGGGTTCTACCCGTTCTCGGCCGGGGCCGGGCTGCCGGTTATCGGTTCCCCGCTGGGCTACCACCTGCGCCGCCGCTCCCTGGTCTGCGCGGACCCGGTGTCGTGGTTCCGCGCCGGGATCATCTCCAACCCCTCGGCCTTCATCCTCGGCCAGCCCGGGCTGGGTAAGACGTCCATGGTGCACCGGTGGATCACCGTGCTGGCCGACTGGGGCGTCATCCCCCTGGTACTGGCCGACACCCGCCCCGACTACGTACACACCATCCGCGACCTCGGCGGCCAGGTCATCCGCTTCTCACCCGGCCAGGGACATATCAACCCGATGGACCTGGGCCCCATTGTGGCCCGCATGGCCGACATCAAGGACCCCACCGAGCGCACCAAGGCTCTCGAGGAGATGGCCTCACGCCGCCGGTCGCTGATCGCCGGGGTGGTGGGCATGATGCTCGGCCGCGAGCTGGCCCCCCACGAACGCTCCGTGATCGCCACATCCCTACACGACCTCGACCCAGACCTGACCGACCCTCCGCTACTGGGGGACGTCATCAACCACATCACCTCCCGGCCGAGTACCCTGCGCTCGGTGACCCTGACCAACGACCACGACGCCGAGTACGACGCCCGCGTCCGGAACGTGCTCGACGCCCTGATCTCCCTGGGCCCGTCGGGGATGTACGGGACGATGTTCTCCGAACCGACCTCCGAACACATCCAGGTCGGCCGCCCCGCCGTGTTCGACATCTCCGGAGTCAACGAGAACGACCACGTGCTCATGGCCGCCGTGCAATCCCTGTGCTGGAACCTCGGCAGCGCGACGGTTTCCGCCGAGGCCTACTTGGCTGCCGACGAGGGCCGCCAGCGCAAGACCTACCTACTGGTCATGGACGAGCTCTGGCGCATCCTGCGCGCCTCGGCAGACATGGTGCACTTCATCGACGCCATCACCCGCCTGAACCGAGGCCGGATGATGGCCCAGGTCATGGTCACCCACACCATGAACGACCTCAAACTCGCCGAACCACACCTGACCGCCACCGCCTGGGGATTCGTGGAACGCTCCGCCATGGTCTTCCTCGGCGGACTGGCCGAAGGCGAGATGGGCAACCTCCGAGAGGTCTTTAACCTCTCCCGCGCCGAAGTCGCCCAGCTCTCGGACTGGATCGCCGAAGCCCCCGTCGACGCCTGGACCGGCGAGGCCGGCCTACGCCCCGGAGCCGGGAACTTCCTCCTCAAGACCGGCAAAGAAGCCGGCGTTCCGCTGCACGTGCAGCTGACCGACCTGGAGATCGACAACACCAACACCAACCGCGACTGGGACATGCTCACATGAGCCTCACCGACCCCCGCCCCGGCCGGCGCACGCAGCCGGCCTCCGCCGAGACCGGATGGATCCTCGCCGCCGGGGTACTGACCGCCGTCATCGGCGGTGCCGTGCTCTGGGTGGCTGGGGCATGGCTCGACCCCGCCGTGGACGCCGGCGCCGCAGGCGGACCGGTCGAGCTCCTAATCGGCCAAGCCACCGGCGACGCTTCCGTGGGCGGCGTTCAGCTGGCCGTGTTCCTCACCGGCCTGCTGCTGTTGCTGGGATTGGGGGCCGCCTTCGCGGTCGTCGCCCTGCGCTCCAGCAAGCGGCGCAGCCGCGTGGACCATCTGGCCCCGAAGATGGCCAAGGCCCGCGAGTTCGACGCCCTCACCGAACCCGCCATGGCCCAGGAGGCCGAACGGCTCCGGGCCACCGGGGCCGGGCCCGGAGTACCGTTGGCCAAGCTGGTCAACAACGGCAAGCGCCTCTTCGCGTCCTGGGAATGGGTACAGATCTGGCTCATGGGCCCCCGCGCCGGCAAAACCACCTCCGTCTGCGTCCCCCAAATCCTCGAGACCAAGGGGCCCGTAGTGGCGACCTCAAACAAGCGCGACCTCGTGGACATGACCCGAGGCCCACGAGCCCGCACCGGGGTCGTCTGGGTCCATGACGTGCAGGGCATCATCGGGGAGGAACCCACGTGGTGGTGGAACCCCCTGTCCTTCGTCACGTCCATGGAACGAGCCGAGATGCTCGCCGACATCTTCGTCTCCTCCGCCACCAGCGCCGGCGCCACCCAGGACGCCTACTTCGAATCCGACGGCCGCCGGCTGCTGTCGATGATGTTCTACGCAGCATCAGTGGGGGAGAGGCCCATCACCGACGTCTTCACCTGGGCCCAGGATCCCGAGGACAAGACCCCGCGGGACCTGCTGCTCAAGCACGGCCAGGAGGCGGTGGCGTCCTCGCTGGCCAAGATCCAGCAACTCACCCCGAAACAACGCGACGGCGTCTACGGGACCATGCGCCCCTGGGTCAACGTGCTTTCCTACGACCGGGTGGTGCCCTGGGTCCGGGACACCGGCCAGCTCGGCCGGGCCGAGTTCGACCCGAAACGCTTCGCCACCTCCACCGACACCCTCTACCTGATCTCCAAGGAAGGCTCCGGGTCCACCCGCGCCATCGCCGGCGCCCTCGCCGTGGCCGTGCTCACCGAGGCCGAGGAGATCGCCGCCCGCCAACCCGGCGGCCGACTTTCCCCGCCGATGACCGGAGTGCTCGACGAGGTCGCCAACGTCGTCCGATGGCGCCAGCTGCCCGACGTCTACTCGCATTATGGTTCCCGCGGGATCGTTCTCTCCTCGTTCTTCCAGGGCTGGGACCAAGGCCTGGAGGCCTTCGGCGAGAAGGGCATGAAGAAACTCTGGTCGTCGGCGAACATCCGGGTCGCCGGCTCCGGGCTCTCCGATTCCTCGTTCCTGCCGTTTCTGTCCCAGCTCATCGGCGACCACGACGTCACCCGCCGCACCTCCTCCACCCAAAAGGGCGGCCGATCCATCTCCACCGCCATCCAGCGCGAACGCCTGCTCGACGTCAACGACCTCGCCGCCCTACCCCGCGGCCGTGCAGTGCTATCCACCTCCGGGCTGCCCCCGGCCTTGGTAGAGCTCCAGCACTACAGCGACCAGCCCTACGGGAGCGACGTGGTCGACTCGAAGAACTACTTCGAGCAACTAGTCGCACGAGGGCTTCTACGCGAAAGCTGACGGCTGGCGTTACCACGGTGACCCAAAGGCCTTGCCTCGATGGCGATCGACTACCTTCACCTCTGCTCGGTTACTCGATCATAGGATCGGACTATGACTGCAGAACCACTTACGAGCCCAGAACAAGCCCAGGAAAAACCCCCGTGGTCGCTCTGGAAAGTCGCACTGATCGGCTTCTTTTTCTCCTGTCTGGCGCTGCTTCTAGCCATCTGGTACTTCGCTTACCAGGCGACGATGGATAGGCCGACTGTCTGGTGGTGGTTTCCCGCACTTTCACAAGATGACATGTTCCGCGTGATCCGAAACGCTGTCACCGCCGTAGCGGCCCTCGGCGTTGGCGTGACGCTTTTCCTCTCATATCGGCGGCAGCATGTGGCCGAGAGGGCACTCCAGCTATCTGCAGAAGCCCAACTACAGGCAACCGAAACTCTGGAACTTTCAGCTAAGACGTACGAACTGACGCGACAGCAGCAAGTGGCCGAGTTCGAGAACCAACTGCGGAACCGATACTCCACGGCTGCACAGCAGATAGGTGAAGACAGGCCGAGTTTAGTCATCGCAGGATGCATATCCATGGCCACGATCGCTGATGAGTGGCATCGACTGGAGCGATACGCCGATCGGGATGATTGCATCAGGATGCTAATTGCGGCTCTGCCTGAGGGCCCTTGGGATGACAGCGGAAATCACCTTCAACGATCGACAATCCAGACCATTTTCCAAGAACGGATGTCCCCGGATACCCACCGCGCAAGCTGGTCTTCCGCTCCTATATTGTTCGGCACCACCCGCGCCCCGTTTGGGAGAATCGTCGACTGGACCATCAATCGGTTGGTAAAGATCGATTCGGCGCAGTTGTCTCTCGGGAACGAGACTCCCGTGATCCAATCAATACGGGTTCAAGGGGGCAGCCTCGAAGTCACGATGAACAGCACGAAAATGGACTACATGGTCTTCGCCGCTCTAGCTTTGCATGGGGCTCAGCTTCGGCTGCGATTCTGGATGCCCCCAGCAGTGAACCAAACTTCGAAAGTAGTTTTCAAGAACTCGCTGTTCGATGCATCTCTGATCCGTATTGATGAGCCCAACACGCCCCCGCTGGCGCGCCAGATCGTCTTCGAGAAGTGCACATTCGCAAGTCGAACAATCCAAGTCCCTCGCGATAGCATGAACTACTTGTTCACCTTTCAGGACTGCCGCTTCGCGGCGAATCCATTCAAGCCGGTCGACAGAACTCGCAGCCCTGAGGTAGGCATCCAGTTCGCGGGTAAGAATACATTCATTGGCCCAATGAATCGGTTTCCTGCAGATTCGCCTGCAGCGATGTTGGATACCGCTTCATGGTTCTTTCCAGAGGGAAAACCGCGGCATAGCGGCAAACGATGATCCTGTCCCTCAGGCCCACGCATCAACGAGAGTAGGGTACAGGCGGCTTTTCAGAACCAGCCGTTAGGGGCCGGCGTGGCCTCCCATAACGGGGGGACGTCGGTGGAGCGGGGTGGGTCGTAGTCCCAGAAGGGGCCGTCTTCTGCGGTAAGGCGGTCCATGACGGGCCAGAAGTAGTCGCGATACCAGGCCACGGCGGTCATGGCGTCTTCCCACCGCATTTGTTCCCAGGACTCCCATAGGGCTTCAAGAATCGTGCCGACCTCTTCGTAACGCCACCACTCCGGATCCCACCGTCTGCCGCTGGACAGTTTGCGACGGTAGTGGGGGAGTAGCCAGTTCTGCACCCACTGTTCCGCGTTGGGAAAGTACAGCGGCCGCTCGGCCGCAGCCTCGGTCTCGTCCTCCAGCTCGGGGGCGACCGTGCTGACTGTCTCGGTGACGGGGTCGTCGTCGAACTCGTAGGCGGCGCTCATCGACTCAGTCCTGCTTCCTGGCCCTGACCGAGGCCATGTCCGGTGGCGGCCGGCTTCGTGGCCTTAATGCCCTTCGTGCTGGAGGCGATCCTGTCAGCAGTCGACTGGGGGAACCCGGCAGCCTGCCTGGCACGGACGAGAGCCAACTGGGGCGCGTTGGCGTGGCGCTCGATCTGCTCCAGCTGGGCGTCGGTGACCCGCTGGTACTGATGAGGAGCCCGGCCGCCGGTCTGCTCCTCGGCCTGGGCGTTGACCTGGTCCTGCTGGGATTCGGCTCCGTACCGGTCGGCCAGCGCCAGGTGTGCGTCCTCGTCCACGGACTTAGACGCTGCTGCCCGTTCAGCCCCCTGGCTGGCGGCCTGGTCAACCTCGTTGGCCTGAGCAGTGGCCTCCGGTTGAGCGTCGGCTCCCAGCTGCGCCTCGCGGTTGGTGTCTTGATCCTGACCGACCTCCGGCGCCAGGGCTTGGTCGCTCTCGGCGTCCAGGCGCTGACGGGCGAAGTAGTCGTCGAGCGCATCTCGCAAGGCAGCGTGGCGGCCCACCAGGGAGGTGGGGTGGTCCTTGTTCATGGACTCGATGTTGATGCCGTAGTCGTTGCGCAGAATGTCGGCGGCGTGCATCCACGCCCCGCGAGCCTCTGGGTAGTGCCCCGACAGGTGGGCGGCGACGGTGACCCGGTCGGCGATGGATTCGGCGCCGGCGGTGCGCCAGAACTCCGGGCTGTAAAGTTCCCGGTTCACCAGCGCGGCCACGCCGGCCTCGCCGCGGGACTGCCGGTCAGTCTCGGCGGCGCGTTCGGAGACGCGCATTTGGTCCCTTCGCAGCTGGGCTTCGCGGATCTGCATCCCGGAGCCCATGGCCAGGCGCAGCACGTTGCCGAACTGGGCCGCCATCTCTGATTCTTCCTCGTTCTCAGCCATGGCTCTTCCTCTCCTATCGGTCGATGCCGGTGTCCGGTGCGGGCCGGGTGTACCTGGTGGCCAGCGGTCCGGACCGGGGGGTGTCTGGTCGGGTCGGTTCTTGGGTGCGGGTGATCGAGGAGACGGTGTACATCAGGGCGGTGGTGCGTTCGGCCAGCTGGGGGCGCTGGCTGGTCAGGGTGTGTACGGTCATCGCGCGGGAGAGCCGGTTGGCCTGCTTGAGCACGGCCAACCATCCACGGGTGGAGTCCTTGGCCGCGAACCGCGCACCGAGGCGGACCATGTGGCGGACATCGCCCCCACTCTGAGCCGCTCGGGCGTATTCCTCCGAGAGCCGGTACACCGGGCCGGGTTTGCCTTGCTCAAGTTGCATCGAGACCCGGGCGTAGATGCTGGCCAGGTCGTCCGGTCCGGTCCCGGTCTTCCCGCTGAGGAGCTTCTCGATCTTCGCCGGGTCGAACCGATGCACCGAGACCTTCCCAACCTCGCCGCGGGCGCTGTTGTGCCAGGAGGCCAGCAGGGTCTCGGCTTCGCTTCGGCCTTGTCCGTCGAACCGAGCCATGACGTTGGGCCACCCCAGGGTGGCGTCCAGCTTGGAGGGGGAGTACCAGATGGTGTCCTTCCCCTCTCCCAGGGCGACTTTGTACCCGCGGATCTGGGTGGTCGATCCCTTCGCGAACGACGGGGCTACCCGCACTCCGAGGTCCTTCACGTGCTCCAAATACTGGAACGGGCTTGAAGCGGTGGCCAGCGCTGTGCGGAGCCGGCGGCGCAGCTCCGGGCGAGGCGCCTGCGGGTAGCCCTCGTCCGTCGCGCGGGCGACTTCGGCTGGCTTATCCCCGGACAGTCCGCGGGCCACCTGACGGGACTCCAATACCGCCAGGCCGTGCTCGCGTTCGAGCTCTCCGCAAATGCGCTGGGCGCGGTTGTAGTCGTAGTGGATGTTCGCTTTGGACCCGTCCTCCCGAACTAGTTGGACGGCGAGGTGGATGTGGTCGTTGCCGGCCTTCGAGGTCCCGTGGTGTACGGCCACCCAGCGGGAAGATCTCGCCCCGTCCGGGTCGACGAATCCCATGCGCTCAACGAATCCCTGGGCGATGGCACCCCACTCCTCCTTGGACACCTCCCGATCGCCCTGGCCCAAAGACAGCGAGCAGTGCCACACGTGCCCGTCCCTCTCGCCAATCTTGACCTTGGCCCCGGTGCGCTCATCCCACTCGAAAATCGCGGCCTTCACCTCGGTCCCATGGACACGCCGGGGCGCTTCCAGAATCTTCCCGATCCGCTGCCCATCGGCAACCGACAGTTCTTGTCCGGGTTCGAACTCGAACAGCACCCGGCCATCTCCACTGACGACCATTGGGGTGGTGTGCTCGTTGGACCGGCCGGGGCCGACGAGGTAGCTCATCAGTCCGACCATCCGCCCGCCGCGCACCACGTTCGGGATCACGGTGCACTCCGATCCAGCGACAGCGACTCGATCACTCCGTCGACGTCGCGCAGCACCCCGCGCAGCTCATCCAGGGAACCGCGCACGTCGCCATGCAGTTCCCCGTCGGTGTTCAGTCCGCGGGCGATCTGATTGAGGTTGTTCCCCACCCGCGCCAGCTGCCCGGTCATCACGTTCAGGGCAGTCAGCAGCCGACGACGGTCCGTGGTCGTCTCGCCGGCGGACTCAGCCAGGGCGGACTCCTTCAACAGCCGCGCTACGGACACGCCGTGCTCGGCTGCGGCCAAGGAGAGCGCGGCGTCCTCGGAGGCCGAGAGCCTCACCACCCGGCGGGCCGGACGGCCACCAGCCACGTTGGCCTGACGCTTCCGCTCAGCCACCATGACCACCTCCGACTCTGACTCCCGCTCTTCGACGATCCCGCCCAGTGCAACGCCGCTCACTCGTGAGTGTCCCACCCGACCAAGCGGCAGCGCAAGAGGGAAAGCAGGTTAGGGCACCTAACCTTATAGCTTGCTCCGGCTCCGCCGGCACCGCTGCCGCGGGCACTGATGCGGGCTGCGCCAGCAAACTTTTGACGGGAACGGAGCGTTCCATTCGGCCTTGGAGGGTACTGGTCCGCCAGAACCGGTCAAGCATCCGGGCCGGCTTTCGCGGCATATCCTCACTCGCTCGTACCTCGCTCCCTCCGGTATTCCACGACCGGCCCTCCCGTGCTTGACCGAACCTGACGGCCCGAGTATTTCGGTCTTCGCCGAAAGGAACGGCAGCCAAAGCAAAGCGACAGGAGACTTCCCCATGGACCCCACCACCCGCGGTTTTCAGACTGCCCTAGAAGACTTCCTCGGCGACGACGCCGGCGAACAGGTCCTCACCTACGCCCGGACCCACCGAGCCGCCGAACACCTGGCCGGGTACCCCGAACTACTCACCCTGGAAGAAGTCGCCCACCTAGTCGGCACCGACCCCCACGAAGTCCTGCAGGTGACCGGTGACGACGTGCTGCCGGCCATCGAGATCGGATCCTCGATCCGGCGCTACCGACTCGAAGATGTCCACAACTACCTGCGCCACCTCAGCGAGAAAGACGCACCAGCCCTAGGGTGAAAGCATGAGCGAGAACATCACCGAATCCTTCATCGACCAGGCCCGCAAACTCAACGACCAGCGCCTCGCCGCAGTGCAAGACATTGCCGCGGCGGTCCAAGCCCGTGTCGACGCCGAGCAAGCCCTCAAAGACGCCCAGGCGGCCGAGCGCAAAGCCTTCAAGGATGCCGAACGGAAGGGCTGGACCAAGGCCGAGCTCGACAAGCTCCGCCCAACCAAACGCCGCCGCACCACGAAGGACACCGCCGGCACCAACACCACGGCCGCAGGCCGTTCAACCGACCAGCACCAGTCCACCGACTGACACCAACACCCACAGGGGGAACACCATGGAATCCGTCATCACCGAGAAACTCTCCGAACTGCTTGCCAGCGCACCCGAATCACCCGTCGTGGTGGACATGCACCTGCACCGGGAACCAGTCACCGTCGTCTTCGAACCGCAGGACTGAACCATGGCCGACGACAAGCCCACCATGCGCATCACCACACCCGCCGACCTCGCCGGAGCCGTCCCCCACATGGTCGGCTACCAACCAGACAACAACCAGATCGCCATCCTCGGCTTCCACGGACCCAACTACATCGGCTCCGCCGTCCACACCTGGGCAGCCGACCTCGGCGAAGGACCCGCCCACACCGCAGAAGTCACCGACCACATCGTCCGAGCCTTCGGAGACCGCGCCAACTCCTACCTGGCCATCGGGTATGGACCAGAGGGCCCCGAACGCGCCCTGCTCTTCCAGGACGCCTTCACTCAGCACACCGGGACACAGGCTCAAGCCTGGGCCGTGGACAACGACCGCCTCCAACTCTTCTCTCCTGATCGCGGCTGGAGCCCCGAAGTCGACCTGGAGACCACAGCCGGCACCGAGTACGCCATGGTCACCGGCGCCCAGCCGGCCGCCACCCGCGAAGAACTCACCCGCCAGTACGAACCGGTCCCCGAAGACCAACAGGCCCACCTCCATCCGGACACCGCCCAACGCCTCGCCACCATGGCCCCCACCGCCCAATACGAATGGGCCTCCCGCGCCCTGTCCGAAGGAGCCGAATCCAAGACCGGACTGACCGACGAACAAGTCGCCGTCATCGCCCACGCCACCGCTACCAGCGTCCACATCCGCGACAACCTCCTGGCCGACGTCGTCGGCGACAGCATCAAGGCCGACCGCCTCGTCGACGTCTTCCGGCGCTGCGACGATGCACGCAGACCCGACATGGCCGACCTCGCCGGCGCCAGCCAATTCATCACCCGAGGCAGCACCGTCGCCATCGAAGCCATCACCCGACACACAACCGGCGCCCTCGGCCGCAAGGCCAACCACGCCGCCACACTTGGACTTGACCCGCAACCACTAATCGACTCCATCGACCCCAACGACCTACGCCAGCGCCTCACCGCGGCAGACCGTCAGCACTACCGCAGTCACGTCATGAACCACTCTCTGTTGCTGTCCAGCCCCGACCCACGTGCATCCAACAAGCCAGCGCCGGGGATTCGCCACCAGATCGGCAAGGGACCCGGCGCCTGGATGGACATGGACCGATAGCAACCGAGCACAGAGGGTCACGGCCACTAATAGCGTCCGTGACCCTCTCTTCATACAGTCGTTCACAACCAAACGGGGGCAGATATGGACTACGTAAATCGAGCCTCGCACAGCCTTAGGTGCATTGCGCATCCCGGCATTGAACGGTTCATCGATGCACATGAGTGCAGATATAAGCCATCTGAAGGTGTCTGGCGACGCCGTTATACTCCCTGACATGGAACTGGGCGAAGGCAAGCATGTATTCGTGTCATACGTACGAGAGGACGATACCCAGGTCGATGAACTGTGTGCTGTCCTTGAAGCGGCACAGATTCCCTACTGGCGAGATCGCAAGTCACTCGGCCCAGGCGATGCTTGGAAATCCGAAATTCGAAAAGCGATCCAGAGTGGTTCACTTGTATTCTTGGCATGCTTTTCGGACAACTCGCGCGCCAAAGATGTGTCTCATATGAACGAAGAGCTGACTTTGGCGGTCGATGAGTATCGCAAGAGGCCGCCCGGACGCCCGTGGTTTATTCCAATTCGATTCGACGCAGGCGACATCCCAGATTGGGATCTCGGAGCCGGTCGACAGCTCGGCGATCTGAATTACGTGGACCTCTTCGGGAAGTCTTACGCTACCTCCGCCGCCTCATTAGTCACCACAGTTCATAACGTCATGGGCGAAAGGCGCCTCAGTCCGGCCGCGGCATTAGAAGTTGTCGAAAACGCGAACATCGCAGAGCGCGTAGACATGCTGAAGCAACTTACGAAAGAGATGCTGGTCGACCCGGCACGCCGAATCGAGCTGGACGAGTTAATTGCACAAGAAGTGCAGCGCGTCCTAGCAATGCTGAAGGATGGTGAACGGGTATCTGGCCCGCTAGGCAAGACGGACGATGAACGGGTGGATCGGCTGGCCTCTGAGTCTGAAAAGCTCTGGGAACAAGTCAAGCCGTTCTGCGCCTCATTACAAGTCGCTGCACGCTGGGGGGACCCAGACTCACTAACACCGTGGGCGAATGGACTGCGCTCCTTCGTGCAGGCAGCAACGAAACCTGAAGGTGGCATCTCCGCCCTAGTGGATCTTCGCCATCTGCCCGGAATGATCGGGCTAATGACTGCTGGCATCGCCAGCATCTCAAGTCGCCGCTGGGCGAACCTTAAAACCCTCGTAGTCGATCCGACAATACGGGATCGCTACGAATCAAGGCCGCTAGCTCTAGTCGAAGCCACAGATTTCTACAAGCCCTTCGACGATCAAAACTGGACGAGCAATACATTGGCGCGAGCCGCTAAGGAAGGAGTCTCCTTCCCTGAGGCCTATAAGGACTTTATCGAGCGACGAGTTGGCAAGTTCCACACACCAGTTGCGGAATGGCTTTACATAATTTTGAAGCCGATTTTCGCAGACCAATTGCCCGACGAGGACTCTTACGCTGCCGAATTCGACCGCGCTGAAGTGATGCTTGGAGTTCTGGCTCAGGACTTGCAGAACGTACGGAAAGACGCGTCGACCGACGAAGGACGATGGAATTGGACGCGCTCGTTTTGGTTTGGCCGTTCCACGTGGCGAGCCTCTCACAGTTATGGCAATCCTGTCGGTGATTTTCGGCATGAGCTCGCGACTGAAGGTAGACACTGGAGTCCTCTAAACGCTCAGTTATTCGGCGGCGAGGAGGCTCGGGCTAGCGCAGCATTGGAGAACTACGGAGAGAACTTCGAACAGCTTGCTAAACAGCGCAACTTCTAGTGCTTTACGCGCCGAGGGGCAACCTGGCGCTTCCTGTAATGATTTTCGCGCGGTGGCAGCTGCGCAGGCACCCTTACGAGTACCGCTTCGAGGACGAAGACTCGACTGCTGGGTAACCGGTTTGGCTGGCCAGCACCACCGCGGCGTTCGCTACGAAAATCTCTAAGCAACCGAGGACGTCTCACATCCCATGGGTTGCAAGACGTCTCATGGCCGCCCTTTCGGGAGACCGATCCTGCACAGATTTCCGACCTTCATCGACCCTCGAAGATTCTCGCAACTATGTATCGGAACTCTATGGCTAGAACCTTGTAGTCAACGTTAGTTGCGAGACACTCGGGGTGGTCATGGGGAAGTTGATCGGGTACGCGCGGGTCTCCACTCGCCGACAGGCCGCCGACCGGCAGGCCGAGGACCTTCTCGCGGCCGGCGTTCGGCGCGATGACCTCTACGTCGATCACGGAGTGTCCGGCGCCCGGGCCTCCCGGCCGAAGTTCGACAAGGCGGTGACCGCCCTCGAGGAGGGCGACACCCTGGTCCTCACCACCCTGGACCGGTTGGGTCGGTCCACGCAGAACATGCTCGCCTTCGCCGAGACCCTCCGGGGCCGGGGTGTCGGGCTGCGGGTGCTGAACCTCGGCGGGGGAGACGTGGACACCCACACCCCCATGGGGTCCATGGTCTTCACGGTGATGGCCGCCCTGGCCCAGATGGAACTGGAGATCAAGCGCGAACGCATTACCGATTCGGTCGCCAAGCGACGGGCCGCCGGCCAGGACCTCGGCGGACGCCGGCAAACCTTCACCGACTCCCAGATCCGCAGTGCCGCCCATCTGGTCGAGTCCGGCCAGCCCGCCGCACAGGTCGCCCGCGATATGGGCATGTCCCGAGCCACCCTCTACCGACGCATCCGCGAACTATCTGCCCCGACAAACTGAGTTGCCATCACCCGGGTGGCAGCGCCATCGCGACCATTCGTGGAGAGCGGCTGTTGTGACAGCGTTCAGGCACGTCCGTCGCTCTGGAGGGAAAGTGGCCCGAGGTCAGAGGGCTCTCGGTGGAGTGCACCCCTGATACCTTGGCGCTCATGAGCGAGAACCTGGACGAACGAGTGGACGCCGACGCCAAGCTGCTGTTGAAGTACATGGATGCCAACGAGCTGGACGGTGCCGTCCAGGTGAACCGCGGGCAGGCCCACATTGGTGGGCTAATCGTAGACTCGGCCCTGCAACGCCAGCGCTCCTACGCCAATACCGTGGCGCCCCGGGTGGCCAAGCTCATCGACACCTGGCCAGATGCAGAGACCACCAGCGGATTCCGGCGCCGCCTGAAGACCGGCGAGCTCGGCAAGGTCATCGCCTGGCGCCGGCCCGCCCGACTGGACCAGATCGAGAACACCACCGCCGTCCTGGAGCGGTTCGGCATCGACACCACCGGAGAGCTGCGCGACCACCTCAGCGACGAGGAGAAGCGTCCGGAGCTTCGCGCAGCCTTGGATCGAGTGAAGTGGGTCGGAGCCAAGACACTGGATTACTTCGACATCCTCTGCGGCATCACCGACGCCGCCGCCATCGACTCCAGGATCTACCGGGCCGCCGGCAACGCACAGATCGCCAACCATAGTTATGACCACCTGGAGGCGGTACTGACCCGGGCTGCAGAGCTTCGCGAATGGCGGCTCGGAGACCTCGATGCCGTCTTGTGGGCCGCCCACAAGAACTGAGCCCGGCGGGTAGACCCTAGTCGTGGCTTGAGCCAACTCATCGACTGGCACACTCAAGAGTGCCTGACGGTCCGGAACGACCCCACCGGCGATCCCTGCACCGGGTCAGAACCCGCTCGAAATCGGTGGGGGCCTGAGATTGAATTCGCACTTGGCTTGCGGCACCCGGCTGCGGACCAGAACGTGATGTCAGAATCCGCCGGGTCAAAATGGGTCGTTTGTGAACGCGGGTTCAAGGCCTAAACAGGAACACCTCTGGGGCCGGTGCATTTGGATACCAAGCTCCGGCGCGCCTGCCTCAAGCCCACCGTGAACCGATATTTTTTACGACGGGGGCTGCTGGCCCCATCTAAGTGACCGCCCCAAGCCTGACAGCGGATAGAAGCGGGGGATAACGCCTGGCGCCCGAACGGCAAACACCATGCTGCAGACAGCAACGACCCGGCATAGATAGGGCCATGCCGCGTCGTTACCGACTCCCCATGAAGGCTTTTCTACCCTCTTACTCCTGGGGTTGCGGCGCGGCCGGGTCCTGCGGCGCGGCCGGGGGGGGATTTTCCTGCAGGTCCTTCTTAGCCACCTTCCCAAAATGCCGAAGGACAAAAAAGACTCCCACCAATATCAAGAGGCCAATGATTGCGGGCAGGAGACCGCCTGGGTTGCTAGCCAACAGGAGGATCCCTACCACTAGTGCAGCCACTGCCACTATGTAGCTGATAAGCGAGTCGGCCTCATCGAGTTTGCGCTTCGCTTTCTCGCTCTGGCTAATAACGCCGAATTTTGGCGCAGCCTTCACCATCGCCTTCACGAGTGCCGCTGTTAGGGCAGCGATCAGCAGCCAGGTTTCCCCGACGCCCAAACTTTTCAATACATCCATTGGTTCCCCGTCATTTCGGTGTGAGAGTAAGACAAGCAATAAAACGGCGGGGACGGCTCATGCCGTCCCCGCCTACCGCTATTCAGCGACTTCTTCGCGGACTACATATTGCAGATGGCGAGAAGAAGGCTGAGGAGGCTAGAAACGCCTCCCACGATCGTGAAAAGCTCAACGGCCTTCCACTTCATCTTCTCCGAATTAGAAGTCAGAGAGCGACCCGAGATGCAATGCGTCTTGTACGCGGCGGACGCCTGGCGTCAATGTCGCCACGCGATCTTTGACTTCCGTACAACCGACTTCTGAAGCTGACAGCTACCGTCCCAGTTCCTTGGAACTGGGACACTCCCCACGCGAGGGTTCGAGGACGACGACACGCCATGAACTCTGTTCCAGAACTAGACCCAAAACGACGTCCCACCGGAGTCGTACGGAACAGACTTTTAGCACAGCACTCCCTAGGCAGGGGAGGCGTGTTTCAAGGCTTCACTCCGTGGGGAGGGGTTCCAAGGGGACTTCGGGGACACCGCGGGCCATCCGGACGAGCTCCAGAAGATGCGCTTTGTCTTTCTTGACCTGTGACGGGTCCACCTGGATGCGAAAGCGCTTCCACTGCTTGTCGTAGGGCAGCGTCGTAAAGCCCCATTCTTCGATCTGAGCTTCCAGCACTTCGGAGTATTCGATACGGAACTGGAGCGTCATGTACTTCTTGCGCGGGATGAGCTGGATGAAGTTGTCGGCAACTCCATCGCGATGCAACCCGATGTAGTACTTGTTGTATTTGAACTCGACCGGGTCGCCGAAGCTGTTCACCAGTTGGAGGACATCCTCCGCCGCCTTCATCAGGGACGCCGAGGACTTCTGCAGCCAGTAGGGCCGATCGGTTTCTTGCCCTGGTTCGTCTTCCTCCTCTGGGGCAGGAAGCGCCAGGTCGAGCACCTTGGTCGCGTGGAGAGTGAGCTTCCCGTCCACATCCAGGGCGTTCATTTGGATGGCAATCAGCGGAATGGACTGGTTGAAGAGGTTGATGACGTTCAGAAAGCGGCCGGTGATCTGTTCGGCAACGATGACCGCGACGTGCTCGTACTGGGGGAAGCGTCGTCGCTCATTGTCCCAGTACTCAAGGGTGCGAATGATGTGAGACTCGTCGGTGGCCCCCAGCTGGATCTCGACCTCATAGCGCGTGGTGGTCTCAGGATCGGACAACAGCACATCCAGACGGCCCTTGCCTGGTTGTCGTCGCTCTATTTCCTTGACGTCCACATCGCCCAGTCCGAGCAGCGAAGAGTCCGACGCGATTTGCTGCTGGAGCCACTTCTCATTGAACTTCGGATGTGTCTTGAGACTTACCGTTGAGGATTTGACGTAGTCCATTGCCCCCCTGACCTTGTCATATTGCGTATCGGCCTCATTCTGTCACTAGTCAAAGCTGCGCTTTCACAGCCGAGGCTCCGACCGCTACCGAGGACTCCATTCACCCATGAGGGCCACGGGTCAAACAAAGCCCCTAGCCAGCGCGGTCGGAGAACTTGCTGACGTCAGCAAGTCCGTTGAGGAGCCCTCGAACGGCGAATGCGCAAACCGGGGTTGGGCTCCCCGAGGGTATGCGCTACTGCTCCTGCAGGGTGACGTCGGGATTCAAGATGATGGGCATGCTCTCTTGAGAGGTGTAGTCGTCGAACACGGCGTACCCGATCTCGGCGTCCTTGGGTCCTTCATAGGCGACGTACCGGTGTCCTGACTGGCCGGATACGATGCCCGTGCTGCAGTTATTGCCCGGGATGTGCCCCGAGTCGTTGCTTTCCAGCATCTCCCGGTCCTGGGTATCGAACACCCGGATTTCTACCCAATGGGGTCCCCAACATTCCTTGCTGATGGCCTCTTTGGCTTTGTTCGTGTACTCAATCTCCAGGAGGAACAAGGTGCCATCCTCGCCCGCGCGAGGGCCGTCCGCACCGTACTCACCCTTGATGGGGCCGGACTCTTTCGCGGAGGCCACGGTGAAGTCCGTGTTCTCCATCTCCAGCACCTCCCCAATCCCCGGAGCCTTCACCGGGGTGAGGGTCGGCGACGGTGTAGGGGTAGGCGATGCCGTTTTCGACGGGGTGGCCACCGCTGCGGTGGCGGTGGTCGAGGCGGAGGACGGATTTGCCGGCGCGGAGTCCTCGCGGACCTCCCCGGCGCAGGCTGTCAGTGCGGCCGTCAGCGTGACGGCAGTCAACGAGATCTTCAGGCCGCGATGCATGCGTGTCCCTCTTCCAGTGCAAATGTAGAAGCTTCAATTATGCCCTTACTAGGAAGCTAAAAGCCGTAGTCCACCACTTGATGACTACTTACGGGCTTGTATTGCCATGCACGCTTCGACTTCTCCGCCCTTCCGGACCCGTCGTGGGGCCCTCTTAGACTGGCGATGTGGTGGACACCAAGCAGACGAAGACGATCGGTGAGCACTGGGCCGCATCTGAATTGGCCCGCCACGGGTGGGCGCCGGCCATGACGCGAGACGGCCTGGCCCGCACCGACATCCTGGCGTTGCACACCCAGACCGGGCGAATGATCCAAGTTCAGGTCAAGACCTCCATGAGCGACGGCTCGAGGACCTCGTGGGTGCTGGGCACTAACGCTCAGCTGCCCGCGATCGCCGACAACGAATGGTTCGTCCTGGCCGCCATCCCGAAAGACCCGACCCAGCCGCCCCGCGGCTTCATCGCCCCTCGGGATCATGTCGCGGCGGCCGCGTGGATAAGCCACATGGCCTGGCTGACCGAGCCCAGCGTGCCGCCCGGGCAGCGGAACGCCGGCGTGGAGCGGTCGCGGGTCCAGGGCGAAGTCTTCGCGGGCTACGACGGACGATGGGACCAACTGACCTCACCCACCACAGAGACATCCATCCTCCTGCCCCCGGCTTACCACCGGCTCGCGCTGGAGCAGAGAGTCGGATTGCCACCGAATCACCCCTGGCGGGACGACATGCCCCATCCATGGTGATTGGAGAGCCCCGGGTGTAGGGGTCGATGACTGGCGATGACTGCTGGGAGGATGAAGAAGCTGTCCTAAGCACCGTCGCCTGGACAAGCCCAGTTGCGTCGGTCTAATTGACCGGGAAGGACACGCCTCATGACTGTTGCATCGGACACCTCAATCGAGACTCAGCAGGCTTCGTTCGGTCGGGTCTTCGACAAGCTGTTCTTCCTGGAGTCCAGCCAGCGGGAACGGGGCACGGCGTTCGAGCGGATGCTCAAGCGGTACCTGCAGCTGGAACCGAAATACGCCGATCGGTTCTCGGACGTGTGGTTGTGGCAGGACTGGCCCGGCCGCGACGGCCGAGTGGACACCGGGGTGGATCTGGTCGCCCAGGACCGATACACCGCCGAATACGTGGCGATCCAGGCGAAGTTCTACGACCCAGAGCGCACGCTGCAGAAGCAGCACATCGACTCGTTCTTCACCGAACTGGGCCACCAGGAGTTCTCCGAGGGGATGATCGTCTCCACCACGGACAAGTGGTCCAAACACGCCGAAGCGGCCCTGGACAGCCAGTCCAAGCAGGTCCAGCGCGTCCGGTTGCAGGACTTCGCCGGCTCGACCATCGACTGGTCCCAGTTCGACCTCGCCGCCCCCGAGCAGATGGTCAAGGGCCCGGGCAAGCTCCCGCGGAAGTACCAGCGCGAGGCCATCGACGACGTGCGGGCCGGGTTCGAGACCCACGACCGAGGCCGGCTGATCATGGCCTGCGGCACGGGCAAGACCTTCACCTCCCTGAAGCTGGTCGAGGAACACGTCCCGGCCGGCGGCTCCGTGCTATTCCTCGTCCCCTCGATCGCCTTGTTGCAGCAGTCCCTGGACGAGTGGACCGCCCAGGCCGATGTCCCGTTGCGCCCGTTCGCGGTCTGCTCCGACACGTCCGTAGGCCGGAGAAAGGACGACGAGGACGTCGCCGTACACGACCTGGGGTTCCCTGCCACCACGGACCCGACCAAGCTGGCCGCCCGGTTCGCGATCAGCACCGGCCAGGACACCGTGTCGGTGGTGTTCTCCACCTACCAGTCCATCGACGTCATCCACCAGGCCCAGCAACAGGGGCTACCTGAGTTTGATCTGGTCATCTGCGATGAGGCCCACCGCACCACCGGGATCTCCCAGCCCAGCGCGGACGACTCGGCGTTCATCCGGGTCCACGACGCAGACTTCATCGAGGCGGACAAGCGCCTGTACATGACGGCGACCCCGCGGATCTACGTGGAGGACTCCAAGGCCAAGGCCGCCCGCGACGGGATCCTCACCTACTCCATGGACGACGAGGCCACCTACGGGCCCGAGTTCCACCACCTCGGCTTCGGCCGAGCCGTGGAGATGGGCCACCTGGCCGACTACAAGGTCCTCATCCTGGCCGTGGACGAGGAATCCGTGGCCTCCTCCTTCCAATCCCTGCTGGCCGAGGACGGGGACCTGAACCTGGACGACGTGGCCCGGATCGTGGGCTGCTGGAACGGGCTGTCCAAGCGCGGGGTCAACGGCGAACGCCTCTCCATCACCGACACCACCCCGATGCACCGGGCGGTAGCCTTCGCCCGGAACATCAAGGAATCCAAGGCCACCGCCGCCCAGTTCGAACGCGTCGGCCGAGAACTGGTCGCCAACCACACCGGCAACGGCCCGGCTCTCAGCTTGGAGGCCGAGCACGTGGACGGCACGTTCAACGTGCTCGAACGCTCGAGGCGCCTTGACTGGCTCCAGGACGAGGCCGGCACCGACACCTGCCGGATCCTGACCAACGCCAGGTGCCTCACCGAGGGCGTGGACGTGCCCTCCCTGGACGCGGTGCTGTTCCTGAACCCGCGCAACTCCCAGGTCGACGTAGTCCAGTCCGTGGGCCGGGTGATGCGCAAGTCCACGACCACGAACAAGGAATACGGGTACATCATCCTGCCCATCGCCGTCCCAGCCTCCCAGGACCCCGAGACCGCGCTGAACGACAACAAGAAGTACAAGGTCGTCTGGGACGTCCTCCAAGCGCTGCGCGCCCACGACGACCGGTTCGACGCGATGGTCAACAAGATCGACCTCGACCGCACGGCCAACGACCGCGTCGACGTCATCGGCATCGGCACCGGCGACGACAACGATCGCACTCCCGGCGACGGGGAGAAAGATGCGCAGGGGGTGTTGTTCTCCATGCGCAACGCCGCGGAGTGGGAGAACGCGATCTTCGCGCGCATGGTCAAGAAGGTCGGGGACCGCCGGTACTGGGAGGACTGGGCCAAGGACGTCAAGGACATTGCCGGCCGCCAGACCGCCCGCATCCGGGCCCTACTCGACGGTGAAGACCCCCGCCCAGCCGAGGAATTCGAGGTCTTCCTCCAGGGGCTACGCGGGAACCTCAACGAGGGCATCGGCCGCGACGACGCCGTGGACATGCTGGTCCAGCACCTGATCACCAAACCGGTCTTCGACGCCCTGTTCACCGACCATGACTTCACCGCGCACAACCCGGTCTCCCAGGTCATGGACTCCATGTTCGCCACCCTGGACGCCTACCACCTGGACACCGAGACCCACTCCCTGGAGGACTTCTACCGCTCCGTACGCATCCGGGCCGAGGGCATCACCAATGCAGCCGGCAAGCAGAAGATCATCACCGAGCTCTACGAACGCTTCTTCAAGCTCGCCTTCCCCCACGTGTCCGAATCCATGGGCATCGTCTACACCCCGATCGAGGTCGTGGACTTCATCCTCCGAGCCGTCGACGACGTCCTGGTCAAGGACTTCGGGGCCTCCCTGACCGACGAAGGCGTGCACGTACTGGACCCGTTCACCGGGACCGGGACCTTCATCACCCGGCTGATCCAGTCCGGGCTCATCAGCCCCCATGATTTGGCCCGGAAGTACGCCCATGAGCTACATGCCAACGAGATGCTGCTGATGGCCTATTACATCGCCGCCATCAACATCGAAGCCACCTTCCACACCGCCCTCGAAGTAGCCCAAGGCCACGAAGTCGAGGACTTCGCCCCCTTCGAGGGGATCGTGCTCACTGACACCTTCCAGATGACCGAGGACGGCGACACCCTCGATACGAAGGTCTTCACCAACAACAACGACCGCGTCCTAGAGCAGAACGCCCTGGACATTCGCGTCATCATCGGCAACCCGCCCTACTCCGCAGGACAGACCAGCAGCAACGACAACAACGCCAACCAGTCATATCCGACGCTGGACGAGAGCATCCGTTCCACCTATGTCGCTCATTCGGCTGCCACCAGCTCGCGCACAAGTTACGACTCCTATATCCGCGCCATCCGCTGGGCTTCCAACCGCATCCTCAACTCAGAACACGGCGGGGTGGTCTGCTACGTCTCCAACGGCGGCTACATCGACTCGAACTCCGCCGACGGCCTCCGCCTCACCTTGGCGGATGAGTTCCACGACATCTACGTCTACAACCTCCGCGGCAACGCCAGGACTGCTGGCGAGACTCGTCGCAAGGAGAAAGACAACATCTTCGGCGAAGGCTCCAAGACCACCACGGCGATCATGCTGTTGGTCAAGCGCCCCGGCCTCGTCGAGAAGTGCACCCTGCACTACAAGGACATCGGCGACTACCTCGACCGCACCACCAAACTCTCCACCATCGCCGAGGCCACCCTCGACACCCTCGATTGGGAAACCATCAAACCGAACGAGCACGGTGATTGGATCAATCAACGCGACCCCCACTACGAGACCTACGCACCCCTTGGGGGCAAGAAGGACAAGACCGGCCGCAGCATCTTCGTTAGGAGCGGGCCGGGGCTAGCAACCAACCGCGACGCGTGGGTCTACAACTCCTCAACAGTGAAGGTCCTCAGCAACGTCAATCGGATGATCGACAACTACAACGCCGCACTCGACCGTTGGACAGAAGCCGGCCGGCCTGAACCCCTAAACGATTTCATCACCGCCGACGCCACGAAAATCAGCTGGTCCCGCGGATTGAGGACATCTCTGAGTCGGGGGGCCATCTTGTCGGCCGACGATTCAGCGTTGCGGACGTCTTTGTACCGGCCGTTTCAGAAGCAATCTGTCTACTTGGACCCCTTGTTAAATGAAGTTATCGGGCAGCACAGCCGATTCTTTCCTTCACCTAACGACGGGAACCTCGGCTTCTACATAGTCTCGGCAGGCAGCGACAAGCCCTTCTCTGTAATAGCCACTGACTCAATTCCAGACCTCGCGATGTGGGGATCAAGTGGCGGTCAGTTTTTTGCACGCTACTTCTACACCGGGGAAGATCAGGCCTCCCTACTCGGAGATACGGCTGCGCAGGACAACATCACCGAATGCGCGCTCACCGAGTACAGACAGGCTTTCGGGTCGCAGGTCACTAAGGACGACATCTTCCACTATGTCTACGGGCTGCTGCACTCACCGGAATACAGAACCCGGTACGAGGCGAACCTGCGCAAGGCCCAGCCCCGCATCCCCCTGGTCCTCGGCAGGGGGCGCTTCGAGGCCTTCGTCCACGCCGGCCAGCGATTGTCAGAGCTGCACATCGGCTACGAGGGCTTGGAGCCATACCCACTTTTGGAGACGGTGTCCCCGGCGGCCCCGGAGGACCCCTATGAGCGGTATGCGGTGACCAAGATGAAGTATGGCGGCAAGTCCGGAGCCTGGGACAAGACGACCATCACGTACAACTCCTACGTGACAATCTCCGGGATCCCCGAAGATGCCCAGGAGTACATGCTTGGCTCCCGGTCCGGTCTTGATTGGATCCTCGAGCGCTACCAAGTCAAGACGGACAAGGCCTCCGGGATCGTCAACGACCCCAATGACTGGTCTCGCGAACACCACCAGCCCCGGTACATCATCGATCTCATTGGTCGCATCACCGCCCTAAGTGTGGAGACCACCAAACTAATGAACTCTCTCCCGGATCTGGACTTGGGCTAGCGAGACCAGACGTTGGGTTCGATGCAACGTACGCTTAGAGGGCCATAGGTCGCCCTTCCATGCCAGATAGGGCTTCTCCCGGCATCAGGCGCATAACCACGGGCCTGCCCGCCGAGCATCAAGATCACTGGCTTTGGGGTGTCGTCGGATTCTGAAAGTGACACCATCGATACAGCGTGGAAAGCCGCAAGAAGTTGCGCCCACCACTCCCTACTCCACGAAATACCTGCGGGCGTGGCCAAGTTCCTCGACGATGTCTTGTTTAGTTTTCGGCTCCGAGCGCCACATTGACCTCAGCTCTTTGCTGATCGGTCTCTTTGCCCGTTTCGAATGTGCGCGGTGCCAGCGGCGGGAAAGATCAAGGTAACGATCCCAATCGGACATGAACGGTTCGTCAATCCACATCATCAGGGACCCCTTCTCAAGGTGCCCTGAATAGTCCCATTCGCCGTATAACACTCCCAAGGCACGGCGAGTTGCAGCCTCGATCTCTCTACCGGATTCATCCAGATACAGCGCCCAGGCACCCACTGCAGAGTAAGTCGTATTGACCGTCTGCAATAGGTCGCCATCCCGTCGTTCCAGTACGTCTTCCAGCGACGACCACTCTGGTCCAGCAGCTTCGGAAGCCTCACCGTGTGGTGACTCGCGGCGAGGGTAGGAATCCCAGTTGCGGCTGGCCACATCCCAGCACTGGTGCCAGCCATCTAGGACTTGGGCGAAGGCTTCAATTCGTCGCTGGTGGTACCAGGAACGACGAGCCGCGACATTCGACAGATGCACGGCCAGGACTGCAACCAACGCACCGACTGCCGCAGCAACTATCGAACTTCCGAAGCCCTCCCATATATTCATGGCTTTCAAGCTACGCCTACTTGCCTCGTCACCTCAGCAACAGTGCTCACCTGGATCAAGACCCAGCGATGACTTCTTCTTCGGGGCTCGTCATGCCTTGGGTTGGCGGCCAGCCAATCTCCAGTAGATCGAGTTGCCATCCACCGCCCTGAAGACGCGGGCGCTGGTCGCCAGTCTAGAGAGCACGGCAGACACCAGACGGGGCGGCGGGGCGATCCTCGGTCCCGCCGCGACCAGCAGATCCAGGCCGTCGAGATGTCCCTGCATCAAGTCCGCCCCAGCTCCCGGGTTGATTGCTGGGCGAGTTCTTCGATTTTGTCCGGGCGGAACCCGGACCAGTGGTCCCCGCTGCTCGTGATGACGACGGGGGCCTGCAGGTGCCCCAGGGCACGCACCCGTTCCAGCGCGGCAGCATCCTGGGATAGGTCCACGGTCTCGTAGGCGATGCCTTTGTTCTGAAGGGACCGGTAGGTGGCGTTGCACTGCACGCAGGCCGGCTTGCTGTAAACGGTCACGGTGGTCATGGTCTGGTCCTTTCCAGTGGGGATTGTCGGGTTCAGGGGCCGTGGATCAGGTCGGGGTCGATGCCCTCGCCGAACTCGGCTCCAGGGAAGCAGCGCGGGTGGATGCCGCTGGTGATCTGCTCGCGCAGTCGGTGATCAAGCTCAGGTAGGGCGTCCTGGACGGGGTGACCCTCCATCAGGGCATCAGCCCCGGCCTGGGGGACGGTGATCCATCCCTGCTGGCCGCAGAACGGGCAGGTGGGGGTCAGGATGTCGGCACTGTGGTCCTGCATGCTGTCGTAGATCGCGTACTGGCTCATCGCGGGGTTCCTCTCGCCGTGGGGGTGGTGGGCTTGTTCCTCTCCCCCCTTGTTTTTTGCCTGCTGGCGAAACGCAGTGAAGCTGCCCCGGACGGAACCGGCATCAACCCGCAGGGCGGGCAGGGCAGAAGTTCTGCGAGGAAATAAGGGAGCCTGCGACCACCGAGCAGAAGTTCTGCCCTGCCCGGCCCCGGAGCGCCAGCGCAGGGGCTTGTGCCGGTGGAGCCGGGGCGCATAATCCGAAGGACAGCAGGCAAAAAAGATGGCCCGTCAGGGCCCGCCCTGCTCCGCCGCCGTTCCGGCGGGACAGGCCAACAGCCGGCCGCTTGCGGCCGACCATCAGTGGGGTTCCGAGCAGGCGAGGAACCCCACCCAGTCCTGACCCGGGATCCCCGAGGACCCTTCAGGCGGCCATGGGTTGGCGTATCCATCGGCTTCCACCGGCCGCGTGTACGATTACTAATCGAACATATCTTCGATTCAGGTGGGGTGGGGAGTTGCTGGCAACCGAGGTCCGGGCCCTGGCTGAGGGCATCGGCGCCCAGCTCCGAACCCGGGTCGAGGACGGCGTGGTGCAGGCCGGGTTCCCCTCCCCGTCCCAGGACTACTCCACCGCCGAGATCGACCTGACCGAGCATCTGATGCCCAACCGGGCCTCGACGTACCTGGTGCGGGCGCGGGGGCACTCGATGACCGGTGCCGGGATCTGGGACGGCGACGAGCTGGTGGTGGACCGCTCGATCCGTCCCCAGCACGGCCACGTGGTGATCGCCGTGCTCGACGGTGAACTGACCGTGAAGCGGCTCAGAATCGACGCGGACCGGGTGGTGCTCTCCTCCGAGAACCCGGCCTATCCCGACATCACCGTCCCCTCACTGTCAGACCTGCGCATCTGGGGCGTGGTCACGGTCGCCCTGCACCATGTCCCGCGCGCCTGATGAGGCCATGCTCGCCCTGGTGGACTGCCAGAGCTTCTACGCCTCATGCGAGCGGGTCTTCGACCCCAGCCTGGAGGACCGCCCGGTGGTGGTGCTGTCCAACAACGACGGCTGCGTCGTGGCCATGTCCCACCAGGCCAAGGCACTGGGGATCCCGATGGGCATGCCCTGGTTCAAGCTCGAGCCCCTCGCCGCCACCCAGGGGATCGTGGCGCGGTCTTCCAACTACGAGCTGTACGGCAGCCTCTCGGCGCGGGTCATGGAGGTCATCGGCCGGCACGCCGCCTGGCAAGAGGTCTACAGCATCGATGAGTCCTTCATCGGTGCGCGCGGCACCGTGGAAGACCTGGTGCAGCTCGGCCGGCGCATCCGCCAGGACGTGGCCCGCTGCACCGGGATCCCCGTGCGTGTGGGCATCGCCCCCACCAAGACCCTGGCGAAGGTCGCCCTCCTCGGGGTGAAACGCTCCCCACCCCTGTCTCGGGTCGGGGTGTGCCACTTCGGGGCCTACTCTCCCACCCAACGGGACACCATTCTGGCCAGCATCCCCGTCACGGACCTGTGGGGCGTGGCCGGGCGTCTCGGCCGCCGCCTGGCCCACCTGAACATCCACACCGCCGCGGACCTCGCCGCCCAGGACCCCGGTGAGATGCGGCGGCGGTTCTCGGTGGTCGTGGAGCGCACCGTGCGCGAGCTGCGCGGCACCCCCTGCATCCGGCTGGAAGAAGAACCCCGCCAGTACAAGGACCAGCTCATCTACTCACGCAGTTTCTCCGAACCGGTCACCACCACCACCGCGATGCGCCAGGTCCTGTCCATCTACGCCCAGCAACTCGCCTCCCGCCTGCGCAGCGCCGGCCAAGAGGCCCGGGTGCTCACGGCCTGGGCCTCGACCTCACCGTTCGCCACGGACCAGGAACCCCATTCCCCTCAGCTCAGTGCCGTGCTGCCCGTGCCGACGGCAGAGCCGCTGACGATCGCACGCGGGGCCCTGGGCCTGGCCGAGCTGACCCGCCCGGGCACCCGGTACGTGCGGGCCGGCGTCGTGCTCACCGATCTGCGCCCCGCCGGCCAGGCCGAGACCCTGCCCGGCCTCGGCCCACCCGGTGAAGGCCGCAACCTCGGACCCACCCTGGATGCCGTAGTGGACCGCTTCGGGATCGGGAGTATCGGCCTGGGATACGGCGGCCTCGGAACGCCCCCCTCGTGGCAGATGCGCCGCGCCATGCTCTCCCCCAGAGCCACCACCCACTGGGACGAACTCGTCACAGCCCACCTATAGCCATGCGCAACGGACACCCCCCAGACACCGGGACCCGTAAGGCTCCGTGAGTCCTGGCTGCTGGCGGGGATACGCTCGGCGGATGGGGAAACCGCGGCGCATCCACCCGGAGTGGGTGATGATGGCCGACGCCGGCATCCCCGTGGACGTGATCGCCCACCTGAACGACCGGTCCCCCCGGTACGTGGGCGAGTACCTGGCCCGCCACGCAGAAACGGTGCGGGGCGGCCTCGCACCCCCGCCGCTGGTGCTGCACGGGCCGCGCCCGCGTCCGGCTAGCCTGTCGGACCCGGACCGGCGGTTCAGGGCCCGCCTCGAGGAGTTCGAGGCCTTCCTGGCCACGCACGGCCGGCGCCCGCACCTCTCCTCGGACACCACGGGCCGGTCGAAGGGCACCGAGTGGGCCCTGGCGCACTGGCTGACCATCGCCCGCTCTGCCGACCGGCACGGACGGCTGGCCGAGCACCGGGCGCGCTGGCTGGACCGGGTGCTGCCCTCGTGGCGGGTCGATGACCGCAGCATCGAGTACGAGGCCCAATGGCGACAGAACCTGGTGCAGCTGCTGGTCTTCATCGACGTGCACGGCCACCATCCGGTCAAACGACAACGGGATTCCGAGCCTGGTGAGCGGCAGCTGGCCCGCTGGTTCTCCGAGCAGCGGCAGGCACTACGCGACGGGAGCCTGGATCCGCAGCACCGGTTCTGGCTGGACCGGCAGGTCCCGGGATGGGCGCAGACCCGTGCCTCTCCGAGACCGACCTAGCGCACCTCCCCTTTACCCGGTGCTCATCACAGGGGGCTGGGGACGGGCGCCGGCGGAGGGCCGGTCAGGTTCGTCTCGGCGAAGAACCACCGGCGTGGGGCCGGGTTCGACGGCGGTCTCATTCCGAGGGCCGGGCGCCAGGCTGGGCGGTGATGTCGGGCCCGCGGGGTGTGCGGGGTGGGCGGTGCAGTAGGCGGCCGCGGGGCCACCCCTGACCGATGTCGGTCAGGCCGGGCAGCTCGGCGGCGTACCGGGCCGCCAGGCGGGTGGTGGCGGCGGTCGTGTAGATCGTGACGCCGTCCCGGTCGGCGGCATCCAGCAGGGTCGGTATCAGTTGCGCACGCAGCGCCCGGCCGGCTCCAGTGCCGGGCCGGCGGCTCTGGTGGTCCTGGAGGTGCCACCCCTGGCCGGTGGCACGGATTGCCAGCACTGCCTCCCGGTCCGGACTCAGGTAGTACCGGGACCGACGGCTACCCAGCAGCAGAAAGGCTTGGACGATGATCAGGAGTGGGACTGCTGGCCACCAGCCGATCCACAGGACCCCGGACAGCAGCCGCGCACCGGCACCGCCCTTGGTCATCCCGTGGCGGAAACCTGTCTGGAGCCACCAGACCAGACGCACCGCGTCTGCTGCCTGCGGGGTGGGCAGCGAGGCGATCGCCGGCGGCCGAGGTGCGGGCCGGTGTGTCGTCCGGTCGGCGCCCCTCCACCCGCCGGTGTCCTCAGGGCGTGGCTGCATGTCGGTCATGGACAGGTGCCCCGTGGCGCGTCGTGCTGGCCAGCATATTTTCTGGTTCTGTGCACCGTTTTGAGGGCGAGGACGGCCTCGGACCGGGCGGCTGCGGCCGACCGGAAGGCCCTGGCGACGACCAGGTCGGCGTCATTCCCCGTCTCATGGAGGACCATTCCCACCACTCCCCTCATTGCCCCGGTGGGGCCTGTTGCTATTCGGGCTTGGGGCGCTCTCGTACCCGAGGGCCCTCCTCGCGCAGCCCCCGAAGCTCCTCTTGTGCCGCGGCCAACTCGGCGCCGAGGCGTTTCGTCTCGGCACCGGCGGTGCGGAGCTTCTCCTGGGAACCCTTGAGGTCTTTGCGCAACTTCTTCACATCAGCTTCGGCCTGCTCCCGCCGGATCTTCTCCTGCGCCTGGGCCTGACCGGCTTGGGTGGCGGCTTCGACCGCCTGGTCCCGCTCAGTCTGTGCCGCCGTCACCTCGGATCGCGAGGTCTCGAGCGCGCTATGGGCCTCGTCCCGACTGATCTCAGCCTCGGCGAGGGCTGTTTGCGCGGCCCTGGTGTCCGCTTCGGCCTGGGTCCGGGCCTGGCGGTCCTGATCGGCCTGGACCTTCGCCTGCTCGGCGACCTCACGGAACTCGCGGACCCGTTCCTGGGCCTCCTCGAGCTCTCCACGGAGCCGGCCGGCTTCGTTGACGGCTTGCTCTCGCCGGCCCTCCTCGCGGGCGCGGGCCTGGACCGCGTCGGAGGCTTGTCCCGCCGCCACCTGCAGTTCAGCCTGGGCCCTGGTCAGTTCGGCCCGGGCTCGTTCCAGCTCACCGAGGGCTTCGTCGCGGCCGGCCTCGGTCTCGGTCACCGCGGCGAGCAGGTCGGCCGCCTCGGCTTCAGCGTGCTCCTGGGCCTGCCGCGCCTCGGCGGCCTGGTGCTCCACCTCAGCCCGCGCTGCCATCAACGCCGCCCCCCAGGCGCCGCGGAGCGCCCGGGCCACGGCCTCGGGCGGCTCGGGCACGGACTGAGCCTGGGTGTGGGCCTCACGCCAGGCGCGCACGCCCTCGGAGGCATCCTGCATGGAGACCTGAGCCTGCCGGCGCACCGTGGCCACGGTAATGCGCTCCCCGGCAGCCTCGAGCTGGTCGCAGGCCGCGAAAACGCGGTCCTGAGCTGACGTGGTCGATGTCGTGGTCATCGGAGCCCCCTGAGACGAGAAGTAAGAATAGTTACGTTACTCCTATTATTACTTCTCGTCCAGCTGGTCTCACCGGGGCTTCGCGCCCGGCGCGCGCCCTCGAGGGGTCTAAACGGCCACCGTCGCCTCGGTGCCGCCGTCGCAGCAGGATCCACGCGGGCTACGGGGGTCCAGGCAGTGCGGCCTGCCTGCCTGCCGCATCCTGACGGGACACAACGGGCGCCGACCCCAGGCGACTAAACCTGGAGCCGGCGTCGGGTCAGAGCCAGGCACTGAACACACGCCTTTCTTGCCCGGCGGCACCCGACGTGCCCAGCCGATACCACCGCAGGTGATGGCAGGACCGCCCAAGCTCCCCCGGCCGGGACCGGCATCGATGCTGGCGGGGGCTGCCGGGCGCTAGCGGAGGAAGAGGACGATGAGCCCGCCGGCGACGCCCAGGACCACGACGAACGCCCCGATGCCATAGGGAAAGTGAACGGGGGTACTTGGGTTGCGTCTGCGTCGTTCAATCGCCGTCAGCACGATTAACCCCAGTCCTGCAATAACGATTGCGCCGGAGAACACCACCAGCCAATCCAGAACCGTGGCTTGGATATCCGTCAACGTCTCCATCGTTCGGCCTCCTCTTCGCTCAACATGCGCGGGGTATGTACTCCGGCAGGTTCTTGGTGGTCTGCCCCGGTGGGCCTCGTAGCTCTTGGCCAAAGCGTAGACAGCAGGGCGGACATCTTTGGGTCAGTCGCGGATCAGTGCGGCGTCGATACCGTCGCCGAACTCGGCTCCGGGGTAGCAGCGGGGATGGATGCCGGAGACGGTCTCCTCACGCTGTCGGGGGTCGAGGTGGGGCAGGATCTCTTGGACGGGATGCCCCGCCATGAGGTTGTCGGCCCCGTGCTGCGCCTCATGCTTCCCTCGCCCTGGGGTCTGGCTGGTCATTCTTCGCTGAGGGGGCGTCCTTGGGGCATCTGACGGGTAGTCACGGGTGGGAAGGGTTGACCGTGGTTGTATTCGGCCTCGAGGCGCTGGACTTCTGTCATGACGGCGTGGTCGATGAAGGCGCTCAGTGAGCGGTGGCCTTCGGTGGCGACGGTGTGCAGATAGGCGCCCCGCATTCGGGCGGTGTCGTCCGGGTCCTGGTAGAAACCGACCTTTTTGGGCTTGTCGGCCAATGAGCAGCCTTTCTCAGGGGGAGGGGGTGGAGATGGTTGGGGCGGTTCAGGCGCCGGCGGCGTGCAGTGCTGCGAGGCGGGTGATCTCGTCGGGTTGGAATCCGGACCAGTGGTCCTCGTCGCCGGCGACGACGACGGGGGCCTGGTCGTAGCCGAGTTCGTCCTGGACGTATTCCAGGGCGGCGGGGCTGACTCGGAGGTTGACCTCCTCGAACGGCAGGGCGGCTTTGGTCATGGCGCGTTTGGTCATGGTGCATTGCATGCAGCTGGGTCCAGTGGTGTAGACGGTGATGGTGTCCATGATGGATCCCTCCGTAGTGTTCCCCTAACACTTCTAATAGTACTATTGTAGATGGTGGGAGGCAAGGGTTTTCAGGGATTTTCCCCGGCTTTTGGCCGATGCTGTTCCCGTTGCCCGCTGCGCTGGTGGGCCCGTCCGGATGCCTCCGGGCTGGGTGTCCGCGGAAGAAGGCCGCCGCAGAAGCCGCTCGCTCGCGCAGGTGACTCGCAGTGCCCCTCGGCCCTCGCTGCTACCTTCCGTTCGTCCCCAGCTGGCTTTCTGGGGTGGCCAGGGAGTCTGTGACTGCCAGACTTACGAACTTCCGGACTGACAGAGTATGTGAGGTCTCGCGGGTATGACCGGTGTGCTTGGAGGCCCGCTTCCGCCGGGGGAGTGGCCTGTCGACTGGCGTTCGAAAATCGCCGTGGGGGAGTGGATCGTTTCCGGTCAGTCTGTGGGTTGCTCGTCGTCGGGTAGAGCGTCGAGGGCTGCGGTGAGTTGGTCTTCGGCGGGGACGAGGTTCTTGTCGGCGGGGGTTAGCTGGTCGTAGGTATAGGCGGCGACGGCCATGGGTGAGGTGGACCGGCCTAGGGAGTACCTGACGGTGTGGTCGTTCTTGCTGCCGCAGATCAGGATGCCGACGGTGGGGGAGTGGGCGGGGCGGCGGAGTTGGTCGTCGACGAGGGCGACGTAGAAGTTGAGTTTGCCGGCGTATTCGGGTTGGAACCTGCCGGTCTTGAGTTCGATGACGAAGTAGCGCAGTTGCTCGACGTGGAAGAAGAGCAGGTCGATGTAGAAGTCGTCACCGGCGACTTCTACGTGGACCTGTCGGCCCACGAAGGCGAAGCCGGGTCCGAGTTCCCGCAGGGTCTCGACGATGCGGTCGGTCAGTGCTTGCTCGAGGTCGCGTTCGGCGACTGCTCCGCTCAGGTCGAGGAATTCGAAGGCGTAGGGGTCTTTGGCGGCTTGTTGGGCCAGCTCGGAGTCCGGGGGAGTGAGTAGCCGGGTGAAGTTTGAGGGTGCGGTGCCGGTGCGTTCCATGGACCGGTTCATCATCATGTTCAGCAGGACGTTGCGGGACCACCCGTATTCGCCGGCGGCTGCGGCGTACCAGTCGCGTTGGTCCTGGTTCTCGGCCTTGTCGAGGATGGCCCGGATGTGGCCCCACGGCAAATGTGCCACAGGCTGTGGCACATTTGATGCGGCGCCCCAGGCTTCGACCATGCTGCGCATGTATTGCAGGTTCCGGGAGGAGAATCCTTTCATCTGGGGGAACTCAGCGCGCAGGTCGTCGGCCAGCCGGCGTACGACGCCAGCGCCCCAGCCCTGCTGGTCTTGTCGGAGGAGGATCTCGTGGCCGATGGACCAGTACAGGCCGACCAGTTCTGTGTTGACCGTTCGGCGGGCTGCAGTCTGCGCTTGGCGGACCCGGTTCTTCAGGGATTCCAGTAGGGCTGCGTAGCCGTCGGGGACGGAGGGCACGGGGGTCGACTTCACGGATACGACCCTAGTCGGCAGCGACGCCAGCCGGCAGCGCCGTGGAGAGCCAAGGCGTCACACCTTGACAGTTCAGCTGGCGTCGAGGCTTGCTATGTCGTGTGGGTCGGGTCTGCGGGGTGCCGGTCCAGATGACTGGGGGTTAATCGTGCTGGCGTCTATTGCTGTCCCAGTGCCAGACGCAGTGAGAGGCCCAGGGCGTTGGCGAAGGTGAGGGTGGTGTGGCTTTGGTAGTCACGCACGATGTTGGTGACGCGGACTTGGAGCCTGTCCGGGTCTGTGAAGTTGCCGTTCTCGGCCAGGACGTCGAGGCTGTGGTCACGCACATAGTGGGCGATTTCCAGTGCTTGGCCGCAGGCGTTGTTGTTGGGCGGGATCAGGAATGCCGACAGGGTGGACTGGCCGACCATGGCGGCTTGGACGGCATCGGGCTTCAGGTTGCGGATGAACCGAGCCCGTGGCAGGCCGATCCCCCCTCCCGGGTGCGGGCCGGCGCGGCGGGCGGTCATTCGGCTCCCTTGGAGATGAAGTGGATCACGCAGCTGAACGCCGCTCCAGCGGCGATCTCCGCATCTCCCTCGGCCATCTCGACCATCAGCTCGGCCTGTTCGACGGCGGCTTCAGCACTGGAGGTATCGGCCTGCCGGTCGATCTCAGAGCCGGCGACACCCAAACCGCCGCCGATGATCCCGCCGAGGCAGACGGCCTTCGAGAAGAGGCCGGGCAACAGACAGGCACCGATGATCGACGCCTGTCCCGGTACCGAAAGTGGAACCGTCCCAGGCCGAGCGTTCCGATTGGAGGGTTTCGCTGGCTGATTCCAAGCCGCTCTGCGCTTGACTGAGGCGTTCCATCGCCTCGTTGTACCGACCGAAGTCATTGCCGCAGGGCTCGGCGGCGTCTTCCACACTGAGAAAGGTCATCTAGCTAGCCCGCCAGATCTACCAGAGTCTCAACACCCCCGGCACAGCCACCAGCCCAGCTTGATGAGTATAGAAGAGTCCTTGGTTGGCCCTCGTAGGCCGTGCGCCCGGTATCTGAGTCTACTACGGCCTACGAGGCGAGCCACTTGGGAGGTTACCGAGTCAGGAGCTGCTGCGGCGGGCTAAGTTGAAGTACTTGGTCTCTTGGTATTCCTCAAGACCCTCCGAGCTGCCCTCTCGACCGAGTCCTGATTGCTTGACGCCGCCAAAGGGAGCGGCGACGTTCGAGATCATGCCTTGATTGATGCCCACCATTCCGGTCTCGAGCGATTCGGCAACGTTAAAGGCACGGTCGGCGTTTTCGGTGAAGACGTAGCCGGCCAGGCCGAACGGGGTGTCGTTGGCTAGGCGAATCGCCTCCTCTTCCGTGGAGAACCGACTGATTGCGGCTACCGGACCGAAGATCTCAGTGGAGGTGATGTCCGCGTTGATAGGAATGTCGTCGAGAACCGTCGCCTCGAAAAAGTAGCCGGGGGCATCCGGGACGCTGCCGCCAGTGCGCAGTGTCGCTCCCTTGGCGATGGCGTCATTGACCAATTGGGACAGTCGTTCCACGGCGCGGTGGTCGATGACCGGTCCGAGCGTAGTGGCCTCATCCAGTGGGTTTCCGAGCCGCAAGGCCCTGGTCTTCTCAGTGAGGGCCTCGACGAAGGCGTCGGCAATGCCGTTTTGGACGAGGATGCGATTGGCGGCTACACAAGTCTGGCCGTTGTTGCGCATCTTGGCGAGCATCGCCTGCTCAGCAGCACGTTCCAAATCCGCATCGTCGAAGACCAGAAGCGGTGCATTGCCTCCGAGCTCCATCGAACTCTTAATGATGTTCTTCGCTGCCAGCTCCATCAGAGTGCTACCGACCGGGGTGGAACCCGTGAACGAAAGTTTGCGTACTCTCGGGTCGGTGAGCACTGCTTCGCTGAAGGCAGAGGAGTTGCGCGTGGTGACGACCTGAACAAGCCCTTGCGGGACTCCAGCTTCCTCCAGCAACTGAACGACGAGGTAGGTGGTGAGCGGGGTCAGGGTGGCGGGTTTGATGACCACGCCGCATCCGGCGGCGAGGGCCGGGGCGATCTTGCGGGTGGCCATAGCCAGGGGGAAGTTCCAGGGAGTGATAAGCACGCTGAGCCCGACCGGACCTTGAGTGGTGATGATGGTGGACCCCCCTGACGGGGATTCTCGGTAACCCCCACTGCCGCGGAGGATCTCTTCAGCGAACCAGCGCACGTAGTCACTTGCGTACTGGACCTCACCGTGGGCCTCGGCAAGTGGCTTGCCCATCTCACGGCTAATGAGGGCTGCGAGGCGATCCTTGCTGTCGATCAGGTGAGCGTACGCCGCGTGGAGGATGTCGGATCGGTGGCGTGGAGTGGTCTTGCCCCACTCGCGACCCGCCGAGTCTGCGAGTGTGACGGCCTCAAGGGCATTCACCGTGGTGTGATTGGGAACGGTGGCGATTATCTGCTGGGTGGCCGGGTCCTCCACGGGGATCGTTCCGTCCTCCCCGTCGAGGCGGCCCATGGCGATCGACCGTATCGCCTCTAGGGAAGGGTCGATCAAGGGCGTAGATTCTTGGGTGGAAAGCATAGCTTGTTCCTCTTTTCATCAGAAGACTGTGGAATTCCGGATTTCGGGGTGGCGGCTTGCCGGAGGACAGAGTGGGGTTTGCGGATCAGGAGACTCGACTGCCCCCCGCTAGGCCTGGGCAGCCGTGGGCGTGCCGATCGCCTCGATCTGCGCAGCCTCGTCTGCTAGTGAGGCGTACAGGAAGTTTGTCGGCGTCGGTAGCAGCCGTCCTGCGGCCCCGAAGTCCATCAGGCCGGCAGCCTGGACCTGCACCCTGGCTACGTGGAGGAGCGGGGAGTCATTCAAATCATCCCCGCTCCTTGGCTTCACGGTGGCCATGTTCGGCCATACGAATCATCGTCGCGCTTGTGACGCCTTGCCTGTGATGTCCGCGTCTACGTCGTTAAGGTCCATTCCCTTAGTCTCTCGCATCTTCACAGCCGCCACGATCGTGAACAGTGCCAGAACGACGAGATAGGCATCGAATACCCAACCCAAGTCCAAGGAATTGAGCCAGGTGTAGAGGTATGCAGACGTGCCCGCAAAAATGGCTGCCGAGAGGGAAATGACGACTCCAACACCCATGGCGCGAACCCTTGTCGGCACAAGCTCGGCCATGAGGACTGGATAGATGCTGACGCCGATGGCCCACACGGCCATGCCGACGAACTGGGCCACGAAAAGCGTCCAAGGCTGTTCCGACAGGATCATCTGAATTGGCATGATCGCCAGGATGATACCGACGCCGAACATCACCATCGTGGGGCGTCGACCGATCCGGTCCGACAACCGACCAAAGAGCGGCAGTAAGCCGAGTACCAAAGCTTGCGCTATGAGGCTAGCAATGTAAGCTCCGAAAGCATCCATCTTGTAGACAGCGATGGCATTGCTGGCTGCAAAGGTGATCCAGATGCTGTAGAAGGTGTTCATTGCCGCTGATAGGGCGATAATGAAAAGCGCAATCTTGAGCATCTGCCTCTTGGTTATTGGCTGGACAGATTCTGTGCTTTCACTCTCCTTGTTGCTCTCGAACACATCTGTTTCATGGGCTGCACGGCGAAGGTAGAAAACGTAGAGAGCCAGAACGGCCCCAAGCGCAAAGCCGATCCTCCAGCCCCAAGCGTTCATCGCGTCATCCGCAAGGATGCCGGCTAGGACAGCCGCTAGCGCCGTAGCGGCCATCACGCCCAGATTCACGCTGACGTAGACGGCGCTGGACCAGAGTCCCCGACGTTCTTTCGGTGCAATCTCGGCGACGTAAGTATACGAAACCCCTGCCTCGCCGCCATGAGCCAGACCCTGGACAAGCCGCGTGATGAGCAACAGCGCCGAGGCCCACGGCCCAATCTGCTCATAAGTTGGAAGGATCGCAAACGCGAGACTAGACAACGCCAAGAGCGTCATTGTGATGAGCAGGATTGTCTTTCTGCCGACCCTGTCTCCCAGTCGCCCGAAAACGAATCCCCCGATCGGCCGGGCAACGAATCCACCAGCAAAAACTGCAAGCGTTGAGAGCAGTGCAGATGTTGAATCTTGCTGGTCGAAAAAGTTCGCAGCAAGATAGGCGGAGAATACGCCATATAGGGTCCAGTCAAACCATTCCAACAAATTGCCAACGGCTACCGCGCGCAGGGATTTGCGCCGATTATCTGAACTCAATTGCCCCGAAGGTCGATTACTCGAACCTACTTGATTCTCGTCCTGTACAGCTATTGCTTCATTCATCTTATCCTCTTGAAGTCGATTGAAAGGGCCGGATTGTCCGGATGACGCCGGCGGGCGCAGACGCTTCCGAAGTCTCGGCCGAGCCCGTGTTCCGAAGAGAGGGTGATGCAGATCATAATGCATGATCTCGGTGTTGAATATATCTATGACCAAAAGGGGGGTCAAGACAGAAAATCATGCACACCCTTGTGTCGTACACCACACAGTGCTTTACTCGACATATGAGAGCACGCTTCGAACGAAGGATGCTCTCACTTCCGGATTCCCGTGGAGCCACCGTCCTGTTTACGAGGAGGCAGTGGATCGAACCCGGGCATATTCCTACTCAGAACGGATAGGCGCATGTCGCAACTCATGACCAAACCAGACCCGGCTGCACTCCGACCCGCATTCTCGCGATTTCCCTCAGGCGTTGCCGCAATCGCAAGCGTTGTCGATGGGACGCCCACCGGTCTCGTGGCTTCCTCCTTCACAGTCGGCGTATCAATGGACCCCCCCCTGGTGTCGTTCGCCATTCAGAACACTTCCAGTACATGGCCGACTCTCCGCAATGCCCGCCGTTTGGGTATTTCGATCCTCGGATCTGAGCAGGCAACTGCATGTCGCCAACTGGCCTCAAAGTCTGGAGACCGCTTCGAGGGCCTCGAGATCTTCGAGAACGATCTCAACGCCCTGTTTATCGCTGGCGCCTGCCTATGGCTCGAGTGTGAGATCCTCAACGAAGTCCCCGCAGGGGACCATGCCGTGGTCCTGCTAGAAGTTATGAGTCTGCGGGAGCACCCCGATCAGGAACCCCTGGTCTTCCACGGATCGTCTTTTCGTCGACTGCACACTGAGCAGATCGTCAACTAAGGCTCCTCCGTGATTACGACGGTCACAGCACCCACCGCTTCCGTGGATAGTCGAAACACGGGGCTGCAACGACGAGCCCTAGTTCTGATCAGCATCTCAACATTGCTGACCATGAGCGTCTGGTTCTCCGCGTCCGTGATTCTGGCCGAGTTCAGAGACCGTTGGGTAATTTCTGAGGGCATGGGTGCGCTGCTCACGGTTTCCGTGCAGTTCGGATTTGTAGCCGGAGCCATCCTCTTGGTGGTATCCGGCGTCCCCGACCGTGTTCCGATCCGAGTTCTGTTCCCTATTGCTGCTGCGGGTGCCAGCGGGACCAATCTTCTGCTACTTACTATTGACAGCTTCGGGGCGGGCATTGTGCTGCGCATGCTAACGGGTGTCTTTCTTGCCGCCGTTTATCCATCCGCAGTTCAGAGTATGGCGACATGGTTCCCTGCCGAACGCCGGGGCAAACCTATGGGGGTTCTCATCGGCGCACTAACTGTGGGGTCGGCATTGCCTCATCTCATTGCCGGCCTAGGACACGCGAATGCTGCCCCCGTAGTTATTGCCACATCGATAGCAACGGCAAGCGGAGGACTGCTTATGGTTGCTGTTCCAGGGGAGGGCCCCTACCCGTTCACGCGCAGAAAGTTCAAAATTCGAGAGGCCGTTCGTTCGATAAAATCGCCACCTGTGCTCTTGGCGACAGTCGGATACGCCGGACACATGTGGGAGCTCTATGCCATGTGGACGTGGGTCGGGACCTTCCTCGCAGTATTTGCCTCTACCCAGGCTGGCCAACTCTCCATATCAGGCATCGCACTTATGGCTTTCGCCGTCATTGCGGTGGGAGGAATAGGTTCCGTGGTTGGAGGAATCCTCGGAGATCGAATAGGGAAGGCGAAATCAGCTTCCCTCTCCCTCTTGCTTTCTGGCCTCTCAGCGTTCGCCTTGCTATGGGCAGAGCATATCCCGCTACCCATGGTGGTAGCCATCTGTCTGTTCTGGGGGTTCTGGATTATCGCTGACTCGGGGCAGTTCTCCGCGCTACTCAGTGAATATTGTGACCCTCGATACATTGGCAGTGCCTTGACGACACAATTGGCTCTGGGATTCTTGGTTACGACTGGGAGTATTTCACTGCTTCCCTACGTCGCATCAAAGTGGTCATGGGAACTAGCGTTGCCCATCCTCGCAGCAGGACCCTTGGTTGGACTCATCGCCATGGCATGGCTGCTTCGGATCGAAAAGCAATACCAAATCAGCCCTCATGCGGGTCAAATCTCGCCGCAATTAATTTAGTCTTGCAAAACGGAAACTTTCCATCAAATAGACCGCGCCGACGGTGTGGCAATTCACTAGGAGACAGAATGGGCAAGAGGATCAGTCTTAATGCTTTCGAAATAACGGCGCCGGGCCATCAGTGGCCGGGTATCTGGCGACACCCCGAAAGCAGAGGACACCAGTACAACTCTCTGGACTACTGGGTCGACATGGCCCAGACGTTGGAGCGGGGAAAGTTTGATGCCATGTTCATAGCGGACGTAGCCGGTCTCTACGACGTCTACAAGAACTCCCCAGACCCCTCGTTAGCCGACGGAATGCAGGTCCCGATCAACGATCCCTTCATGCAGGTATCCGCTATGGCTGCAGCGACCAAGAATCTTGCTTTTGCAGTCACGTCTTCTGTGACACTGGATAACCCCTATGCCCTTGCCAGGAAATTCTCCTCTCTGGATCATCTTACGAACGGTCGTGTCGGCTGGAACGTAGTCTCAAGCTATCTTGAGAGCGCCGCCAAGAACTTCGGTTTGACGTCTCAGATTCCCCACGATGAGCGTTATGAAATCGCAGAGGAATTTATGGACGTAGCGTATAAGTTGTGGGAAGGATCTTGGGAGGACGACGCGGTCCGTATTGACACCGAGCACGGTGTTTACACTGACCCATCAAAGGTCCACCCAATCGGTCACGCCGGGAAATACTTCAATGTTCCCGGCATGCACCTATGCGAACCCTCCGCCCAACGAACTCCCGCTATCTTCCAGGCCGGAGCTTCGCCCCGGGGCAGAGACTTTGCCGCCAAACACGGCGAAGGCATCTTCATCCATGCGATGAAGCCTTCGCTCGGACGCAAGGTTGCCGACGATATTCGAGATAGGGCCGAACGGTTCGGGCGGTCCCGCGACTCGGTCAAGATCTACACAATCCTGAGCGTCGTTGTTGGGGAAACGGATGCCGAAGCACAACGGAAGTTCGAGGATTATCGACGGTACGCTTCCACAGATGGAGCCATGGCGATGTTCGGCGGGTGGACCGGAATTGACCTGAGTAAGTACGACCCGGATCAGGTCCTTAAGTACGTTGAGACAGATGCAGTGCGAACAATCCTCCATATGGTCACAAAGGCTGATCCGGAACGAGAATGGACGGCCAGGGAGGTGGCGGAGTACTTGAGCACCGGGGGCATGGAGCCGGTACTGGTGGGAACGCCAGAGCGAATCGCGGACGAAATTGAGAGGTGGGTCGATGAGTCGGGGACGGACGGCATTAATCTCGCCCGCTCTGTGACACCGGCTTCGTTCAAGGATTTCGTCGACATGGTCGTGCCAGAGCTTCAAAAGCGCGGCCGCGTCTGGAAGGATTACGAGGGCAGCACCTTGCGGGAATACCTGCAGGGACCCGGCAATTCACGGGTCCAAGCCACGCATCCTGCTGCGGCCTATACGAACGCATACACCGAAGGCCCCTCCGCGGGCAATCCCGCCCTTTTAGTCTGACGAACGTACATTGCGAACAAAAACCTGATTGCTCGCATTCGTTGTGCAATGCAAACGTCGGCCGCTACCCGTTCAAGAGCTAGCTTGAGTGGCAGCGGCCGACGGCTGCTTGCACACTATTCGCGTTTACGACACTGTTAAAGGGGCTCTTCACAAATGAGGGTGTAGCAGTGGCCTGAATCCGCCGGATTCCAGTAGGGATCTGGCTACGTAGTTGGTGAGGTTTCTGGACCGGCTGGGCTCCTGCCGGTGGATCGAGAACACCTCGAACCTCGTGGTGCTGGGCAAATCCAGCGTCGGCAAGTCCTACCTCGCCCAAGCACTGGTCAACGCCGCCTGCCGGCAAGACCACACCGCCCGCTACTTCCGCCTCGATGACCTCGCCAATCAACTCGCCGTGTTGAACCGCGCCGATCCGGAGCGAATGCGGTTCCTGGCCGGCATCCATACCTGCGACCTACTGGTCCTGGATGACTTCCTCACCACCCCGATCAGCGCGGACACCGCCAGCGAGCTACTCAACATCCTGGCCGCCCGCGAAGGCCGAGGCGCCACCATGGTGACCTCGCAGTTCGACCCCGAAGACTGGTACAAATCCCTCCACGACGCCGTGATCGCCGAGTCCATCCTGAATCGCATCGTCTCCAACAGCGAAATCGTCCAACTCGACGGCCCGAACATGCGCCGCCACACCAACGCCAACACAACCGACGACGACGCCGCCGCCGAGTCGACCGTCGACCAACCTGCCTGACCCAACAGCGCGGGCGCAGTGACCCCGATAGAAGCACTACCGGATACCCGCGCCCGCGCTACCGGACCGATACACCGGACCGATACACACCTGCTACCGAAAGAGCCGTCTATACACTTGGCGCCAGACATGGGCGCAGTCTGCGCATCGGTAGCGGGGGACCGTGATGTGGAGGGTGGTGGGCCGCCAGCCCACCGGTTCGTGCGCCAGCCGGCGGATCACGGTGCCGCGGGGTGTTCCTTGGGATCCGCAGCGGTGGCACCAGTGATCCGGTTCCACCACCCGGCAGACCAGCACCGCACGCCGGGGTTCCAGGCGTTGGCCGACGGCTACGAGTCCGAGCTCGTCGAGGCGGCAGAACTTGGTCAGGTCACAGTCGTCGAAGGTAGCGTTAGGCACGTCGAGGTCTTTCAGATGGCTGGCGTAGGAACCTCCATCTTCGAAAGGTCTCGACCTCTATCCAGCCATCGACGCGCCGCTACGCCCGGGAACACCATCTACACCCTCATTTGTGAGGAGCCGTTAAAGGTAGAGATCCCATGACATTTTTAGAGTGCTGATGGGCAGGCGTCAACAAGGGCAATAGGGAAGCAGTTCGCCGTTGCACTTACTGTCGACGACCTCAGGGGCGAGAATCAGTCGTTGTGGATGTCGAAAGGATCATTGGCGGGACGCCCCGTGAGCCGTGTCGTAAGGACTGAGAAGCTGCGTTCTAGATGCTTTCCCATTGCTTCGGCGGCCGCATCTGGGTGGCCACTTCGCACTGCCTCGAGAATGGCACAGTGCTCTCTTTCTGAATGTTGCATTGAATCGTTGGAAGACAACAACAGGTCCCAGGGGAACGCGCGCCACAACGTATCGATCTCGTTCACCAAGCCGGGAATGCCACATCGCTCATAGAAGAAGAAGTGATACTTTTTGTTCAGTTCTCTCAAACGTTCGGCACCGGAAAGACGGGCTGCTTGGTTCAGCTCCTCCAGAAGTTCCTCTCCCCGACGTATGTCATGGGGAGAAAACCTAATAGTGGCCCTACGAATAGCATAACTTTCTGTCAACCGACGGACAACGTAGGTTGCCTTGACCCGTTCAAAATCGACTCCAGCCACGCGCACACCACGGCGTGCTTCGGATACGACCAGCCCTTCAACTTCCAAAGCACGAAGGGCCTCTCTAACGGGTGTGATGCTGCTTCGAAAACGTTTTGCCAGATCATCCTGAGGAAGATGGGACCCCCTCGCCAGTTCACCGGAAACAATGAGAGAGCGAAGCTCACCGATGATTACGTCTCTCTTAGTCGGCGTATTAATCGGCACGTCCTACCTCTCACCCGTTGATATTTAGCCTGCCTCAATCCTACCTCAAGCCCTAAACTGTGCATGATCGGCGAAAAGTCGACAAACCTCGTTGGCATAGGCTGATGCGTAGGCGCGCCATGGGCGGGCAAGCTGGCAACCGTCCTGTTTCTAAACGAGCCTGAGGGGCAGAAGCGGTGCGAGAACAAGTTCGAGACGAGCAGATAATACCTCCCAGTAGTTCTCGATCTTCAGCTTCCGAACATGAGTCTTGATCGAATTGTGCACATAGACCGCGTGACAGTTCTGAGCCATAAGGTCAGCATCGATCGTCACCACAAACTCACCGACATCCTGGCCCTTACGGATAACGTCAGTCGTTAGTCCAATCCACCGATCCCCGTGCGATTGGCCTCCGACACCGACGACACTTCCGAGTTGGAATGACTCGCGGATGTAGCTCGCGGCATTCTCCGGGTCAGAAATATACAGATCCGCCAAAGCCCTGTATCCGTTGAGAATCCGAGCTAAGTAGTCTCGACCCGTGTGCCCGAGGCCAGGATCGGCATTAAGGGACTCCTGCTCCCTCGAGTAGCCTGATACAATAGCGCCGAACCGCGTTCCATAGGCAGATAGAAACAAGTTTCGCTTGTTAGGGAAATAGCGAAAAAGGGTTGCTTCACCGACCCCGGCGCGTTCCGCGATTTCTCGTGTGGTTATTTGATCGATGCCCCTTAAGGCGAGAAGCTCGATGGTGGACGCCAAGAGTCGCTCGTGCGTTTCCACCTTCTTCCTTTCACGAAGACTCATGGACATGGCTCTCCCCGCATATCCCCACTCCGTTCCGAGATCGAGCTTCAACACATTCACACTGCGTCCTTTATGCGCTCTTCACTCTGGCCTTTGCCCTGTCGAGAGAATTGGCATGCACGAATAGATATTAAGGGACCGTCGCGCACGCCGAACGTGACATCTACCAACACATCATAGGGCGACTCGACCCGTACAGTCAGTCGGGCTTTCCTGCCCGCGGCTTTCTACCGCTACGCCTAATAATACTTGGTTTGGTTGGTTCAGCTCATGGGCAGGGCCTTCCACGGCCGCGCCACCATCGCCGCGGCGATCAGTGCCGGAACCGATGTGTCCATCGTCGCCCGGGTAGACCCGGCCGTGAAGTAAACCATCACCGTCATCGCCGAGGACGTCTGGACAGAAATCGAGTACTCGGAGGCGATCCACGACGAGACCAGCAACCGGTGGATCTCCAATGCCGAGGTCGCCGAGGGGCCCTTCATCGTGTTCACCTCCCGCAAGAAGTCCGACGAGTACCAGGCTGGTTGGTGGTGCACCGGATATCCGTGCTGAACCGAAGAACCTGGAACAGCCGGGGTTGTTTGGTGCGCCCCGGTTCCACGCGCTCTTCACCACCAGCACCCTGAACACCGTCGCCGCGGACAAAGCCCACCGGACGCATTCGGTGATCGACCCGATCGACACCGGCCTGTAGAACAGCACCCTGGTATACCTGCCCTCCGGAGTCTTCACCTCCAACGCCGCCTGGCTGGTGCTTGAGCCGCCCATCGTCAACCTCATCCGGGCTGTCGCGACCATCACTGGTACCGGCTTGACCAAGGCAACCACCGCCACCCTCTACCGCAAGATGATCGAGGTCCTGGCCCGAGTCGCCTCTTCAGCTCGCCGGATCAAGTTGCACCCACGTCGGCCCTGGCCTTGACAGAACCAGTGGAGCATCTTATTGGAGCACACTCACGGGCCGCCGCCAGCCGTGGTGACCTGACTGTCGAAGCCGGACGCCGGCGTGAGACGAGGGCACTCAGTGGAACACAAGTTGGGAGGCCCCGTCCCTCAGCGCTCCCCGAAACCACCAGCCCTGGTCGACAGAAAATCAATAGCCTTCCTAAGGTCAGCCGTTGGACCGCGGCTAAAGGTAGTGGTATTTGAAACCAAGCCGACCGAGGGTCCAAGGCATCGGGAGAGTCGCACAGGCCGCGTGGCCCTCTTCACATGACTCAGCCATACCTGTCAACGACGTTCGTGCATGGGATCAATGCATTATGCATGTTCGCCACAAGCGCTCGAGAAAATGGCAACCAGAAGTCAACGGATGCATGATCTCTCTATGTGATGCATACTTGCTTGTGTCAAGCATCACGCGGAGCTGATCCAGTTCCGAGTGGTGAAGGCGAGTGTTACGACCGGTCTTCTCGTAAGCCTCTTGGATTCAGGGAATAAGACCGTCGGGCCGAGGACGAAAGGAAGAAAATGATCCAGCCGGTTCTCCCTCTGGAGGGCATCACCGTTGTGTCGATCGAGCAGGCTGTGGCGGCGCCGTTCGCCACTCGTCAACTCGCCGACCTTGGGGCCCGCGTCATCAAGATCGAACGTGACACCGGGGACTTCGCGCGAACATACGATGAGTCTGTGCACGGACAGGCCAGTTATTTCGTCTGGCTCAACCGCACCAAGGAATCCGTGGTCTTGAACCTCAAGTCCGAGCTGGGCAATAAAGCTCTGCGCGCCATGCTGGAGCAAGCGGATGTGTTCGTCTCCAACCTGGCCCCGGGCTCGGTGGACCGTCTGGGCTTTGGCGCTCAATCGGTGCACGAGTACAATCCCCAGCTGATCCATGCGTCAATCTCCGGTTATGGCCCCGGAGGTTCCTACACGGAGCGCAAGGCCTACGATCTGATCATCCAGTGCGAGGCCGGACTGCTCTCGACCACCGGAACACCAGAGAGCCCAGCGAAAGCCGGCGTCTCGGTGGCCGATATCGCCGCCGGGATGTACACCTACTCGGGCATCCTGGCTGCGTTGCTGCAACGGGCCCGCACCGGGCGGGGCGAGACTCTGGAGATTTCCATGCTTGAGGCGCTGGGAGAGTGGATGTCCCAGACGCACCTGCTGGCGGTGCACGGCGGCTCGGCACCGAAGCGTTCGGGTGCCCAGCACGCTTCCATCGCTCCCTATGGCCCATTCCCGACCTCGGACGGCACGGTCTTCTTCGGCCTGCAGAATGAACGGGAGTGGATGACCTTCTGTCGCGAGGTCATCGACCGCCCACAGATGGCCGAGGATCCCCGGTTCACCCCGAACGCACGCCGGGTTGAGAACCGGCCCGAACTGCACGGCATCATCGAGGAGGTCACTACGAAGCTGGCCTCGGGCGAGCTAATCGCCCGACTGGACGCCATCGGCATTGCCAACGCTCGGATGAGGGACATGTTCGAATATGATCAGCACCCGCAGTTGGCCGAACGTGACCGGTGGCGGTCCGTCGAACTGCCTGGTGGAACCGCCCGCGCCCTGGTGCCGCCGGCAACACCGGTGGGCGTGGAACCACATTGGGGCCCGGTGCCCACGATAGGCCAGCACACCGACGCGGTCCTGTCTGAGTTCTTGGACACCACCGCGCCCGCCGTAGAGTTTGCAGGTATCAGCGAAGGAGGCAGCAATGCCTGAAGATGCGCCTATGACTCAGATCCCGCTGGTCAGCCACCAGCGCTTCGCCGGGACAGTGGACCGCATCGGTCAGGGCAGCACGAGCGTGAAGGTCGCGGATCAGGCCTGGAACCGCATTGCCGGCAAACAGCTTGAAGACCTCGCTTTCCGGGCGGTCAGGGAGATCAGCCACTATCTGCGGCCGGACCACCTGGCCTCGCTGCGCGGGATCCTCGACGACGCCGAGGCCTCGGCGAACGACCACTTCGTGGCCCTGGACCTGCTGTCCAACGCCGTCGTCTCCTCCCGCGAGGTCTTGCCAATGTGTCAGGACACCGGGACGATCATCGTCCATGCCCGACGCGGACATCGAGTCATCACCGACGGCAAGGATCGGCAATGGATCGCCCGCGGCGTCCAGCGGGCCTTCGCCGACCTGGACCTTCGGTATTCCCAGTTGCATCCTCTGACCACCTGGACGGAGGAGAACACCGGGACAAACCTCCCGGCCCAGATCCATATCGAGCTGGAAGAAGGCTCCGACTACGAGCTGCTCATCATGGCCAAGGGAGGAGGATCGGCAAACAAGTCCTTCCTGTTCCAACAGAACCGCTCCGTCCTGGACCCGGAACGGATGCTGGACTTCTTGCGGGAGAAGATCGCCGAGATCGGGACCTCGGCCTGCCCTCCATACCACCTGGCCGTCGTCATCGGTGGCACCTCCGCCGAGGAGTGCCTGACCACCGCCAAACTGGCCTCGGCCCATCACCTGGATCACCTGCCCACCAAACCCGGACCGCAGTCCTGGTCCCTGCGAGATCCCGACTTTGAACAAGAACTGCTCCGAATGACTCGGGAACTGGGCTTCGGAGCCCAGTTCGGCGGCCGCTACTTCTGTCACGACGTGCGAGTAATCCGCATGCCCCGGCACAACGGATCGCTGCCCATCGCTGTGGCGGTCTCCTGTTCCGCCGACCGGCAGATCGAGTGCCGCATCGACGCAGACGGGGCCTGGATCGAGCGACTCGAGCACCAGCCCGAGAAGTACCTTCCCTCGGATCGGCATCGTAACGGCCAAGCCCGGAACATCAACCTGGACCAACCCATGGATTCCTTACTAGCCGAACTTGCCGAATGTGAGCTCGGAGAGCGGCTTTCGCTCAACGGGACCCTGGTGGTGGCGCGGGACCTCGTCCACGCTGAGCTTCGTTCACTGATCGAACGCGGTGAAGAACTGCCCGACTGGTTCAAGAACCACCCGGTCTACTACGCCGGGCCGTCCAGGACGCCGGAAGGATACGCCACCGGGTCCTTCGGCCCCACAACAGCCGGCCGCATGGACTCCTATGTCCCGATCTTCCAGCCACTGGGCGGTAGCATGATCACCTTGGCCAAGGGCAACCGATCCGCCGACGTCGCTGCCTCCTGCGGCGAGCACGGCGGATTCTACCTGGGAACCGTTGGGGGACCAGCAGCCAGACTGGCGCAGGACTGCATCGTGGACTCCCGGGTCATCGATTTCGAAGACTTTGGTATGGAAGCCGCCCGGGCGATTACGGTAAAGGACCTGCCGGCCTTCGTCGTGATCAACGACCACGGTGACGACTTCTACCAACGGGCCCGCAAGGCATCGCTGGGAGCTCGCATCCCGGTAGGCACATCCGGTGGGCGCTGACCAAGAATCGGTACGGCGGCAATGGCATCTGACCTATGCCCGGTCAGTGGTGGTCACGACCTCACGGGCCGCCGGCATCGTCGCGCCGCCTAATCAATCCGCGCATCCGGTATCTGGCTGGGTTGCGGTGCACCGCAACGGTGGCCCGCGCCCTCCAGCACTCCTCCCTGTGAGGTTGCCTCTCCCAGATTCCCTTCTCGCAATCCCGGCGCGATGCCACACGCTGAGAGCACGAAACCACTGCCACCCTGTAGATCCTCAGGAGTAACCAGATGAGCCTGGCCAGAACCCTCGCCCGCCACACCATCGACGTCCCGCCGCTGCCACCACCGGTGCAGGACTGGATGCGTCACCTGCTCATGGACTACTACACGGTCACTGTCGGAGGCACGGACCGCCATTCTGCTGCAGCGGCCCGCGCCAGTGCAGCGCTGTCGGAGGAACCTGACGAGCTGCGGTGCGCCAGCCTCCACGGCATCTCGGCGTGGGCCACTGTAGAGGAAGCCGCGCTAGTCAACGGCATCACCGCTCATGGACTTGAACTGGACGACACCTATGAACAGGCATCCTCTCACCCCGGGGTGGCCATCTTCCCTGCGGTCCTGGCAATCGCCGACGCCCAAGGCGAAAGCGCTGGCAAGGTGCTGCAGGCCACTACAGTCGGGTACGACGTGATGTGCGCCCTAGGCGTGCTGGTGGGGCCAGCGGAGTCCTACGCCCGCGGCTTCCACCCAACAGGCATCACCGGTGCTGTTGGAGCAACGGCCGCAGTCTGCTCGATTATGGACTTGGGCGAAGAGCGCACCACCCACGCCCTGGGCTTGGCGGCCGATATGGCCTCAGGCAGCCTGGAGTTCCTCTCCGACGGTTCCTGGACCAAGCGGCTCAACGCCGGGCAGGCTGCAGCGACCGGCATCCGAGCCGCTCGACTGGCCGCGGCCGGATTCACCGCCCCGGCGACGTCGCTGGAAGGCCGGGACGGATTTTTGCGCCAGTACGGCCAGGGACAGATCCCGGGGCGGACCCTTCATCTAGAGTTGGGCCGCGGAGCCTTGGAGACGAGCATCAAGTTCTACCCCTGCTGCCGATACATGCACGGCAACATCGACTTGCTCATCGCTCTTCGGCGGGAAATGCCCGAGCTGTCCCTCAAGGACATCGAATCCATCGAGGTGGCTGTAATCAAGGCAGGGGCAGCCCTGGTAGCAGTGCCGGCCGAACGCAAGCGAGTGATCACCACCTCGGTCGACGCTCAGTTCAGCATGCCCTTCGGGGCAGCGGTCGCGCTGGCCACTGGAGCGGCCACCGTGGAGCAGTTCGATCGCGCCGCGGCGGTCGCGGATGAGCTCAGACCGTGGATCGAGAAGGTGCGCTGCTACGAATCCGAGGACTTGGAGGCGGCCTACCCTGCCGCATGGCAGGCCGAGGTACGCCTTCGCCTCAAGGACGGGAACGTCATCGACAAATCCACTGGCGCCTTCCGGGGCTCGCCCCCCCGCCGGGCTAGCAGAGACGATCTGGAGGCGAAGGCGAGCCAGCTCATCGGCCCAGATGCTGCTCGACTGCTCGCGGCCAGCGTGTTCGACATGGTCCTCAGCCGTCCCCTGGCTGAACAAGTCGACCTCTCAGCACTTAACGCCATGGCCCCGGCCTCGGCTAACGCAGACATTAGGGCACCACTTCAGGGTGTCCCTCGTCAATCACCGTCAATGTCGAACGTGGCCGACCCGCTACCCTGAGCGGTAGCGCCGACGCAGTTCGACTATGCCGCGGCTCACGCGCCGCTCTAGTGCCGTGCCTGCCAGATCTCCCCAGCGACGGTGTCACCCATGAGTCGGCGCATCGAGTCTTCGCCATCGTCGGCCGCCGAACCAAACCCGGTGCCCCAGTAATCGCACCAGCACCATGTGATGAGCGGCGATTACCGGCTCTTCGGTCATTGGGTGGGGAGTGAGGCTCGCCGGGTGAGTTGATGGGGGCAGGCGTCGAGGTCCCCGATGATCAGTAGCGACCAAGCATGCTGATCTACCCAGAGGACCTCGACGTTGACCAACGCTACGGGGTGCGTGAGCGCGCCCGCCACTACTAATGCCTGTTCTCGCTGCGATGTGTTGTTGGGCCTGGATTGCGTCCACGTCGAGCACGTCGAACGCGGTCAGTCACGGATGACCGTGACCGTCTCCACACACTGGCAGTTGATGGGCTGTCCTGACTGCGGGGTGGTGGCCCCGAGCAGGGGCCGTCGTGACCGGTGGCTGCATGATGTTCCCGGGGCCGTTCCGGTGCGGCTGCGGTGGCGCCAACGCACCTGGCGGTGCCCAGATCCAGACTGCAGCCGTGGGGTGTTCGTCGAGCAGGTCCCGGAGCTGGTCGCGCCGCGTGGGACGGTCACGACCCGTGCGGTGGGCTGGGCCATCGGCCAGCTGCGCCGCGAACACGCCACCATCGCGGGCCTTGCCCGGCAGTTCGGCACCGCCTGGAGGGCCGTCTGGGGTGCCGTCCGGCCCGTGCTGGAGCGCATGGCTGCCGATCAGTCCCGGTTCGAGGGCGTCGACTCGCTGGGCGTTGACGAGCACATCTGGCACCATGTCGATACCCGCCGGCGGGGCCCGAAGGAACTGACCGGGATGGTCGATCTCTCCCGCGATACCAAGGGCCGGGTGCGGGCCAGGCTGCTGGACCTGGTCCCGGGCCGGTCGAAGAAGGCCTACGCCGACTGGCTGTCCGAACGCTCCGAGGCGTTCCGGTCCGGAGTGCGCGTCGCGGCCCTGGACCCCTTCGCCGGCTACAAGGGCGCGATCGAGGACCAACTCGACGACGCCGTGGCCGTGGTCGATGCCTTCCACATTGTCAAGCTCGGCACCCAGGCCGTGGACGAGGCCCGCCGCCGTGTACAGCAGCAGACCATGGGCCGACGAGGCCGCAAGGGCGACCCCCTGTACGGGATCCAGCGCACCCTGCGGGCCGGAGTAGAGAACCTGACCGACCGGCAGGCCGACCGGATCGGCGCCGCCGTGAAGGCTGACCCGGCCCATGAGGAGGTCTACCTGGCCTGGCAGTGCGCCCAGGACCTCCGTGCCGCCTACCGGGCCACGGACCTCGCCGAGGGCCGCAGGATCGCGGAGAAGGTCCTGAGTACGTTCCATACCTGCCCGGTGCCGGAGATCGCCCGGCTCGGCAGGACCCTGCTCCGCTGGAAGGACGCCTTCCTGGCCTACTTCGCCACGCACTGGGCGAACAACGGCGGCACCGAGGCCATCAACGGAATCATCGAGCTCCACCGTCGTCTGGCCCGCGGGTACCGAAACCGTGAAAACTACCGACTCCGCATGCTCCTGGTCGCCGGAGGACTCACAACCTGATCCCCACCCAATGACCGAAGAGCCCGATTACCGGGGCAGCACGGTTCCACCACCGCCGATCGGTGCCCTGACCGCTGAGTAGGACCAAGGATGGGCCATCTTCCTAGACGCCGGAGGAGCTGGCCGCCCCATCCTCGACCGCGGCCTCGGATTCTGCCACGGCGGTGCCTAGATCATGCGGGTCAGTAGGAGCGGGGCATGCCGAGGACCTTGGTGCCGATGAAGGCCTTGATCAGGTTGTTGTTGACCGGGGCGACTTGGTACATGCGGGTCTCGCGGAACTTGCGTTCAATGTCGTATTGGTCGACGAAGCCGTAGCCGCCGTGGGTGTTGAGGGAGACGTTCGCAGCCTCCCAGCTGGCGTCCGAGGCCAAGTGCTTGGCCATGTTGGCTTCGGCGCCGCAGGACTGGCCGGCGTCGAATAGACGGGCTGCCTCGAAGCGCATCATGTCTGCGGCCCGGACCTTCATGTAGGCATCCACGATAGGGAACTGCACGCCCTGGTTGGTGCCGATCTTGCGGCCGAACACCTCGCGGGAGTTGGCGTAGTCGGCGCCCCGTTGGGTAAACCAGTAACCGTCACCGATAGCCTCGGCGGCCAGCAGGATCCGCTCGGCGTTCCAACCGTCGATCACGTAGGCGAAGCCCCGATCCACCTCGCCGATCACGGCGGAAGTGGGCACGCGCATGCCATGGTAATAGATCTGGTTGGTGGCGTAGTTGAACATGGTGCGGACCTTGACGATCTCGAGGGTCTCGGCCTGTTGGGCACGGACCTGGCGCAGGTCCACCAGGAAAAGCGTCAGACCGTAGGTGCGCTGCTCGCTCTTCGGGGAGGTACGGGCCAGCACGAAGGCCAGGTCGGACTCGTCGATCCGGCTCGTCCAGCTCTTGTGGCCAGTAATGATGAAGTCCTCGCCGTCACGCACGGCCACGGTCTCGATGCTGGTCGTGTCGGAGCCGGCCTTGTCCTCGGTGATGGAAAATGCCTGCAGACGCAGTCGACCTGCGGCGATCTCGGGCAGGTAGGCGGTCTTCTGGGACTCGTTGCCGTGCCGTAGCAGGGCCCCCATGGTGTACATCTGCGCATGGCAGGCCGCCGAGTGACCGCCGGAGCGGTTGATCTCCTCCATAATCACGCTGGCCTCAGTCAGCCCGTACCCCAGGCCCCCGTACTTGGCCGGGATTAGGGCCGCGAGCAGGCCCGAGCGGGTAAGGGTGTCGACGAACTCCTGGGGGTAGCGGCGCTCCTGATCGGTCGCGCGCCAGTAGTCGTCGCCGAAGTCAGCGCAAAGTTCCCGGATGGTCTGGCGGATATTGTCCAGCGTCGGGACGGCCTGCGAGCGAGCATCGAGCGGCTGTGCAGTCATGGTCTCTCCTGTGGAGTTATGGGATCTACGCCCTGGGGTGTAGCCGGACAAAGCGGTTGCTGAGAGAAAAGCTACGAAATATATTAGGCTCAGTCAAGAGTCCAATACAGGCCCCGACAGTGGGTTGACCGTTCATGAAACGCAGGGAAGACTGGCCTTCGATAGCAAATATATTCTACTTCGACAGGACTGCTCTGAACAGAGAGGAAGGACATCATGAAAACACAGGTTGAGGCATCGCCTCAGAGTGGTTCGCGCGTCGTGGGAGGCTGGACCGGTCGATTGTTCGAAGACTTCCACGTGGGTGACATCTACTACCACCCGTTCGGCAAGACGGTCACCCAGGCGGACAACCAGCAGTTCACGCTCAGCACCCAGAACGTATCCAGGGCCCACGTGGACGCGCACTTCGGTGCCCAGACGGAGTTCGGCAAGCCGCTGGTGAACTCCACCTTCACGCTCGCCCTGGTCACCGGCCAGTCCACGATCGACCTGTCTATGAACGTCTTCGCCAACATGGGTTGGGACGAGGTACGAATGCCGGCCCCGGTCTACGAGGGCGACACGATCTACTCCCGCTCCAAGGTGCTTACCCTGCGCGGCTCAGCCTCCCGCCCGCACCTAGGCCTGGTCACCGTGGCGACGGAGGGCTTCAACCAGGACGGGGTGATCGTGATCAGCTACCGGCGCACCTTCATGCTCTACCGCCACGGCCACCTGCCCTCGGTGGAGGGCTCGCGCCCGGATGAGTCCTCGCTTCCCGACGTGCAGGAGGACGCATGACCGCCACCGCCTCCACGCCCGAGTGTAATGCGGTGCTCGCCACTGTGGCTGATGCCCGGACGGCTCTTTTCGTCCCCGGGGATCGACCCGATCGCTTCGCCAAGGCTTGCGCATCCGACGCCGACATCGTGATCATCGACCTAGAGGACGCCGTCGCCGCGGGGGAGAAGGCTAACGCCCGGCGACAGGCCTGCCAGGCGTTAGCACCCGGCGCAGAGGCCTCGGTCCGTGCCCTCGTCCGGGTGAACCCGAAGGATTCTGACTGGTTCGAGGCCGACGTCGAAGCACTGCAGGGACTCGTGAGTCAGCCCGGCCATGGACTGCTCGGGTTCGTCCTGCCAAAGGCGGAGGAGCCCGAGCAGGTGCTGGCCGCCCGCCGACGAGTTCCGGCCGGCCTGGCGCTGGTGGCGCTGATTGAGAGCGCCAGGGGTGTGGCCAACGCGGTGGGCATTGCCCAGGTGCCCGGGGTCACCCGGTTGGCGTTCGGGGCGGTGGACTTCGCCCTGGACATCGATGCCGGCAGCGAGCCGCGGGCCCTAGATTACGCGCGTTCGGCGATCGTCGTGGCGTCCCGGGCCGCGAACATCACCGCGCCGCTGGACACCCCCTCACTCGCCATCAAGGACCTCGCGCGCGTCGCCGAGGACGCTCGACTGGGACGAAGCTTCGGGTTCAGCGGCAAACTATGCATCCACCCCGCGCAGCTATCGGCCGCCACCACGGCCCACGTGCCTACCCAGGAAGAAATCGACTGGGCCCAGCAGGTAATCACCGTCTCCGACACCGGGGCGGCGCAGGCCAACGGGGAGATGATCGACCGACCCGTCATCAAGCGCGCGCTCAGGATACTCACCCGCGCAGGAAAGAACCACTCATGACCAGGCCGCCCTCGAAGGAATCACCGTCGTCTCGATCGAACAGGCCGTGGCTGTATCCTTCGCCGGCCGCTTGGGCGCGCGCATGGTCAAGATAGAACGCAATGTTGGGGGCGTCACCCGCGGCTACGACGAGAAGACCAACGGCATGGCTAGCTATGTTCGTCTGACTGAATCGCGGCAAGGAATCCGTGGTGCTGTAGGTGAAGTCTGACGACGGCCGCAAGGCCCTGCAGCAGATCGCCACCGAGGCGGACGTCCTAGTCCAGAATTTGGCCCCGGGCGCCCTCGAGCGACTCGGACTGAGCCCAGGCGAAGCGAGGGAGATTCAGCCCTGCCTGGTCCAGGCTCGATCTCCGGTTGCGGGCGCGGCGGCCAGAGGAGCAGAAGAAGACCTACGGACCTGTCGGTGCAGCGCGAGGCCGGGCTGCTATCGGTCAACAGCGCCCTGCACGCGACCATCGCCCCATACGGCCCGTTCGACGTGGCGAATGGCACCAGCTTCTTCAACCTCCAGAACGAGCGCGAGTGAGCGGCGTTCTGCTCCACCGTCTTGGGCCACCCGGGGCTAGCGCAGGATCCGCGATTTATCAACGATATCCAGCGGGGAGGCACAATGGCAGGAACTCCATGCCGAAATCGGCGGCTTGCTGTCCGGGCTAGGAATCATCGAGGCTCTGGCTCGTCTCGATGCCGCCGGGGCCCCAGTGCCCAGTTGCTGGACATATCGAAGCTCTCCACCCACCCGCAGCTGCAGGCCCTGGGCCGTGGTGTGATGTCGAGTCCCCGGTCGGCTTCACTGGCAACCTTCTGTCCCCGGTGACTGCCCGTGAGGCCAACGTCAGGATTGGGGGGCATGTCCCCTCTCGGAGAGCACACCGAGTCCATCCTGGCAGAGTTCGCCTCCCATCTGTCCGCCCCCCGCTAAGCTGGCGTCTGCACTCCAGACCACTTACGAAGGGCGGACAATGACGCAGCAACGGCGGCCTCAGCGCAGCGCCGAGGCGGCGGCACACGTGCGTGCCCTGGTCATCTCCGGAGAGTTCCCACCGGGCACCCAAGTCCGTCCCGAGACGATAGGCGAGGATCTAGGGATCTCCACTACACCGGCCCGCGAGGGACTGCAATTATTACGCGCCGAAGGATTCCTGGAGCTGGTGCCGCAGAAGGGGTTTCAGGTGGCCTCCCTGACCGGGGACGATATCCGCGACCTCTTCCGTGCTCAAGCTTTGCTGGCCGGGGAACTGGCTTTCCGAACCGCAGACAATTGCGGCCCGGTCGACCGGGCCGAGCTTGAGGCCCTGCACCACGAACTCCTCGCCGCGGCAGCCCGCAGAGACACCGGCCTGCTGGAGGAGAAGAACCATGCCTTCCACCGCCAGATCAACAACCTTGCCGGGGCCCGCAAGATCCAATGGGTTCTGGGACTGACCACGCGGTATGTCCCGCGGCGGTTCTACGCAAACATCGCCGGGTGGCCGGAGGCGACAGCACAGGACCACGCCCGCATACTGGACGCCATCAAGGCCACCGATCCTGAGGCAGCCCGCACTGCCATGGAGACGCATGTGATGAACTCCGGCGAGCTACTGGCCGAGCACTTCGACACCCGGGCGGCTGAGACCGGGCTGGCGTAAGACGACACCGACTTCCCCGGACGACGAGACTACCCATCACGGCGCACCTGCCCTGGGGGCAGGCTCTGGTAGTCATGAGTACTTCCGTAAGTGCCAACAGCCTCCGAGTGCAGGGGAATGCCTCCGGTGTTAATGCGCTCTTACCTGCCCCATTTCGCCAGCCTCAGCGGGAGTCGTGTGGACTCGCAGATTCGCACTTAATCCTCATCTTGACATAAGGTAGCTTATCGGCGTTAAACCAACGGGAGTTACAGTAGATGCAGGAGCCCCCGTCCCTGGCGGTTGTGGCGTCGCTGCACATCAGTTAGGCAATGCCCTGGCGTGCTGAAAATTCGTCCGCACTGAGCCCTAGTCTCGGCGTGTTGGCGTGTTGGCGCCGCATGATTCCTGCATCTGATGCAGGATTCAGCCGAAGCATTCGGGGTCCCGTAGATGGTGATGGCCATGGCCCTCAGCCCCTGGAGTGAGGTTCTTCCTTCGACCCCTACTAGTACTATTACCGGTAATACACGCCGATGGTTTTAGTACTATTTTCTGCTGGGAATATTCATGGTCTTCTACGTCTAGGGTGAGCCCATCACGGAAGCGTGCCGGCGCGAGGAATGAGGCCGCCGAGAAACCCTGCTCTGCACCTGTGGCTCGTCGCATCTTCACCCCTGTCCCGCGCCTCGGTCTGAGTCCGTCCCAAGCCCTCCCCCGGCCATGCTGGGTGGTGACGTTCAGGCTGGCGCTGATTCCTGGATCCCCCATGGTCAGGTGCTGAGGGGTCTGCCCTTGGGTAGCTCGTGGGCCCGGATGGCCGGGAAGGGTTTTCCGTCGTTGTATTTGGCTTCGAGGCGTTCGACTTCGGCCATGGCGGCGCGGTGGAGGAACTGGCTGAGGGTTCGGGGGCCTTCGGTGGCCTGGGTGTAGAGGATGGCGCCGCGGATGCGGTCGGTGTCATCTTTGTCTTGGTAGAAGGAGACCTTGGGTGGGTAGGTCTTCTTGGCGGGGGTTTGCCCTTCTGATGGAGTGTTCTCTGACATGTGGCTACCTTTCACGTGGCGATCTCGTCCTCCGGGACAGGCGGTGCGAGGTGCTCTACTGAATGGTACTAATAGCGGCAATATTCTGTTGTGTGGCTCCCTCCGTTGTTCGGGTGCGTTGCTCGACGACGTGAGGAAGACGCCGATATCGTGCCGGTCGGACCCGAATCCGCGGCCGCTGCGGTCGCTGCCGGCGGACTATCGGTTGGGGGCTCCTGGCCGGCCTCGTTGGGCTGGGGGCCTGGTGCGGGTTCGGGTGATTTCATCAGCTCCGGGGGCCGGTGCGGTTCCGGCACGGAGGGCTTCGAGTGCGTCGCGTAGGTATGGGAGGGAGAATTCGACGTAGCCTCGGCCGGCCGGGTGGATCAGCTCGTCGTGGATCAGTCGTTCTCGGTAGACCGATTGGTATCGGCGTTCTTCTCCCATGCGTGTGGCGATGTCTGCGACGCGGGAGGGACCGTCGTCCTCGAGCATGGCGTTGAGGTAGTCGAGCTTCCTGCCGCTGATTTCGCGGAGTGCGGGCCGGTGGACGTTCTTGACCATCTCGCGGATGACGTCGGCGCGGACCTGCTCGACGTCCCCGATCTCGATGGTGTCGGCGGTGCCGGCATGGGTCCAGGCGCGGGCTCCGACGAGCTGGATGAGGTATGGGTAGCCCTGGGAGACTTCTCCGGCGCGCACGGCGGCTTCGGGAGTGATGGTCTTGGAGGTATCGGCCACGGTTTGGCGGATGGCTTCGGCGGCGGTGCCGATCGGTACGCTGCTGAGCTCGATGAGGTGGGCTCGGCGCAGGAAGGTGGTCTTGTCGTTCTCCAGCAGGTCGTCGAGACCTGAGCGGATGCCGGCGGCGACGAACCCGACCTGGTGTCTGCGGCGGGTGAGGTCTTGGACGTGTTGGGTGACCTCGTGCAGTTGCGCGGGGTCGACGGACTGCAGCTCGTCCAGGGTGATCAGTAGGCCTGCGCCGGCGGCGTCCAGGATCCCGGCGATCCGATCGAGGAGACGGCCGAGGGGCGGGGCTTCGCCGTCGTAGCGTTCCACGACGTCCCGCTGGGCGGAGACGCCGGAGAGTCCTGCGCCGGTCAGACGGGACCGTTCGGCTTGAGGGTCGCTCTCACGGAGGTGTTCGACGACCTCGGCCCGCAGTTCGGCCACGAGCGAGCTCGAAGCGGTGTGCAGGGTGATGCAAGTCCACCCCGCGTCGGTGGCGACGGCTTCGAACTCGGTGAGCAGGACGGTTTTGCCTGCGCCTCGGGTTCCGGAGATCAGGACGTTCCGTTGGCCGGGCAACTCACCGGCCACGGCCTGCTCGAACTCGCGGATGACGCTATCCCGGCCGGCGAGGATGGCCGGGCTCTGCCCGAATCCGGGGGTGAATGGATTGCTAACAGCTCCCATGAAGTGCCCTTGTCTTGTTCGACGTTGTTAGACATCATCGGCTTGTTGGACAGTGTTAGTCAATTTAGGGTGGCACCTCAGCTTCCCCCTGGACCATTTCCAGTGATCGAGACGACCGGACGGCCGCCCGAGTACAGCCCTCCCCTCTTCGATGTCTCGCATCGGGGCCGGCTACACTGTTACTTACAGACCCTGTGACTCACAGAGTCTGTTAATTCCAGACTCTGTGAGTCCCGGACTGCGGTGAGTTTGCGGCTCGCCCCGGTCTCTCGATCCAAGGTATCTGCCCACACCAGCAGAGCAAGGTTGGTCGATCGCTGGCGGGGACCAGGCTGGTCAGCCCTCAGGGCTGAGTCCCAGCGATCGGAAAAGTGCGGCCTCGGTCGTGCCGTTGAGCTCATCGCGTCGCTCAAGCAGCAGGCCGATGGCAATCCGGATGAGAGTGTTGTCGGTGATCCTCTCCCCCCGTCCCTTACGGGCCATGTTCAGGCTGCGGGCGATGCTGCTGAGCTGGTCGGCCTGGGTTTGAGCGATGCGCGCTTCCTTGCGCATGAAGGTCAGGTATCGCGGACCGTCGGCGCTGTTTCCGGTACCCACGTCACCCGTTTCCCGGGCCAGGGTCTCGGCCGCATCTTCCGGCTTGCCCGGCTGAGGGTTGGACTGAGGTTCAGTTTCGTCGACGCTCGGCCGGGGCTTCTTCGGGCGGGCCCGCTCGGTTTTCTCAGGGCGGGTCGTGATATCTGGTTGTGAGGCCGGCGTCTTGGTGGCCTCCAGCAGGCTGCTGAGGTCGTTGCCCATGTCGGTCATGCGTGCTCTGGCCATCAAGCTGTGCCTCCCCGGGTTGCTTTATCGTCGGTTTTCCACTGTTTGCGCAGGGCCTTCAGGACGTCGCGATAGTCTCCGGAGGCCTTCTCGCTCATGCGGTTCCTTTCGTAGCCGGTGACCACGGTGCCATCGATGGAGGCGCGTTCGTGGACTTTGTAGGAACGCACGTATGGCTCCAGGACGGTGAGCTGCAGCCCGGTAAGCAGCTCGCGGGTGTCTTCCACGTCCCGGGGAACTCTCGGGTCGGCGCGGGTGAGTAGGACCGAGTAGGAGGTGCCCGTCGGATCGACCACGTCCTTCCAGGTGCGCACGAGGGGGCGCACGGCCATGGCGGTGGGTTCGGTGGGCAGGATGACGTGGTCGGAGTACTCTGCGATCTTGCGCAGCAGCTCAGCATTCTGAAGGTTTCCGGGGGTATCGACGACGATGAGGTCGAAGTTCAGGGTGCGCATTCTCCCGAGGTCTTCGGGATTCTTCGCGGTGACGATCTGGAAGGCCAGCTCGTTGCCTGATTCCTCGGCCGCGCTCCCCCAGTCCACGGCTGATCCCTGTGGGTCCAGGTCGACCACCAGGACCCGTTCGGTTTCCGCGGCCAGGGCGGCCAGGGCCATGACGGTGGTGGTCTTGCCGACCCCGCCCTTCTCGTTCACGATGGCGACGATTCTCACGCGATCCTGCCTTCGGTTCAGTGGGTATAAGTCATAGACTTAGGATGTTACAGACTCCGTAACTCACGACCTCTGTACGTTCCGGAGTCTGTAACTACGGCTTTCAGGTAGCCCAGGAGTTCGGGACTCCGATAGTTCCAGACTACGTGCGGCGCATGCGGTTCGCGAGGACCGACACTCCGCGCTTTACGGAGTTACAGACCGCGTGGGTTACAGACTCTGTATCTTCCGGAGTGCGCAGGCCTGTAACTCTGTGACTTCGGATCTCCGGAGGTGAGTCCAAGGTCCGGGTCTGTCGTTCCAGCATTTGTGGAGCACCGCGGCGCGGGTGGGACTGGTGGGGGAGCGTTGTCTGAGAAGTCGTTCAAGCGGCGGCGAGGGACGCCGCCCGACGCCTTGGACGCGGTTCGACGCTGGGTGGCGCAGTGGCGCTTGATTCAAGGTGCTGGCGCGCACGCCGGTAGTCGGCCTGCCCATCGGGCCGGCGGGGATGGGCACCGAAGACGTTTGTGGCCAGCTCGGGGACGAGTATGAGTTGCCCGAGACCGGCCCGGCGTGAAGATGCGGTTCGACGTGGTGCCTGCATCCATTCTGATTCGGCTTGCCACCATGCCCAGAGTTCTCGTTCCAGCCGGTACAGGGCGGAGCGTTGGGCAAGGCGGCCATCGACCTCGAGGTGCTTCGCGGCGGCGTTGCGTCGGTCGTGGCGGGGCCGACGCCACCCGGTAGGGGAGTGGAGCAACAGGCCAAGATCGGTCATCCGATCGAGGAGAGTTGCTGTGCGAAGAAGGGGTGTGCCCAGTTCTGCTGAGAGCTGGGCGAGGCTCCGGGGTATATGGGTGGTTCTGGCGTAGAGGTTTCCGGCTAGGTGGCCGAGGCCGGGTCCTGGGGTGAACGCGTCGTGGGTGGACGCTTGGAGCCGGTGGGTCAGCTGGGTGAGCAGGGCGAGTCTCTCCGCGGCCCCGGCCCCTACGGGGCGCGGGACCGCTTGTGACCCACCTTGAGGGATACTGCTGTGGATAACGTAGTGGGGGTTCAATTTCCAGATGGTGGCTCGGGATCCTTCTGCCTCGCGGACCTTCGTGATCCAGCCATCGGCTGAGAGGCGGTGCAGTGCCCTGCGGGCTGTTTCCCGGCCTACTCCGGCCAGGAGGCCGAGGCGGCGGATGTCGGCTTCAAGGTCGAGGGTGAGCGCCTGGAGTGCCAGGACGGAGAGCACGTCCAGGACTCTGCGCTCTGTGGGGCCTGGGCCGTGGGCCCAGCGTCCGGTGGCGCTGTCGGCGCGGTCCTGGACGTCTCGGACGTGGGCCGCAATAGCGTCGGCGCGGCCGTCGAAGGTGGGGTCATCGCCGATCTGGCGGGGTGTGGTGGCCACGTGGGTGACTGCTTTGGCCCATTGGCGGGCCAAGATTCCGGCGGACTGTTGGCGGGTGTGGGGGATCCGGCTGGTGCCGGTTCCGGAGGCGACGCGTTCAGTACGTACGTGTTCCATCCCCGGTCGGTTGACCAGGGCCGCGACGTCTGCGTGGCGCCAGCGGGCGGAGGCGGCACCAATGAGGATGCGCCAGAGGACGGCGGAGGCATTGCCGCTGGCGGCGTCTTCCTGCAGGACTTGGGCGCTGGCCACGGGTAGTTCCCGTCGGGGTCCGGGCAGGTAGGGGTGTCCGTGTTTGTCTAGCGGCAGCGGTCCGCCTGGGTCGAGTGGTCCGGCCGGTTCGGAGGCCCCGACATGAGCGGCGAGTTGCTCGACCAGGCGCGTCACCTGGGCGGCGGTTCCAGTGGGGGACAGTAGGTCATTCAGATCGCCGGTGAGGATCGTGGATTCCCCACCCGCCCGGTGTGGAGCCCCTGGGGGGCGTACGCACCCGGTGGCGGGGTTGGTCAGGGGGGCCAAGTCAAGGCTGGGGCACAGATAGCGAGTGAGACGTGCCAGGGTGGCCACGGTGTCCGCGTCGACACTTTCGGTGAGGGCGGCCCAGACGTGGCGGCCGCCGGAGGGGCCGGAGGCGCAGACGACGGGGGAGAGGCCGGCGTCGTGGAGGAGGCCGACGATAGTCTCAGCGTCGCGAGCGGCGCCCTGCGCTGTATCCGGGGTCTTCGCGTCGAGATCAAAGGCCAGCAGTCGGTAGCGGTGATCGGTGCCGGCCAGATAGACGGCCCAGGGGCTCGCTGGAGGGGCCCCGTTGGTGCGCCGGTGATCGCCGTACTGATTGAGGATGACACCGGTGGCGTCGGAGACGGCAACGCGCACGCTCGGGCGTGGGCTGAGGGCGCGTGTGAGCGCCCACGCAGCGTGACACGCCGTGGCGACTTCTCCACGGCTTGAGGGTATGGCTATAGTGGGCAACAGACCTCCAGAAGCGTCTTGGCGGACGCGGAAGGTAAAGCCCCTGACCCGGGAGCGTGGCAACGGTTCGGATCAGGGCAATGGAAAGTTCATATTCGCTGGAAGGACCCGTTGGCGCGGGTCCTTCGGCGTTTAAGCGCTTAGATCTTCATCAGCTCGCCTTCTGGAGTTCTGAGAACTCGGCCATGGTCTGGCCGGAAGCATGCTCGGGGTCGTTCTGGTCGAGGAAAGCGATGACGAGTTCGGCAACGAGGTCAGACCGGGTGTGGCCCGTCTGTTTCGTATACATCTTGAGTTTGCGGTCGTAGTCGACGGGGATACGTCCTGCGATGAGGGCGCGGTCGCCACTGGGGTGCTTAAGCCTTCCCATGACTCTTCACCTTTCTCCTTTGCAAGCCTTTCGAGCTGACCTCCCCAGCAAACCGGATAACTGTTAATGGTGTCGGCAGACACGCCGTAAACGTGCTGAAGTGCAGACTCAATAGCTGTAGTCATGGATCTCGTTGTCCTCGGTGAACTCGAAGTAGTAGATCCGGGGTTGGGTTCCTTGTTCTTCGGGAATGTCCCCGCCGTCGGGGGAGTCCCATGTCCAGGTTGCGGTGATGGAGACGCCATCCTCGGTCAGCTCGGTGGCTTTGTTCAGCTCGATGGTGGGCACGGAGGTCGCGTCCCGTTCGGCGGCTTCGAGCCATTCGGTGCCGGTGGCTGGGCGCTCCGGGGCGATGACCTGTTCGGCCCGTGCCTCGGTCATCAGGTGGCGAGCCCGCAGTTCGGCGGCGGTGCGGTTGAGGTCCCTTGCAGGATTCCAGGTGGTCATCAGGCGAGCCGCCTCCACGGCCGCCTCCTGGCGGGCACTGATCGCCGCATCCGTTTCGGTGGGAGTGCTGGGCCTGGGGGAGGCGGGCGTGGTTGTCGGCACCGGGTCGTCGTTGGCCAAGGGCTGGGTGAACGCCAGGGCCAGTCCTGCACCGAGGAGGACGGCGGCGACCGCGATGATTAGGGGCAGGGACCAGGTGCGTCTCATAGCGCGATTCCCTTCTGGGTCAGGAGGGGGAAGGGGTCCAGGGCGTGGGTGTAGGTGGGGCGGGAGTCGTCGGCGTCGGGGGCGTTGATCTGGAAGTGCAGGTGGGCCCGGGCGGAGTTCCCGGAGGATCCTTCCGTGCACAGGGCCGTGCCGGCTGCGACGGTGTCGCCTTGCCCGACCTGGTGAGAGTCAGGGGCGCAGTGGTGGAACTGGAAGACCAAGCCGGGTTCCTCGGTCATGCGACCCACGATGTAGTCGCCCTGGTACTGGTTCGAGCCCACGCTCGTGACGCGCATGTCGGCTGGGGCGAGGACGGTGGCTCCACCACCGGTAGAGAAGTCCAGGCCGCGGTGGGTGGAGACGAATTCGTTGCACTGGACGCCGGCGACGCATCCACGGAAGCCAAAGCCGCTGGTGAGGATGCCTCCGGGCAGCGGGTGGGCCCAGGTCCCGGTGTTTAGTTCGCCCAGCACGGCACCTCCCAGCGGCGTGCAGTCGGCGGAGAAGTCCAGCTGGGCCCTCTGGTTGATCTTGCGCACGTAGTCCTGGGTTTCCGGGAAAGGTGGGATACCGCGATGCTGGAGCACCGCTCCGGGGCCGGCGTTGTAGGCCGCCAGGCTGAGGTCGATCCGCTCGGCCTCGGTGGTGCCGAGGTGCTGGACCTCAGCCCGGATCGCCTTCAAGTACCGGCCGAGGGCGGCAATGCCGGCCAGCGGGTCGAAGGGATCGGCGCCCGCCCCGTAGGCCTCCCAGGTGTCAGATCTGAACTGGGCAATTCCTTGGGCGCCCGCGGGGGATCGGGCTTCCGGGTTCCACCCGGATTCTGCCTGAATCTGGGCCGCGACCAGTGCGGTGGGGACGCCGGCATCGGTGGCGGCATCGGTCACGGCCTGGCGGTACTGCTCGGGGATCCCTCCGGTACTTCCACCGGTTGGGACGCAGCCGGCGTGAGCGGGCTGGGCCTGGTTGCCCATGGTCATGAGCAGCACCGGGATCATGATCAGCAGCCCCAGCACGGCGGCCGCGATACCGGCGGGTAGCAGAGTGCGGGAGTTGTCCATGGTGGGTGGCCTTAGAAGCCCTTGGCGACGGCCGCGGCCGCGGCCAGCCAGGCCCGCTGGGTGGCTGGGCGCAGGCTGTCGTAGCGGATCAGTCCCCGTACCAGGGCCGGGTCGTAGGGAACCCGGACCACGGAGCGCACCAGGGGCGCGAACCCCTCGGCGATCCGTGCGGCCTCGTCACGGGCCTTCTTCAGCGCGTCGCCGCCCAGGCCGCGGCCGGCGTCGGTGGACTCGGAGACCACAACCACCGCGCCCCGGGCCAGGTCGGCGTCGTGGCCGCCTCGGGACTCCAGGGTCTGCAGGGTCAGCCGTGCGGCCTCGGCGCGGTCCTCCATGGCAGTGACCGGCACGACGAGCTGGTCGGTGTGGTCGATCATGCGGCGCCAGTTCGCCGATCGGGCGGTGTTGCCGGAGTCCATAATGATCATCCGGTAGAACCGGGACGCCACCTGGTGGGCGAGGTCGACGTCCTCGGCGGTGACCTCGTGGTCGCCTTCGTCGTTCTCGTCTGAGCGGAGCACGTCGTACTTGTCGGCCGGCTGGTGGTGGACGAAGTGGGCCAGGTCTGCGGTGGAGGTCTCCGGGGAGAGCAGCCGGGTGGAGGAGTCCACCAGGTCCAGCACGGAGGCGGTGTGCGGACCCTGTTCTGATCTCCATCCCAGGGTGCCCTGCGATTCGTTGTTGTCCCAGGCCAGTACGGGCCCGCCGCCGTAGCGGGCGAACACCGCGGACAACAGGGCGACGGTGGGGGTCTTGTTCGCCCCGCCCTTGCGGTTGACCACGGCCACGGTCCGCGGGCCGGGCCAGTGCTGCGAGACGGTCCGGACGTCCTCACGTTCGGCGAGTTCCGCGGCCGAGGGTGGGATGTGCAGGCCGAGGGTGTTCATCACGGCCCTCCAGCCCTGACTGGCCGGCTCGGTGGTCGTGTCGGGCAGCAGGAAGGTGGTGTCCCTCAGGCTGCGCCGAGGAACATCCTGCCCGGCTGCAGGTCGTGCGGCTGCTGGCGCGGCCGGCGCCGGTCGTGGATAGATGTTGGCGGTCTTCGAGGCCGGGGCCGTGGGGGAGGTGAGGGGGTTGGCCCGGCGGGAGGTCGACTGGGTCGCCGTCGCCGCGCGAGCCGGTGTGGGCGCCGGTGCCGCCGTGGGTGTGACGGTGGGCGGGGCGTCATCCGGTACGAGCTGGCTGGCGTCGGGGGCTTTCTGGGGCGTGGTGGTGGGTTCGGGGCGGTGCTCGAGCTGGTCCACGGTGCCGTTGGGGTCGACGACCAGCCAGGTGGCGGGGACGTCGTCGGTTTCGACGGTGAGGCGGGTGCCGTCGCGGCGTGCGCGACGGACCAGGTGTTCGACCAAGGTGTCGATCAGCTGACCTCCGGGCGGGCAGCTCACCTCGGTGCGCTCCGTGTCGTCGTGCAGTACGGCGCGGGTGGGGGAGAGCATCTGGATCTGGATCATCACTTCTCCTGGGAAGTCTCGGCGTGCTCGGAGCGGTAGAGCACGGTGGTGTCGAGGGTCTCGGTGACGACGTAGGCGGCGTTGCCTGTCACCAGATCCGGGGCAGGGTCCTCGTCGGTGAAGGTGTCCCAGGGAACGGGCACCGAGTCCAGGGAGCCCAGGTCGAGGCTGGCCGGGTCGGTGCGGTCCGCCAGCCCGTAGGCGGTGGCGCCATCGAGGGTGGACGTCTCATAGCTGCGCAGGGGCCGCAGCAGGGGGTCCTCGCCCAAGCTCAAGGCCAGGGTGGCGAAGGCCGCTGTCCGGGCCTCGGGGTCGACGATGGGCGGATGTCGTTGTTCGGGGGCCCGGGGGATCGCAGCGGTGGTCAGGGTGGCGCCGTCCTTGACATTGATGATGGCCATCGCGGTGCCGCCGGCGTCGGTGTCCCAGCCCAGCAGGGCGTGGTCGGCCTCGAGCATCCACGACAGGCTCGGTGCGCCGGTGGCTCCGGCCGGTGGCGTGTAGGGCTTCTGTCCGGCCACGGTGCCGTCCTCGGTGACGGTGTAGAGGCCGGAGTCGGAGGCGGTGATGATCTGGTTCTGCCCGGTGACCGTCAGGGCCCGGGTGCCGGCGGGGATGACGACGTCGGTGAGCTGGCTCCCAGCCGCGGGGATGCCCACGATCCAGTGCTCCTTGGCCACGAAGGGGCGTTCCCCGCGAACTTCGGCACGCCATCCCTGTTCGAGGGGCAGGGAGGTGGCGACAACGGTGGATCCATCTTCGGGGGTGCGCAGATCCCAGACGCGCAGCTCGTTCCCAGCCTGGGCGACGAGTGAATCGGTTCCCGCCCAGTCGGTGTGGACGGCCCCGGTGAGGTCGTCCGGGGCGGAGGTGCCCCGCCAGACGGGCTTACCGGTGTCCGGGACTCGGGCGGTCAGGGTGTCGTCCGGGTCGGTCGAGAGGATATGACCGGTGTCCAGGACCGTCACATCAGAGCCTTCGGCCACCGGCACAGACCAGGCCGAACGGGGCGAGAACTCTCCGGGCAGGGCGATGGGGATCTGCTGATCGACTCCGGGGACCTCCCACACCGGCGCGGCGTCGCTGCCGGTCAGGGCCACGACTGCAGCCACACCGATCCCGCCCAGGGCAAGACCACCGATCGCGCACGCTGCGATCAACGGCCAGCGACTCCGCTGGGTGCGGGCCGGCTGATCGATCTCGGGCTCGGTCACGGTGGTGTCGAAGACCTGCCCGTCGGCGGTGACCACCATGTCCCAGGCCTCACCGGTGGAGGAGAGCACCCGGACGCGCACGGCGTCCAGGGAACTGTCCTGGACCTGGCGCACCACAGCGGAAATGGCCGCCTGCCGGTAGTCATCGCCCGGGGACACCTCGACCGGCACCGCGTTCAGCTCGGACCGCTCGGCTTCCTCGTCCAGCCGGAGGGTCAGGACCGGGAACCCCGGAACCGCCTCCACATCGAAATCTGTTGTGCCGTCCATGCCCCCCCCGAGGTGAAACGTCAGTCTTTGAGCTGGTCTGCTTCCAGCAGCCACTCACGCAAGTCGGAGCGTTGAATCCGGCGCAACCTGGGGCCCACCGAGATCACTGTTAGCCCCATGGTGTTAATCCACCGCAACACCGTGTTCTGACTGACCCGCATCAGCTCAGCCACCTCATCGGTGGTCAGCAGATCCGGATGTCCCTCCAGCAGGGAATCAACCGCCTTAGGATCATTCATCTTCACACTCCATAGTCTCATCACGATTCTTTGCGCGCGTCAAGCCCCAAAACCTCCATAGACGCACGACACGTCGTTGACGCAGAGGGGCTTGGGTGTCTATGTTGACTGCATTGGCCTTTCACATGCTAAGGGGATGAGCAGAGATGGCCCAACGGGGGAACCCTCTTATCGTCGCGCCCAAACTACCTAGTCAGGGCTCGGCGGACGTTATTGACGACTCCTTCGATGAGGACGTCATCTACCGGGGTCCGGCTTCACCCGAAGAGGTCACCGTCACGGCGGACCCGGATGAGACGCCGTGGCTGCAGAACACCGTGACGGACTTCCGGCCGGTGACGGTGTTCGGGCTGCATGGGGGAGCGGGGGCCACCACGGTCGCCTCTCTGTTCGGGGACGACGGCTTGGATGCCGGTCTGGGCTGGCCGGTCCCGGGCGGGTGGACCCGCCCCTTGCCCACGCTGGATGTGCTGGCCGTTGCCCGAACGCACTACGCCGGGTTGGCGGCCGCTGAGGCCTTCACCAACCAATGGGCCACCGGCCGACTGCCTTCCAGTTCCCGCCTGCTGGGACTCGTCCTCGTGGACGACGGCCCCACCCTCACCGACGGACAGAAGACGGCCGTCAAGAGACTCCTGCGCAAGACCCCCCGTGGCGCCCAGGTGCCCTGGGTGGAGTCCTGGCGGCAGGCGCCGCCAGACCACGAGCGGTTGCCGCGCAGGCTGGCCAAGATCATCAACGCGTTTCGCACCCACCGATAAGGAGAACCCACCATGCTGATGGACCTCATGGCCACTGCCTCGACCTTCTACAGCGTCATCCCCAACCCGACACCGGAGCAGCCGCCGGGGACCGAGGGGATCTCGACCTTGTTGAACTGGATCAGCTGGATCGTCATCGTCCTGGGTGTCGCCGGTTTCCTTGCCTCGGCGGGTTCATTGGTGTTCGCGGCCTTCACCGGACGGGAGATCCAGGGCCTGAAGGGCCTCGCCATCGCGATCATCGTCTGCGGGCTCGCCACCGGCGCTGGGGCGATCATGCGCGTCTTCGTCTAAGGCACATGCAGTAGCGAAGACACCGAGCGGAAGGGGCCAGCATGGCCAGGAACAACAATACGAACTCGGACCGAGGCGGGCTGGGCCTGGGGTGGTGGGTCTCCGGGGGACTGCTGGTGGTGCTGATCGTCGGCATCATCGTCGGCGTGGTCCTCTGGCCACGGGACACCACCGCAGCTCCGGATGAAACCGCTCCGCCCACGACACGGCCGACCAGCACAGCACCGACCGAATCGGCCACCCAGGCCGGAACCACTTGCGAGACCAACAACGCCGACCAGTCCGTCCCAACCGAGGCACCAGAGACCACCTGGAAGACCCACCCGTTCCAAGTGCTTGTGCCGACCTCGGAGACGTACGGTCCAAGCACTCAGGACGGCAACCTATGGTCCTGCTTTGAACGCTCGCCCACCGGCGCCGTCTTCGCCGGCCCGAACTTGCTGTCCGCCATATCCATGGGCGAAGACGACGCAGCTGTTCCCGGTCCTGGCCGCGACGACATGTTGGAAACAAACGCCGGTGCCAGCGCCGATTTCGAACGCCCAGTCTTCGAAGGCTTCCGTGTTCTCGCAACCGACGAGAACGCAGCCACCATCGACTACTGGGTTACAGCCGGAGGCCAGAACATCTCAATGGGCCTAGATCTGGTGTGGGATGAGGAGGCAGCCGACTGGCGACTGAACCTCGAGACCCCCGGCGACCATCCTCGTGTCGGAGTCCTTGAGGACACCGCGCCATACGTCCGGTGGAGGTGACAAGAAGCGGTGGCCAACTGCTCTGCAATCGACCCGCTCTGCTTGATCGGGGACGCCGCTAACTCTGCGTTCGGGGCCATGGTGGAGGGCCTCTATGACGGGGCCGTGGAGATGGCCAAGATCATCGGCACCTGGTGGATGGAGGTCCCTCCACCGAATCTGGATTCGGTGGGGTTGTCCCTGCTCCAGCAGGACTTGAGCTGGTTCGTGTGGGTCTTCGCGGTGATCGGATTCTTCATCGGCCTCATCCGCTTAGTGATGACTGAGGATGTGCGCTCCGGCGCAGTGAACCTGGGCAAACCGATCGTGAACCTCGTGCTGGCCACGGGGGTCTACATGGCCGCGGTGCCGATCCTGCTCACGGCTGGGGACGAGACGGCCCGATGGTTGCTGGACCGTTCCACTGAGGGCGATTCCTCCATGGAAATGCTTATCCCCTCGACGGGGGCTATGGCGAGCAACTATGGCGTCTCATTCGTGGTGTACCTGCTGATGTTGCTGGGGTCGGTCGTGAACTTCATGTTCATGATCTTCCGGAACCTGATGCTGGTGATCCTGATGGCCTTCATCGCCCTGCTGGCCGCCGCTTCCGGTACGGAGTCCGGCAATCAGGCCTGGCGCAAGGCCAACGGCTGGCTGATCGCCTTGTTGCTGTTCAAGCCGGTCGCCGCCGGGATCTACGCCCTGGGGTTCCGGATGATGATCGACGACACCGACCTGACCCAGACCTCCGATCTAGGAGCCGGACTGGTCTCGGCCCTCACCGGGCTACTGGTCCTCGTCTTGGCGGCGTTCGCCCTGCCGGGGTTGATCAAGTTCATCGTCCCGGCGGCAGCTGCTGGCTCGGGGGGCTTCTCTGGTGGTGCGGCCCTGTCCGGGGCGGCAGGAGTCGCCGCCGGTGCTGCCGTCCTGGCCGGCGGCATGGGGGCCGGGATGGCCGCCCGTGGCGCGGGGGCGGCCACCGCTGGCGGTGCTGGGGGAGGCGGAGCCTCCGCGGCAGCGTCTGGCGGTGGCCAGGCAACCGGGGGCACGGCTGCCAGCGCGGCGTCCTCGAGTGGGACAACCGCCGCGGGGGCTTCAGCGACAACCGGTGGGTCAAGCGGCAGTGCTGCTGGCGGGGTCAGTGCCGGCGCAGCAGGTGGTTCTCCTGCTGGCGGGACCACCACCGACAGTGGCTCCGCCTCCACCTCCGCCAGCGGCAGTGCGTCGACAGGTACCTCCGCAACACCCGGATCGGAGGGCGGAACCGGCCAGGCGGCCTCCGGTACTGGATCTTCCTCCGCTGAGCAGACCGCTGGAACGCCGGCCACAGCATCATCTGGTGCCGGTGCGGCTCCTGGGGCGCCGGCAGCCTCCGGCGCGACCGGCCAGGACGGCGGCACCGCGCAGGGCGGGAGCCGGTGGGCCGAGGCCATCAACCGGGTAACTCAAGGCAGTCAAGCTGGATCCCAGGCCGCGCAAGGGGCGCGGGTGGACCGGACCCTGGACGACGAAGGAGAGCAGCCATGAGCACCTCCACCGACGATGTTCGCATCGAACCCCAGGTGTTCGGCAACCTCACCGTGCCCCACCGCTCCGGGCTGGGCGGACTCTCGATGGGAGTCAGCCTCTCCCTGATCCCGGTCGTGTTGCTGGGCATCCTCTTCATGGCCACCGGCCGCTGGTACCTCGCCTTCAGCCTGGTGCTGTTGGCCACGGTCGGCGTGCTGCTGCTGAAGGTGACCAAACGCCATGGACGCAGTATCTACGGAAGGATCGGCTTGAAGCTCTCACAGCGCATCAAGGAGAAAAACGGCCGCGACCTGTACCTGGCCGGCCCCACCGGCAAGGGCACCCCCGACGGGGCCACCCGCCTACCCGGACTGATGGCCCGCTCCGAACTGGCCGAGTTCACCGACTCCTACGGCAACCCCTTCGGACTACTGCGTACCTCGGGGGCCGGGGTGCACCACTACTCGGTCGTCATCGAGGCCCACCCCGACGGC
>NZ_JBFARZ010000017.1:0-53980 GCF_040677445.1 Citricoccus sp. NPDC055426
AAGTCGCGAGGATAGTCCACACCCGCCACCGGCATCTGCGGCACCAAATCAGCCATACTCCAGCATACTTCAGCTAAGCAGATACCCAATACACACATTCGAACATGGGCGCCGGACACGTTAAGGCCCGTCGGCCGCCCCCGTGGAAAAGAACCACCGCCCGGTCACCTGTGGAGGAGCGGCCACCACGCCCCTTCGCACCCCCTGCCCACTCCCGCTCCGGAGACGTAGAGTGGCCTCACCGGCTCCGCCCACCCCGACACGAACCAGGGGGCCCCATGAGACACCGGTCCTCCTCCCGCTACGGCCGCTACGACGGCGGCCCCGACCCGCTGGCCCCTCCGATCGACCTCTCCGAGGCCCTCGACGCGGTGGCCGACGACGTCATGGCCGGTTACTCCCCCGAGCGGGCCCTCCGCGAGTTCCTCCGCCGGGGCGGCCGGAGTCTGACCGGCCTGGACGACCTGGCGGGGCGGGTCCAACAACGCCGCCGTGACCTGCTGGGGCGCCACCGGCTCGACGGCACCCTGCAGGAGGCCAAGAAGCTCCTGGACGAGGCCGTCCTCGAGGAGCGGAAGCAGCTGGCCCGCGATATCCGCATGGACGAGACGGACCGCTCCTTCCGCGAGATGCAGCTACAGAACCTGCCGGACTCCACCGCGGCCGCCGTCACCGAACTCGCCGGCTACGACTGGCAGTCGGACACCGCGCGGCGGGCCTACGAGCAGATCAAGGACCTACTCGGACGCGAGATGCTGGACCAGCGCTTCGCCGGCATGAAGAACGCCCTGCAGAACGCCACAGACGAGGACCGTGAGGCTATCGCCTCGATGCTCGCAGACCTCAACGGGCTGCTGGAGAAGCACGCCCGCGGGGAGGACACCCCGGAGGACTTCGAGCAGTTCATGGCGCAGCACGGCGACCAATTCCCGGAGAACCCCCAGGACATCGATGAGCTCATCGACGCCCTGGCCCGGCGTTCGGCCGCGGCCCAGCGCATGCTCCGCTCCATGACGCCGGAGCAGCGCGAGGAGCTCATGGCGCTCTCCGCACAGGCCTTCGGCTCACCGGCCCTGATGGAGCAGCTGAACCGGCTGGACGGAAACCTCCAGGGACTGCGCCCCGGTGAGGACTGGAGCGGTTCCGAGCAGTTCGACGGCGAGCAGGGACTCGGCCTCGGCGACGGCACCGGGGTGCTCCAGGACCTGGCGGACCTCGACCAGTTGGCGGATCAGCTCGACCAGTCCTCCCCCGGATCCACCCTGTCGGGCCTGGACGTGGACAAGCTGGCACGGCAACTCGGCGACGAGGCCGCCGTGGAGGCCCGGACCCTGAACCGGCTGGAGAAGGCCCTGCGGGACAGCGGCCTGCTGCGCCGCGGCACCGACGGCGACCTGGCCCTCTCCCCACGCGCGATGCGCAGACTCGGCACCTCCCTGCTCCAGGACGCCGCCGGCCGGCTCTCCGGGCGGCAGGGGCAACGGGACACCCGCCACGCCGGCGCCGCCGGGGAGCTCACCGGCTCCAGCCGGCCCTGGCATTTCGGGGATGTCGAGGCCTGGGACGTCACCAAGACCCTCACCAACGCGATCGGACGCACGACGGCGGCCGGCCGGGATCCGGCGGCCGGCCTGCGGATCGAGGTGGCCGACGTCGAGGTCCAGGAGACCGAGGCACGCACCCAGGCTGCGGTGGCGCTGCTGGTGGACACCTCGTTCTCCATGGCGGCCGAGGGCCGCTGGGTGCCGATGAAACGAACCGCCCTGGCGCTGCACCACCTGGTCTCCACCCGCTTCCGCGGCGACCAGCTGCAGCTGGTGAACTTCGGGCGGTACGCCGGCCGCCTCGAGATCGGTGAACTCACGGCCCTGGCCCCGCTGCACGAGCAGGGCACCAACCTGCACCACGGCCTCATGCTCGCCACCCGGTTCTTCCGGCAGCATCCCACCCTGCGGCCGGTGCTGCTGATCGTCACCGACGGAGAACCCACCGCGCACCTCATGCCACAGGGCGAGTCGGGGCCCGTGGCGCTGTTCTCCTACCCTCCGGAGCCGGCCACGCTGCGGGCCACCATCGCCGAACTGGACCGCGTCGGGAGGTTCGGCACTCAGACCACCTTCTTCCGGCTGGGTACCGACCCGGGCCTGGAGAGCTTCCTCGCCGCCATGGCCCGCCGGGTGGGCGGCCGCGTGGTGGCGCCCGACCCCGAGGACCTGGGGGCCGCCGTCGTGGGGGAATTCCTGCGGAGCCGCTCCACCTTCTCCCCCTTCTCCCCGTGGGGTGCCGATCCCGACGGGCCGGGCTGAGCCGCGGAATCTGACTGGCCGAGGTGGAACTGGCCGAGATGGAACTGGCCGAGATGGAACTGGCCGAGGAGGACCTGGCCGAGATGGACCAGCCGGTCGGGTTGAATGGGAGGATGCACATCGTCCTCGGCCCGGCTTCACCCCAAGAATCCGGGGCAGCAACCGGGTCGGCATCCGGGGCGGCGTCCGGGCCGGCAGATCCCTGGCTCCCGGTCGTCGTCCGCGGGGAACGGACGGAACAGCTCTCTCCGGTCCCGGCCGCGGCGCTGCCGGAACTGATCCGCGAGTTGCCGCATCGACTCGGGGCAGAACCGGACTCCGTGCGCTGGGTCTTCGCCTCGGTGGTTACCGGGTACCGTCCCCTGCTGGAGGCCGGGGTGCAGATCAGCCGGTGCTGGGATCTGGGCCTGTGCCAGCGCATCCTGTCGACCGCCACCGCTCCGGCCTACTCCCCCGCCGTGGACGTGCCCGTGGCGGAGCCCGAACCCTGGCTGCGGCAACCGCCACCGGTACGCGCCGACCAGGGGACGTTCTTCGACCTGCCCGCCGCCGGCCGCCGTGACCGGGACACGCCGCACGCCGTGGACCTGGCGCGCGAACTGACGGCCCAGCTGGAGGCGGTGGACCGGTCCCCGAACCCGCACCGGCTGAGGCTGCTGCTGGCAGCCGAGTCCCAGGGGGCCCTGATCGCCGCCGAGATCCTGCAGGAGGGCCTGCCCTGGCGCCGGGACCTGCACGAGGCGATGCTCGAGCAGAACCTCGGCCCCCGCCCCGCCGAGGGACAGCGGCCCCGGCTGCTCCAGAACCTGGCGGAGCGGATCGCCGGCACGCTGGGGGTGCCCGGCCTCAACCCGGACTCGACCCAGGACCTGCTGCGGGGCCTGAACCTGGCCGGCGTCCGCGTGGGGTCCACCCGGGCGTGGGACCTCAAGGCATGGGCCGCCGAGGGCGGACCCGACTCGCCCCGGCGGACCGAGTTGATCGCCGGCGTCCTCGAGTACAAGCACCTCTACCGCCTCTGGACGGCCAACGGCTGGCATTGGCTGGACGAATGGGTCCAGGACGGCCGCTTCCACCCGGCCTATTCCGTGGGCGGCGTGGTGACCGGGCGGTGGGCCGCCCACGGAGGCGGTGCCATGCAGGTCCCCGCCGCAGTCCGGGACGCCGTCCGCGCCGACCCCGGCCACCTGCTGACGGTGGCCGACGCCTCCCAGGTGGAGCCTCGCATCCTGGCGGCGATGTCCGGGGACCGTGCCCTGGCGGAGGCCGGATCCGGGAACGACCTGTACCTGGCGGTGGCCGAGCAGGGCCGACGCGCCGGTTCGGAACTGGCCGAACGCTCCCGGGCGAAGGTCGCGCTCCTGGGTGCCATGTACGGGGCGACGACGGGTGACTCGGCCGCGCTGATCCCGCACCTGCGCCGGTTGTACCCGCGCGCCATGGGACTCCTCGAGCAGTCGGCACAGCGCGGGGAGTCAGGCGGGCAGGTGTCCACCTGGCTGGGACGCACGTCCCCAGCACCGGGGCAGCAGTGGATCGCCACCACCACCGACGTCTCCACGGCCGAGGCGGAGGCCCGGTCCCGTACCGTGCGACGATCCGCCGGACGGTTCACCCGCAACTTCGTCATCCAGGGCACGGCCGCCGAGTGGGCCCTGTGCTGGATGGGAGAGATCCGCCGCCGCCTGCGCCAGGTTACGGCCGACGGCTCCGGGGCCGGCGCCGGACTGCAGACACGGCTGGTGTTCTTCGTCCACGACGAGGTGGTGCTGCACGGTCCGGCCGAGGAGGCCGACGCCGTCCGGCGGATCGTCACCGAGGCGGCGCAGTCCGCCGGGCGGATGCTGTTCGGGGCCGCGCCGGTGGGGTTCCCGCTCTCGGTGGCCGCGGTCGAGTCCTACGCCGGAGCGCACTGACCGGCCGCAGGGCACCGACCGGCCGGAGCCGCCCCGGAATCAGAGCCCGGGTCAGAGCCCGAGGTCCCGGCCGATGAGCTCCTTCATGATCTCGTTGGAACCGGCCCAGATCTTGTTGACGCGGGCGTCCTTCCAGGCGCGGGCCACCCGGTACTCGTTCATGTAGCCGTAGCCGCCGTGCAGCTGGACGCAGTGGTCCAGGACCTCGTTCTGCACGTCCGAGGCCCAGTACTTGGCCTTGGCGGCGTCCACGGCGGACAACTCACCGGCCGTGTGGGCCATGATGGCGTCATCGAGGAAGGCCTGGGTGACCTCCACCTTCGTCACGAGCTCGGCCAGCAGGAACTTGTTGTGCTGGAAGGCGCCGATGGACTGGCCGAAGGCCTTGCGGTCCTTGGTGTACTGCATGGTCTCGTCCAGGATCTGCCGGGCATGGGCCAGGCCGTAGACGGCGGCACCCAGGCGCTCCTGCGGCAGGTTCTTCATCATCTGGATGAACCCGGTGTCCACCTCGCCGATGATGTTCTCGCCGGGGACGCGCAGGTCCGTGAAGAACAGCTCCGAGGTGTCCGATTCGGGTTGCCCGACCTTGTCCAGCTTCCGGCCCCGTTCGAAGCCCTCCATGCCGGCCTCGACCCCGAACAGGGTGATGCCCTTGGCCTTCTTCTCCGGGCTGGTGCGGGCGGCCACCACCACCAGATCGGCCGAGAAGCCGTTGGTGATGAAGGTCTTGGAGCCGTTGATGACCCAGTCATCCCCGTCCCGCACCGCGGTGGTCTTGAGGTTGGCCAGGTCGGAGCCGCCGGACGGTTCGGTCATGGCGATGGCCGTCACGGTGGAGCCGTCCGCCACCCCGGGGAGCCAGCGGGCGTGCTGCTCCGGGGTGCCCAGGTCCACGAGGTACGGCGGCACGATGTCCGCGTCGATGCCCACGCAGGAGGCGATCGCGAAGCTGGCCTTGGCCAGCTCCTCGAACACCACGGCGTTGAAGCGGTAGTCCTGCGGGTAGCCGCCGCCGAACTCCTCCGGGACCTCGAGCCCCAGCAGGCCCTGCTGACCGGCCTGCAGCCAGAACTCACGCGGCAGCGCCTTGGCCTCGGCCCAGGTCTCGAGGTTCGGGGTGACCTGGCGGGTGACGAACTCCGCCACGGCATCGCGGAAGTCCTCGTGTTCGGTCTCAAAGATGCGGCGGCGCACGGTGGGGGTCCTTCCGGGACGGTGATCTGGTGGTGGTCCCGACCATACTACTGGCGAGTAGATTAAGCGGCGAGACCCGGACTGCGGCGCAGGCTGGAGACCCATGACCACACCATGGCCCCGCAGGCCACGGCCCAGGCCGCCAGGCCCACCCAGATCCACTGCTCGCCGATCCACGCGACGATCGGCAGCCGGTCCGCCCGCCCCAGGTACATCCCGGCCACGGCGTACATGCCCAGCGGGAAGACGATGCTCCACCACGTGGGGTTGTAGACCAGGGGGACCTTCTTCATCCCGTGACGCCAGATGCCCCCGGCCACCAGCGCGGGGATGAGCCACGTGGCGAAGCACCACAGCACCACGGCCACACCCGCCACCAGGCCGCGGACCGCGTCCACCATGGGGGTGCTGTGCATCTCCACGATGCGCGATCCCGCCACGATCGTGATGGCCAGGGCCCCCATGGAGACCCAGTAGGGCGGGGTGAAGTCCTCCGGGTGCAACGGGAACGCCAGCATCCGGTAGACCACCAGGATCGCCACGGCCACGTACAGCGCCAGGCCGACCGACCAGGCGAAGACCGCCAGGACGGCCAGCCCGTCCCGGAACCCCGGCACCTGGGGCTCGAGCGTCGCGGACAGCACCGCCACCGACTGGCTGGCCACCACCCAGATGAACCAGGTCCCGTTCGCGGCCGAGGTCACGGGCCGCTCCGACCGTCCCAGCACGGCCGCCCAGGGGATCGAGTAGCCCAGCACCAGCCAGCTCACGGAACCGATCACCAGCAGGACCGTGGCCGCCCCGAGGGCCCCGAACCCCGCCAACGCCACGGCCACCACGTTGACCGCGGCGACGAACGTGAAGGCCAGGAAGGCCTTCGCCGAATCGTGCAGGTCCTCCTCCAGCTCGTCCCGGAAGGCCAGGAACCGCCAGGCATTCAGCCCCACCAGGATCACCAGCCCGACGCCGGCCACCACCAGCAGGGCGGTCGAGAGCCAGTCCCAGCCCCGCTGGGACGCCCCGATGGACAGGATCCCCGTGCCCATCACGAAGGCGAAGTACCCCGGGGACAGGTTCTGGGGCGAGATCCGTCTCAGGTGCGGGGCCGGTGCGGTGGTGCTCACGCCTTCGATGGTAGGACGCCACCGGGGAATACAGCGTGCGGTCCCCGTGTTATCGGCGGTCCAGGGGCAACCAGGCTCTCCGGCCTCCCGGGGATCCACGAAGGTCCCACGGCCCCGTCAGCGGGGTGATCCCCCGCGTGAACCTTGTATTGGAGCGTGCAACCCATGGCCACAGATTTCGACACCCCGCGTCAGGACGCGGAGGAGACCACCGATGGTTCGATCGAGGAGCTGAAGAACCGCCGCACGGACACGCAGTCCCCCGTGGTGGACGAGGACGAGACCGCGGCGGCCGAGGGATTCGAGCTGCCCGGTGCGGACCTCTCCGGCGAGGAGCTCACCGTCAAGGTGCTGCCGGCGCAGCAGGACGAGTTCACCTGCGCCTCCTGCTTCCTGGTCCGGCACCGCTCCCAGGTGGCCCGGGTGAAGGACGGGCTGCAGTACTGCACCGACTGCGAGGGCTGAGACCCCGGCCGGTGGCGGCCGGCGGCTGCGGTCAGGGGGCCGTCGACGGCCCCGCATCGGACGGGGTGTCCGCCTCCGGGTTGTCCGGGGTGGACTCGGCGGCATCGCCGGGACGCTCCGGCTCGTTGCCCGGCTCCGTGCCGTCGCCACCCGTGGCGTAGCGGTCCCGGGAACCGGGGTCCTCGAACGGGGAGTCCCGCGGCGTCCGGAACTCCTCGGCGGGATGGGACTGCGCGGCCTCGCCCATGTAGTCGAACCACTGGGGCCCTGCCAGGGTGCTGCCCCAGAAGTCCTCGTGCTCGGTCCCGTTGACGGGCACCTCCGCCAGCGACTTCAGGCCCGTGTAGTTGCCCACCCAGCTCGCGGTGGACAGTCCCGAGGTGTAGCCGATGTACCAGGTGGAGGACTGGGAGTTGTTGGTCCCCGTCTTGCCACCCATGGGCAGGTCCTGCACCGCGGCGGGCTGGTTCGCCTCCCCGGCGTTGCGGTGGGCGATGTTCGTCAGGGACTCGTTCAGCTGGGCGACCACCTCGGGATCCAGCGCCTGCTCACACGCCGGAGCGCCGACGTCGTACTCCTTGCCGTTGGTGTCCTTGACGGAGAGCAGGGACCGCGGGGCGCAGTACTCGCCGTCGTTCGCGAAGGCGGCGTAGGCGGCGGCCTGCGTCATCGGGGCGAACTCCTCGGAGCCGAGGATGAAGGACGGATTGGCCGGGTTCAGCGGCTCACCGTCGTCCGCCCGGTGCACGCCGAGCCGGGTGGACACGTCCGTGATGTCACACAGGTCCAGCTCCTCTGCCATGTTGACCATGACCGTGTTGATGGACCAGTACAGGCCGAAGTCGGCGGTCATCTCCCGCTTCATGTCGTCGATGACGTTGTTGACCTTCCACCCGTCCTCGTCCGGGATGGCGACGGATCCACCCTCCAGGCAGGAGGCCTGGAACTCCGAGCCCTGGGGCCAATGGTCCTGGGAGGCGTCCACCATGTCATACATGGAGCGTCCGCTCTCCAGCCAGGCGGCCGCCACATAGGGCTTGAGCGAGGAACCGCCCTGGAAGCCGTTGCCCCCGCCCTGGGCCGCGTCCACGTTGAGGTTCAGCATCGTGTTCCCCGCGTCCGCGTCCTCCTCGGGGTGGTAGCGGGTGTTCTGCGCCATCGCCTTGATGTTGCCGGTCCCCGGTTCGACCGTGACCAGGGAGGCCCCGGCGCCGGAGGGGTCCCCGGCGGGGACGGTCTGCTCCACCGACTGCTGCGCGCGGCCCTGCAGGCCGGTGTCCAGCGTGGTGGTGATCTCCAGGCCGCCACGGTTCAGCAGCTGCTCGCGGGACTCCGCGTCCGGGCCGAAGGCCTCGTTGGAGAGGATCTCGTGGGTGACGAAGTCACAGAAGTACGGGGCCTGGGAGGCGGAGATGCAGCCGGTGGACTCCCGGTGGATGTCGGTGCCGAGTTCGGCACCCGTGGCCTGTTCGTGCTCCTGCTCGGTGATCTTGCCCTGCTCCAGCATGGAGTTCAGCACCACGTTGCGCCGCTGGACCGAGGCCTCGGGGTTCGTCTCCGGGTTGTAGCCGCTCGGGGACTTCACGATCCCGGCCAGGGTGGCCGCCTGGGCGATGTCCAGCTCGGCGGCCGAGACGCCCCAGTAGTACTGGGCGGCGGCCTCCACGCCGTAGTTCCGGCCCCCGAACAGCACGATGTTCAGATACCCCTCGAGGATCTCCTCCTTGGACAGGTCCTGCTCCACGGAGACCGCGAGCTTCATCTCCTTGAGCTTGTCCGCGTAGGTCTTGGTGCCGGAGATGGTCAGCCGCTCCTCCCCGCGCAGCATGTCCGCGTTGATGAGCATGTTGTTGACGTACTGCTGCGTGATCGTGGACGCCCCCTGCTGGGACCCGGACGAGACGTTGGTGACCAGCGCACGCCCCACGCCCTGCGGGTCCACCCCGCCGTGTTCGTAGAAGCGCTCGTCCTCGATCGCGACGATCGCGTCCTGCATGTTCTGACTGATCCGGTCCAGTTCCACCGGCTTGCGGTTCTCGGCGTAGAACGTCGCCAGCTCCGTACCGTCCTCGGCCAGGATGCGGGAGGGGACGCTCACCGGCTCCTCCCGCAGCTCCGCGGGGAACTCCTCGATCATCTTCTGACCCGTCGCCGCCGTGGCACCGCCCGTGACGGCCAGGGGCAGGAACAACCCTGCCACCAGCAGGCCCGCCAGGGCACTGACCCCGAAGAAGGCGAGGATCTTACCGGCCGTGGTGGACGTCGCTCTGCGGACAAGACTCATTCGAATCACGATGACAGGGGTTCCTGAACGGATCCTCCATGCCTGGCTGGCGGCGCAACCCGGCCGGCGGACTGCTCCCGGCCGGCGGAGCCTCGCGGCTCGCGGACGCCACGCCGGAGGCTACGGCGCGCCCTTCACCACGTACGCGCGCACCGACGCGATCCGTCCGGTCCTCGCGGCGGCCGAGGTGAACCGGACCATTACGGACAGGCTGGTGGAGCCGGCCTCGCTCGGGCCGGCATGGCCGCCCGAACGCTGACCGGAGAACGTCAGCGTGGCATCACAGGCGGCGTGTCGGCCGTGCGAGATGGTGCTGTGGATGGCGAGCGTGTCCGGGCGCACCTCGGGCAGGGTCTGCAGGACCGACCGGCGCCCCTGATAGGTGGCACCGCCCACCACGTTCCACTCGACGTCCTCGGCGAGCCATACCGAGACGGCCTCCCGATCCCCACTCGCCCACGCCACCAGGACCGCGTTCACGATGCCGATGCGCGGGGCATTGCCACAGTCTGCGGGCAGGTGGATCTCCATGGGCCCACTATTGCACCGAGAAGCGAGGGGTGACAGGTCTTGACGTTCAGCGTTGAGACCACGGGGTTGGGCAACAGGGCTGGACACGGGGCCCTCTCATCGTCAATCTGTGGTGACGACGAAAGGGCCCCCTGCCATGTCCACCACCGCTGCGACCCAAGCCACCGAGGAGTCCGTCTGGGAGACCCATCCGGTCACGCCGGACCGCTTCGAGGACTTCGCCGACGTCATCAATGCCAACCGCCGGGACAAGCACTGCTGGTGCCTGTCCCACCGGCTGCGGGCCCCGGAGATCGAGGAACTCGGCGGAGGGGACCGCCAGGAGGCCATGCGTCGGCTCACCGAACGGGAGAACCCTCCCGGGGTCGTCACCTATCGGGACGGGGTCCCCGTGGGCTGGTGCAGCATCGGGCCCCGCGCAGAGATCCCGCTGCTGGCCGCCTCGAAGCTCATGCGCCCGATCGATGAGGTCCCGGTGTGGAGCATCATCTGCGTGGTAGTCCGGCCCGGCCACCGCCGTCAGGGCGTCACCGCGCGGATGCTCGAGGGCGCCGTGGCCCACGCCGCGTCCCGGGGCGCTCCGGCCGTGGAGGCCCACCCCGTGGACCCCGAGGGACGGATGGACCTGACCATGGCGTTCGTGGGGACCAGGATGATGTTCGAGAACGCCGGGTTCCGGGTCGTGGGCACCACCGACGCGAAGGCCAGTCGGCTCCCGCGGCTGGTCATGCGCCGCGAGCTGGGCTGAGCACGCCGGACTGCCGGATCGCCGGACCGTCCTCAGAGCACCATGGCCGCGATGATCCCACCGAAGAACAGCGGGATGTTGAAGTGCACGAAGGTGGGCACGCACGTGTCCCAGATGTGGTGATGCTGGCCGTCCACGTTCAGCCCCGAGGTCGGGCCGAGCGTGGAGTCCGAGGCAGGTGAGCCGGCGTCGCCGATGGCTCCGGCCGCGCCCACCAGGGCCGCGGTGGCCAGCGGGGTGAACCCGACGGCGGCGCACAGCGGCACGAAGATCGCGGCCAGGATCGGGATGGTGCCGAAGGAGGAGCCGATGCCGATCGTCACGAGCAGGCCCACCGTCATCATCACCATGGCTGCCACCAGCTGGCTGTCCCCGATCCAGCCGGTGGCCGAGGCCACGAGCGAGTCGACGGCGCCGGTCTCCGTGAGCACGGAGGCGTAGCCCGAGGCCACCAGCATGATGAAGGCGATGGTGCCCATCATGGTCACGCCGCCGTGGGCCAGCTCATCCGAGGCCCGCCACCGTTCGCCGCGGAAGAGGAAGATGATCAGCACGCCGCCGAGTGCGGCGATGACGAGGGATCCGAACACCAGCTGGAGCACCAGGGTGACTGCGAGCGCGATCAACACCACGATGTGCTGACGGGTCCAGCCGGTACCCGCGCCGACTGCCCCGGACGCGCCGGCGGCGCCGTCCGTGCCGACGGCTGCCACCCCGAGGTTCGGCGCGGCGTCCCGGTACTCGCGGGGACGGCGGTAGGTCACGAGGATCGAGATGACGAGTCCGACCAGCATGGCCGCCACCGGGATGGCCATGGCCAGCGGGATCTGGGCGAGCTCGATCTCCATGCCGTGGGCGGCCATCTCCCCCAGGATGATGTTCTGGAAGATCAGGCCGAAACCGAGCGGGATCAGCATGTAGGGCGCCTTGAGGCCGAAGGTCAGCGCGGTGGCCACGGCCCGGCGGTCGATCTTCATCCGGTTGAACACCGTCAGCAGCGGCGGGATGAGGATCGGGATGAAGGCGATGTGGACCGGCACCAGGTTCTGGGAGAAGCAGGCCAGCCCGGCGATCCCGAACAGCGCCATGGCCCGCTTGCCCTGGATCCGCGGCAGGATCCAGCGGATGAGCTTCTCTGTGATGCCGGAGCGGGCCACCATGACCGAGAGGATGCCGAGCAGGATGTAGCTCAGCGCGGTCTCCCCCTGCCCACCCAGCCCGCCGACGAGCGTGGACATGGTGTCCTCGATGCTCAGTCCGGACATCAGGCCGGCGACCAGGGCCGCGATGAGCAGGGCGACGATGACGTTGACCCGGGCCAGGCTGAGGGCGGCGAGCACCACGACGGAGACGACGACGGGGTTCAGAAGCACGGTGGTAGGACCTCGGTGTATCGGTGAGATGCCGGGTGCGGCGACGGCGATTTGCGCCTCCAAGAGTGTACCGGGCTGCAGCCGACGGCTACTCCACAGGAGGATGCTCATGCCGTGGGGTCCCCATCTGTCCCCCTGGAAGACATCGCGGAGCGGATCGGTCGCACCCCCACAGTCCTCCGGAACCAACTGCGCCGGATGCTGCCGGCCGACGAAAGACACCTCAAGACAGATCTCATCCAGGCCCGCCTGCGCCAGCTCAATCGGAATGGCGACTACAATTGGTTGGCCGCCATGGCCCAACAGCCCACACCGGAGTGGACGCTGATCCACGAGCGGGAGTTGGTCCACCAGCTGGACCGGTGGATGAGGGCGCCGTCTCCCTCCGGATCCGTACTACGAGGAGTTGGCCCCCTGGGAACGGTGAGGCTACCTCGCGACCTCGCGGTGGCTCCCGTCCAGTCGGCGCGTCCAGCCACGCGCGTCGAGGTGTTCGAGCAGCGGGATCGCCACCCGCCGGCTCGTGCCCAACGCCTGCCGGGCCTGACTGGTGGTGAACGGCTGCTCAAGACCGGCCAGCTCCCGCATGGCCCGGGCCGGCGCCGTGGGCAACAGGACCACGTCCCCGTCCAACCGCAGGATCCGGCCCGTGCGCTCGGCGGCGGCCAGCGCCTTCGGGCCCAGGTCCAGAGCCGTCAGGTCGTCCCCCTCCGGGGCGTCGAAGGGATCCCGCGCCAACCGGGCCTCCACCGCTGCGATGGACGCCTCCGCCGGGCCGAGCGCGCGCCGCCCGCCCGGCAGGACCACGTAGCCGCCGTCCAGCCCGAGCCCGGCCTCGGTGATGACGGCGTCCAGCAACTCCGGATCAGCGCCGAGCACCTCGGCGGCGGCCCCGCGGCTCAGCCCCGCGGCCAGGGGGTCTGCGGCAGCCAGTTCCTCCACGGCGGCCCGCAGCCGACGCGACCAGCGGGCCAGGACCGGCTCGTGGACCCACCACTGGCCCAACTCGCGCACCTCCGCCGCCGCCTGGCCCGTCGCCTGTCGCGTCGCCGTTTGGTCCGCCGCCTGTCCCGTCGCCGCCCCATCGGTCTGCGGTCCATCCCTCTCCGGCCCCACCAGGCCCAACCGCTGCAGGGCCCCGAGCCGCACCGCACCCCGGCGCACGACCTCGTGCCGGGCGCTGCCCCCGTCCGGCACGGTCTCCAGGTACGCCGCATGCCGGGTCCCGTCCCCGCGGCGGGACAGCTCCGGCGGGTCCACGTCCAGTACGCGCGCGCCTCCGAACACCGTGCGGCTGCCGGGATCCCGCAGCACGAGCCGGTCCCCGGGGACCAGCGGGAGTGGCCGGTCCAGGGAGAGACGGGCGTGACGGGCGGAGAACGGACGCACGTGGGCGGAGACCGTGGCCGTGCCCACGTGGACCAGCAGCTGCCCCGAGGCCTCACTCAACTCCGACCCGGTGGTGCGGCGGACGTCCACCACCTCCGCCAGCGGCCAGGCCCCGGGTGTCACGAGGGCATCTCCGCGGTGGACCGTCTCGGCCGGGATCCCGCGGAGGTTGACGGCCACGCGCCGGGTGGGGCCGGTCGAGGACTGTGCCTCGTTACGGCTGTGCAGGGCGCGGACCGTGACGGACCGTGGCGCGCCCTCCCCGAGCACCTCGAGGTGGTCCCCCTCGGCGAGCGTGCCCGCCGTGAGGGTCCCGGTGACCACGGCCCCGGCCCCCTTGACCGTGAACGAACGGTCCACCCAGAACCGGACCCGGCCGCCCGCCGTGGGCTCGGGCAGCCCGCCCAGGACGTCGTCGAGTGCGGCGCGCAGCTCTTCCAGGCCCGCCCCGGTCGTGGCGGACACGACGACGGCCGGGGCCTGGGCCAGCCCGGTTCCGGTCAGCTCGGTGCGGGCCTGGGCCAGGACCTCCCCCACCCGTTCCGGCGCACGATCCGCCTTGGTGACCACGATGATCCCGTGGTCGAGGCCGAGGGCGGCGAGGGCGTCCCGGTGATCGCCGGACTGGGCCTGCCAGCCCTCGTCGGCCGCCACCACGAAGCACACCGCGGGGGCCGGTCCGAGCCCGGCGAGCATGTTGCCCAGGAAGCGCTCGTGCCCGGGGACGTCCACGAACGCGACGTCCCGGCCGGAGGGCAGCGCGGTCCAGGCGAAGCCGAGGTCGATCGTCAGCCCGCGGCGCTTCTCCTCGGCCCACCGGTCCGGTTCCATCCTGGTGAGGGCGCGGACCAGGGTGGACTTGCCGTGGTCCACGTGCCCGGCGGTGGCGATGACGTACACGTCAGCGGCCACCTTCTGGGCCGGCGGGGCCCACAGGGCCAGCCGTGCCGCGCCGTGCCTGGGCCGCGCGGACCGCCTCGGCCAGCCGGCCGTCGTCGGGCTCGGGGATGCAGCGCAGGTCCACCAGGCAGGCACCGCCCTGCAGGCGGGGCAGCACGGCGGGGTCCCCGGTCCGGAGCAGGGGGGCCAGGTCCTCGGGCAGCCGGACGGCCCAGCCGGCCAGCGGCACCCCGGGCGCTCCCCCGCCGCCGACGCGCCCCTCGTGGGCCACCACGGGCGCGCCCACCGCCGCGCCGAGGCGTTCGGCGCGTTCGCGCAGCCGCTCGGGATCGGCATGCAGAGCCCGGGACACCGGGGTGAGGCCGCCGTCCAGGGTGGCCTCGAGGGCGGCCAGGGTGAGCTTGTCCGCGCGCACCGCGCGGGCCAGCGGGTGCCGCTCGAGGCGCCGGATGGTCTCGGCACGGCCGAGCAGGATGCCCGCCTGTGGGCCGCCGAGCAGCTTGTCCCCGCTGGCGATCACGACGTCGGCCCCAGCCTCGAGCGCGCTCGTCAGGTCCGGCTCCCCCGGCAGCGCGGGGTCCGCCGTGAGCAGCCCGCTGCCGACGTCCACGATCAGGGGCACGCCGAGTCCGGTCCCGGGCTGCGGGCCGTACTCGTCGGCGAGGGAGCGCAGTTCCTCGATCGGCACGGCGGAGGTGAAGCCGTCCACGCGGAAGTTGCTGGGATGGACCTTCAGCAGCCCGGCGGTCTCGGGGCCGAGGGCGCCGGCGTAGTCGGCCCGGTGGGTCCGGTTGGTGGTGCCGATCTCGCGCAGCCGGGCCCCCGTGGAGGCGATGAGGTCCGGCAACCGGAAGCCCGCGCCGATCTCCACGAGCTCGCCCCGGCTGACGATGAGTTCCCCGGTGCCGATGAGCGCCGTGGTGGCCAGGACGAGGGCCGCCGCCCCGTTGTTGACCACGAGGGCGTCCAGGCCTCCGGGCACCTCGGCCGGGCAGGCGGCGAGCAGGGCCCGACGGGCCCCGGCACCGCGCTGGGAGCGCCGGCCGGTGACGAGGTCCATCTCCACGTCCACGTATCCACCCGCGGTGATGAGGGCCTGGGCGGCGGCCTCCGAGAGGGGCGCGCGGCCCAGGTTGGTGTGGACCACCACGCCGGTGGCGTTGAGCACCGGGCGCAGGCTCGTGGCCGAGCGGGAGGCCACGGCGGCGAGCACCTCGCCCCGGACTTCGTCCGGTGGCAGCTCCCCCCGGCGGGCACGGTCCTGGACCGCACCGACCAGACCGCGGAGCACGGCCCCGCTCAGGCGGTCCCGCGCCCCGGCGAGCTCCGGCAGCGCCAACAGGTCGTCCGTCCTGGGGATCCGGCGCCGGGGATCCTCGGCTGGCCCCGGGGGTGCACTGGGCACGGGCCCTCCTTGCTGGCAGGTGGCTGGCAGGTTGCCGGCAGAGTTACTGACAGAGTCACTGGCTGCATCGTGATGCTTGGCGGAGGCGGACGGGAATCGAACCCGCCAGACCGAGATGCTCGGTCTCACCGGTTTTGAAGACCGGGGGGACCACCAGGACGCCAGACGCCTCCGTGCACGAAACTACCAGCAGCCGGGCCCCGGGCCGTGACGGTCAGTGCAGGGGCCCGCGGCGCGCGGCTAGGGTGGCGTCATGGAGCCCACCGCTGTGACCACCACGGATGCCCTCGATGCCACCGATGCCACCGTGGACCTGAGCCAGATCAAGCTGACCGCCTATGCCCACGGCGGTGGCTGCGCCTGCAAGATCCCCCCGGGCGAACTCGAACAGGCAATCAGCGGCCTGGGCGGGCAGACGAATCCCGAGGTCATCGTGGGTCTGGACGACGGCGACGATGCCGCGGCCGTGCTCGTCCGGGACGGGCTGGCCGTGTTGTCCACCGCCGACTTCTTCACCCCCATGGTGGACGACGCCTTCGACTGGGGCCGCATCGCCGCCGCCAACGCCCTCTCGGACATCTACGCGATGGGCGGCACCCCCGTGGTGGCCATCAACCTGGTGGGCTGGCCCCGCGGGGTGCTGCCGATGGAGCTGCTGACCGAGGTGCTCCGCGGCGGGCTCGCCGTGGCGCAGCTGGCCGGCACCCCCGTGATCGGCGGCCACACGATCGACAACCCGGAGCCGACCTACGGCATGGCCGTCACGGGCACCGCCGACCCGGAGCGGCTCCTGCGCAACGACGCCGCCCAGGCCGGCCTGCCCCTGACACTGACCAAGCCCATCGGCGTCGGCCTGCTGAACAACCGTCACAAGCAGACCGGCGAGGTGTCCCAGGCCGCGGTCGATTCCATGGTGTCCCTGAACCGTGAGGCCGCGGCCGCCGCCCTGGCCGCCGGGGTCACCGCCGCCACCGACGTCACCGGCTTCGGATTGCTGGGGCACCTGCACAAGATGGCCCGGGCCTCCGGCGTGGGCGCCGTGATCGACCGCGCGGCCGTCCCCCTGATCGAGGGGGCCGCCGAGGCCCTGCGGGACGGCTACATCTCCGGCGGGACCCGCCGCAACCTGGACTGGGTCCGCCCACATCTGACGCCTGGCAGCGGGATCACCGAGGAGGACCTGTTGCTGCTGGCCGACGCGCAGACCTCCGGCGGGCTGCTGGTGGTCGGTGAGGTCCCCGGCTACCCGGTCATCGGTCAGACGGTGCCCGGCGGGGGGATCTCCGTGCGCTGATCGCTGGCATCCGCAGGTCGATGGATGAGCTCGTCAGGGCGTTTTAGCGGCGTGTCGGATCATCCATCGACCTCCTGTTGCATGGGAGTGGGTCAGCGGACGGTCGTGATCGAGTCGTCCGTGATGCCGGCCGCGCGGCGGGCGGCCAGGCGCCGCTTCTGTGGCTCGACGGTGTACCTCGGGTCCAGCGCCGAGTCCTTGCCGGCGTAGAAGACCCCGAAGCGGGTGAAGGCGGAGGCGGTGACCAAGGCGGCGCCGGACAGTGCGGCCACCACGCGGCTCCGTCCGGCGAACAGGGCGCCGATGCCGCCGGCGATCGCCAGCCGCTCGCTCCACGTCATCAGCTTCCCGGGGCGGCCGGTCTTCAGCGGTTCCACGGCGACCGGGTCCATCCGGGCCTCCATGGTCCGGGTGGCCAGCACGTCACCCACCGCCCCGAGCACCGCCAGGGTGCGGGCGGGCGCGGTCTCGCGCACCGGCGTCGTGATCATCGCCAGACCGGAGGCGGCGATGGAGGCCGAGCTGACGAAGACGAACGGCAGGTCCTCCTTCGCATCGTTCCAGGTGGGCAGGGCGGTGTCCGAGAGCAGCACCGCGGTGTACCCGGCCAGCGGGGCGCCCAGCAGGGCGGCCAGCCCGCCGGCGGGTGCCTCCGCCGCGCGCAGCACCCCGCGCAGCGGCCCCAGGGGCAACACCTCACCCGTCATGCGGTCCACCTCGGCGGCCGCGGCCACCCCGGCCCCGGTGCTGAACCCGGCCAGCACCCAGGAGCCCAGGCTCATCGGCGAGGTGAGTTTCACGGTGCGCATCATGTTCAGGAAGCGCTCGGGCCGGCCGAGGTCCGCGATCAGGGCCACGGCCCCGACGCCGGCCGCGGCCAGGGCGCTGATCCTCGCGTTCCGGCGCAGCAGCTCCCGCCCGGTCAGCTGGGCGCCGAAGGCCAGCAGGGAGGAACCGCCGGCGATGCCGCCGCAGACCAGGTAGGTCGCCACGCGCTCATCCCACGGCGGGGCCTTGACGATGGGCCGGCCATAGTAGGACTCGGACGCCGTGTCAGTGGCCGTGCGGGAGAATTCCGGCTCCGGCACCATGGCCATCTCGCGGCCGCCGTCCGACGTGGCCGGGGCCAGCCCGCCGCGCCTCCGGCCGGACGGCTGACCGGGCTCCCCCGGTCCGGTGGCGCGGTCGCGGCGACGGCGGCGCCGCGGCTCCTCGGGCGGGCGGTAGCTGTCGAACTCCGACGTCGTCACCGGCGACCTCCACCGAGGAACGCCAGGCCGGCGGCAGCCACCATGCCCGCCATGGCGATCCCGGCGCGGGCGTACATCCGCGGCAGGTCCCGGGTGGGGACGCGCGGGTCCGGGGGCAGGCCGTAGACCTCGGGCTCATCGAGCAGCAGGAACACGGAGCCCGTGCCGCCGACCCCGTCGTTCGGGTTGGCACCGTAGAGACGGGCCTCGGTGCGGCCCTGGGCGTGGAGCTGGGCGACCCGCTCCTGCGACCTGGCCAGCATGTCCTCACGCTCGCCGTACTGGATGGACGTGGTGGGGCAGGCCTGGGCGCAGGCCGGGGTCTGGCCGTCCGTCATGCGGTCGTAGCAGAGCGTGCACTTCTGGGCCACGCCGGCGTTCTTGTTCTTCTTCGGCTTCTCCGCCTTCCCCGGCTTCTCGGCGTGCGCCCCCGGGGCCGGCGAACGGTCCGTCTTGGGCTGGGCGATGCCGTCCGAGCGGCGCTCGATCACCCCGAACGGGCAGCCGGCCACGCAGGTGCCGCAACCGTTGCAGACGTCGTCCTGGACCACCACGGTGCCGTGCTCCGTGCGGAACAGCGCCCCCGTGGGGCACACGTCCAGGCAGCCGGCGTTGGTGCAGTGCTTGCAGACGTCCGAGGACATCAGCCAGCGGAACTCGGGGGTGTCCGGCGGGGTGGTGTCCACGGCCGAGGAGTCGGGCCGTCCGGGTGAGTCCCCCAGGGAGGACAGCACGTCCAGGCCGCCCAGCTCGGGTGCCGGGGCCAGCCCCGCCGCACCGGAGCCGGCGGCGCCGAGGGCACCGGAGAGGCCGCCGCCGGCCGCGGAAGCCGCCCGGCCGTCGTCGTGCCCCGGACCGCCTGCGCCGGGGGCCCGGCGGATCCCGGGCATCCCCAGGCTGACCAGGGCGCGTCCCGAGGCGCGGGCCGCCTCCACCTGCTCCCGGCCCTGCTCCACGAAGGCGACGTGACGCCAGGTGTCCGCCCCCAGGCCCTCGGAGTTGTCGAAGGAGGAGTTGGACAGGGCGAAGGTGGAGTCGACCGGGTTCTGGTTCCACTCCTTGCAGGCGACCTCGCAGGCCTTGCAGCCGATGCAGATCGAGGTGTCCGTGAAGAAGCCCTTGCGGGGCTGGGGGTGTGCGTAGTGGGCGTCCGCGGTCGGGTTGCCGTCCACGGCCGCGTCCGGCCCCTGGGTCAGGTGCACCATCTACTCGTCCCTCCTCGGCTCGGTGGCCGGCCTGCCCGGCTCGTCCCCCGGCCTGGTCGTCCCGGTCGTCGTCCCGGTCGTCGGCCTGATCTCCGGCCCGGCGCCCGGCATGGGTTCGGGCCCGGTCCGCGGCTCGGGTTGGTCCGGGTGACGCCTCGAGGCGGTGACGGCTTCGGGGGCCATCGGGTCTGCCTCCGGCCCGGCGTCCTCACCGCTGCCCGTGATTCCCTCGTTGCCGCTGTCCACCGTCAGGCCGGCCCGTTGCTGGTATCCGGCCACGAAGTCCAGCAGCTCGGTGCCCCGCGGCCGGCGGCCCGGGACGATGTCACAGGCGCCGACCTTGGAGCCCTGGATGAGCACGTTGGGATCCAGTGTCACGCCGATGAGATCGTTCGCCGAGTCCCCGCTGACCACGGCGTCTCCGCCGACGCCCCAGTGGTAGGGCAGGCCGATCTGGTGCACGGTCTGCTCGCCCGCCCCGCCGGCCCCGCCGATCTGCAGGGGGCGCATGCGTTCGGTGATGAGCACCTTGGCCTCGATGGCCGCCCGTGGGGACACGATCGTGGCCCAACCGTAGGGCTCGAGGCCGCGCTCGGCGGCCAGCTCCGGGGAGACCTCACAGAACATCTCCGGCTGGAGCTCCGCCAGGTAGGGCAGCCAGCGGCTCATGCCACCGGCCGTGTGGTGCTCGGTCAGCCGGTAGGTGGTGAACAGGAACGGGTACACCTCGGCACCGGGCTGCCCGGCGCTGGGGGCGCTGTAGTTGTCCGAGCGCGGCATGGTGACCCGGGTCGGGTTGTGCTGCTGGGCGTACACGGCGTTGGGCACCGGGGACTCCTGGGCCTCGTAGTGCGTGGGCAGAGGCCCGTCCACCATCCCCTTCGGGGCGAACAGCCAGCCCTTGCCGTCCGCCTGCATGATGAAGGCGTCATCGCCGGCGAGGGCGGCCGGGCCACCCGCCTCCGGGCCCGGAACGGTGCCGGGGGCCAGGTTGACGGGGAAGTCCGGGACGTCGTTGCCGACCCAGGCGCCCTGCTCGGCATCCCACCAGACCAGCTTCTTGCGCTCGCTCCAGGGCTTGCCGTCCCGGTCCGCCGAGGCGCGGTTGTAGAGGATCCGGCGGTTGGCCGGCCACGCCCAGCCCCACTCGGAGCTCTGCGGCCCGGACCCCCCGCCGGGCTGGCGGTCCGCGGCGTGGTTGATGCCGTCCGCGTAGACGCCCGTGTAGATCCAGCAGCCGCCCTCGGTGGAGCCGTCCGCCGTCATCTCGTTGAAGGTGGACAGGTGCTGGCCCTTCTTGGGACCGGAGACGTAGCGTCCGTTGATCTCCGCCAGCACCGCCTCGCCGTCCGGCTCCCCGTGGTCGTCCACCGGGTAGTCCCAGGTCAGGTCCAGCAGCGCCCGGTCACGGGGGTCGGTGGAGTCCGCCAGGCGGGCGCGGATGCGCCGGCCGACCTCGTAGAAGAACTGCAACTCACTCTGCGCGTCCCCGGGCGGGGTGACGGCCTGATGGCGCCACTGCACGAGCCGTTGGGTCTGGGTGAAGGTGCCGGCCTTCTCCACGTGGTTGGCGGCCGGGAAGAAGAAGACCTCGGTCTCGATGTCCTCCGTGCGCAGCTCGCCCGTCTCGATCTCCGGGCCGTCCTTCCAGAACGTGGCGGATTCGATGAGCTGGAAGTCCCGGACCACGAGCCACTTCAGGTTCGCCATGCCCATCCGCTGCATGCGGCCGTTGGCCGAGCCCACGGCCGGGTTCTGGCCGAGCAGGAAGTACCCCTCGACCTCCCCGGCCAGCATGCCCTCCACCGACTGGTAGGTCCCGTGCGGGCCGGTCAGCCGCGGCAGGTAGCCGTAGCCCCAGTCGTTCTCCGCGGTGGCCGCCTCCCCCCACCAGGCCTTGAGCAGGCTGATGGTGTAGGCGTCCGCGTTGGCCCAGTAGCCCTTCTGCTGCTTGGAGGCGATGCCGGCCAGATAGGTGCCCAGGTCCTCCTTCTCCACCGTCGGCATCGGCAGGTAGCCGGGCAGCAGGTTGAACAGGGTGGGGATGTCCGTGGACCCCTGGATGGAGGCGTGGCCGCGCAGGGCCATGATGCCGCCGCCCGGGCGGCCCATGTTGCCCAGCAGCAGCTGCAGGATGGTGGCGGTGCGGATGTACTGGGCCCCTACCGTGTGCTGGGTCCAGCCCACGGCGTAGGCGAAGCAGGTGGTGCGGTCCCGCCCGGAGTTCTCGGTGATGGCGCGGGCCATCACCTCGAAGTCCTCCACGGAGATGCCGCAGACGTCCCGAACCATCTCCGGGGTGTACCGGGCATAGTGCCGCTTCAAGACCTGGAACACCGAGCGCGGGTGTTGCAGCGTCTCGTCGCGTTTCGGCCGGCTCACGTCCAGCTCGGGGCCGCCCATGCCGTACTGGTCGCCCGCGGCCTCGGTGGTCTGCTCCGCGCCGTCCTCCTCGGCCGGGCCGTCGCGCCCGGCCGCCGCGCCGCCGTCGTTCCCCTCAGGGTTCCCGGCGTCCTCCGGCTCGTAGGCCCAGCTGGACATGTCATAGCCGCCGGTCTCCGGGTCGAAGCCGGAGAACAGCCCGTCCAGGTCCTCGGTGTCCCGGAAGTCCTCGTTGATGATCGAGGCGGCGTTGGTGTACGCGACCACGTACTCGTGGAACCAGTGCTCGTGCTCGATCACGTAGTTGATGAGCGCACCGAGCAGCACGATGTCCGAACCGGCGCGGATCGGCACGTGCCGGTCCGCCACCGCCGAGGTGCGGGAGAACCGGGGGTCGACGTGGAAGACCTTGGCACCGCGGGCCTTGGCCTCCGTGACCCACTGGAAGCCCACGGGATGGGCCTCGGCCATGTTGGAGCCCTGGATGATGATGCAGTCGGCGTTGGCCATGTCCTGCAGCGATTGGGTGGCGCCGCCGCGCCCGAAGGAGGTCCCCAGACCGGGAACCGTGGCGGAGTGTCAAATACGGGCCTGGTTCTCGATCTGGATGGCCCCGGCCGCCGTGAAGAGCTTCTTGATCAGGTAGTTCTCTTCGTTGTCCAGGGTGGCCCCGCCGAGCGAGGCGATGCCCATGGTGCGCCCGAGGTGCCGGCCGTGTTCGTCCACGTCCTGCCACTTGTTGCGTCGGGACTCCAGGAACCGGTCCACCACCATCTCGGTGGCGGTCTCCACGTCCATCTCCTGCCAGTCCGCGGCCCGCGGCGCCCGGTAGAGGACCTTCGTCTGCCGGCTGTCCGAGTTGACCAGCTGCTCGGAGGCCGAGCCCTTGGGACACAGCCGGCCGCGGGAGATCGGGGACTCCGGGTCCCCCTCGATCTGGACGACCTTCTCATCCGAGACGAAGACCTTCTGCCCGCAGCCCACGGCGCAGTAGGGACACACGCTCTGCACGGCCCGGTCCGCGGTGGCGGTGCGCGGAGTGATCTCGGTGGTCTTCTTCGAGACCACGGCCGAGCTGCGACCGAGGCGGTCGCCGTCCAGGAACTGCCGGAGTACCGGCCATCCGAGGAAGCTCGAGCGTGACATGTGTCCCAGCCTAGCCGAACACGGCGGTGGGTAAAGGGGGCCCCGACTAGGGGTTCACCACGGCGTCATAGCGGTGCAGGAAGGTGGCGATCTGCCCGCGGGTGACGTTCTCGCGGACACCGAACCCCCCGCCGTCGAGTCCCATCGTGATCTCCTGCTCGTAGAGCCAGGTCACGGCGTCGTAGTACGCGTCACCGCGCCGGGTGTCGTTGAACGGGGACGTGGCCGGCGGGGTGTGGACCGGGTCCGCCCGGCGGTACAGGATCAGGGCGACCTCGCCACGCGTCATGGTCCGTGTCGGCTTGAAGGTCTTGTCCTCGTACCCGTTGACCACCCCGGTGGCCGTGGCCCAGCTGACCGAGTCGAAGTGGTTGTGGCCGAGGGGCACATCCGGGAACCGGGCCGACGTCGGGGGTGTGAAGTCCGGGGTCGTGTACCGGTACAGGAAGGTGACGGCCTCGGCCCGGGTCACGTCCCGGTACGGGCGGAAGGTGCCGTCGCTGTAGCCCTGGGTCATGCGGTGCCCGACCATCCAGTTCACCGGCGCGTAGAACCAGGCATCCTGCGGGATGTCCGGGAAGGACGTCGGGGCGGGCGGGGCCCCGCGGTCCACGGACCAGTCGAGGACCGACTGTCCGCAGGCGCCGTGGTCGAACCGGATGTCGCCGGAGGCCGTCCCGTCCGCGTGGACGGTGCCGTAGAGGGTGAAGTCCCCGTCATGCCACGTGATCTCGAAGGGGCGGCCGGCGGTGATCCGGGTCGCGGGGATCGGGAAATCGGAGAAGTCGTTCGTGCCGGACCCCAGCAGGCTGCCGTCCACCGGTCCGATGCAGACCCAGAAGTACTCGCCGGTCACTCCGGTGATCCTGCCGTCCGCCGAGAGGTCCAGGGAGAATGCCCGCGTCCGCGGGTCATCCGCCTGGCCACGGCCGTAGTGGGTCTGCAGCGAGCTGCCGCCGTAGCGGCCGGCCGTCGGCGGAGCACCGTGCGAGTCCGGGACCACCACGGTGGTGGCCGAGATCCCGCCGGCCGGATGGTCGAACCGCACCTCGTAGGTCCCGGGCGCACGCGGCGCGCTCAGCGTGAACTCGGCCCTGCCCACCGAGTTGGTGATCTGCATCTCCGCCTTCTCGCCGTTGACCAGGATGTCCACGGGGGCGCTGGCGGGCAGGTCGTAGACGAGGAACTCCGGCGGTGCGGCCGCCAGTTGGGACTGGGTGAACACCCGGCCATCGGTGTACATGTACGGGTCGTGGTCCCGCGTGTACCACTCACCGTCTGCCACCACCGTCAGCGTCGCCTGGGCCGAGTCCTCGCCGTGGGTCAGCCGGATGCGGTGCTGCCCCGGGGGCATCTGCGCGGTGAAGGAGAAGCCGACCTCGCCGGCCCCGCCCACGGGCACCTGGCCCACGGCGGTGTCGTTGAGGTGGATCGTCACCTGTTGCCCCGGGGTGAAGTTCCACCCGAAGACCTCCATGCCCACGCGCGCCATGTCCCACACGGACGCGGACTCGGCGCCGAGGCTGATGCGGGCGTCGTTGGCCGTGGTGCCCGCATCCGCCGCATCCGCCGACTCCGACGGCTCCGACGGTTTCGTCGGTTCCGACGCCGCGGGGGGTTCGGCGGTCGCCGGTGGATCCCGCAGTTCCCGCAGCTCCACGGACTCCGGCGCGGCGCCGCTGCCGGTGCCGGTGCCGGTGCCGCCGATGCCGGCGCCACTTCCGATACTGCTGCTCGCGGCGTCGGGTGCCGCGAGGGCCGGGACGGCCCCCGTGCCCACCAGACCGAAGGCCAGGGCGAGGGCCGAGACCAGGCCCACGGTCCGGCGTCGTGCCCCTCCGCCCGGTCTCCGGCGGCCGACCCGCCCCGGGGCGCCGAGGCCCGCTCCATGGTCCCTGCCGCGGCTGGCGCCCTGCGATGTCATGATCCGCCCCTGTTGTCCCTCGTGTGGTCCCTCGTGTGGTCCCTCGTGCGATGCCCCGGCGGTGCCGCCGGTTGCACCCAACGTTCCACGGCCCGTGGCGGTCGGGAACCGTTCCGGACAACTCCGGACAGCCCGGCACGATGGTGACGACGGCGCGGGGCCCCGCCTCAGCGGGCGGCGCCCTCCAGGGCCTCGCGGAGACCGACGGCCTCGTGGGAACCGGATCGCTCCAGCTCCCGCAGCGCCGCGGCCAGCCAGCGTGACCGCTCGCCCTCGTCTTCGCACAGGTTCCCGCGGTGCCGCCAGATGCGGCCGCGCAGGGCATGGTCGCTCCCCTCAGCGAGGAGCCCCTCCGCCCTCTCCAGCAGCGCCAGGGCCCGCTCCGGCGACCCGCCGCCATCCGCCAGCTCCGCCGCGATCGTCAGCTGCTCGGCGAGGGTCAGCGCGTCCCCCAGGGCCTCGGCGGCCTCCAGCGCCCGGGCCATCCGCCGCTCGGCCGCCTGACGATCACCCAGCCGGCGCAGTGCGCTGGCGGCGGTACCGTCACCGGCGATCACCAGATAGGGGCTGTCCAGGGATCGGGCCTCCCGCACGCCCCGGTCGGCATCGGCCAGGGCCTCCTGCAGCCGGTTCTGCGATACCCGCAGGTGGGCGCGGTTGACGAGGAGGTTGGCGAGGAACAGCCCGTGCCCGTGGGCCCGGGCCAGCTCCAGTCCGGAGTGGATGACCTCGTCCTCCTCCTCCAGGCGGCCGGCCGCGCTCAGCGCGACGCCGAGGTTGACCAGCGCGCTCAACCGGCGCGGGACCTCGCCGCGTTCGCGGTGGATCCGCACGGCGCGGCGCAGGTCCCGGACGGCCGTCTCGAGGTCCCCCCGGCGCACCTCGATCAGGGCCGTCATGTTGAGGATGACCCCGAGGAGTCCCGGATCCGAGAGCTCGCCGGCGTCCCCGACCAACCGGGTGGCCCGGCGGAAGTGGCGCAGCGCCTCCTCCGGCCGGTCACGGTGTGCCAGCAGCTGGCCGGCATCCAGGCTGGCCATGGCCAGCGCATCGGCGTCCGCCACCTGGACGGCGACGTCGGCCGCGGCCTCATGCAGGCGGAGCGCCTCGTTGTGGTGGCCGGCCAGGTTCATCCACCAGCTCAGCCCCTCGGAGAGGCGGAAGAGCAGCTCCGGATGGCCCCACTCCGGGGCGGCATGGGCCAGGCTCAGCAGCGAGGCCAGCTCGGACTGCAGCCAGGCTCCGGCCTGCTCGGCGTCGGCCCATCCGGCGTCCGCTGTCCCGGCCGGGTACTCGAAGGCGGTCCGCCGCGGCGCGTCATCCATGCTGTGCGCGATCACGGCGTAGGCGTTCCACACCCGGCGGGCGGCCTGCCACCCGACCCGGCCGAAGACCTCGCGGCGCACGCGCGGTGGATCCGTCTGACGGGCCCAGGCCCGCCCGGAGGCCCGGACCAGGGAATGCAGCGTGATCCGGCCGGGGCGGCGGTGGACGGCGAGGCTTCGGTCCGCCAGCTGCCCGGCCAGCTCGGTCGCCCGGCCGTCCGAGACCTCGAGGGCGGCCGCCGCCGCGCCCATGTCGAGTTCGGCCAGCGGCAGGTCCGCGGCGATGCGCAACAGGCGGGCCGCGTCCTGCGGCAGGTCCGCATAGGACAGGGTCAGGGCACCGCGCAGCTCCTCGTCCAGGTGGGCCGCGGCGACCCCCTCCTCCATCACGTCGACGTGCTCGGCCAGGGTCCACTCGGGGTGGGTCGCCACGCGGCCACCCACGAGGGCGACGGCCAGCGGCAGTCCCCCGGAGACGTGGGCCAGGCGTTCGGCGACCCCGGCCGCCACCCCGGGGCCCGGGCCGGCCGGCGTCGGTGCGGACCGCAGGAAGTGCTGCAGCACCGCCGCCACCTCCTCCGGGCCCATCCCCTCCAGCGCGATGAGGGTCCACCCCGCGGCATCGTCCTCGGGGCGGGACCGGCTCGTCACCACGACCCGCCCCGGGCCGCCGGGCCCAGATGACCGGCCGGACTCAAACGACGGACCGGGCCCGACGACGGCCCGGACCTGGGCGTCGTCCACCGCATCGTCCAGCACGAGGACCCTCCCGGTCTCGCGCAGGGAGCCCAGGAGCCGCTCCGCCCGATCCTCGCCGGACCCCGCGCCGTCCCGACCCACCGCGCGCAGTACCGCCCGCTGCGCCGCCGCCGGCTCCACCGGGGAGGAGTCCACCGGGCGCCCGCGCAGGTCGATGAACAGCCCCCGGCCCGTCTCGCCCGCCTCCGGTGCCGCAGCCTGGACCCGGTGGAGCGCGGCGAGGACCAGCTGGGTCTTGCCACTGCCGGCCATCCCGGTGATCCAGATCCGCGCGTCGGGGCCGCCCAGCGACCGGACCAGGGTGTCCAGCTCGGCTCGGCGGCCGGCGAAGTAGGGCACGGGGGCGGGGGCCCCGTCGAGCGCCACGGTGATGGAGGCCTCGGTGGCGGCGGCCTGGGCCTGGCGCACCCGGCGGGACCACCGCTCCGCCAGGGGCGGTGGCAGGCCCAGGGCGAGGGCGATCTCCCCGACCGCGTCGGCGTCCAGACGGCGGCGGCCGTCCCGGAAGCAGTCGTAGACCGTGCTGCGGGGGATCCGCCGTTCGTGGGCCGGGACGCCCCGGGCGGTTCGCTCCCTGACGATGCGGCGGACGATCTCGGCGTACGAGGGGCCCCCCGCCGCGGACCGCATGGCCCGCAGCTCCGCCGACACGCCGTCCAGGCCCGCCGGGGCGGAGTCCCAGTCCACGGCGGTGGTCAGGTCTGCCGATGCCGTCATGGTGGTCCTCCTGCGGACTCGTGCGGGTCTCTCTCTGAGGGGTGAGGCGGGGCGAGGGAGAGGTGGGGGTACAGCCAGCCCACCTCATTCCAGCATGGACGGCCCCCTCGCCTTAATGTCTTGCTGACTGTATGATGTGAAACACCTTCAAGTCATTCTGACTCTAACCTGGTGACGCCCCACAGGGATGGCGACGCCCAACAGGAAAGGGGTGCCATGTCCCAGCCGGCCACGCGGCTCGCGGTCTCGACCGTCATCTTCGCCCTGCGCCAGGAAGACGGCGGGACCCCCTCCCTGTGGACCCCTTTCGTGCTGCGCACCCGCCAGCCGCACCTGGACCAGTGGGCCCTGCCCGGCGGATGGCTGCCTGACGGCGAGGACCTGGAGGCCGCCGCCGCCCGGACCCTGGGCGAGACCACCGGCCTGCATCCGAGCTTCCTCGAGCAGCTCTACACCTTCGGCCGGGTGGACCGGTCCCCCACCGGCCGGGTGGTCTCCGTGGCCTATACGGCCCTGGTCCGGTCGGCTGAGGTGGAGCGGTCCGCCCCCGGGGAGAACGTCCGGTGGTTCCGTGCCGAGGCCCTGCCCCGCCTCGCCTTCGACCACAACACGATCGTGGACTACGCGGTCCGACGGCTGCGCACCAAGGTCGAGTACGCCCACATCGCCCACACCTTCCTGGGTGAGACGTTCACGCTCTCCCAGCTCCGCTCGGTCCACGAGGCCGTCCTCGGCCACGCCCTCGACGCCGCGAACTTCCGCCGCTCGGTGGCCGCCTCCCCCGACCTCGTCGACACCGGCGAGGTCCTCGCGGGCACCCCGCACCGCCCGCCCAAGCTGTTCCGATACCGCACTGCAGAAAGCACCAGCCCATGAAGACGCTGACCACCCTGCCCGGCCCGTCCACCCAGTCCACCGGTACGGGGGCCGCCTCCACCGACGCCTCCGTGGACCGCACCCTGAAGCTCATCGCCTCGGGGTCCACCGCCGGTTCCTCCTGCTCCCCCGGGCTGACGTCCGGGCCGTGGGAGTACGACGTCGGCCCGGCCGGGACGCCGGCAGCGCCCGGTTACGGGCCGGGCGCCTCCCAGGACGACCACATCCCCGGTGCCGCCCCGCGCCAAGGTGCGTTGCCGGCGTCGTACACCGAGGCCACCGAGGCCGAGCTGCACGAGCGGATCATCGCGGCGAAGTCGGAGCTCGGGGACCGGGCGGTGGTGCTCGGCCACTTCTACCAGCGCGACGAGGTGGTGGCGCACGCCGACTTCGTGGGCGATTCCTTCCAGCTGGCCAAGGCCGCCCGCACCCGCCCCGAGGCCGAGGCCATCGTCTTCTGCGGCGTGCACTTCATGGCCGAGACCGCAGACCTGCTCTCCACGGAAGATCAGGCCGTGATCCTGCCGAACCTGGCGGCCGGCTGCTCCATGGCAGACATGGCGGACCTCGATTCGGTGATGGACTGCTGGGAGCAGCTCGAGGAGGTCTACGGGACCGCCCCGGATGAGTCCGGGCGGGTGCCCGTGATCCCGGTGACCTACATGAACTCCTCGGCGGCGCTGAAGGGCTTCGTGGGTGAGCACGGCGGGATCGTCTGCACCTCGTCCAACGCCGCCGCGGTCCTGGACTGGGCCTTCGAACGCGGTCAGCGCGTGCTGTTCTTCCCGGACCAGCACCTGGGCCGCAACACCGCCAAGGCGATGGGCGTCGGACTCGAGCAGATGCCCCTGTGGAACCCGCGCAAGCCGCTCGGCGGGAACACCGCGGAGGAGCTGGACGGGGCCAAGGTCCTGTTGTGGCACGGCTTCTGCTCCGTCCACAAGCGCTTCACGGTGGACCAGATCGCCCGGGCCCGGGCCGAGCACCCGGACGTGCACGTGGTGGTGCACCCCGAGTGCCCCATGCCGGTGGTGGACGCCGCGGACTCCTCCGGGTCCACGGACTTCATCGTCAAGGCGATCGAGGCCGCGCCGGACGGGTCCACCTTCGCCATCGGGACCGAGATCAACCTGGTCCAGCGGCTGGCGGCACAGTACCCGCAGCACACCATCTTCTGCCTGGACCCCGTGATCTGCCCCTGCTCCACCATGTACCGGATCCACCCCGGCTATCTGGCCTGGGTGCTGGAATCCCTGCTGGCCGGTGAGGTCGTCAACCGGATCACGGTGTCTCAGGACGTGGCCGAGCCGGCCCGGGTGGCGCTGGAACGGATGCTCTCCGTGGTACCGCGGTGACGGACCGTCACCACCTCGAGCGGATCGTCGCCGCGGCACTCGAGGAGGACGCGCCGTGGGGTGATGTCACCTCGGAGGCGCTCGTGCCGGCCTCGGCCACGGGCACCGCGTCCCTGGTGGCCCGGGAGGCGGGGGTGCTCAGCGGAGCCGAGGTCTTCGCCGCGGCCTTCCGGCTGGTGGACCCGGACCTGCTGGTGCGGCTCCGCTCGCGGGACGGGGAACCGTTCGCGGCCGGAGAGGTCCTGGCGGAGGTGGCCGGATCGGCCCGCGGGATCCTGCGCGCCGAGCGGATCGGGTTGAACTTCATCCAGCGGATGTCCGGGATCGCCACCGAGACGGCACGCTACGTGGCCGCCGTGGCCGGAACGGCGGCCCGGATCGTGGACACCCGCAAGACCACCCCGGGCCTGCGGGTCCTGGAACGCCAGGCCGTGCGGGACGGCGGAGGGCACAACCACCGCCATTCCCTCTCGGACGCGGTGATGGCCAAGGACAACCACCTGGCGTTCCTGGCCGGTGCGGGGCTGAGCCTGACGGAGGCGCTCACCCGGGCGCGGGCCGTGCTGCCCCACACCACCCATCTGGAGGTCGAAGTGGACCGGCCGGACCAGATCCCCGCCGTGCTCGCGGCCGGTGTGGACACCGTCATGCTGGACAACTTCACCCTGGAACAGCTGCGCCAGGGCGTCGAGCTGATCCGGGGGCGGGCGATCGTGGAGGCCAGCGGCGGCGTCAGCCTGGACACGGTCGCGGACATCGCCGCCACCGGGGTGGACGTCATCTCCGTCGGCGCGCTGACCCACAGCGTGCGGTCCCTGGACCTCGGACTGGACGTCTCGAGCGGTCTGGTGCCGTGATCTACCTCGACCACGCAGCCACCTCACCGGTGCGCCGGGAGGCGTTGGAGGCCATGTGGCCGTACCTGACCGGGGACTTCGGCAACCCCTCCAGCCACCACTCACTGGGCGAGTCCGCCGCAGCCGGCCTGCAGGCGGCGCGGAGGGCCTGCGCCGCGGTGCTGGGAGGACGCGCCTCCGGGCTGGTGTTCACCGGCAGCGGCACGGAGGCGGCGAACCTGGCGGTGAAGGGCATCGCCCTGGGCTCTCCCCGCGGCCGGCACCTGGTGACCAGTCCGCTCGAGCACGAGGCCGTCCTGGCCTCCGTGGAGTACCTGCAGCGGGGGCACGGCTTCGAGGTCGACTACCTCAGCCCCGATCAGCTCGGCCGGGTGTCCCCCGCCGAGCTGGCCGAGCTGATCCGCCCGGACACCACCGTGGTCTCGGTGCAGTATGCCAACAACGAGATCGGCACGCTCCAGCCGATCCGCGAGCTGGCCGAGGTGGCCCGCGCCCACCGGGTCCCGTTCCACACCGACGCGGTGCAGGCCGCCGGCTGGCTGCCCCTCGACGTGACCGCACTCGGGGTGGACGCCCTCTCCCTGTCCGGCCACAAGGTCGGCGCACCCAAGGGGATCGGCCTGCTGTGGGCGCACGGGCGGCTCGCCCTGGAACCGGTGGTGCACGGGGGCGGACAGGAACGCGGCCGGCGCAGCGGCACCCAGAACGTCCCCGGCGCCGTGGCCCTGGCCACCGCCCTGGCCGCTGCCGAGCGCGAACGGCCCGGCACCGCCGACCGCGTGACAGCACTGCGCGAGCGGTTCGTGGCCACCGTGCTCGACCGTGTCCCCAGCGCCCGGCTGACCGGACACCCGCGGCACCGGCTGCCGGGGACGGCGTCGTTCGTCTTCGCCGGCACCCACGGGGAGGCCGTCCTGCTGGAGCTGGAGCGCCGCGGGGTGGTGTGCTCCTCGGGCTCGGCCTGTGCCGCCGGCTCCGAGGAGCCCTCCCACGTGCTGACGGCCCTGGGACTGCCGGAACCGCTCGCCCGGACCGCCGTGCGCTTCACCTTCGGCCGGGACTCCTCCGAGCGGGAGGCGGAGCAGGCCGCCGCGGCGGTGCAGGAGGCTGTCGCCGCGGTGCAGGGCCTGCGCCAGGCCGGCTGATCCCGGCGCCGGATCCCTGGCACCACGCCGTCCCAGGGACGGGGCCTATGCCCGGTGCGGTGCGCGCCAGTACCGTGGCGTGCACCGCCCCGGGCCGAAACGCCCGGGCCAACCCCACGGAGGACACCATGGCCAACAACGTCTACAACATCAGCGAGGTCGTCGGCACCTCACCGGACGGCGTCGAGGCGGCCGTTGACAACGCCGTCGCCGAGGCCGCCAAGACCCTGCGCAACCTGGACTGGTTCGAGGTCCAGTCGGTCCGCGGGCACCTCTCGGACGGGAAGGTCAAGGACTGGCAGGTGACCGTCAAGATCGGCTTCCGCCACGAGGGCTGAACCGCAGTGCCCTGCCGGCCAGGGCCATCGAGGCGGGCCAGGCGAACATCGTGAGGATGAAGGCGATAGGCCACGCGATGATGAACTGCCGGGGCCAGGTGCTCAGCCACTCCACGGAGGGGCCACCGGAAAAGATCATGCCGAGCAGCCCGGACATCGTGGCGGCCATGATGAAGGTCATGAAGACCTGGGAGAGGAAGACGTGCTTCTTGCTCATGATCGGTTCCTTGTCTGGGACCGCGGCGCCATCGGGGAACGAGGCGGCGCCACCGTCCCCTTCATTGAGGGATAGGGCGCCACGGGTTCGCACCGGCATGGGTCGACTGCATCTCAGGGATCCGAGGGTCGGAATAACCACACCGACCAGCATCTTCTAGGCTCAGACATCCTAGCGCATCCCGAATGAGGTCTCAGAGCTCGGTGACCCGACCGGCCTCGACCTTCCAACGCCGATCGGTCCGGACCGTCTCCAGCATCCGCCGGTCGTGGGTGACCAGCAGCAGCGTTCCCTCGTAGGATTCGAGCGCCTGTTCCAGTTGTTCGATGGCCGGCAGGTCGAGGTGGTTCGTCGGCTCGTCCAGTACCAGCAGGTTGACGCCGCGCGCCTGGAGCAGCGCCAGACCGGCGCGCGTGCGTTCCCCGGGTGAAAGCCCGCCGGCAGCCCGGTTCACGTGATCGGCCTTGAGCCCGAACTTGGCCAGCAGCGTACGCACCTCGGCCGGCGCCATCTCGGGGACGAATGCCTCAAAGGCCGTGCCGAGGGCCTGGTCCCCCGCCACGAGGGCACGCGCCTGGTCGATCTCCCCGATCGCCACCCCCGTGCCGAGGTGCGCTCTCCCCGCATCCGGACGTTGCTGACCGAGCAGGGCGCGGAGCAGCGTCGACTTGCCGGCACCGTTCGGGCCGGTGATACCGATCCGCTCCCCCGCGTTCACCTGCAGCGACACCGGCCCGAGCGTGAAGGCACCCTGCCGCAGCACGGCCTCGTTGAGGGTCGCGACCACCGCACCGGACCGGGGCGCGGCCCCGATGCTCAGCTGGAGCCGCCATTCCTTGCGCGGCTCCTCGACCTCGTCCAGCCGCGCGATCCGGCTCTCCATCTGGCGCACCTTCTGAGCCTGCTTCTCGCTGGACTCGGTCGAGGCCCTGCGCCGGATCTTGTCGTTGTCCGGCGCCTTCTTCATCGCGTTCCGCACGCCCTGGCTCGACCATTCCCGCTGGGTCCTGGCCCGCGAGACGAGGTCGGCCTTCGTCTCGGCGAACTCCTCATACTTCGCCCGCTGCTGGCGGCGGAGCGTCGCGCGCTCCTGGAGGTAGGAGTCGTAGCCTCCGCCGTAGAGGCGGTTCGAGCCCTGCGCCAGGTCGAGCTCGAGCACGCCCGTCACACAGCGTGCGAGGAACTCACGGTCATGGCTGACCAGCACCACGCCCCCGCGCAGCCCACGGACGAAGGCCTCGAGCCGCTCGAGACCGTCCAGGTCGAGGTCGTTGGTGGGCTCATCCAGCAGCACGATGTCGAAGCGCGAGAGCAGGAGCGCGGCCAGTCCCACCCGGGCGGCCTGCCCTCCGGACAGCGAGGTCATCAGCGTCTGCTCGATGTCGGGGCGGCCCAGATCGAGGCCGAGGTCCGCGAGCACGGCCGGGATGCGCTCCTCCAGATCGGCCGCTCCGCTGGCCAGCCACCGCTCCAGCGCCGTCGAGTAGACGTCAGCGGGGTCGAGGGCCCCGGCCGCGGCCCCTGCCGGTTCTCCCAGGGCCTCGGCCGCGGCCTCCATGTCCCTGCTGGCGGCGGCGCATCCGGTGCGGCGGGCGATGTAGCCGGCCACGGTCTCGCCGGCCACCCGCTCATGCTCCTGCGGCAGCCACCCGACGAAGGCGCTGACCGGTGACAGGGAGACGGTGCCCGACTGCGGGGCGTCGAGGCCCGCGAGCAGCCGGAGCAACGTGGACTTGCCCGCACCGTTCGCGCCCACGACCCCGATGACGTCGCCCGGGGCCACCGTCAGGTCGAGCGAGTCGAAGAGGGCCCGATGGCCATAGCCGCCGGCCAGGCCGTGGGCCACGAGGGTTGCGGTCATCAGACCATCATCGCACCGGCTCGATCAGGGAGCTGACCTCGTGCAGGTTCTCCATCCCGTCTGCGCGGCGCTCGAAGCGGACCATGATCGCCTTGAAGCCGGGCGTGTTCGATTCACGGGCCACCAGATCCCGGTGCACCAGCGCATTGGCCTCCGGGTAGTAGGCGGCCACGCATCCCCGGGCGGTGGGATAGGAGACCAGCCGGAACCTCTCGGCGCGCAGCTCCTGACCGCCGAAGGAGGACACCACGTCCACCAGTTCCCGGTCGGCGAACCCCGAGGCCGCCAGGTCCTCGGGATGGATCAGGATCACGCGGCGTCCGCCGGAGATGCCGCGGTAGCGGTCGTCCAGGCCATAGAACGTGGTGTTGTACTGGTCGTGCGAGCGCATGGTCTGCAGCACCAGATGCCCCTCCGGCGGGGCGAGGTACTCCAGCGGGCGGACCGTGAACTGCCCCTTGCCCTGCTCCGTGGCGAACTGGCGGCGGTCCCGCGGCGGATTCGGCAACACGAAGCCGTACTTCTGGCGCACCCGGCGGTTGAAGTCCTCCGTGCCCGGGATGACCCGGGAACAGTGGTCCCGGATGACGTCGTAGTCATCCGCCATCTCCCTCCAGTCCACCGCGTGGTCCGGGCCCAGCACCGCCTCGGCCATCCGGGCGATGATCACCGGCTCGGCCAGCAGATGGTCCGAGACCGGCTCGAGCCGGCCCTGGGTAGAGCTGATGACGGACATCGAGTTCTCCACGGAGAGGAACTGGGCCCCGCCGGGGTGCTTGTCGTCCCGGTCGGTCCGCCCCAGGGTGGGCAGGATGATCGAGGTCTTGCCGTGCACCACGTGCGAGCGGTTCGGCTTGGTGGAGATGTGCACGGTCAGCCCCGTGCGCTGCAGCCCGGCCTCCATATGGGCCGTGTCCGAGTTCGCCAACGCCAGGTTTCCGCCCAGGGACACGAACACGTCGATCTCCCCGCGGGCCATCTCGATCATGGACTCGGTGGAGTCGAAACCGTGCTCGCGCGGGGAGGTGATCCCGAACTCGGTGTCCACCCGCTGCAGCAGGTCCTCCGTCGGCTTCTCCCAAATCCCGAAGGTGCGGTCCCCCTGGACGTTGGAGTGGCCGCGCACCGGGCAGGCACCGGCCCCCGGCTTGCCGAAGTTGCCCTGCACCAGCAACAGGTTGACGATCTCCTTGATGGTGTCCACGGAGTGCGGCTGCTGGGTGATGCCCAGCGCCCAGCAGAAGATCGTTGCCTTGGAGGCGGCCAGCAGGTCACCGATGTGCTCGATCTCGGAGCGCTGCAGCCCGGTGGCGGTCTCGGTCTCGGCCCAGTCGAGCTCCTCGCGGGCGGCGGCGTAGTCGGCGAAGCCCGCGGTCTCGGACTCGATGAACTCCCGGTCGATGACGGTGCCGGGGGCGGCGGCCTCCTTCTGCAGCAGCAGGTGGCCCAAGGCCTGGAACAGGGCCTGGTCCCCGCCGACCTTGATCTGCAGGAACTCATCGCTGATGCGCTCGCCATCGGCCAGCAGCCCCTGGGGCGTCTGTGGATCCTTGAAGCGCAGCAGCCCGGCCTCGGGCAGGGGGTTGACGGCGACCACCGTGCCGCCGTTCCGGCGGCACTCGGCCAGCGAGCCCAACATGCGGGGGTGGTTGGTGCCCGGGTTCTGCCCGACCACGAAGACCAGTTCGGAGTGCTCGAGGTCCTCCAGGGAGACGGTGCCCTTGCCGATCCCGATGGTGGGGTTCAGGGCGGTGCCCGAGGACTCGTGGCACATGTTGGAGCAGTCCGGCAGGTTGTTGGTGCCCAGGCTGCGGGCGAACAGCTGGTACATGAAGGCCGTCTCGTTCGGGGTCCGACCCGAGGTGTAGAACGTGCAGCGCTCCGGCGTGGTGGCCCGGATGTGTTCGCCGATGGTGGTGAACGCCTCGGACCAGCTGATCGGCCGGTAGTGCGTCTCGCCCTCGCGGATCATCATCGGGTGGGTGATGCGGCCGGACTGGCCGAGCCAGTATTCGGTCTTGTCCCGCAGCACCGAGATGGGGTGCTCCGCCCACCACTCGGGGGTGGCGATGCGGGTGGTGTTCTCCTCGGCCAGGGCCTTGGCCCCGTTCTCGCAGAACTCGATCTTCTTGCGGTCACCGGTGATCGACTCGGGCCACGCGCACCCGGGGCAGTCCACCCCCTGGGGCTGGTTGATCCGGAACATGGACCGCACGGTGCGGCTGACCCCGCCCTGCTTCAGGCCCCGTTCGAAGGCCACCCCGACGGCTTTGAGCCCGGCGGCAGAACCCTGGGGAGGGGTGACCTTGAGGTCGTCCTCGTCGATGTCCTGGAGTTCGACGACATGTCCGCGGACGTCCGCCATGGCTGAATCACCCTCGATGCGTTGTGATGTTGTGACCGTCGCAACAGTACCCGGGTCCGACTAGGCTTTCCACTGATGTCCACCCTCGAGCTCGAGTACCCCTTCGCCGGACGGTGGCTGGTGCAGAACAGCCCGGCCAACCGGGTGCCCAGTCACGGCACCGCGCTGTTCGGGCTCTCCTACGCCATCGACTTCGTCCCGGTGGACGACGGCGGCCGGACCGCGCCGTACACCCTCACGTCGTTCTTCGCCCGGGAACCACCTGAGGCCTTCCCGGGGTTCGGCCGGCCGGTGCTCGCTCCGGCGGCCGGCGTGGTGGTCGGGGTGCACAGCTCGGAACCAGATCACGCCTCCTACCGAGGACTGCCCTCGGTGGGCTACGCCCTCACGCAGCGGCGCCGCCTGGAGAGCGGATGGCTGGCCGTGATCGGCAACCACGTGCTGATCGAGGTGACCACCCACCCCGGGGCGGGCTCATCGGGAGGCCGCCCGGCCGTCGTCGCTCTTTGCCATCTCCAGCGAGGCAGCATCACGGTCCGGGTGGGACAGCGGGTCGGCGCGGGCGAGCTGGTGGGCCGGTGTGGGAACTCGGGGAACAGCACCGAACCGCATCTGCACCTGCAGGCCGTCGACGGACGGGAGCTCCTGCACGCGAGCGCGGTGCCGATCACGTTCCCGGGCGGGCTGCCCCGCAACGGGGACATCGTCAACGCGGGGTGACGTACAGGTGGTCCGGCCCGTCCTCACCATCCTCGTCCAGCTCGGGGGCCCGGACCAGTCCGAGCTTGCCGGCGACCCGCGCGCTGGCGTGGTTCTCCGGCCGGATGCGGGCGATCACCGGGCGGTCCGGCCAGTGGTCCCGGGACTGAGCGATGACGGCGCGGGTCGCCTCGGTGGCGATCCCCGCGTCCCAGTGGGCGGGATCGATCCGGGACAGCAGGTTCGCCACCGGCCGGCCCCGCAGTGTCATCGCCTTGACGCCACAGATCCCGAGGAGCTCGTCACGGTCATGGTCCGTCACCGCGTAGTAGCCGATGCCGTGGTGCCACCAGTGGTGCGCCCACCGGTCCATCAGCCGGCGGGTCTGCGTGACGTCCTGGAGCGCGTCCGCGGGGTTGTGCTCGGTGGCCCGCGGGTCCTGCAGGAGTCGTAGGACAGGCCCGACGTCGGCCCGGTCCGGCGGGCGCAGGCGGAGCCGCCCGGTGCTCAGCGCGCCGGCCAGGCGCCCCTCCCAGCGATCCTCACCCTCCACAACAGTGCTGGTGGGCGTCAGGCCCAGGCCGGTGGCGAGGTGCTGCGAGGCCCGGTGCTCCGGGTGGATGTGGGCGATGACCTCCCGGACTCCGCGCCGGGCCAGCTCCCGCAGGAGCAGGGCCGCGGCGTGGCCGGCGATCCCCCGCCCCTGCCAGGGTCTGCCGATGACCCAGGCGATCTCGGTGGGCTCACCGTTGCGGGGCAGGGTGGCCTGAACGTAGCCGACCGGCTGCTGCTGGGCGCCGAGCAGCACGAGGTGGTTGACCCAGTCCTCCGCGTGGTCGGCCGAATGCCCCCGCGCCTGCACGGTGTACTGGCGCTCGAGCTCGGCGGTGGACGGCGGGTGCCCGCCCGTGAACTCGTAGAGCGAGGGATCGGCGAGGACGGACGTCATGACCGGGGCGTCCTCGACTCGGAGCGGGCGGAGGGACACGGGGTGGGCCGGAAGATCTGCCATGGGAAGACTCAACGCCTCCGCAGCCGCCATCGCAACCATCGGCTCCGAGTCGGGACGGTGCGCGAAGATCCAGCAGGGTGCCATACCGTGGTGCCCATGCTCCGACGACAGATAGCCCGCGCCTTCTGGACGCTCAGCCCGTGGACGCTTCAGACGCAGTCGGTGCCGTCCCGGCCCACCGTGCTCATCGGCGCCCCGCACACCTCCAACTGGGACTTCGTGCTCATGCTCGCCATCGCGTGGGAACTGGACCTCGAGGTGCGCTGGCTGGGCAAGAAGTCCCTGTTCCACGGCTGGCGCGGCCCGCTGATGCGGGCACTCGGCGGAATCGCCGTCGACCGCGAGGATCCCAGCCGGGTGGTCGGGCAGGTGGTTGGATCCGCGCGGTCGGGCGAGGTCTTCGGCCTGGTGGTCACCCCGGACGGCACGCGCGGGGACCACATGCACTGGAAGTCCGGCTTCTACCGCATCGCCCGCGAGACGGGGATGCCGGTGACGCTCGGCTTCGTGGACCGCACCACCATGACCTCCGGCCTCGGGCCGACCTTCGAGCTGACGGGCGAGGTGGCGGCGGACATGGACCGCATCCGGGCGTTCTACGCGGACAAGGCGGGGTTCCACCCCGAGCGACGGGTGGAGCCCCGGTTGCGCGACGAGGTCCGGGCCGGTACCGGCCCGAGGCTCGCCCCATGAGCCCGCACGCCGGCCTCGACCCGGTCCGCGATCCCGTCCACGATCCTGTCCGTGGACTGATCGGCACGTGGCGCGGCCCCGGCCGGGGCGAGTACCCGACCATCGAGTCCTTCGAGTACACCGAGGAACTCACGGTCACCGAGACCGGCAAGCCCTTCCTCGCCTACGCCCAGCGCACTTGGTCCTCCGCGGGGCGGCCGATGCACGTGGAGACCGGCTACCTGCGGGTACCTGGAGACGGGACCATCGAGTTCATCCTCGCGCAGCCGACCGGCCAGACCGAGCTCGCCGAGGGAACGCTGACGGCCGGCCCGGAGGGCTTCTCCGCGGAACTGCGCTCCCGGGTGGTGAACTCCGCAACGGCCAAGCCCGTCGCCGCCACCGAGCGCACCCTCCGGCTGATCGGGGACGAGCTCACCGTCACCTTCGCCATGGCCGCGGCAGGACAGCCGATGACCCACCACCTCCGCTCCGTCCTGACCCGCCAGCCACCGGTGGGCAGCACGCAGGACTCGTTGCCGGGCGGACCGGCCTAGATCCGGCAGACTGGTGTTGTGGACGATCTGCAGGTGCCCCCGGGACCCGGAGCGCCGCGCGGCCTGACGGTGCCGGCGGCGGAGCTCGTCGAGCAGTTCTCCCGCTCGTCCGGCCCCGGCGGTCAGGGCGTCAACACCACCGATTCCCGGGTGCAGCTCAGCCTGGACCTCGGTACGACGTCGGCCCTCGACGACTCCCAGCGCGAGCGCGCCCTTGCGGCACTGGCCGGCCGGCTCACCGGGACGGTCCTCACCATCGACGCCTCCGAGGAACGGTCCCAGCGGCGCAACCGCGCCGCGGCGCGGCAGCGACTGGCGGAGCTGCTCCGGGAGGCGGTCATCCCACCCATCCCCCGGAAGGCGACCCGGCCCACGCGTGGATCGAAACGCCGGCGGCTCGAGGGCAAACGCCAGCGCTCGGAGATCAAGCAGTACCGGCGGCGGCCCCGATCGGAGTGACGGAGGCGGGGCCTCCTCATTCCATGAGCAGGGCTGCCAGGGTCGCACCGAGTTCCCGCGCCGAGGCGAGGTGGTGTGCCGTCACGTCGCCGAGTGCCTCGACCGTCTCAGCTCCCGGCTGCCATCCCAGGGCGCCCACGATCCCCTCCACGGAGCGCACCGCTCCGGTGGTGTCATAGCGGCCGTGGACGATCAGCCCGTAGGGACGCCTCAGGCCGGGGCCAGCGTCCCCCGCGTTGCCGTCCGCCTGGAGCGAGCCGCCGATCTTCAGGAAGGTGCTGTCGAAGACGTGCTTGAGCGCCCCGCTCATGTAGCCGAAATTGGCCGGGCTGAGGAAGAGGTAGCCATCGGCACGCAGGATGGCGGTCTCGTCCTGTGACCCCTGCGCCCAGGCCAGGGCGGGGACCGGGTCGACCTCAACGCCGTCGATGGCCGGATCGTTCGCCCCCTCAAGGGCGGCGTCCAACAACTGCCGGACGCCGTCGGTCGGAGCATGGTGGATGACCAGGAGTCGCTTCATCACCTCAGGATAGGAGAACGCTGGGACGAGCACTCGCTGGCCTGGGCCACGATGTCGAAGGAACCGCCCCCTCAGCGACGTTCACCACTGCGGCGCGAAGCGCTCACCCCACAGGCTCACGCCTTGAGCACGTACCGCAGGGTCTCCACCACCTGGTCGGTGGTCGTGCACCAGGCCTGGGCCTCGGCGTCGACCTCCTTGAGTGGATGGACGATGTCCTCCTCGTGCAGGGTGACGTAGGGCTTGCCCAACGCGGCGCAGTAGCCGGCATCGAAGGCGGCGTTCCACTGCTTGTACTGGTCCCCGAAGCGCACCACCACCAGATCGCTCAGCTGGATCAGGGTCCGCGTTCGAATGGCGTTGACCTTGGCGGACTGGTGATCACGCCAGAACTGGCTGGCGGTCGCGCCCAGATGGTCGCCGGCGGCGTCACTCGCGGGGTGGTCGATCACCGGAGCGGTGAACGCCACATCCAGCCCGGCGGCCTCTGCACCGCGCTGGATCTCGTCACGCCAATCGGTATGGATCTCGCCGGAAAGATAAACGGAAAACGTCATGGCCAGAGGCTCCTCAATGTTGTGTGGATGGATCCGGGTCAGCTGATCCGGGGATCCTGGCCGTACTGCCGCGGCACGCCCAGGTGCTCGCGCAGCGTGGAACCCTGGTAGTCGCGGTGGTACAGGCCGCGCTTCTGCAGGATCGGGACGACCTTGTCGACGAAGTCGTCGGCGATCGCATACGTGGCCTGTTGGAGCCAGAAGCCGTCGGCGATCCCGGTCTCGAACGCGTCCTGCAGGTAGTCGGCGATGGCCTCGGGAGGTCCGACCGGGCTGGGGGCGTAGTCGATGACGCCGTGGGCCAGGATCTCACGTGGGGTCCAGCCCTGCTGCGCGATCTCGAGTGCACGGGACGAGCGGGGATCACCCGGGTTCGCCCGCGCACTCTCGAGCTGCAGTGTGCTCAGTGGCTGGTCGGCCTGCGACGCGTCCAGGCTCAGACCGAGCATCATCCCGAGCATCGGCACCCGCTGCGGCGCGAGGTGCTCGTCCATCTGCATGCGCCTGCGGATCGCGTCCTCCACGGTGCGGCCCATGATGGGCATGAATCCCGTGAAGTACTTCAGCTCATCCGCGTCGCGACCAGCCTGGTGTGCAGCGGATCGGTACATCTCCCGCTCCTGGCGAGTGGTCGCGAAGTCGTACGTGGACGAGCCCACCGCGACGCTGGCGTAGCGGCCGGCCAGTCCCAAGCCGTATTCGCCGCCGCCAGCGGAGGCGACGACAGGCTGTCCCTGCTCAGAGGGCGGGATGACCAGCGGCCCGCGGGAGGCGACATGCTGGCCGCCCAGGTTGATCGGCTGAATCTGGTCCATGTCCAGGAACCGGCCGGTATCGACGTTGCGGACCCAGGCGTCCTCACCCCAACTGCCCCAGAGCGCCTGCACGATACTGATCATCTCGTGGGCGCGCTCATAGCGTTCCTGACGCGGCCGGACCTGCTCGCCGTAGTTGGCCACAGCGATCGGGTCGCTCGTGGTGACGGCGTTCCAGCCCACACGCCCGCGGCTGAGCACATCGAGCGCCTTGAACTGGCGGGCGAGGTTGTAGGGCTCGTTGTAGGTCGTCGATCCGGTGGCGATGAAGCCGACACGCGAAGTCTGGTGCGCGAGGACCGAGAGCGTCACGATCGGGTCGAGCGTGGACACGGGGGCCTGGGTCTCCATGTCCCCGCGGGCCCCCGGGAAGTCCGGGGCGAACAGGAACGCGAACTTCCCACGCTCGGCAGTCTGCGCCAACCTCACCTGAGCCTCGATATCGGTGAAGTTGCCCGTGTCGTTCTCCGGAGCGCGCCACGCCTGTCCCTGCACGCCGTAACCGTTGCTCAAGGTGGCACTGAGCAACATCGTCTTCTGACCCACGCTCATCTCCCTTGTCTATCGCCGGTACGCCCACGCTACCCAATGCCCTCGACCTGTCCCGTGAACAAACCTCGCTCCTTCGAGCCCTGACGTAGGCTTTCATGGATCTCTTCGATCGCCGTGCGACAGCAATCTGGTCGAAGAGATTCGGCCGATGGCCCGGGCGACGATCGAGACGGAGGCGCCCCGTGAAGGGACGAGAACTGCAGGACGCCGCCCGCGAGGAGGCCGAGGAACTGCCGGCATCGGCGATGAGCCATCCTTTCGGCCCCGAGTACGAGGTCTTCAAGGTGAAGGGCAAGGTCTTCATGCTGCTGACCGAGGTCCCCGGAGATCCCATCGTGGTCCTCAAGGCCGACCCCGAGGATTCCACGGCGCTGCGCGAGTCCCACGAGGACATCACCCCGGGCTACCACATGAACAAGACGCACTGGATCACGCTCCAACCTGGGGAGACCGTCGACAAGAGGCTGGTGCGGGAGCTGGTGACTGATTCGTACCGGCTCGTGGTGGCAGGCCTGCCACAGGCGGAGCAACCCGTAGATCCCGAGACTTTCGGCGCAACGACCGGGCGGCAGGGATGACACTCTCCGGCGAGCATCTGCAGCAGGCCGCCCGCACCGTGGCCGGTTCCCTGCCCGGGGTGTCGAAGGGGCGACCCTTCACCGAGGCTCTGGACGTGTACAAGGTCGGCAACAAAGTGTTCCTGATCGTCACCGATGACCCTGACGAGCTGATCATCACGGTGAAGACCGAGCCTGACTACGGCGGCGCACTGCGCCGGGAGCATCCCACGATCAGCCGTGGCCGCTACCTGGACAAGACACATTGGGTGAGCGTCGGTGCCGGCCCGGGGGTCAGCAAGAATCTCGTCGAGGACCTGGTGAATGAATCGTACTGGCTCGTCCACGATTCCCTGGCGCGGAAAGAGCAGCCCGAGCGGAGGTGACCGACTTACCGCTGTTCAGTCCGAGAACAACCGATCACTGCAGCCCGAGACAAGGGCTCACAAGTCGCGCTTGATGCCAGCCGTGGCTCGGCCCCAATCGCCTGCTCCCACACGCGCATGGTGCGCGTCGAACGCGGCCTGGCTCACAAACGTCTCGGAGACAGTCCACACGAGCGGGTCGACTGTCTGCTCGACATCGAAGTGCAGGTACCCTGGCTCTGCGCGAGTGAGTTCGATGTATCGCGGCAAGTGACGCCGCACGATCCTCACCTGCTCGTCGTGTTCGCAGACCAGACCACCCACCAGTTCGACGGTGCTCACGCGACCATTAAAGGCGTGATCGAAGCGATCTGATCCCCTGCGACGTCCTCAGCTCGATCGAGTTCATAGTGGCTCTGCAGATTGATCCAGAACTCCGCCGACGTGCCGAAGTACTTCGCCAGCCTCAGTGCGGTGTCCGCCGTGATCCCGCGCTTGCCGTGCACGATCTCGTTGATCCGCCTTGGCGACACTCCGATCGACACGGCGAGCTTGTTCTGCGTGATCCCGAAACCCTCGATGAAGTCCTCCATCAGGACCTCGCCCGGGTGGATCGGCTCTATCTTGTCAGTGATAGTCAACGATCTCCACCTCCTCTGGTCCGGCGTCTGTCCATTTGAAGCAGATCCGCCACTGGTCGTTAATTCGAATACTGTGTTGGCCGACCCGATCGCCTTTTAAGGCTTCGGCCGATTGCCCGGCGGACTGCGTAAGTCGTCCAGAACTGTCGCGGATCCCACTTGGCGGAGCTTGCGCAGTGCGACCCGGAGGATCCGGGGATCAATTGAAGGCACGCGCTCACGACGCCACAGACGCTCGGTTTCCTTGCTGCCGAACGATCTGATCACCCGATCACTATATAACGGAATGCGTCAATAACGCTAGACGTTAAACCGGAACTCCACCACGTTATGGACAGAACTATCGTCACGAGCACTCAAACTTGCGCGCGCTTGACAGGCCAGGTAGGATCGCGTCAAGTCTTTGATCACCGCGACCGCAAGGTGTTCGAGGGGGGATCACCCCACGTGGGCTGTGGTGAGCAGCGCATAGTCAGCACCGGGTAGCGCCGGGAACCACGTCGAGATTGAGATACAGACGACCCGGCAGGGAGTGACTTCTCCCGTAAGGCACGGAGGTCCCTCAGGGCCCAGTGGAGCATCGCGCACGGCGACCGGGAAAGTAGCCGGACAACTATTCCCCCGTCTCCGGACAGTTCAAGCTGTCTGGAGTTGTCATGGGGTACTCCCCGCCTCCCTCGTCCGACCTCACCCACTACCTCAACCTCACCGATGCCGTCGAACTTGGCTTCGGCGCGTATCAGACCCTTCGGCGATACATCGCCCAGGGCAAGCTTCCTGCGGTCAAGGTTGGAGGCCGCATCAAGGTTCTGCGGTCTGACCTTAATGCCCTCGCGGTCCCAAAGCGACAGCCCACCTTCGAGGAGGTCGAGGCCGCCGCAGAACGTCTCGCCAGCTCCGCTCCCCCGCTGAGCGACGCCCAGGTCCGCCGCCTCAGCGCGATCTTCGGCGGTGCGGCATGAGCGCCGGGCTCGCGTGCACGAAAGACCTCTTCTTCACGCGCGACACCACTGAAACCTCTGGTAGAACGGCAATGGCGGCACCGCCGTATGGGGAGCAGCCCCATGACGCCGCCGCCGCCGATGCTCGCGACCCGGTCGATGCGGCGGGCTGGTCTCGGACAGTGGTGGCGGACTCGGCGACGTCGCGGAAGCACCCGGCCGAGTTCGAGGTCCTGACTCGTTCAATAGCACGCGGAGCGCGCGGCGCTGCCGGCTTCGGGCAGTACCCCTCGGTGGCCGCGATGTCCACGGATCAGGATTCCATCGTCATCGGCTTCGACACCGAGTTCGTGACTGTCGATCTGATGGATGCCGACCGCGTATGGGTCGGCGACGACGAGCACATGGTGCGGAAGATTGTGTCCTATCAGTTCGCCGCGATTGACCCTCTCGATGATTCCCAGCTCCGGCTCTGCGTGGTCATCCCCCGGAGCTACAGGGGGCCGCGCGGCTCTCGTACGGCGCGACTGTCCTTCGAGAAGGGCCTTGAGATCGCGATCATGAGCCTGGGTCTTCATGAGCACAGGCTCGCAGTTGGGTGGACTGACAAGGGCGTCTCGGCGCAGTCTGCCATCGGTGACGACGGCAAGTCCCACCCCTCGGTGTGGTTCAAGCACAGTCCCGAGGGGACGCCCAGGGCGTTGCCGATCACTTTGGTCGCGCACTACCAGCACGCCGACCTGACTACTTTCGTCGATCGCCGGAAGGCGATCAACGTCTGGAACCAGGCGTATCCCGGTCGGTCGAAGACGCTGTCTGATCGTGCGGGTTGGGACGGTCGACGTGCCCGGTGGCTGGACGGTCGCGCCCCGGACATTCTCCGCACGGTGATCTCGGCCAGCGCGGGCATGGTGTCGACCAAGCCCGCCCGCATGGTGCTTTCCGGCGAGAACTGGCGGTGGAAGCTGCCGGTGGAAGTCTCGATCCGCGACACGATGGCGCAGAGCGGTGCTGAGCCGCTCAAGGCACTCGGTGCGGCGATCGGAGCGCCGAAGCTGGATGTTCCTAGTGACTGGATCACCCGGATGGACGAATACTTCGACATGCATCCTGCGGAGTTCCTCGACTACGCGGCGAATGATGCCGTGATCGCTCTGGAATACGTGAGCCAGCTATACGGCGATCACCGTGCTGTCCCGTTGACCTTGCCCACTGCTGCGGCGAAGGCGGTGAAGGGCCTTATCCAGGACGAGCTGGGCGAGGGGCGCGACTTCAATACCGTCTTCGGCGGACTCCACAAGGTGACGAAGACCCGCGAGGGTGCTGCCGGTGTAGACGAGCAGCAGCTCGACTTCTACCGCGTCCGGGCGCTGGAGCCGATCGACGGTGCTGCGGCGACGTGGATCCATGCTGCGGCGATGAGCTTTAGAGGCGGGTACAACATGTCTGCCGAGCTTGGGCTGTTCGCGCGCGTGACCAGTGACTTCGATCTTCAGTCCTGCTACCCCACGTCCAGTTCGACGATTTGGGATGTCGACTACCAGCATCCCGATGGCGTGATTCTGAAGACGGTGAACAACGCCGACCTCACGCTGTCCGACTTCAAGAGCCCACTCACGCCGTTCCTCGGGTTCGTGAGCTTCGAGTTCCCGAGCACGGTCGCGTTCCCTTCGTTGCCGGTTCCGGTCGAGGGGTCGATGGTCTATCCGCTCACAAGCGGTGGTGCTCGTGGGGTCTGGGCAACCGGTCCCGAGGTCTGGCTCGCCCTCACGCTTGGCGCGACTGTGACCTGTCAGATCGGCCACTTCGGACGGGTCCTCACCGATGAGCATGGTGAGCCCTCTCGGCTTCTCCGGGGTGCGTACAAGCAGCTCCTCGATGACCGTGCGCGGGCCAAGGCGGAGTCCGGTGCGAAGTCGTTCGAGCAGAACGTCCTGAAGCTGATGGCGAACTCTCCCTACGGCAAGCTGGCGCAGGGAGTTATGGGCCAGCGGGGCTGGGATGCCTGGGCGCAGGAACGTGATGCGGTCGGCGGGTCCGCGATCACCTCACCCTGGCACGCGTCCATGACTACCGGCCTCGTGCGCGCGGTTCTGCTTGCGACGCTGAACCAGCTTCACAACCTGGGCTACAGCACGCCGTCCTGCACTACGGACGGATTCATCACGGATGCCGATCTGGACGTGGTCGACAGCCTCGACCTTTTCGGGCTCGGTCCGATCTGGCGTGAGTCCCGGCTCGCGCTGACCGGTTCGCAGGGGATGTGGGAGCGCAAGCACCAGCAGACCGACCTGCTCAACATCACTACCCGGGCGAACTTCAGCCGACAGCCTGCCGGCGTCCTGGCACACGGTGGCTACAAGCTTCCAGAGGGCATCGAGCAGGACAGCCAGGCCGACCGCGAGCTCATGTACGAGCTCATGGCGAGTCGTGAGGGCGCACTCCCGGTGACGATGAAGGTCTTTCCCTCGGTGCAGGAACTGACCCGCATCGACAACCGGCTGGACTTCGCGCCGCGCGTGGTCCACAAGGAGCAGACCATCGAGTTCGACCGAAAGCGCCGCCCCGTCCCCGATGGGATGTCGGTCGACGTCATCGACATCGACGGCGTCCAGCATGAGGTCGCCCATGTGCACACCGTGCCCTGGGATTCTCCCGAGCAGGCCACGTTGGGGCGTTCGGTCGACCAGGGCCTCAAGGAGTGGGACGACGGCCTCGGCGAACCCGTGTGGATTCGCTCCCCCGTTCGGCGGACTGTCGAGCAGTGGAAGGACTACTTTGCGCGGCTCGACGCTCTGCTCGATGAGGACGGTTCGATCGCCCATGCAGAGCAGCTGGAGCACATCGCCAAAGGCATCGTGATCGCCTTCCGTCAGGAGATCATCGACATCCCTTGGCTCCATCCGGGACAGCCTCTGGCAGACAGGCTCGATGCGTTCGAGGCATTCGGGCTGCCTCGCGTGAAGGAGCGGTTCTGGTCGCACGCCCGGTCGAAGGCCGAGCGCCAGATCGACATCGACCTGGAGGCGATCCGCCCCTACGTCAAGTGGATGCAGGCGATCGACCCCTTTGACGAGTCGGCTTCTGCTGGCGCTTCGTGAGGTGGTGACGATGAGCTACAGCCTCGGAGGACTTGCCTTCGCCACCAAGCAGAAAGTCGCCAACCACGCCAGTGCCGTGCTGAACCGAGCGGGGCTCGGGGAGGTCCTGCGCGGTTCCGATGAGTCGTTCGCCCGTGACCTCCTCGCCCACCATCCAGAGGCCGACCGCAAGCACGGCGCTGGCGTCTTCTGGATCACCGTCGCCCTCATCCCTGAGTGGGGCACGAGGAACTTTCTCGTCTTTCGGGAGGACGGGTCGATCGACAACTGGTCGATCAAGAAGTGCATCAACAACTTGCGACCGGAAGGTCACTGAACCGAAAGGCACTGACCATGAGCAACAAGACCACGACCAATCTCGACGCGCTGATCGAGCAGGAGCGCCGCCGTGCGTCCGAGCGCGTCACCAAGCTCAAGCGTGCCGTCGCTGCCGAGCAGCGCCGCATCGACGAGAAGGTCATCGATCTGCTGCGCGACCAGAGCCCCGACCTCGACGACCGGCTCTCCGAGGAGGCGGCCGATGCCTTGGAGGCAGAGAAGGCGAAGAGGTCGAGGCGTGCGAAGAAGGCGGCATCGTCTTCGGGATCGGTGAACGACGGAACTGCCTCGCAGACGGTCGACCCCGAGCATGAGAAGGCGGCACAGTGGAACGGCTGACGACTCCGATCCGGGACTTGCGTCAGTGTCCCGGCACCCCCTCGCCCGCAGGGAGCGCAGCGACCGAGGACGAGGGCCAGCGGTTCTTGGAGGACACGAGCGTCAGCGAAATGTCCGACAAAAACCCTGCTGGCCGTCTTCCGTACGCCCCGGAGAGCGAGCCCGACTCCCCAAGCAGCGCTGGTCGGGCTCGTGCGGAGGGGTGTGCGGAAGACCCGGCCCTGGCAGCGGAGCAGCACCACGACCCCCAGGTGAACACCGGTCGTGGTGCTGCGCAGAGGGCAGGGTCGGCCGAGGCTCCGGTGGAGCCTCGGAACAGCCGTCGTCGGGAGGTCTCTCTCGACGTCCGGCTGACGGTGGCTGATCGCGATGCGATCCGCCGCCGTGCCCACGTGCTCAGCGTCAAGCCGAGCGCATGGGCTCGTGCCGTCATGCTCGACGCGCTGGACTCGAGGTCCTCGAAGGTCGATCAGCTGGAGAACAACGCGGGAGTGAAGGAGGCGGCGCCTACGTCGCTTGCTCGGGCAGTAGAGCAGCTGCGTCGAGTTGGTGTGAACCTGAACCAGGCGCTCCGGAAGGGTGCTGCCGTCGATGACAGTCTCCTTCACGCGGTGATGGTTGCGGTGGACGAGGTGCGTGCCTCGCTGGGCGATCGGACACGGGTATGAGTACCGTGAACGTCCGCCCCTCGACCAACGCTGCGGGAGCCGTTGGGTACATCCTCTACGGGCGTGACCCTGAGGTGCGAAAGGAGCTCCTCAGGGTCGGATCGACGCGTGCAGCCGCGTATGCGATGTCCATGGTCGACGGCGGGACGACCCCGTCGGAATTCATAGCGTGTGCCGAGGCGCACGCTGCTGCTCATGGTCGGACGAACCAGCTTCAGAGCTATGTGCTGGCGTTCCATCCCGACGAGTTCGACGTGACCTCGCAAACCGACCTTGAGCGCATCCGGGACGTGGCCGTCGAACTCGCCGAACGCATGCACAGCGCTGACTACATGGTCGCGGTGCACTCTGACTCTGCCGGAGGCCATGGGCACGCGCACATCCTGGTCATCAACCACGACAACCTCACCGGTAAGAGCCTCCAGCGGTACACGTCGTGGAAGCACGGACTGCGCCAGTTGAACGACGAGCTGATGGCCGACGAGAGCCTGCGGGTGCTCCCCGATCCCGAGGAACCGAAGCCCGACTGGGAGCTGCGCCGCGAGGCCTTCGCTCCGGGCGGGTTCGAGCAGGTCCTCGGCGACAAGGTCTACGACGCACTGACCGACTCACGCTCGACGAATCGCGAAACGTTCGAGCACGTCCTCGCCGGGCACGGGGTCACGCTCGCGGTGACGAACCGCGACGGCTGGAGTTACAAGATGCGCCGGGATGACAACGGGAAGGTCGGACGGAAGAAGGCCTCGGCGCTGACACCAGAATTCACCGCCGAAGGTGCTCAAGAGATCTTCGACTATCACGCACAGAAGGGACAGGCTCATGGGAGCGCTGGACAGGATCAAGCAGGCCGACGAGCAGCAGAAGACTACGGAGCTCCTGGAGAACTTGATCTCACAGCACGACGCCGACATGCAGCAGATCGCGAAGCTGACGAAGACCGTCGCCGACCTGACCGAGTACGTGAAGGTGATGGACGAGGAGCAGATGACGCGGCTGGATCGCCTGTCGACCTCGCGGCAGCACGAGCTTCCCTCCACGCTGCCGCTCGACGCCGAGACGAAGAAGCGGCTGAACGAGATCGAGAAGACGCTGAGCGCCGTCGCGCAGCAGCTGAGCAGCAGCGAGGTCGTGAAGCTGCCCGACGGGTCCTCGGTCACCAGGGCGGACCTGGCCGCATACACGATGACACAGAAGATCAGCGAGGAGCTGAAGACGACGACTTCAGCCTCGGCTGACCTCGCCGAGGCCCTCCGTAAGCGCGGCAACGTCCGTATCGACACGGACAAGCTCACCGAGCACGCTGTGAAGGTGCTTGATCAATGTCTGGCGAAGGCTGTCGAGGCTCCAGTCCAGAGGGTCGAGAAGACCCTCACGGGGCTCGAAGAACGGGTGGGCAGGCTCGGCACCGAGAAGCTCGCCGAGGTGACCGACCGCGCCCACGAAGTGGTCAGCGCTGTCGGGCGGGCCGAGCGGCGAGTCGAGAGGCTCTCGGCGAAGGTCACCTGGACATCGGTCGGTCGTATGTGCCTTGCCCTCATCCCGTTCACTGTCGCGTTCATCATGCTCACGGGGATGGTCGGCGGGATCACGCAGATGCTCGGCCTCGGGCCACTGCTCGGATGGGCCTGGGACTCGTTCGCCACCGCGAGCGCCTGGTGGGCGAAAGGACTCACCGCTCTCGCCGCCCTGGGCGGATGCACTCTGTTCGGCTGGCTGCTCTGGTGGCTCGGAAAGAAGCTGCACGAGAGCTATCGTGGCTGGTAGCCGAGAGAAAGTGAGTGCCCCGTAGCCGAAGCTACGGGGGCACTCTGAACTCAGTCGACTTCGGGGTCATCACCGAACAACTCGGCATCCGTGTCGTGGTACCCGAGAAGGTCCCGCTGCTGGCGGATCAGCTCGACGGTTGCCTTGTGCAGGGCACAGGTCATGGAGGTGGGCCTCCTCATCGCTCATTTGGGGGTCGCCGATCCGCCACCGAAACGACTCGGCGTGGCTGTAGGCGTTGGACTCAACGCTCATGGTCGCCACCTCACAGGTTTCGAAAGATGTACACGGAGATCGTGTCGGCTCGGACAACCGTGTAGTCGTGTTCGAGGTCGCGGATCCAGGCATCCCAGTTGAAGTAGCGCACAAGCTCTTCCGGCGCGTCCTGCGGGATGAGGCCGACCTCCTCGGCGAGGGTCTCGGCATAGTCCCGGAAACTGCCCCATGTTCCGCAGAAGCGCTCTTCGAAGTCGGGAACAGACGGCAAGTCTCCGGTGCCTTCTGCGACGTAGCTGCCGGAGGCCGTCCAGGCGCACAGAGCATCGCGCTGATGCTCGGGGCTCGCGAGGAGGACGCGCGCCCACTCGGCGGCCTCCGACGGACTCATCTCGCCCGAGGCGGGGATGTTCTCGTGGTCCATGACCCACAGCTCTTCGCATCCACTGTGCATGCGATGAGCGCCGCCGTGGACGTCAGCAAGGGTGACTTCGTCGGCGGTTTCGGCTTCGAACCACTCGCCGACGAGGCGAGCGTTGTTGTAGCAGGCGAGGCAGCCGATCCAGGCTCGGGGCGTGGTGTCGGTGTTCGTTCGGGTGGTCATGGCGGGTCTCCTCCGTGATTGAGGAGAGCGGCGGGCGCGACAGGCAGTCGTGCTCGGTGAATCGACGCGCTTACGCCACGTCGCCGCTCTCAAGAGGTCTCCCGGCCACGCTCCGCGTGGCTACCCAACCAGGTGGTCTACCTCCAGTTGACGACGACGGACTCGGTCCTGAACCCCTTGCGCCCGCGCGGCTGTGGGAGAAGCGTGACCGTGGCAAGGGTGTCGATGGTCTGACGACGGAGGTCAAGTGAAGCACCCCGGAACGCCCCGGCAGGATCCTCGACGCCCAGGATCGGCGACAGCGCGCCTGCGCGGCCTTGCATGAGCCTTTCGGCTTCCAGCTCCTGGATACGCGCTTCTGCGGCGTCTCGAACACGCTTGAGGTCGCGGGCCTCGATGATCTCGGCGTCGTAGTCGGCCTCGGCGCGCAGAATGCGCGCCCGCTGGTCGCTGATCGCCGAGTCGATGCCTGCCGCATGCGGCCCACCGTCCGCAACCTCGACTATCACCGTCGCGTCCTTGCGTGCAAGACGCTTGGCGACGACCGTCATGACGAAATCGTCGATGGCGGCGCCTGAGCGGACGATGTGCCCTGCGCACTTGTACCCGCGCGGTGCTCCGGTTACTTTCCTCCCGCACACCTCGCCGGTCTCCTCGTCGACGTATCCGCACCGGTAGAGCCCGCTGCCGAGGTGCTTGCGCTTGGTCGAGCCGGATGTGTTCGTCACCCGCTCCGTGTCGTCGAGGACTTGCTGTGCCTTCCACCAGGTCTCGTCGTCGACGATCTGCTCCCACTGCCCTCGGATCGGCTCTCCGGCGTCGTCTCGGAGGATCTGTGCTTTCCACATCCGGCGCCGCTTCCCGTCGGCCTGGGCGAACTTCGGAGTGTACGTGCTCAGCGCCGCGTAACGCGGGTTCCGCAGGATGCCGAGCACGGTCGAGGGAGACCACGGACCGTCCTCGACGATCGGCCTAGGTTCGAGGCCCTGCTGCGCGCGGGCGGTGGCGCGCTCGACACTCACGGTATGCGTGTGCTTGGGAAGGGGCGAGAGACCTTCGATCTCCTCGGTGCCGCTGAGCGCCCGGGCGAGCGAGCGCAGCGACTCGGGATGCTCGATCCTCGTGAACAGGTCGTAGATCGCCCTCACGGCCTCAGCCTCGTGGCGGATTACCTCGCCGTCTACGGCGTAGCCGAGTGGGCGCATGCCCTTCGGAGCACGCCCCTGCATGGCGCGCTGACGCTGGGCGGCGGACTGACGGGCGCTCTTGCGCTCCATCTCCGCGCGCGCCACGGCGGCCTTGATGCGTGCATACATACGTCCACCGTCGGTGGAGAGGTCGGCATCACCGTTGGCCGTGACGAGGGCGAGTCCGCGCAGCTCGGCGGCGTCGATCCAGTCCTCCAACCTGACTCGTGCCACTTTTAGTGCCCCGCGTGGGCGTTGATCTTGTCGAGGATTTCTTGGGTGTCGGCGTCGATGGCCGGGGCCGCGGTGAGTTCGTGGCCATTGACGTCGATGGTGACCGTCCGCAGGGGCCTGAGCGTCTGGACGAGCTTCTTGATGCTGATTCTGCTGGCATCTTGCAGGTGCCGGGCCACGGCCAGGGCGGCGAACACCACCGTCAGGTGGGCCTCGATGGAGTCCCGCTGGTGGTGGAACATGGGTCTGGCCCGGATATCGCTCTTGGCCATGCGGAAGGACTTCTCGACCTGCCACAGCGAGTGGTAGGCAGCCACCACGGCCGGCCCGTCCAACATCTCCGGGCCGATGTTCGAGACGTACCCTTTCAGGCCCAGGAGCTGGCGGGCGCGTTCGACCAGGGCCCAGTCCACGCCGGGTTTCTTCCCGGCGAGCTTGACGAACCGGTCGCGCTTCAGCGGCCGCTGTCCGTTGGCGACCTTCTCGGCTTTCTCGATCTGCTTGTTCAGGGTGTAGTTGTCTCGCTTCTCCCGCTTGAAGGAGTAGTG
>NZ_JBFARZ010000018.1:0-23138 GCF_040677445.1 Citricoccus sp. NPDC055426
GGGGTGCGCACCAGCGGCTATAACCAATTCAAAAAATTGGCATCAACAAACTTGGCACACTATTGAGTTCTCAAACAACAGGCACATGATGACTACTCACAAAGAATCCGGTTAGACCGGGGAAATCTTTGCTTTTCCCATCTGCGGCTTTTCAAGCTTAGTTCCTCGTTTCCTCCCCGTCAAATCGGCGTTTCCGGCGATTCTCTGGGTCAGAACCGAAGTCCTGAGGTGCTGTTCCGGTCTCACTTCACCGCCGCTCTGCGACTGGCTTGCTGCTCCGGAGCAACTTTTCTAGCTTAGACCCGCTCTCGACTCGGTGTCAAATCCACCGCGCCGGGCTGTTCTTCCGGACCGTGGTCCCTCCGAGCTGCCTGGATCTTGCCAGCGGTTCCGCCGTGAGGCTTCCCCGGTCCCGTGAAACCCCTCAAATCCCCGGTATTCCGCGGATTCTTGGTGTTTCAGGCCCGGAAGCTTTTCTGGCTTTCGCGCCTTGGCACAAGAGAAGACAATACACAGCTTCCGCGGACTTTGCAAAATCGGCCGGCCGCCTCCGTCTGGGAGGCGACCGGCCGACGTCGTGCTGGGGGGGGGGAAAGGGCGGGGGAACCCCTACCGGACCGGGCGGAGATAGACGGTGGCCAGCGGCGGCACCGTGATCTCGACCGAGGCCGGCTGACCGTGCCAGGGTTCGGCCGCCGCGGTGATCCGCGCCGGGGTGTCGGCCCCCGTGCCGCCGGTGACCCTGACCCCGGACCCCCCGTAGCTGGCGGCGTCCGTGTTGAGGACCTCCTCCCACTCCCCCGGCAGCGGCAACCCCAGCCGGACCCCGTGGTGGGGGTTCCCGGAGAAGTTGCTCAGGCAGACCAGTGGCTGGGACTCAGCGCCGTCGGCGTCCGCGGCCGACCACCGGATGAAGGAGAAGAGGTTCCGGTCGCCGTCGTTCTGGTCGATCCACTGGAAGCCGGCGGGGTCATGGTCCTGACTCCAGAGCTCCGGGGCCTGCCGGTAGAGCAGGTTGAGGTCCCGCACGGTCTTCATCAGCCCCTTGTGCTGCGGGGAGTCCGTGAACCACCAGTCCAGGCCGTGGGACTCCTTCCACTCGGACTCCTGCCCGAACTCGGAGCCCATGAACAGCAGCTGCTTGCCCGGGTGGGCCCACATGTAGCCGTAGTAGGCCCGCAGGCTCGCCAGCCGCTGCCAGCGGTCGCCCGGCATCTTGTTCAGCAGCGATCCCTTGCCGTGCACCACCTCGTCATGGGACAGCGGCAGCACATAGTTCTCGCTCCAGGCATAGACCAGGGAGAACGTCATCTCGCTGTGGTGCCACTTCCGGTTCACCGGATCCTCGGAGAGGTAGGTGAGCGAATCGTGCATCCAGCCCATGTTCCACTTCAGCCCGAACCCCAGGCCGTCCTGACTGGTGGGTGCCGTGACGCCGGAGAAGGCCGTGGACTCCTCCGCGATCATGACGATGCCGGGATTGCGCTTGTACGCGGTGGCGGTGGTCTCCTGCAGGAAGCTGATCGCCTCCAGGTTGTGGTTGCCGCCGTGCTGGTTGGGCACCCACTGACCGTCCTCGCGGGAGTAGTCGAGGTAGAGCATCGAGGCCACGGCATCCACCCGCAGCCCGTCGATGTGGAACTCCTCCAGCCAGTACAGCGCGTTGGCCACCAGGAAGTTGCGCACCTCGGTCCGTCCGTAGTCGAACACGAGGGTCCCCCAGTCGGGGTGCTCGCCCTTGCGGGGATCGGCGTACTCGTACAACGGCTGCCCGTCGAAGCGGGCCAGGGCCCATTCATCCTTCGGGAAGTGGGCCGGGACCCAGTCCAACAGGACCCCGATCCCCGCCTGGTGCAGGCGGTCCACGAGGTACTTGAAGTCGTCCGGGGTGCCGAAGCGGGAGGTGGGGGCGTAGTACCCCGTGACCTGGTAGCCCCACGAGCCGCCGTAGGGGTGCTCGGCCACCGGCATGAACTCCACGTGGGTGAACCCCTGCCAGGACACGTACTCGACCAGCTGGTCCGCCAGCTCGCGGTAGCCCAGGCCCGGCCGCCAGGAGCCGATGTGCACCTCGTAGACACTCATCGGGGCGGCATGCGGATCGTTCGCGGCCCGCTGCTCCATCCAGTCGGCGTCCCCGAAGGAGTACCGGGAGTCGTCCACGCGGGACCCGGTGGCGGGGGGCACCTCGGTCCAGCGGGCCATCGGGTCGGCCTTGTCCCGCCAGGACCCGTCCTGGCCAAGCACCGCGTACTTGTACACGGCCCCGACGCCCACCCCGGGGACGAAGATCTCCCAGATCCCCGAGTCCCCCATGGACCGCATGGCGTGCTGGCGTCCGTCCCACCCGTTGAAGTCCCCCTTGACCCGGACTGCCGTGGCGTTCGGGGCCCAGACGGCGAAGGAGGTGCCCGTCACCTCCCCGCCGGCGGAGGAGTAGTGGCGCACCCGGGACCCCAGCACGGTCCACAGGGTCTCGTGCCGGCCCTCGCGGAACAGGTGCTGGTCCAGCTCCCCCACCGTGGGCAGGTAGCGGTACGGGTCGTCCTGCTCCGTGGCGGCGCCCCCCGGGTAGGCCACGAGGAGGCCGTAGCCCGGGACGTGGTCCGGCTCGATCGCTGCGGCCGTGCCGACCCAGACGCCCTCGTGCTCGTGGCGCAGCGGGACCTGGGTGCCGTCGTCGAGCACCACCGAGACCTCCTCGGCCTGCGGCCGCAGGACGCGGAACGTCACCGCGCCGGAGTCTCCCAGGTGCGCGCCCAGCACCTCGTGTGGCTGGTGATACCGGCCGTGCGCCACGGCGTCGAGCACCTCGGGGTGCACCTCCAGTGGAGGGTGCCCTCCCCCGGCCGCCTCGGTGCCACCCCGTGCCTCGGCTGCTGCAGCAGCATCGTCCCGTTCCACGGCGTCCTCCTGGATGGTGCGCTGGCCCTGGGGCGGAACCTCGCCCGGGTGCGGCGGTTGGTGTTCGTACCCCACGGTAGCCGTCCCGCTCGCCCCCCGCAGGACGTCGCGGGCGGCCGCGGCCGGGACCTGAACCCAGCCTGGGCGGTGCCGCAGCTCGTAGACGACCTCGTAGAGGGCCTTGTCCAGCAGCAGGGCCGTGAAGATCGGGGATCCGGTGTCCACCGGGGCACCGGTCGCCCGGCCGTAGCCCTTCAGGAAGGCCCGCTGGACCGGTCCCGTCCAGGCGGGCACCCCGGACAGGGCCCCGGCGTAGTCGAGGGAGCGCAGCATCCCCACCACGTCCCGCAGCGGCAGGTCCCAGCCGGAGCGCTCCTGGGCCGCGCGCAGGGGCTCGCCCTCGAAGTCCAGGACGGTCCACCGCCAGGGCTCGGCCGCATCACCCGGCGAGACCAGGATCTGCCCCAGGTGGTAGTCGGCGTGGATGCGCTGCAGGGGCGGCAGTCCGTCCACGACCGCCCGGGTGCGGAGGGACTTCACGATCTCGCGGAACGCAGCCTCGTACTCCTCCCCCACGGTCGGGGCCGCCTGGCGCCAGCCCCATTCAAGACGCTCGGCGAGCGCCGTGAGCACCTCGGGCGGCTGCTCCGGTTCCGCCGAGGGTTCCGCCGACGGCTCCGCAGCCGGTTCCGGCGGCTGCCCCGCCGGCTCCCCCGCTGACTGTCCCGCTGGCTGTCCCGCGGGCCGCGTGCCGAGCGCCTCGGCGAGTCCGCGGTGCATCCGCCCGGTGGCCGCGCCGATGCCGGCCGCCTCGGCGGTAAAGTCCCGGCCGGCGTCGGCCGCCTCGGTGGCCTCCCGCCAGGCGTCGCGGGAGCCGGTGATGAACTCGCGCAACACGCACACCTGCCCGGTCTCCAGTCCCTCGGAGCTGCCCTCGGTGCCCGCGCCGGGCGCCCCGGCGCGGTCCCATCCCGCCGTCACCGAGCCATAGGTCACCGGCACCTCCCGGGATCCGGCGGCGGAGAGCGCCAAGCCGATCTCGACGTCGGGGTTGGCGCCCGCGGCCAGCACGCGGAAGAACTTGAGGATCAGCGCGCCCCGGTCGGTCTGCACCACCACGGAGGTGTTGGACTGCTCGCCCTCCAGCACGCGTGCCCGCAGGGTGGCGGCCTCGAAGGCGGGCCAGGCGGCGAAGTCGGCGTAGGCGTGCCCGCCGGACCTCCCGTCCGCGGTGGGCAGCTCGCGGCGCATCATCTCCAGCCAGGCGGCCAGGAAGGCCGGGTCCTGGGTGCCGTCGTAGGCCCACCGGGTCCCGGCGCGCCCCTCCCAGCGGCCGATCAGCGCATCCTGCGCCCCCTCGAGTTCCCGGGTCCGCAGCGCCACCGGGACGGAGACGACGACGGCCCCCTCACCCGCACCGGCCGTCTCGCCGGACGCTGCCCCACCGGCGCTCCCCTCAGCCGCTGCCCCACCGGCGCTCCCGCCCTGGCCCGCGGCCGGAGCGGCCGCGAGCACATGCAGCTGGAGCTGGACCTCGTCGGCCGATGCGGTGTCCGCCGCCAGCCGGATCCCCCCGATACGGCGCAGCGTGCAGCCGCCCCGCACCGGGAACCAGCGCTGGTCCGGGAGCCAGCCGGACAGCAGCTGGCCGAGGGACGCCGCTGCGGGCCCGTCCGCGGTCGTCACGGGGTGCTCCCGGTGGCCCGCTCCGGGGTGATGACCGGAATCGCCGTGGTGTAGGGGTTGGGCCGGTCCGCCAGGTCGGTGGTGGCGGCGCCCGGCATCGGCTCCGGGCCGGTGCGCAACCGGAGCCAGTAGTAGCCGTGGCCGGGCAGGGTGACGGGCAGGCGGCCGTCCGCGCCGATGTCCAGGAACGGCCGGCCGCCGAAGACGTCCCGCAGCCCCCGTCCCTCATAGCCGGGCACGCTCAGCCACGTGGCCACCGGGTCCGGGGAGAGGTTGAACACGCACAGCACGGTCTCGGGATAGTGCTCCCCGCTCTGGTCCGCCGGCAGGTCCCGCACGAAGGCCAGGATCTGCTCCGCCTCGGCCGGGACCACGGCGAAGTCCCCCAGCCCGAAGACGGGGTGCCGCTTCCGCACGGCCAGGGTCTCCCGGACCCAGTGCAGCAGCGAGCCGTTCGAGGCCAGCTGGGCCTCCACGTTGACGTGGTTGTAGTGGTACACGAGCGACTGGATCACCGGCAGGTACAGCTTGCCGGGATCGGCCGCCGAGAACCCGGCGTTGCGGTCCGGGTTCCACTGCATCGGCGTGCGGGAGGCGTCCCGGTCGTCCAGCCAGATGTTGTCCCCCATCCCGAGCTCGTCCCCGTAGTACAGGAACGGCGAGCCGGGCAGGGCCAGCAGGAGGGCGTGGATCACCTCGAGCTCGGAGCGGCTGTTGTCCAGCAGGGAGGCGAGCCGGCGGCGGATACCCACGTTGGCGCGCATCCGGGAGTCGGGGGCGTACCAGCCGAGCATGGCCTGGCGTTCCTCCGGGGTGACCATCTCCAGGGTGAGCTCGTCATGGTTGCGCAGGAAGGTGCCCCACTGGGTGCCGGCCGGGATCTGCGGGGTCTCCGCGAGGGCCTCGAGGATGGCGGTGGCCTTGTGGTCCCGCAGTGCGTAGAAGATCTTCGGCATGATCGGGAAGTGGAAGCACATGTGGCATTCCGGGTCCTCGACGGAGCCGAAGTAGTCCACCACGTCCGCCGGCGGCTGGTTGGCCTCGGCGATGATGACCCGCCCCGGATACTCGGCGTCCACCATGGCCCGCAGATCCCGCAGGAATCCGTGGGTGCGCGGGTCGTTCTCGCAGTCGGTGCCCTCCTCCTCGAAGAGGTAGGGGATCGCGTCAGCACGGAAACCGTCCACGCCCATGTCCATCCAGAACCGGACCACGTCGAACAGCGCCTCGATCACCGCGGGGTTCTCGAAGTTCAGGTCCGGCTGGTGGGAGAAGAACCGGTGCCAGAAGAACTGCCGGCGGACCGGGTCGAACGTCCAGTTGGACTCCTCGGTGTCCACGAAGATGATCCGGGCGTCCTGGTACTTCTCGTCCGTGTCACTCCAGACGAAGAAGTCCCCGTAGGGTCCCTCCGGGTCCGAGCGGGACGCCTCGAACCAGGGGTGCTGGTCCGAGGTGTGGTTCAGCGGCAGGTCGATGATCACCCTCAGCCCGCGGGCGTGGGACTCCGCCACGAGGCGCTTGAAGTCCGAGACCGTGCCGAACTCGTCCAGTACCTCGTAGTAGTCGGCGATGTCATAGCCGCCGTCCCGCAGCGGCGAGCGGTAGAACGGCGGCACCCACAGGCAGTCGACCCCGAGCCACTGGATGTAGTCCAGCTTGTTGATCAGCCCCTCGAAGTCCCCCGAGCCGTCACCGTTGTCATCGTGGAACGCGCGCACGAGCACCTCGTAGAACACCGCGGTGCGGAACCAGTCCGGGTCATGGGAGATCCCGTGGGTGTGCATCTGGAAGGAGCTGGACATCAGTCCCCCCGCACGATCCGGAGCACGTGGGCGGGCTCCACATGGGGGTCCAGCCGGACGTAGTTGCGCTCGCCCCAGCGCCAGCGGGCCCCGGTGATCAGGTCCTCGACCTCGAACCGGCCCTCGGCGTCCAGGTCCTGCGGGCGCAGGTCCAGCGCCGCCGCCTCGAGCGAGACGGTGGCCTCGCGTGCCGCGTGCGGATCGCAGTTGACCACCACGATCAGCGTGTCCGCGTCACCGGGCAGGGAGGTGGAGGGCCCGACGCCGGCCGGGGCCGTGCGCTGACCGTCCGGCAGGTGCCGGCGGGACTTGGAGAAGACCAGGATCTCCTCGTTGTCCGCGGTGTGCAGTGTCAGGTTCTGCAGGTCCTGCAGGGCCGGGTGGGCCCGGCGGATCTGATTGAGCCGGGTGATGAACGGGGCCAGGGACTCCCCGCGCGCCTGGGCCCCGGCGAAGTCGCGGGGGCGGAACTCGTACTTCTCGTTGTCGAGGTACTCCTCGGCCCCGGGCCGGGCGACGTGCTCGAACAGCTCGTAGCCGGCGTACATGCCCCACAGCGGGTTGGACATCGAGGCCAGGACGGCCCGGATCTTGAACGCCGCCGGGCCGCCGAACTGGAGGTACTCGGTGAGGATGTCCGGGGTGTTGACGAAGAAGTTCGGGCGGTAGAAGGCGGGTGTCACGGCGGTGACCTCGTGCAGGTACTCCGCGATCTCCTCCCGGGTGTTCCGCCAGGTGAAGTAGGAGTAGGACTGCTGGAAGCCGGCGCGGCCCAGGGCGTGCATCATGGCCGGCCGGGTGAAGGCCTCCGCCAGGAACACGACCTCCGGGTGGCGGCGGTGCACCTTGGCGATCAGCCACTCCCAGAACCACAGGGGCTTGGTGTGCGGGTTGTCCACGCGGAAGATCTTCACCCCCCGGGCGATCCACAGCTCCACGACCTTCAGCACGGCCCGGCGCAGCCCGCGGGGGTCGTTGTCGAAGTTCAGCGGGTAGATGTCCTGGTACTTCTTCGGCGGGTTCTCCGCGTAGGCGATGGTCCCGTCCACCTGCGTGGTGAACCATTCGGGGTGTTCGGTGACCCAGGGGTGGTCCGGCGCGCACTGCAGGGCCAGGTCGAGGGCGACCTCCAGGTCCAGCTCGTGGGCGCGGGTCACGAACCCCGCGAAGTCCTCGGCGGTGCCCAGTTCCGGGTGGATCGCATCGTGCCCGCCCTCCGCGGAGCCGATCGCCCACGGCGAGCCCGGGTCCTGGGGGCCGGCGGTCAGGGTGTTGTTCGGCCCCTTGCGGTGAGCCCGCCCGATCGGGTGGATCGGCGGCAGGTAGATGATGTCGAAGCCCATCTCCGCCACCGCCGGGAGCCGCTCGGCCGCCGTCGTGAACGTGCCGGAGGTCCAGGTGCCGGACTCCGGGTGGTAGACCGCACCCTCAGACCGGGCGAAGAACTCGTACCAGGCGCCGCGGCCGGCGAGCGCACGCTGCACGTCCAGCGGGTACGCGGGTGAGGCGGTGACGAAATCGCGGATCGGGCGGGCCGCCAGCACCTCGGCCAGATCCGGGTCGTCGGCGGCCGACAGCCGTTCGGCGGTGTCCCGGGTGGCGTCCTCCAACCCGCGCACGGCGCGGGCCAGCACGGCACGGTCCGACTCGGAGCGCCCGGGGTCGGCGGCGGCCCTGCTGAACAGGGCGCCCCCCTCGGCCAGCATGAGCTCGACGTCCACGCCGGCCTGGATCTTGACGGTGGCCGCGTGGTGCCACGTGGCCACGGGGTCCGACCAGCCCTCCACGGTGAAGGTGTGGGGGCCGGTGGCCGCCGGGCGCAGGGTGGCCAGGTACTCGTCCAGGCCGGGCGCGCCCTCGCCCATCCGCACCCGCTGGACCTCGGCCCCATCCGGGCCGTAGAGCACCGTGGTGGCACCGACCCGGTCATGGCCCTCCCGGAACACGGTGGCGCGGACCGGGATGTCCTCCCCGATCACGGCCTTGGCCGGCACGGCCCCGCACTGGATGACCGGCTGCACGCCGGTGACCGGGATGCGGCCGACCTTGACCTCGGTGCTGAACAGCGGCATCCGACGAGATTGGACAGATGGGCTGGAATTCTTGGCAGTTCCCACGTGCCTGACGTTACCGGGGGGATCCCGTGCTGGCCACCGATCGGGGCCGTGAGGTGAGGTCCGTGGATAATGGGCCGGGTGAAGGCTATCCGACGTTTTACCGTGCGCACCCGTCTGCCCGAATCGATCGCGGGCCTGAGCCGCCTGGCCACCAACCTGCGGTGGTCCTGGCATCCGGTCACCAGGGACCTGTTCCGGGACCTGGATCCGCAGGCCTGGTCCGAGCTGAACCAGGACCCGGTGGCCCTGCTGGGGTCCTTCGACCGCCGGCGTCTGACGGAGCTCGCCGTGGACGAGTCGATCGTCGCCCGGGTCCAGGAGGCCACGGCCGACCTGGACCGGTACCTGAGCGAGGACCGGTGGTTCCAGCAGGACTACTGGGGCTCCGAGACCGGCGCCGGCCGCTCGGGCACCGCGCCCCGCCCCATCGCCTACTTCTCCCCCGAGTTCGGCATCACCGCCGTGCTCCCGCAGTACTCCGGCGGCCTGGGCATCCTGGCCGGGGACCACCTGAAGTCCGCCTCGGACCTGGGCGTGCCGATCGTCGGCGTGGGCCTGCTGTACCAGTCCGGTTACTTCAAGCAGTCCCTGTCCCGCGACGCCTGGCAGGTGGAGACCTATCCCGTCCTGGACCCGGACAACCTGCCGCTGACGCTGCTGAAGGAGCCGGACGGCTCCGCGGCCCTCGTGGCGCTGCCGTTGCCCGCGGGCCGGACGCTGCACGCCCAGGTGTGGCGGGCCGACGTCGGGCGCGTGCCGTTGCTGCTGCTGGACTCCAACGTCCCGGCCAACGACGACACCGCCCGGTCCATCACGGACCGCCTGTACGGCGGCGAGGGCGACCAGCGCCTGCAACAGGAGCTGCTGCTGGGGATGGGCGGGGTCAAGGCCTTGCGCCTGTACGCGCGGCTGACCGGGACCGAGGCGCCCTCCGTCTACCACACGAACGAGGGCCACGCCGGGTTCCAGGGCATCGAGCGGATCGAGGAGCTCATGTCCGAGGGGTTGGACTGGGAGGCGGCGCTCAGCTCCGTCCGGGCCTCCACCGTGTTCACCACCCACACCCCCGTGCCCGCCGGGATCGACCGGTTCGACCGGGCCCTGGTGGAGCAGTTCTTCCGCGCCGGCCTGGCCCCGGGCGTCCCGGTGGAGAACGTGCTGGCCCTGGGCGCCGAGGACTACCGGGACGGGGACCCGTCCGTGCACAACATGGCCGTCATGGGCCTGCGGCTGGGCCAGCGCGCCAACGGGGTGGCCAAGCTCCACGGGGCGGTCTCCCGGCAGATGTTCAAGGGGCTCTGGCCCGGGTTCGACGCCGACGAGGTGCCGATCGGCTCCATCACCAACGGCGTGCACGCCCCCACCTGGGTCTCGGACACGGTCTCGGCCCGCGCCATCGAGCTGTTCGGCGTCTCCGCCGTGGCCGGGCACGACTGGCAGCGCGTGTTCGAGGTCCCCGACGAGGAGCTCTGGGAGATGCGCCGGACCCTGCGCAGGGCCCTGATCGCCGACGTCCGCTCCCGGCTGCGCTCCTCCTGGCGCAAGCGGGGCGCCTCCGAGGCCGAACTGGCCTGGACCGACTCCGTGTTGGACGAGGACGTGATGACGATCGGCTTCGCCCGGCGCGTGCCGACGTACAAGCGCCTGACGCTGATGCTGCGGGATCCGGAGCGGCTGAAGCGGCTGCTGACCGACCCGGATCACCCCGTCCAGCTCGTGGTGGCCGGCAAGTCCCACCCCGCGGATGAGCAGGGCAAGCTGATGATCCAGCAGATGGTGCGGTTCACGGACGACCCGGAGGTCCGTCACCGGATCGTGTTCCTGCCCAACTACGACATCCAGATGGCCTCCACCCTGATGCCCGGCTGCGACGTCTGGCTGAACAACCCGTTGCGCCCCCTCGAGGCCTGCGGCACCTCCGGGATGAAGGTGGCCATGAACGGCGGGCTGAACCTGTCCGTGCTGGACGGCTGGTGGGACGAGATGTATGACGGCGAGAACGGCTGGGCCATCCCCACCGCCTCCTCCGCAGCCTCCTCCGAGGAACGGGACGACGTGGAGGCCGCCGCCCTCTACGACCTGCTGGAGAGCCAGCTCGTGCCGCGCTTCTACGGTGCCGAACGCTCAGACCAGGCCGGTGCGGCCGGGCCGTCCGCGGCCTCCACGGACGGCATCCCGCACCAGTGGCTGGCCATGGTCAAGCACACCATGGCCACCCTGGGCCCGGCCATGTCCGCCGACCGGATGGTGCAAGACTACGTGCGGCAGCTGTACCGGCCGGCCGCCGAGGCAGGGCGCGTGCTGGACGCCGACGACTACGCCCGGGCCCGCGAGTTCGCCGCGTGGAAGACCGCCGTGCGGGCCGGTTTCGACTCCGTCGCCGTGGAGCACGTGGACTCGCTCGGGGTCTCCGAGGAGCCGCAGGTCGGCGACGAGCTGCAGGTGTCCGCCTACGTGACCCTCGGCGCGCTGTCGCCAGCGGACGTGTGCGTGCAGGCCGTGTACGGGAAGGTCACCACCAAGCCGACCGGCCCGCTCGAGGAGGACGGCCTGGTGGACACTGCCATCCTGGAACTGTCCCCGGCCCAGGACCTGGGTGGCGGCCGCTGGCAGTTCACCGGTTCCCTCGTGATCGACCGCTCCGGCGCCTTCGGCTACTCCGTGCGGGTGGTCCCCCGGCACGAGCTGCTCGCCTCCACGGCCGAGATGGCCCTGGTGGTCAACGCCGGCTGACCCCGTTCCTTGCAACTGGAGGTCGATGGATGACTCAGGATCGTGGAATTCCGCGATTTCCGATCATCCATCGACCTCCGGATTCTCCGGTCTGAAGGGCGGGGGCCAAGGGTGGAGACTAAGGATGGTGGCTGTCCGTGAAGGTTGGACGTGGGGACTAGGGACGCCACCCTCGTGAGAGCAGCGCCTCGCGGGTCTTGTGGATGGCGGGGAGCCAGTCGTTCCTCGCGTGCCTCGAACTGAACCGCAGTTCCAGCCAGTCCGCGCGCTGGAGCCGCTCGGACCGGGCGATGTCCCGCTGCACCTGTCCCTCCTCCGAGTGGTGCTCACCCTCGTACTCCAGGTCGATCCGCACCTCGTCATAGGTGAGGTCCCCGCGGTGGAGGCGCTCGCCCGTGACCGGGTCATAGATCCACTGGTTCACGGCCGGCTCCGGAAGCCCCGCATCCACCAGGGCCAGGCGCAGTTGCGTCTCCTTGGGTGAGTCCGAGCCGACGCGGGCACGCTCGGCTGCGAGCCGAGCCTTGCGGATCCCTGGCTTTCCGCGGTGGCGTTCCAGCAGTGCCCGCAGTTCTTCCGGGGTGCTGAGGGGCTCGCGGTCCCAGTCCCCGCCCCACACCGGGTTGAACAGCCAGTCGGCCCAAAGGATCAGGCGCATCACCCCGGACGCCCGTGCCAGGTCCAGCCAGGTCCTGGCCGGCGTGGTCACGGGTACCCCGTCCACCATCGTCGTCTCCTCGGGGAGCACGAGACCTCGAAACCCCGACATGCCCTGGGTCCGACGACGGCGGTCACCGGAAACGGAGAGAAGTTGCAAGGTCTTCGGCCGGGGAATGTCCGGGAAGCCCCATAGGTAGGCGGCCGATTCGTGCGACGCGACATCGGAAGCGCGCACGGGGGTCTGCGGGTGCGGGCTTTCCTCGAACGGGGCGATCTCGGACTGGGCGAGCTGCCGAAGTGGCCCCGCTGTAGCCGCCCGGAGCAGTGATTGATGGGATGCGGTCTCACCGCCAGTCCCGATGAGTGGGCCGTAGATGCCGTAGAGGTGCCGATGACCACCCGGGCCTCGGAGCCGGCTCAGGCTCGTCCCTCGCGCACGGGCCTCGGCCACAGTCATGATGTCGGAGATCTCCATGACTCCACCGTGACCGGACCCACGCCGGAAGGTGAGCGGCCGGCGTCGACCTCGGGGACGCCACGCCGAGCGCCGGCGACCTGTGGAGGAAGACGCATCCCCGCAGGGTGCCCCCACTCCGTGCCACACCGAAAATCTAGAGGTCGATGGGTGACCCGATATCCCGGAAATCCACGATTCTGGGTCACCCATCGACCCCCAGTTGCACCGCGAGGGGTCAGACGGAGTAGAGGGTGATCGAGTGGGCCTCGATCGCGTCCTGCTCCCCCGGCGCGAGCTGGGCGCCGCGGCGGGGATCGCCGTGGTGCGAGGTGGACAGTTGCAGCGTGAAGGCCTGCACGGCGGTCCCCTGCTCGGTGGAGACCTCCCGCAGCTCCTCCGGGGCCGGCAACCGGAACGGGACGGTGTCCACGGCGCCGTTGAAGACGATCAGCCCGGTGCTGCGGCCGCCGGGGACGCCGATGAGCAGCTGCAGCAGCCGTTGGTCCGGGTCCGTCCAGTCCTCCTCGGACATGGGGTGGCCCGAGCTGTTGAACCACTTCAGGTAGCCCAGGTCCCGGGCCGGGTAGGAGTACGGCTGCCCGGCCAGGTACTCCTTGCGGATGGCGATCAGCCGCCGGGTGGTGGCGAGCATCCGCTGCTGCCGGGAGTCCAGGTCCCAGTCCGTCCAGGAGATCTCGTTGTTCTGGCAGTACGCGTTGTTGTTGCCGCCCTGACTGCGGCCGAGCTCGTCGCCGGCCGTGATGAGGGGGACCCCCAACGAGAGCAGCAGGGTGGCCATCACGTTCCGCGCCGACTGGGCGCGGGAGTCGAGGATGTCCACGTCCTCGGTGGGCCCCTCGGCGCCGTGGTTGTAGGAGCGGTTGTGGGAGTTGCCGTCCCGGTTGTCCTCCCCGTTGGCCTCGTTGTGCTTCTCGTTGTAGGCCACCAGGTCCGCCAGGGTGAAGCCGTCATGGGCGGTGACGAGGTTGATGGAGGCCAGCGCCGAGCGGCCCGAGGCCTCGAACAGCCCGGCGGAGCCGGACAGGCTGTCCGCCAGCCGGGCGGTGGACCCGCCCTGACCGCCGCGTTCCATGGCGCCGCGGTCGGCCACCCAGAAGTCCCGGACCACGTCCCGGTAGCGGTCGTTCCAATCGGACCAGCCGGCGGGGAAGTGCCCCGTCTGCCAGCCGCCGATCCCCACGTCCCACGGTTCGGAGATCAGCTTGGTCCCGGCCAGCACGGGATCCGCCTGCGCGGCCACGAGGAAGGGATGGCGGTTGGAGAAGTGGTGGGCGCCGTCCCGGCACAGGGTGACGGCCAGGTCGAAGCGGAACCCGTCGATCTGGAACTCGGTCACCCAGCGGCGCAGCGAGTCCAGGGCCATCCGCACCACCTGCGGGTCGTTGAAGTTCAGGGCGTTGCCGCAGCCGGTGGTGTCCAGGTAGCGGCCGGCGGCGTCGTGGCGGTAATAGTGCTGCTCCCCCAGGCCGCGCCAGCAGAAGTTCGGCCCGTCCGGGCCCTCCTCCGCCGTGTGGTTGTAGACCACGTCCAGCAACACCTCGATGCCGGCCTCGTGGAGCAGCTTGACCATGCCCTTGAACTCGTCTCGGACGGCCTGGGGCCCCTCGGCCTGCGCGGCCGCTGTGGCGTAGCCGGGATGCGGGGCGAAGAAGCTGACGGTGTTGTACCCCCAGTAGTTCTGAAGCCCCGCCGCCTGCAGGTGGTCCTCATCCCGGTGGTGGTGGACCGGCAGCAGCTCCACGGCCGTGATGCCCAGGTACGTCAGGTACTCCACCATCACGGGGTGCGCCAGCCCGGCATAGGTGCCGCGCAGCTCCTCGGGGATGCCCGGATGCAGCCTGGTCTGGCCGATCACGTGGGCCTCATAGATGATGGTGTCCCGCAGCGGGGTGTGGGGCTTGGTGGCCCCGCCCCAATCGAAGCCCCCGGTCACGCGCGTGGACCAGTACACCCCTTCCCGCTCCACCACGGCGTCCCCGTAGGGGTCGAGCAGCAGCTGGGGCAGCGGCTCAATCGCGTCGGCGGCCTGCCGGCCGGCCCGGGACTCCCCCGGGATCCTCTCCCCACGCGCCACCAGCGCGTAGAGGCTGCCGTAGCCCAGGCCGGGAACCGTGCCGTGGTGGATGTGGTCCGTGACATCGAACAGCGGGGCCCGGTGCAGGTGCTCGGCCCGCGGCACGGCATCCGCCGGGAAACCGGGGTCCGTGAACACCACGTCCACCTCGCTCAGGCCGGGGGCGTAGACCGCCAGGTTCACGGCATGCTCCACCGCCACGACCCCCGGCACCGTGTCCGCGATGCCCAGCGGGAACGGCCGCGAGCGGTGTCCGGTGACGTGGTGCAGCTGGACCGGGATGGACCCGGTGGGCTGGGACGTCACGGTCATCAGCCCCGGCCGCCTCCACGCTGGACGGCGATCTCGTACAGCGAGATGCCCACCGCCATGGAGGCGTTCAGCGACTCCATGTCCGAGGCGATCGGGATCGACACGATCTGGTCGCAGTTCTCCCGCACCAGGCGGGAGAGACCCTTGCCCTCCGAGCCGACCACGAGGCAGACCGGCTCCGCGGCCAGGGGGAGCCCGGGCAGGGAACGGTCCCCGCCGCCGTCGAGCCCCAGGACGAAGATCCCGAGCTTCTTGAACTCCTTCAGCGTGGTGTTGAGGTTGCCCGCCTGGGCCACCGGAACCCGCACGGCGGCACCGGCGGAGGTCTTCCACGCGGTGGCGGTGACCCCCACGGACCGGCGGGCGGGCACCACCACGGCGTGCGCGGAGAAGGCGGACGCCGAGCGGAGGATGGCGCCCAGGTTGCGCGGGTCCGTGATGCCGTCCAGCGCGATGATCAGCGGCGGGGCCGTGGCGTAACCCTTCTCCCAGCGCTCCAGGGCCTCGCGGGCCAGCTCGAGGGGCTCGGCGTACTGGTACGGCGGGACCTGCAGCACGAGGCCCTGGTGCACGGCGTCATCCGTCATCCGGTCCAGCTCGGGCTTGGAGGTCTCCATCACGGGCACGCCGCGCTCGGCGGCCAGCTTCAGCGACTCCCGGACCCGCTCGTCCATCTCGATCCGCGTGGCCACGTGCAGCGCCTTCGCGGGGATGGCGGCACGCAGGGCCTCCACCACGGAGTTGCGGCCCGTCACGGTCTCATCCGAGTGCCGGGACCGGGTGTTGCGCCCGACCGGGCGGCGGGCGCCGGAGCGCTCGGCGAGCTGCTTGTTGCGGTGCGCCTTGTGGTACTCTCGGTCCTCCGCCTTCGGGGTCGGCCCCTTGCCCTCGAGCGACTTGCGCCCGTGACCACCGGTGCCCTTGAGAGGACCCTTCTTGCCGCTGTTGCCGCGGGAGGATCCGGAGCGTGGTGCTGAGGCCATGGGAGGAGTGCCTTTCTGGCGTTGGTCAAGACTGTCCCCAGTCTACGGCCCCGCCCCGCCCGGCCCGCCCGCTACTGCAGGGACCAGCGGGCCCCTCCGGCCGAGTCCTCCACCACGACGCCGGCCGCGGCCAGGGTGTCCCGGATCCCGTCCGCTGTGGTCCAGTCCTTGGCCTCGCGGGCCGCGGCCCGCGCGTCCAGCTGGGCGCGGATCAACACGTCCAGGGCATGCTGCGCGGACGGGTCCTGGGCGGTGTCCGGCTCCGGGACGTCATCCAGGCCGAGCACGTCCACCATGGCCTGCACGTCCGCGTAGTGCTGCTCCACGGCCTCGGTGTCCTCGGCCGCCAGGGCGCTGTTGCCGGCGCGGACGGCGTCATGCAAGACGGCCAGTGCCTGCGGCACGTTCAGGTCGTCCTCCATCGCGGCGCGGAACGCCGTGGGCACGGAGGAGAACTGGGCCACGTAGACGGCCTCGGGCGCGTCCGGGCCGCCCTGCCCACTCAGGGAGGCGGCCACGGCGGCCGTCTCCTCGCGCTGCAGCTGCGCCTGGGCCACCACGTCCGCCCCCCGGTCCAGGAACGCCTCGATGCGTTCCACCGCGGCCTGGGCCTCCTGCAGGGAGGTGGGGCGGTAGTCCAACTGGGACCGGTAGTGGGCCTGGCCGAGGAAGTAGCGCACGGCCTTGGGCCGGGCCGCCGCCAGCATCTGTTCGGGGGAGATGGTGTTGCCCACCGACTTGGACATCTTCTCGCCCTCGTAGGTGACCATCCCGTTGTGCAGCCAGAAGTTCGCGAAGCCGTCCCCGGCCGCGGCCGACTGGGCCAGTTCGTTCTCGTGGTGCGGGAAGCGCAGGTCCAGTCCGCCGCCGTGGATGTCGAAGTGGCTGCCGAGGTACTTGGTGGACATGGCGGAGCACTCCAGGTGCCAGCCGGGCCGCCCGCGGCCCCACGGGGAGTCCCACAGCGCGGTGGCCGGGTCGGTGTCCTTGGCGCCCTTCCACAGCGCGAAGTCGCGCGGGTCGCGCTTGCCCCGCGGGTCGGCGTCGGGCGCGTCCTGCATGTCCTCGAGCCGCTGGCGGGTGAGCTCGCCGTAGCCGGTCCAGGACCGCACCTCGAAGTACACGTCCCCGGAGCCGTCCGTTGCCGGGTAGGCGTGGCCGGCGTCCACGAGGCGCCGGATGAGCTCGAGCATCTCCGGGATGTGCCCGGTGGCGCGGGGCTCGTAGCTGGGCCGGCGCACGCCGAGGGCGGCGTAGGCACGGGCGAACTCGTGCTCGAAGCGGTAGGCGAGGGCGAACCACGGCTCCTCGGCCGGGGACAGCTCGTCCTCCTCGAAGTCCTCGCCGAAGGAGGCCGCGGACTTCTCCAGGATCTTGTCGTCGATGTCCGTGACGTTGCGGACACTGGTGACCTGCAGGCCCGTGTACTCGAGCCAGCGGATGAGGATGTCGAAGACGATCGCCGAGCGGACGTGGCCCACGTGCGGCATGCCCTGCACCGTGGCGCCGCAGTAGTAGAGGGACACCTCGCCCTCGGTCAGGGGGACGAAGTCCCGCACCGTTGCCGTCCTGGTGTCATAAAAGCGCTGTGCCACGAAAGCCAATCCTAGTCGACGATCGATCCGGACAGCGGGTAGACCAAGGCGGTCGCGATCGCGGCCAGCCCCTCCCCCCGGCCCGTGAACCCGAGCCCGTCCGTGGTGGTGCCGGACACCGAGACCGGGGCGCCGGCGGCCTCGGAGAGCACGCGTTCGGCCTCCTCGCGGCGGGTGCCGACCTTGGGGCGGGTGCCCACCACCTGGACGGCCACGTTGCCGACCCCGAACCCGGCTCCGCGGACGAGCCGGGCGGCCTCGGCCAGCAGCACGGCGCCGGCCGCACCGGCCCACTGGGGGCGGGAGGTGCCGAAGTGCCGGCCGAGGTCCCCGATCCCGGCGGCGGAGAACAACGCGTCGCAGGCGGCGTGGGCCACCACGTCGCCGTCCGAGTGGCCGGAGAGTCCGGGCTCTCCCGGCCACTGCAGTCCCGCCACCCAGCAGTCGCGGTCCTCACCGCTGGCGGCGAAGGCGTGGACGTCCGTGCCGATGCCGGTGCGCGGCAGGGGCGGTGCCGGGGTCGATTCCGGAGTCGGGGCGGTTTCCGGAGTCGGTGCCGGCGCCGGGGGGACGGAGGGGGTGTTCACGGGTGCTGCTCCTGGGGGCTGAGGGCTGCGGCGGCCGGGGCCAGCAGGGCGTTGGCCAGCATCAGGTCCAGCCGGGTGGTGATCTTGAATCCCAGGGGATCTCCGGGCACGAGCTCCACGGGATGGCCGGCCGCCTCCATGGCCATGGCGTCATCGGTCAGGGCGGCCGCGCCGGCGGGGACCTCGGACCCGGCCCGCCGGTGCGCGGCCTCCAGGGCCGTGAGGTCGAAGCCCTGGGGCGTCTGGACGGCCCGCAGGCCGGCCCGGTCCAGGGTGCCGGAGACCCACTCCGGTCCCGGCGCCGCGCCGGTCACGGTCTTGATGGTGTCCACCACGGGCACGGCGGGGACGACGGCGGCCGCCCCCTTCCCGAGGGCCGTCGCCACCGCCTGGAAGACCGCGACTGGCACGAAGGGGCGGGCCGCGTCATGGACCAGGACGGCGTGCGGGGTGTCGGGATCATCGGCACCGGGCTCGGCGCCGGGCTCGGCATCGGTGTCGGCGCCGGCCGCGGGCTCAGCGTCGGCCAGGGCGCGGACGGCGGCGAGCCCGGCCCGCACGGAGTCGGCGCGCTCGGCACCGCCCGGAACGCACCGGACGGTGAACCCCGCGCGGTCACCGGCGGCGCGGCAGACCTGTTCGAGGGCGGCCGCGGCCTCCGGATCCGCCGGGAGGACCACGGCGACGGCGTTCAGCTCAAGGACGCCGGCGGCCTGCGCGGCGGCCACGGACTCGAGGCAGTGTTCGAGCAGGGTCCGGCCGTCAGCGAGCGGGGCCAGGGCTTTGGGCACCCCGGCCTTCAGCCGTGACCCAGACCCAGCGGCCACGATGAGGACCGTTGTTCGCATCGACTCGGGGAAATCCTCTGGTTCAGGCGGCGAGGGTCTCGTCCAGCAATTCGGCCGCGTCTTCCTCCGACGTCTTCTTGGCCAGCGCCAACTCGGATACGAGCACCTGCCGCGCCTTGGCCAGCATGCGCTTCTCCCCCGCGGACAGGCCGCGGTCCTGATCCCGGCGCCACAGGTCGCGGACGACCTCGGCCACCTTGATGACGTCACCGGAGGCCAGCTTCTCCAGGTTGGCCTTGTAACGCCGCGACCAGTTGGTGGGCTCTTCCGTGAACTCGGCCTGCAGGACGCCGAAGACCACCTTCAGGCCCTCCTGGTCCACGACGTCACGCACGCCGACCAGATCCACGTTCTCCGCTGGAACCTCGATGGTCAGGTCGCCCTGGGCCACCTTGAGCTTGAGGTACATCTTCTCCTCGCCCTGGATGGTGCGCATCTTGATCTCTTCGATCTTCGCCGCACCGTGATGGGGGTAGACGACTGTTTCTCCGACCTCAAAAACCATGTGGATGGTCCCCTTTCACTCCGCAAGAGTTTACCACGTCACACTTTCTCCACCTGTGTCGTTCCTTGCCCTCGCGCCCAGAATCGACATAATGCGCCTTTCATCCGGCGCGGCGTCACGGCGACCACCCGACGGCTCGGCAGGGCGGCGTCGCGCGCCGCCCGCGGAGGGGTCGATACGGTAGTCTCACATCAGCACCGCGCCGTGTGATCACCCGTGTCCGCACACCGGATGACCCCTTCGGCGTTCGAAGTTCGCACCCGAGGAGAACACACCGTGAAGTTCGCCGCTTCCCAGGCCACCGCCCGCAAGGCCTCCGTGGCCGGTCTGGCCGCCGTCGCCCTGCTGGGCGCCACCGGCTGCAGCGCCATCAACCAGCAGGCCACCACCCTGCAGTACGCCCCCTCCGACGGCATCGTGGCCGAGGTGGGCGACGCCGAGCTGCGCAACATCGCCCTCGTGACCAGCGAGCCGGACGCCGAGGCCCGCTACATCGGCACCCTGTCCTCCAACTCCGGCGAGCCGCTGGAGGTCTCCATCACCGTGGCGGGGACGCAGACCCGGTTCTCCGTGCCGGCCGAGGAGTCGCTGATCCTCGAGGACCCGGCGAACGAGCAGGTCATCCCGAGCTCCGGCGGCTTCCCCGGCGCCATCGTGGACGCCACCGTGGAGGTGGACGGCGAGTCCGAGACCGTGGGCATCACCATCCTGGACGGCACCCTGGAGGAGTACCGCGAGTTCGTCCCGGGCGGTGCGGACCCGGCCACCGTCGAGCACCTGTACGAGACCCCGGCCGCCGGAGAGGGCGGTCACTGACCTGATCTGCTGAACAGCTGAGCGGCGTCACGCCGCCGGCCCCCGTACGACGACGGCCGGTCGCCTTCCCAGGGAAGGTGACCGGCCGTCGTCGTACCCCCGAAGCACTTTGAGGGCGATCCCGCTTTCGGGGCGATTCCACGGGTGAGGATCGCCCCGAAAGCGGAATCGCCCCGAAAGCAGGATTGCCCTGAAAGTAGGATCGCCCCGAAAGCGTGGGGGTTAGGGCTCGAACTTGTAGCCGAGGCCGCGGACGGTCACCAGGTAGCGGGGGTTGGACGGATCCGGCTCGATCTTCCCGCGCAGCCGCTTGACGTGGACGTCGAGGGTCTTGGTGTCCCCCACGTAGTCGGATCCCCAGACCCGGTCGATCAGCTGGCCACGGGTCAGCACCCGCCCGGAGTTGCGCAGCAGCATCTCCAGCAGCTCGAACTCCTTCAGCGGCAGGGAGACCTGCTCCCCGCCCACGGAGACCACGTGGCGTTCGATGTCCATGCGCACCGGGCCGGCCTGCACGGTGGAGCTGATCAGCTCCTCCGGCTCGCCCTGGCGGCGTAGCACGGCACGGATCCGGGCGACGAGCTCGCGGGAGGAGTAGGGCTTGGTGACGTAGTCGTCCGCCCCCAGTTCCAGCCCGACCACCTTGTCGATCTCCGAGTCCTTGGCGGTGAGCATGATGACCGGCACGCTGGAGCGCTGGCGCAGCTGGCGGCAGACCTCCGTGCCGGACTGGCCCGGCAGCTGGAGGTCCAGCAGGACCAGGTCCGCGCCGGCCCGGTCGAACTCCACCACGGCCTCATTGCCGTCCGCCACGACCTCGACCTCGAACCCCTCCTTACCCAGCAGGTAGGACAGCGGGTCGCTGAACGATTCCTCGTCCTCCACGATCAGAATGCGGCTCATGATTGGGCTCCTTCCCCGGCGGACGGGGCCCCGGGGCCCCGCTCGGTCACTGGCTGTGTATGGTGCTGCCCGGCATCGGGCTCCATCTCCGGCAGGCGGACGGTGAACGTCGAGCCCCGTCCCAGCTGGGACCAGACCGTCACCTCTCCGCCGTGGTTCGAGATGACGTGTTTGACGATCGACAGGCCCAGGCCGGTGCCGCCCGTCTGGCGGGACCGCGCGGCGTCGATCCGGTAGAACCGTTCGAAGATCCGGTCCTGTTCCTCCTCGGGGATCCCGACCCCCTGGTCCGTGACGGACACCTGGGCCAGGCCGCGGACGGACTTCAGCCCCACGCCCACGGTGGTGCCGTCCGGGGAGTACCGCACGGCGTTGTCGATCAGGTTCCGCAGCGCGGTCATGAGCTGGTCGTGGTCGCCGAACACCCGGGCCGTCACCTCGCCGGCCACCCGGATGGTGATGTCCCGGGCCTCGGCCTGCATCCGGGAACGGTCCACGGCCTCGTTGACGATCCGGTTCAGGTCCACGGGTTCGCCGGCCCGCACGGTGTCCTTGCCCTGGAGCCGGGAGAGCTCGATGATGTCCTGGACCAGCGCGGCCAACCGGGCCGACTCGATGCTCATCCGGCCGGCGAAGCGGCGGACGGCGTCCTCGTCATCCGCGGCGTCGTCCAGGGCCTCGGCCAGCAGGGAGATGGCGCCGACCGGGGTCTTGAGCTCATGGGAGACGTTGGCCACGAAGTCGTGCCGCATGGCTTCGGTGCGGGAGATCTCGGTGCGGTCGTCAGCGAGCAGCAGGATGTACTCGTCAGCCAGCGGGGCCACCCGTAGCTGCACCACCAGGGTGCCCTGCCCCAGCGGACCGCGGGGCAACTCGAACTTGCGGTCCACGATGATGCCGTCGGAGCGCACCCGGTCGGTGAGGTCGAACAGGTCCTGGTGGACCAGGTGGTGGCCGCGGACCAGACCGAAGGCGTAGGCGGAGGGATTGGCCCGAACCACGCCGTTCACGGCATCCACCAGCACGTAGGCACGGCCGATCACGGAGAGCACCTCGGCGGCACCGTCCGGCACCGAGGGCTCGCCCACGGTCAGGTGGACGGCGCGGCTGCGCTCGGAGGCTCGGAACGCCAACATGGCGAGCACGCCGAGGATCAAGCCGATGAGGCCACACACCACACCAACGACTACGGGATCCGTCACGCCCTCCAGACTACCCACCGCAACCGGCACCACGGCCACGGACCGGGACGGGGCATAATGTCCATGGGAACGTACCCGCGGTTCAACTCGCGTTCACCTGCCATCGTCAGGATGGGCTCGGTTCCGTGCCTGAAGCGCAGGGACGCCCCCGGCCGCCTGCACCCAGGCGCCCCACGACCACCCGGATTGAGGACTCATCCATGCGCGAACTGTTCCATGCCGACCTGAAGTCGCTGGGTGTCCAGCTCGAGGAGATCGCCGGCCTGGTGCGCGAGGCCATGACGAAGGCCCAGACCTCCTTCCAGGAGGCCGACGTCGAGCTCGCCGAGTCCGTCATCACCAACGACGCCCGCATCGACTACCTGCAGACCGCCCTGGACGAGAAGGCCATCGAGCTGCTCGCCCTGCAGGGCCCCGTGGCCGCGGACCTGCGCACCGTGGTGGCCGCCCTGCGCATGAGCTCCTCGCTGGAGCGCATGGGGGACCTGGCCCGCCACATCGCCCAGCTGGCCCGCCGCCGCTTCCCGGACCTGGTGGTCCCGGAGTCCTCCCGGGAGGACTTCCGCCAGATGGCCGACCACGTGGTGGCGGTGGCCGGTGAGGTGGAGCAGCTGCTCGCCACCCACGACCTCAAGCACGCCTCCGCGATCGTGCGGCTCAACGTCACCATCAACGACCTGCACGCGAAGAACTTCACCTCGGTCGCCGATCCGAGCTGGACCGCCTCCGCCGCCACGACGGCGGACGTCACCCTGGCCTCCCGCTTCCTGGAGCGCTTCGCGGACCACGGCGTCTCGGTGGCCCGCAAGGTCACCTACCTCGCCACCGGCGAGTGGGAGCCGGTCATCGCGATCGACTGAACACGCCCGACCCGGGTTCGCCCCCGAGTACGACGTCGGCCCGTCACCTTCCGCGCGGAAGGTGACGGGC
>NZ_JBFARZ010000018.1:23148-37280 GCF_040677445.1 Citricoccus sp. NPDC055426
GGGGGCCGCGGCGCGTCCCACTCTTTTTTGGGGGGCGCACCCCCCGCGTGGGATCGCCCTCAAAACGCGGGGGTGGGGTTACTTGGCGCCCTGGTTGGCCACGGCGGCGGCTCCAGCGGCGGCGGCCTCCGGATCCAGGTAGCGGCCGGCGGCCACGGGCTTGAGGTCCGCATCCAGCTCGTAGTACAGCGGGATGCCGGTGGGGATGTTCAGCCCGGCGATGTCCTCGTCCGAGATGCCGTCCAGATGCTTGACCAGGGCGCGCAGGGAGTTGCCGTGGGCGGCCACCAGCACGGTCTTGCCGGCCTTCAGGTCCGGCACGATCTCGGCCTCCCAGTAGGGCAGCAGCCGGGCCACCACGTCCTTGAGGCACTCGGTGCGGGGCAACGCGTCCCCCAGCCCGGCGTAGCGCTGGTCATCGGCCTGGGAGAACTCGGAGGAGTCGTCCAGCACGGGCGGCGGGGTGTCATAGGAGCGGCGCCAGACCATGAACTGGTCCTCGCCGAACTCCTCCCGGATCGCGGCCTTGTCCTTGCCCTGCAGCGCCCCGTAGTGACGCTCGTTCAGGCGCCAGTCCCGCTTGACGGGGATCCACTGCCGGTCCGCGGCCTCGAGGGCCAGGTTGGCGGTGGTGATGGCCCGCTTCAGCACGGAGGTGTACAGCACGTCCGGCTCCAGCCCCTCGGCGGCGAGGAGTTCACCGCTCTGGGCCGCCTCCTGCCGGCCCTTGGCCGTCAGCGGGACGTCCACCCAGCCGGTGAACAGGTTCTTCTCATTCCAGTCGCTCTGGCCGTGCCGCAGCAGGACGAGCTTGTAGGGGGTCTCAGCCATGGGCACATCCTATCGGGACGGCCCGTCCCGCACCGGTGTGAGACGAAAACCCGCCCGGCCCGCTCAGTAGCCGTAGGGGCGCGAGCCGCCGCTGCCGAACAGCTTCAGCTCGCCCCGCGGACCGGCCAGGTACACGGCGGACACGCACAGGGCGGCGATCTGGAACAGGCCGAACCCGGCCCCCAGCTGGCCGATGGACCCGGCCATGGACACCACGCCCACGAAGGCGGCCACCCCGGTGAGGAGCATCCAGAACGTCTTGGTCTTCTGCCCGGCGCGCTCGAACTGCGCCTTGCCGCGGGTCAGGCAGTCTCCGAAGGCCCAGACGGCGAGCACGACGGCCACCAGGGACAAGGCGATGTAGAGCCAGTTCTCAACGGTGGTGACGAGGATCCACGGGTGCATGCGGTCAGCCTACCGCCGCGGGGCGCCTCAGCGGGCTGCGGCGCGCAACCCGGCGGCGAGATCGTCCCAGAGGTCGTCCACATGCTCGATCCCCACGCTGAGCCGCAGCAGCCCCGACGGGACGGTGGCCGGTTCCCCCTCGAAGCGGCGGCGGCGCTCGATCAACGACTCCACCCCGCCCAGCGAGGTCCCGGGCAGCCAGTGCCGCACCTGCTGGACCACGGCGTCGGCGGCCGCGGCGGAGGCCGCCTCCGCATCCCCCGCCCCGTTCGCGCCGGCCACCACGAGGGTCAGCACGGCGCCGAAGCCGCCGTGCATCTGGGCGGCCGCCAGCCCGTGCTGCGGGTGGTCCGGCAGCCCCGGGTAGGTGACGGCGGCCAGCGGCAGGGAGCCGTCGGCCCGGGCGTTCTCCAGCCGACGGGCCAGCTCGGCCGCGTTGGACTGGGCCCGTTCCAGGCGCAGGGCCAGGGTGCGCATGCCGCGCAGGGCCAGGAACGCCTCCATGGGCCCGGCGATGGCCCCGTGCAGCGTGCGGTGCGCGTGCAGCCGGCGGTGCAGTTCAGCGTCCGCGGTCACGGCCGCGCCCATCACCACGTCCGAGTGCCCGGCCAGGTACTTGGTCACCGAGTGGACCACGACGTCGGCGCCCAGCTCGAGCGGTCGCTGCACCAGGGGCGTGGCGAAGGTGTTGTCCACCACCACGAGGGCGCCGGCCGCGTGGGCGGCCTGCGTGAGGGCGGCCAGATCGGCGACTTCCAGCATGGGGTTGGTGGGCGATTCGAGCCAGAGGATGCTGGCCGGTCCGGCTGGGGAGCCGGCCCCGGTGCCGGCCACGGCCGCCGTCACGGCCGCGGTGTCTGTGATGTCCACCCGGTCCACGGCCAGCCGGCCGGCCTGCTGCAGAGAGTCCAGCAGGGAGATCCCGCCCTGGTACGCGTGCTGCGGGACCACCACGCGACCACCGTTCGGTGCCAGGTGCAAGGCCGCGGTGATGGCGGCCATCCCGGAGGAGAACAGCAGGGCCGGCTGCGCGGCCGGGTCCTGCACACCCTCCAGGGCCGCCAGCAACTGCTCCGGGCCGTCCCAGGTGGGATTGGACATGCGGCCGTAGAGACGGCGCTGCCCCGCCGAGTCCGGCTCCCAGCCGACGAAGGTGGAGGTGAAGTGCACCGGTTCGTTGACCGGTGCATCGACCTGGCGGGCGGGGCGGGCTGCGCTGACCACGAGGGTTTCCGGATGCATGCCTGACATCGTACGTCCGGAGGCCGGGGCGGCCTGTGGACGGGGCACCACGTGACGGCGGCGGCCGTTAGGCTGGACCGGTGACCCAGCCCTCTGCCACCCCAGCCGAACGCGCCCTCCCCTCCGGTGACGGCGCCGGCGAGGGTGCCGCCGGCGAGGGCTCCGAGGTGCGCGGCGTCTTCATCGCCTTCGAGGGCGGGGACGGCTCCGGCAAGTCCACCCAGGCCCGGCTGCTCGCCGACCGGCTGGACGCGGAGGGGCTCGATGTCCTGCTGACCCGGGAACCCGGCGGCACGGACGTGGGCGAGCGCCTGCGCTCCCTCGTCCTGGACCCGGCCCACGCCCCGATCGACGCGGTGACGGAGGCCCTGATCTTCGCCGCCTCCCGCTCCGCCCACGTCCGCCAACGCATCGGCCCCGCCCTGGAGGCCGGCCGCACCGTGGTCACCGACCGCTACGTCGACTCCTCCGTGGCCTACCAGGGCGCCGGCCGCAACCTGGGCCCGGACACGGTGGCCGGGCTCAACGAGTGGGCCACCGGCGGACTGCACCCGGACCTGACGGTGCTGCTGGACGTGGACACCACCACGGCCGCCGGGCGCCGGGCAGCCCGCGCCCAGGCTCCCGGCGGCACCGGACCGGACCGGATGGAGTCCGAGCCCGAGGACTTCCACCGCAGCATCCGCACCGCCTTCACCGATCGGGCCGCGGCCCACCCGGAGCGCTACCTCGTGCTCGACGCCGGCCGCGCCGCCCCCGAGCTGGCCGCCGAGGTCTGGGGCCGGGTCGCCGGCCTGCTGGAGCGGGCTGCCGGTCTGGGCGGGTTGGACCTGGACGGGTTGGACTTGGACGGGGAAGCCGGCCGATGAGCGCCGCACCGGACCGCGTCCCCGACGCTCCTCCCAGCGCGGCACCCGCGTGGGCGGACCTCGCGGGCCAGGAGGCCGCCGTCGGGCAATTGTCCCGGGCCGCCGCGGCGGACAACCCCACCCACGCGTGGTTGTTCACCGGCCCCCCGGGGTCCGGCCGCTCGAACGCGGCGCGGGCCTTCGCCCAGGCGCTGCAGTGCGAGCAGGCGGACCCCGCGGACCGCGGCTGCGGGCAGTGCCACGCCTGCCTGACCGTGAAGGCGGGCACGCACGCGGACGTGAAGGTCATGGCCACCGAGAACGTCAGCTACAAGATCGACGAGATCCGCGAGCTGATCTCGCTCGCCCAGGACCGACCCTCCTCCGGCCGCTGGCGGATCTTCATCATCGAGGACGCGGACCGCATGACGGAGCGCGCCACCAACGTGCTGCTCAAGGCGATCGAGGAGCCACCGGCCCGGACCGTGTGGATGCTGTGCGCCCCCTCCCCCGCGGACGTGCTGGTCACCATCCGGTCCCGCTGCCGCCCGGTGGGCCTGCGCATCCCCTCCGTGCGGTCCGTGGCCGAGCTGCTGGTGACCCGGGACGGCCTGGACCCGGACCTGGCGCTGTTCGCGGCGCGGGCCTCGCAGTCCCACGTGGGCATGGCCCGGCGGCTGGCGGCTGACGAGGGGGCCCGGCAGCGCCGCGAGTCGGTGGTGCACCTGCCGCTGCGGATCCAGGCCACCTCGGACGCCGTGGCGCTGGCCAAAGAGCTCGTGGAGGTCACCCAGGCGGAGGCGAAGGCCTCGGCGGAGGTCCGCAACGCCGAGGAGCGGGCGGCCCTGTTGCGCGCCCTGGGCCTCGGCGAGGACGAGAAGGTCCCGGCCAAGCTGCGCCACCACGTCAAGCGGCTCGAGGACAGCCAGACCGCCCGGAACAAGCGCAGCGTGCACGACACCCTGGACCGGGCCATGATCGACCTGACCGGACTGTTCCGGGACGTGTTGGCCCTGCAGCTAGGCACCGGGGCCGAGCTGGTCAACGAGCACCTGCGGGACGACCTGGCCTCCTACGCCCACGCCGCCCCGGCCGAGCGCACGGTGGCCCGGATCGACGCGGTGGCCACGGCCCGGCGCCGCCTGGCCGGCAACGTCCCGGCGCTGCTCGCCCTGGAGGCCATGGCCACCAGCTTCCTGCCCGACCGCATCCTGGACCGCCGTCCGGGCGATTGGGCCTGAGCACCCGCTCCCCGCACCTCCCCCGCCTCCCCCGCCTGCCCTTCCGAAAGGACCACCGCGTGTCCCTGCTTCCCTCCCCGCATGCCCGCGCGGTGCCCCGGTCACGACGCCGGCTGGCCCGCCCGGGTGCCCTGCTCGCCGCGGTCTTCGCCACGGCGCTCGTGCTCACCGGCTGCACGCCGGGAGGCGACCCGGCCGCGGAAGGCCCGGGGCCGGCGTCGGGCACTGCCTCTGGTTCTGCCTCCGGCACCGCCACCGGAGGTCAAACCGAGGTCCCTGCGGGACTGGAGGAGTACTACGCGCAGGAGCCGGACTGGCAGTCCTGCGAGCAGGACGCCGGGGACTTCGACTGCGCCACCGTCCAGGCGCCGCTGGACTACGCGGACCCGGACGGCGAGCGCATCGAGCTCGCCATGGTCCGGACCGGGGACGCCCAGGACGGCACCCCGCATCTGCTGCTGAACCCCGGGGGCCCCGGCGCCTCGGGCGTCGACATGGTGGTGGACTCCCTGGACTTCGTGGTCTCGGAGGCGGTCCAGGAGCACTACGCGGTGGTCGGCTTCGACCCCCGCGGGGTCTCCCGCTCCGCGCCGATCACCTGCCTGAGCGACGAGGAGATGGACGCGGCCCGCGAGGAGCACATCGACCCGTCCACGGACGAGGGGCTCGAGGAGGTCCGCGCCTCCGCCCGCGAGTACGCGCAGGCCTGTGACGAGAACACCGGGGAGGTCCTCGGCCACGTGGACACCGATTCCGCCGCCCGTGACATGGACCTGATGCGCGGTGTGCTGGGTGATCGTCAGCTGAACTACCTGGGCTTCTCCTACGGGACGGCCCTGGGTGCCTCCTATGCCGGGCAGTTCCCGCAGAACGTGGGGCGGATGGTGCTGGACGGCGCCATGGACCCCTCGCTGGACGAGTTCGAGGTGACGCTGGGCCAGGCCGAGGCCTTCGAGCAGGCGATCACCTCCTGGGTCGAGTTCTGCCTCGCCGGCCAGGACTGCCCCCTGGGCGGCACCCCCGAGGAGGGCGTGCAGCAGGTCCGCGCGCTGCTGGAGCAGGTCGAGGACTCCCCGCTGACCTCCACCGACGGCCGCCAGGTGCCGGCCGCCACCTTCGTGGCCGGGCTGATCACCCCGCTGTACGCGGACGAGAACTGGCCGCTGCTGACCCAGGCCCTCTCCGACGCCATGGACGGCAACCCGGACGTGATGCTCTACCTCGCGGACCTGAACGCGGGCCGGGACGAGGACGGCACCTACACCTCCAACATCAACGACGCCTTCACCGCCATCAACTGCCTGGACTCCTCCTCGGCCTCGGACACCGAGACCCTGCGCGCCCAGGCCCGGCAGCTGGACGAGGCCTCCCCCACGATCGGGCGGTTCCTGGCCTACGCCGGGGCCAACTGCGCCGAGTGGCCCGAGGAGCCGGTGAACGAGCCGGCGCCCGCCAGCGCCCCGGGCGCCGCGCCCATCGTGGTGATCGGCACCCACGGGGACCCGGCCACCCCGTACGCGTGGGCGCCGGCCCTGGCCGGGCAGCTCGAGTCCGGGGTGCTGGTCTCCTGGGACGGCCAGGGGCACACCGCCTACGGCCGCGCCGGGGACTGCATCGGCAACGCCGTGGACGGCTACCTGGTGGACGGGACGGTCCCGGAGGACGGCCTGGAGTGCAGCTGAAGCGCTAGCGGCGCCCGGCATCCCGGTGCTGCCGGGAGACGGGCTGGTGCTGCCGGGAAACGGGCGTCATCCCGTCACCAGGGCCGGGACGTCCCGGATGGAGGGCACGACGGCGGACGCGCCGGCCCCGCGCAACGTCGCCTGGTCGTGGTAGCCGGTGAGCACGCCCACGGTCAGCCCGGCGCCGGCGCGCTGGCCCGCCCGGATGTCCCCGGAGGTGTCCCCGACGGCCATGACGGAGCGGACGTCCTCCAGGTCCAGGGCGAGCAGGGCCGTGAGGATCATATCCGGGTAGGGCACGCCGCGACCCGCGTCCGAGGGGCACAGGCTCAGGTCCGAGACGCCCATCCAGCCCAGGGACTCCAGGATCATGTTCTGGGTGTGGCGGGCGAAGCCGGTGGTCAGCACGATCTTCATCCCGGCCTCCCGCAGGGCCTCCACGGCCTCGGCGGCCCCCTCCATCGGGCGGACGCCGCGGTCGGCCAGCAGGGTGTCATACGTGGTCTCGAAGCAGTCGTTGGCCCGGCGGGCGGTGACCGGGTCCTCCGGGAAGATCGAACGGAAGATCTCGTGCCGGGCCGTGCCCCGGGCCTCGTGGAAGTAGCCGACCATGGCGTCATAGCGGGAGCCGCCGGGCTCGATCCCCTCCTGCAGGATCGCCGTGCTGAAGGCCTCGTCCTGCAGGCCGCCCTCATCCACGGTGGTGCCGGACATGTCCAGCACGGCCAGCGCCAGCGGACGCCGCGAACGCAGGTCCCGTCCGGGGTGGGTGGTGGCAGGCAACATGGCGGTCCTCCCGTCGTCGCGGCCCGGCGCTTGCCCGGCCTCGTGTCATGTTCAGACCACTGCACCGTGCGGACCTTGCCGGGGGTTGGCCGTGAAGTGAACTGTGCCTGTGGGTTGTGAACTTTGAGGCGGTGGGTACTGCTCGAACAGTGTTTTGCCGGTCGGGGCACCGGCCCGCTACCATGGACAGCCGTGGCACCCACTGGTATTCCATGGGACACCGCGATTGCCTCCTTAGCTCAGCTGGCCAGAGCAGCTCCCTCGTAAAGAGCAGGTCGCCGGTTCGAATCCGGCAGGAGGCTCCATCGAGAAGAGATCCCCGTAGCCCTCCAGGCTGCGGGGATCTCTGCTTCCTACTGCGGTTTCCTGCTGCGGTTTCCTACTGCGCCTCGTGGTCGGCGCCCGCGATCCCTCCGGCGGCCTCCTCGGCCTCCTGCACGGCGGCCACCACCTTCTCGGCCCGCCGGCCGACGGATTGCAGCGAGGACTGCCCCAGCCGGAACATCGCGGCGGCCTGGGCGGTGGTGGCCAGGTCGTTCGCGGCCCGGGACAGGATCCGGTGCACATCGCTGTAGGCCCCCGGGATCTGCAGTCCGGTCTCCGGGTGACGCTGGTGGGCCTCGACGCACAGCTGGCGCACCCGGGGCACCAGCTCCGTCAGCACGTTGCCTGCGTTGACCAGGCCGTTGAGTTCCTCCCGCGGCACGGTCCCCGTGGACTCCGCCTCCCGCACCACCTGCCAGTACCGGTCCAGCGACCGCACAAACCAGTCATGGCTGCGCCGCCACAGCTCGGAGCCCAGCTCCTTCTCGTCCTTCTTGGCCTGCCGCCGCCGCGCGAACGGACCGACCATCAATGTCCTTCCCCGGCCACCAGCAGCACCTTGCCGGTCCGGTCCGACTCCTCGAATCGGTCCTGGGCCTGTGCGGCCTGGTCCAGCGGGAACGTGGCATCGGTGGTGGTCCGGATAGTGCCGGAACTCACCAGCGGCCAGACGTGCTCGGCCACCTGGCGCATGATCTCCGTCTTCTCCTGCACCGGGCGGGGCCGCAACAGGGTGCCCGTCACCACGGCGTTCTTGCCCATCACGGCGCTGAGCGGCAGGGTCCCGGAGGCGCCGCCCTGCAGGCCGATCACCACCAGTCGTCCGCCGCGGGCCAGAGCCTTGACATTGCGTTCGAGGTACTTCGCGCCCATCACGTCCAGGATCACGTCAGCCCCGTGGCCGTCGGTGATCTCCTTCACCCGCTCCACGAAGTCCTCCTCGCGGTGGTTGATGGCGGCCTCCGCCCCCAGCTCCAGGCTCCGGGCCACCTTCTCGGCGCTGCCGGCGGTGGCGAGTGGACGTGCCCCCAGGGCCTTCAGCAGCTGCAGCGCGAAGGAACCGATCCCGCCCGTCCCGCCGTGCACGAGGACCCAGTCGCCCTCCTGAACGCCGGCCTCCATCACCAGGTTGGACCAGCAGGTGGCCGCGACCTCCGGTAGGCCGGCCGCATCGGTGAGGGAGACGCCGTCGGGCACCGGCACCACCTGTCCCGCGGGGACCGTCACGTACTCCGCGTAGCCGCCGCCGGTCAGCAGCGCGCAGACCGGGGTGCCGAAATCCCAGGTCCCGACGCCGGCCCCGGCCTCCTCGATGGTGCCGGAGACCTCCAGCCCGGGCAGGTCCGAGGCACCGGCGGGGACCGGATAGTTCCCGGCACGCTGCAAGACATCGGCGCGGTTGATTCCGGCGGCGGTCACCTTGATCAGCACCTCCCCCGGGCCGGGGCTGGGGATGGGCCGCTGGTCCACGGCGACGACCTCGCGTCCACCGGACCCGGCGTAGGTCACCACGCGCATGCTGGGATGGAGGCGCTCCTCGGACATGTTCTTCCCCTGTTCTGGCGGACGGTCCTGCCGGCCCGCCGACGGCGATTCGCAGCTGACCATTAGGCTACCGCCCATGAGGTCCAGCCCGTCGGCACGCTCCCGCCCCGCCCGCCGCTCCTGGTGGCAGCGTTGCCTGGACAGCGACGACGGCCGCCTCTGGGTGGCGCTCATCCCGGCCTTCCCGCTGGCCTACGCCATCACCTTCCCCGTCCTGTTCCACTGGGGCCGGGCGGAGGAGAGTGTGGGGGCACCGGATTCCGCCGCCGCCGCCCTGCTGTTCATGTTGGTGTTCTGGCTGTTGTACTCCCTCGCCTACGCCCTGCTGACCCTGCACCGCTACCGCCGGCTCACCTCCGAGCGGCTGCACGAGGACCTGCGGACCGTCTCCCGTGGCAGCACCGGACGGTTCCTGGGCTGGTGGCGGATGGGCTCCACGCTGTCCTGGTCCGCGCAGCTGGCCGTCCTGGCCCTGACCATGGTGGTGGCCGTGATGCTGGTCCCCGAGGCCAGGGCTCTGCTTGCCCTGCGGATCCTGGGCGTAATGGCCGTGGCGGCCTCCTGGGTGCTCCTGGTGCTGTCCCAGACGCTCGCCTACGCCCGAGCCAACGCGCAGGACGGCGGGCTCGAGTTCGCTGGAACGCCGGACCCGACCTGGGGCGACTACCTGTCCCTGGCCATCTTCGTCTCCGCGATGTTCGGACATGGGGATGCCACCCTGTCCGGCCGCCGGATCCGGACCCTGATGCGCAACCACGTGCTCGTGAGCTTCGGGTTCAACTCCATGGTGGTGGCCACGCTCGCGACGCTGCTGCTGGCATGAGATTCCGGCTTGGGTGTCCGGGCCGCGTTTCAGGTTCGGGTTTCCGACCTGAACGGCGGGCCCCGTAGGATGGTCACTTCTGGATGGTTGTCCGAGCGGCCTAAGGAGCTGGTCTTGAAAACCAGTGTGCGGTAACCCCGTACCAAGAGTTCGAATCTCTTACCATCCGCGTGAATAAAGGGAAGCGGCCCCGTTTACCGGGGCCGCTTCCGCGTTTCCCGGGACCCTGGATCTGGCCTCGCTCGGGCGCCCGGTGTTCAATGAGCCATGGGATCGCCCGTGGGACACGAGCGCAGCGGTAGCCGTCGGCCGCCGAAGTACCGATCGACGCGCAGCAGGCGGGTGCGCGTTTTCCTCGTTGCACTGGTCCTGATGCTTGTCCTGGTCGTGGGCGGCCCGCAGTTCGCGCTGTGGTCGGGGGACCCGGTCGCCGCGAAGGACTGCGTCGTCGGCCCGGTGCCACCTCTGCCCATCCAGGCCCCTCCGCGAGCGGCCGCGCAGGCGGGCGCTGCGGCATACCCGGGTGGTCTCGCCCAGCAGGGCGGCACGGTGTCCGACGCCAGCTGCCTGACCCAGACCGCGGTCTTCGGCGTCGTCCGTCCAGTCGACGAGGACGAGGTGCGTACCGCGCTCGCGTTCGCCGAGGAGAACGACCTGGCCGTCGCCGTCGGGGGCACCCAGCACGCGATGGGCGGGCAGGCATCGTTCCCCGCGGGGTTGGTCGTGGACATGCGCGGACTCGACGCGATCACCGTGGACGAACACGCGAGGACGGCCACCGTGCAGGCCGGCGCGACGTGGCACCAGGTGCTCGAGGCGGTGCACCCGGTCGGGCTGTCGGTGTCCACCATGCCCAGCGTCGACGTGCTCAGCGTCGGGGGCACGATCTCGGTCAATGCGCACGGACTGGACTTCCGCGCGGGGAGCCTGTCGTCCACGATCCGCTCCCTACGGGTGATGCTCGCCGACGGCACCGTGCACCGGGTCGGGCCGGAGCAGGAGCCCGAGCTGTTCCAGGCCATCGTGGGCGGCTACGGGCTCGTCGGCGTGGTGCTCGACGTGGAGCTCGACCTGGTCGACAGCGAGATGTACCGGCTGCGCAGCACCGTCATCCAGCATCGCGACTTCCCGCAGGTCTTCGCCTCGCAGGTGGCGGCCGACGACGCGGTGCGGCTGACCTACACGCACCTGTCGACCTCCCCGGGAAGCCTGCTGCAGGAGGCGATCGTCTACACCTACGAGCGGGTCGACACGGCCGAGCCGGTCCCGCCGCTGAAGGAGCGGGCCTCGGACCGGGCGGGTCGGCTGGTGTTCAACCTGGCCCGCACCGGTGATCTCGGGCAGCGCCTGAAGTGGACGGCGCAGCGCGAGCTGCTGCCGCGGGTGCGCGGTTGCATGCAGTCGCGCAACGAGGCCCTGCGCGAGGCGGAGGCATGCATGGTCGGTCGCAACCAGACCATGTACGAGAGCCTGGGATTCCTGCAGAACAGGCTCCCGCAGTACACCGACGTCCTGCACGAGTACTTCCTGGCCCCCGACCAGATCGTCCCCTTCCTCGACGAGCTACGGGCCCTGCTCGGCAGTCACGACGCCCAGCTGCTCAGCGCCTCGATCCGTTCAGTCCACCGCGAGGACATCGTCCTGGACTACGCGCAGGGGGAACGGTTCTCGCTGGTGCTCTACCTCAGCCAGGAGGTCAGCGACGAGGGCAGCGAGGACATGGCGTCCCTGACGCGCGCTCTGGTCGAGTCCTCCCTGGGCCTCGGCGGCACGTTCTACCTGCCCTACCAGCAGCACTACACGAGGGAGCAGGTGGCGCAGGCGTACCCGCGGCTCGAGGAGTTCTTCGCGACCAAGCGCCGCTACGACCCGGAGCTGCGGTTCCAGAACAGCTTCCCCGCGCGGTTCGGGTGAACGGTGCCGCAGGGCGCGTCGCCCGTGATGCCCCGCAATCCGTCCGGGCGGACCATCCAGGCACGTGAAACCTAGTCTTCACAGATTCTGACCTGTACCGTTCCTCGCACCGTCACCGGGATTTCACCCGGCGGTGATGCGATGATCAGGCTGCCACCCCTCATCCGGGGGGCTCGCCGACCCCGCCGGTCATCCCCATCACCGGCGGTGACCGTACCGTCCAGGGGAACAACAAGAGGGAATAACTCATGCCGCTGCAGTCAAGGAAGTCCTTGCTGGCCGGTGTTCTGACCGCGGGGCTCGTAGCCGCCCCCGCCGTCGCACTGCCTGCATCCGCCGCCACCACCGATTCACCCACGCCGGTCTCCACGGAGGCCGGCGTTTCCGTGTCCTCCGAGGAGGCGACGAAGGCAGCCGCCACACCGGCCGCCGAGGGCACCGAGAAGATCTCGCTGCTCAGCTTCAACGACTTCCACGGTGCCCTGTCGGACGAGTACTCCGGCACGCAGTTCGCGGACACGGTAGAGGACTACCGCACCGCGTTCGAGGGCACCCACGGCGAGGGCTCAACGCTGCTCACCTCCGCCGGGGACCTGATCGGCGCCTCCCAATCGGTCTCCAACGCCCAGCAGGACGAGCCGACCCTCGAGATCATGAACGCCCTCGGCCTGGACGTCTCCGCCGCCGGCAACCACGAGTTCGACAAGGGCCTGGACGACCTCACCGGCCGTGTCATGGACATCGCCGACTTCGATTTCCTGGCCGCGAACTTCGTGGACCCGGAGACCAAGGAACCGGTCCTCACCGACCACCAGATCTTCGATGTCGACGGGGTCGACGTCGCCGTGATCGGCGCCGTTCCGAACAACCTCTACGCCACCACCACTGGCTCCGGCCTGCAGGGCAACGAGGTCATCGACCTCGTGGAGGCCGTCAACGGGGTGGCCCAGGAGATCGAGGCCGCCGGCACCGCCGACGTCATCGTCGCCTCCTACCACGACGGCTCCGTGGTGGGCGGTGCCACCGAGCTGGCCGACGCCACCGCGGCTTCGGCGGTCTTCGACTCCATCGTCAACGGCACCGACGAGTCCGTGGACGTGATCTTCAACGGTCACACCCACCAGGAGTACGACTACGACACCACCACCGAGGGCGGCAAGGAACGCCCGGTCATGCAGGCCGGTCAGTCCGGCAACAAGCTGGCCGCCGTGGAGCTGGAGATCGACGCCGAGACCAAGGAGGTCCTCGGGTACACCGGCGAGCTGATCGAGCGCTCCACCCAGGATCCGGCCGAGGCTGCCGAGGAGTCCGAGGTGACCGCCGAGGTCTACGCCCTGGAGCAGGCCGCCGTGGCCGAGTTCGAGGAACTGAAGAACACGGTGATCGGGGACATCGACTCCTCCATCACCACCGACTACCAGACCCGCATCGAGGAGACCGGAGCCTGGAGGGCAGGCGGCACCCGCCGCCAGGAGACCACCCTGGGCAATTGGGCCGCCAACGCCCTCAAGGACCGCATCTCGCTGTCGAACCCGGAGGTTGACCTCGGCGTCACCAACTCGGGCGGCCTGCGCTCCGAACTGTTGCGCGACCAGTACAACGCCTCCGGCACCTTCACGGACAAGCCCGAGGAGCTGCACGGCAAGGTCACCCTCGGCGAGATCCTGGACCTCGCGCCCTTCGGCAACACGCTGGCCTACTTCGACATCCCCGGCTCCTCCATCAAGCAGGTCCTCGAGGAGAACTGGCAGGACGGCGAGAAGGCCCTGCACCTGGGCTGGTCCGAGGAACTGACCTGGACCTATGACGAGACCCGCGAGCAGGATGACAAGGTCACCGGCATCTGGATCTCCGGCGAGCCCGTGGACCTGGACGAGATGTACACCATCGGCACCCTGTCCTTCCTCGCCGACACCTCCTGGGTGGGCACCGAGAACTCCGCCCCGGACGGCTACGAGGGCTTCGCCATCGGCCAGGAGAACCAGGTCGACCTGGGCATCATGGACAACCAGGCCTTCCAGGAGTACGTGCTGGCCGAGACCGCCGCTTCCGGCGACATCCGACCGGACTTCGCCAAGAAGGCCGTGGAGGTCCAGAACGCCAGTGGCACCGCCGCTCCCGGCGAGGCCCTGTCCCTGACCCTGGGCAACCTGGAGATCGACTCCGACGGTGCCGGCGACGCCACCTCGGTGTCCGTGCAGTTCCAGCCCACCGAGGGCGAGGCCGTTCAGGTCGGCACCGTTGAGGTCGCGGCCGACGGCGAGACCGCGGACCTCTCCACCCTGCAGGCCCCCGAGGTCACCGGCGCGGGTGAGCTCGTCATGACCGTCTCCTACGACGACCAGTACGAGTCCACCACCGAGGTCCGCTCGGCCCTGACCATCGACGCCGGGGCTCCGGAGAACTTCACGGACAACCAGCCCGGTTCGAAGCACTTCGCCCCGGTCCGCTGGCTGCAGCTGGAGGGCCTGACCAACGGATACTCCGATGG
>NZ_JBFARZ010000019.1:0-10252 GCF_040677445.1 Citricoccus sp. NPDC055426
ACCGAAGTCGCGAGGATAGTCCACACCCGCCACCGGCATCTGCGGCACCAAATCAGCCATACTCCAGCATACTTCAGCTAAGCAGATACCCAATATACCTGTTCGTAGGCGCGGATCCGCTGCTCCTGATCGAGTCCATCATCGACCCGCTTCATCGGATCCAGGCTGATTCGCCGCCGCCCGTCCTCCTCGATCACGAGTTGCTTCGCCACCCCGCGGTGTGTGTGGCTGCGTGACTTCTTCTCGATCACGCGCGCGGCGGCCTGGGCGAACTCCGAGGTAAGCCCTTCCAACGGCACGTCGGGAGTGATCTGGTCATACCAGACGTCGAGCTCACCCATGCGGGCGTATCGCCGAATCGCCGTGCGATATCCCGCAATGACGGCTGCGGCGGCGTCCTCGCCGCAGGCAGATCCTAGATGCTCCGAGTCGGCCAGCACGTGAACGCTGGTGACGAGGCGCTTGAGATCCCATTCGAATGGCCCAGGGAGCGTTTCGTCGAAGTCGCGCGCGTCGAAGAGCAACTGTCGTTCGGGCGAAGCCCAGAACCCGAAGTTGAGGATATGAGCGTCCCCGCACATTTGAACGGTGAGCCCGGAATGCGGGGAGTGCGCAAGGTCGGCCGCCATCACGGCCGCAGCGCCGCGAAGGTAGGCCCACGGCGTCCGTCGAACGAACTCTCGCCGATCGCGGCCTGCTGATGCTGCTCATGCGGGCCTTCCGGAACGCTCGAAGACGACTCGCAAGGCCACGGCGACGTCTTGAGGTGAAGACCGGAGCAGTCCCCCGCCGTCCGAGGTGAGATCCTCTCCCCGCGTGGACGGGCGACTGGCAAACAGTGGGCACACGGGGACCACGCCGAATCCGCTGGGGCAACTTCCCTCGATGGACCCCCTCACCAGCAGGTCCGCGAGGCCACGAGCTGAGGCGCGCGGATCGACGTCCGTGTGAAGCACGATCCGCTCGCGGTCCTCGTCCGCCGAGGCATCGATGACGTCGTCCCTGATGGCGACGGGTGCTCCGATCTTGTCCTTCAGCGGGGCTGCCATGAGATTCCTTCTCCTCCCGAAGAGAGCGGGTGGATGATGCTGCCATCCGGCTCTTCACCAGTGAACGGCGTGTGCTTGGAACACTGTCAACTCGGGGTGGCGGATGGAGCACCGCGGATGCCGGTCGCCATCGCGGGCGAGTCCACGAGCGATCACGTCCGCGCGGCGCCTGAGCCAGTCAAGGTGTGACTCCTCTTCATCGCCTGGCGGCTGAATGGATCGACCGCTGTCATGTCGACGAGGGCACGACAAAAGGCCCGGGTCTGCGAGATCTCGCAGACCCGGGCCTTTAACCGGCTGTTTCGCCGGGGCCTCAGAGAGAAGCGCTCAGAAGTCCCAGTTCTCGTCGCGACCGCATGATTCTGCGTGCTTTCGGTAGTTGTACATTTTTCGTGCCCCCAGCGTGCCACATTGAAATGGGCCTTGTGTCCATCGTTGTCATGCGCTGGGCTTCACTCTTAATAGATTAGCCGCGCACGATGCAGCCTTCAATCAAGAGCCAGAGTCAGAGTCAGAGGTGCCTGTGCTCACAAACGACATCGCACGCTTCCCTATTTTATCCCCGCGCTCCGGGTTCACGTATAGCGTGCGCCCGGAGCGCTAAAGCACCATTGAGCTTGGTGTTGGCCTGTTCCCCCGCACTACGGCTACTACCGTACTGTTGGTAACTTGACCGGCTGCATCTCGTCTGTGCGTCACCCAAATTGAGTCGTTGATGTGAGGTGTGCCACTCGGGTGCTCGGTAAGATCCAGGACCAGAAGCTGCCCGAGGGGAAGATTCGTGGACTGGTACTCAGTGGCTTGAGCCAGATAAGAGGAGTCCAAGTCCTCCCTCGACGCACTACCGCGCTCCCTCTTAACTTCGGTCACGTACCGGCGGCCCTCGTCGAGCGTTAAAATAACGTCCGCGCGACCAGTGGCGATATTCGCATGCTCCTTACCAACGCGACCTGCGAAGGTGGTTGCGCTAAGGAACTCGTGGAAATGATTCTGGATTGTGGACTCAGGTGGAATCGGGTCGCCGGGTCGAATAAGCGCCGTATAGGACTGAGAATTGTCTCCAACGTAAACGAGGAAACGAACCGTGTGGCGGATCAACATAGAGAAATCCGACTTCGCTGCGCCGGTAAAGCTCGGATTCTCGCTTAAATCTGACATGATGTCCGCACAAATCTGATCGATCACGTCGTTCTTCGGCTGATCTCCCGCGAAGATTCCTACAAACGTCTGTCGTGCAGCAGCTTCGAGACGACGTCGGCGCGATAACGGCAGGTCATCAATCACAACAGCCTCCGCCCCAAGCAAAGCCTTTAGAAAAGGGGTGCTATGAGACGACTCCTCAGTGGGATCTGCTGGCTCCCGCGGGGCCGCTCGACTGCGATGAACGAGGTCCAGGAGTTCATAAATATCGCGTGACAACACGGGATCGTCGCGTTGCTTATCTACGGCGACGGCACGCTCAAGTTGATGTGCCATTGCCTGACGCTGCGCAATTTCGTTTACGATTCTTGGCCGAATGACCGAAGTCACGACTTGGAGATTCGTGAATTGACGATCTGCCTCGTATACCTTGGTGATCGCGTCGACCGCAACCCATGTGTCTAAGAAGGCTTCGTCTTCGATTTCCTCAGCAGCCGTGTCGAGTTGCCAGGCCAGAGTGATCCAAGCCAGCTGCGCTCCCTGTCGGGCAATTGTTTGGTTCCGGCTATGCGTGCGAAAGTTTAGTAACGCGCGCCTCTCGGCAATGTTCCTGGCTGCTTGTGCTGTCGCAGACAGGGTCTTCCTATCGGCCTCATGAAAAGCAATCAGTGCGGTGCAAGTGTGCGCGAACGCATCCGCGTCCTCTCGTCCCTCACCTTGTTCTGCAATTCCGACGAATCTGTCTCGAACCTTCCTGACTCTCTTTATAAGGTCTTGTTTGTTCGTCTGCATGAGAGCATCGCGCAGAACTCCAACAGCACTCTCATACGTAGCTTCATAGTTTCCCCGTTGGGCTAACGCGTTCAACGTAGTTGTGAAGCGTTCACGGTCCTCTGTACTGGTCCAAATGTCCGCCGCGACACGGAGCGCACGTGCTAATGGATCCTCAAATTCCTCCGGATAGTTATGGACTGGTCCTGTAAGGAGAGCCAGGAGCCTATAGGGAGCAACCGTCGTCTTCGCTACAACTTCAATGGTGATTTCGAGTTGAAGCCCCGCAAGGACTGGTCTTGAAACAATCGAATCTTCACTTGGCAGCAGAGCGTCGTGAAGAGTAGTCGCAACCAATTTGAGCGCATTTTCGTCACCAAGCAGGACATCTGCTGTTTCCCTCAAAGCAAGATAGCTCCTTTGATTCCCTAAGCCTGAGGCAAAGTTTTGCAGCGCTACAGAATGTTGCTCTGTCCACTGCCCGAGTTGCAACTGTGAACAAAAAGCGGCTGCCACGTAAGGGGCGAATTTGTCGGCAGCCAGCTCTTGTGCACTTGCCGATACATCTTCAACACTCCCGAGCGATTGTAGAGTGACGCTGCTGGTGTCTGTCACCGCCTGGATAAGGCGCTCGATGATCGACGATTTCACCTCCTAGTACCCCTTCGATGAGCCAACGCTCTAGAAGAGCGAAGTCCGGTCTTGTTTCGGGACAATGCTCCCAGAGACCCCCGACACTGCGTCGGCAAGCCCTGTATCCGCCGTAGTGACCAAGATCTGCAGGCCAGGTTCCTCGTTGGCAACATCGACTAGGCCCTGGAGCAGGGTCTGCGCGTGATCATCTTGTACTTCTTCAGCTTTCAAACTGTCGAGAAGGAGCATCCCGGGGTGTCCAGCAATGTTGCGCTCACGAGCCGTGCGCAGCAGGGCAATCACCAGTGCGTAACGTAGACGGAGACGTTCTCCAGGGCTCTGTGAACTAAAGCTCGATTTTGACCCTCCGCCTTTGGTGACATCCATCGTGCCATTGCCCTTGATATTGATGCTCTCCAACTCAGCAATCCCAAAGGTGCGGGCAAGTTCACAAGTTGCTTCACTCAGCTCGGAATACAGCTCTGCACTCACTTGCTTGATGTCGCTTTGGAGAACCTCCCTTGCGGCATCTAACACCGTAACCGGCAAGGGTATCTCCGGCTCTTCCGGCGACATTGCTAGTAGCGTCTCAACGACAGCTGACGCTGCGGCAAGTTCGTTTTCAGCTTGGAGCAGCTCTGTTGCTTGATGCGCGCCGCGAGCCTCGGCAATCCTTTCATCGATCGCCCTAAGAGCGTTCTGTGCCTCGATGAATGCCGTTTGCGATTCGTCTCTCGCCGCAACGAGAGATTTCTCAGCAGCAGTGGATGCGGCCAGTGCCTCGGAAGCTTGTAACTCTCTCTCTTCGTAATCGTCTTCATCATCAATATGGATAGTCCTGTCGCAGACTGCGCATTGGTGATCGTCATGCTCTCGGGAGCGCCGCTCAGCGCTAATCGAAGTCTCGCAACGTGGGCAGTACTTGGGGTCTAGACCGTGGAAAAGCGCGCTCGCAACCTTCGACTCCCGAAGACTATTGAGTGCCTTTGTGTCGGCGATCCGGTCCGCCTGGGCGGCACTGAGTGCAAGCTGTGCAGCTTCAACCGCTTGTCTAGCCGTGACTGCTAGACCGCCTGCTTCAACCGCAAGTTGACTCAATTCCTCTAGGTTCTCCGCAGGAGCCTGCTTGTGAAGCATCTGAAGGGAAGATTCAGCCTCAGCGAGTCGGTCTTGTGCTGCTTGAAGCTGACTCGCGATGGCAGCATTCGCGTCACGACCGCGGCGTTGTTCAGCCGCAAATTCGCTGTTGAGGCGCTGAGCAAGTGCATTTACTCGCATTGAACGCGTTGCCTCTGGCATATCAAGAAACACCTGCATCAATTTGACCGGAAGACTATCCCCTGGCGTGCTTCCAAGTAGAACTTTGTCAGCACCGGATGGCGGGTACAACACTCCAAAGTAGGAGTGCCAGCCATGCGACTTGATAATGCCTGTTTCATCATCATTGCGACCCCTGTTGAATACTTGCATCTCTTCCAGTCCGAACTCGCTCATCATGAACGAACCGACGTACTGAGCCCAATTCTCGTTTCCTTGGACTCGGCCTAGTTCTGTCACGCCCGCAGAATCTACATCATCACTGGCTTCTAGATCAGCGGTAGTTCCGGCTAAAATCCTTCCGACTTCGATCTTGGAATCGCCGATTGTGACTCGGAAACCGATCGGGCGACCATTGATGTGCACATCGAGGGAGACTTCTTGAATCCAGGACAAGACGTCCGCCTGCAGATTGCGAGGCTCGCCCCTGAGCACAAGCGTGACTATCTCAAGAATGCTGGTCTTGCCGCGGAAGTTACCGGCTGCAACCACTGTGACACCAAGATTGAACTCAAAGGTTTCATCGAAGGCCCCGGGCTCGATGCCTCCTGCTTTGTCGCCACGAACTCTCAGTCGATCAAGCCGGATACTTCGGTGATGCCGGTTAGCGCCCATCAGATTTATGCCATAGTCGCCCAGAACCTGCTCGACAACATCATTGGAACACTCAGCTTTTGCAGCAATTCGATCTATGAGGTTGGCGTCAGTATCGCTCACAGCTGGTCCTTATCGTTGGCATCAAGTGCGGCCTTCAACCGGCGTCTCGCTCGATCTGCGATACCGGCGATGTGCGTACCAAGTTCAGCATCCGCATACTCAGGTTGAAGATACTGGATATCGCGCAGAGCACTGCCACGTCTACCAGCGGCCAGATCAGCCACCAACGTTGCCCGCTCTGTGTAGTAAGCAAGGTCAGGGGCCTGCTCGATAATTGTCTGAGCGGTGGTTCGACCGGAATCAGTGAGGTAGTAATCATGTTGCGTTGTGTGCCCAGGCATGCCTCGCTTTCGACGAATTATGAGACCCGGCGTCCGCAACACTGAAAGCGCTTCGTCAAGAGGCTCGTACGCTCCAAACAGGTATCGAAGCATCGGATACGAGCGAACCTCGGGTTCGTCGCTCTCCAATATGTGACGAGCCAAGTCGAGATCATCCGGATTACTCTCTCGTTCGTAACGTGACAGTAACTCATCAGCGAGGTAGTCCGGATTACGAAGCCAGAAATCGAGCTTCTGGAGTAAAACCTGAGAGTGAAGAACCGCCACTGCGCCTGTTGGGGCTGCCGCGATTTCCGATTCGGCAATCGGTTCAGCTGCCGCATCGATGAGAAGCAAGAGTCGGACTGCATCCTGATAGACGCTCGTCGTCCGCCTTTCAACGACCTCTTCAAAGCCCGAGTGAGCTGCTGACACCTCGGCACCTCCCCGTCGAGCATCACATGCTTGTAATTCTATCGGGCCCGGGTGAGATAACCCAGCAAGACGACTTATGCATCGTGAGGCTGATTGGGCCCTAACCTCAGAGCGCCCGTCCCACCCAGATCTGCTGCGAAATCTCATGCTTGGATCGCACGTGAGTGCTGGTCGAGTTCCCGCGATGAATTTCATTGAGTGCCACTTCGGCCCGCGCGCGATCAATTCGCCGGGTCGTCGTCTCCGATTGAAGTCCAAGCGCGTTTGCTGTCGAGACAGAATACCGGTCACGATAGGCAGCAACTACGCGAGCCGATCGGCGCCATGATGCGCGTGCACGCGCATCAGCCGGTTCCGCGCCAAGTGCAGCGACCCACGGCGCAGCCGCGACAAGATCCCGATCAAGCACAGCATCGGCGCGCTCCTCCATCGAGGTTTGACGCTCCTCAAGCGCCTTTTTCATCTCGTCGCTCATCGTTCCGGTCGCCTCGGGGATCAGGCCCGCGATGAGGCGAGGAGCCTTGCGAGAGCGCCCCGATCCGGCTGCACGAGCAGTCACCGAAGCAAGCCGGTGTCGCAGCACGGCGGCGATGTCATCAGCATCGTCGAATCCTCGTGCGCGTACGAGACGCGGCAGCAGTGCATCGACATCATGATGGTTGGCTTCAGCTCGACGCAACTCGGCGGCCAGCGGGCCGAAGGCGTCAGACTCGATCGCGGCGATCGCATCCGACTCAGGGAGGCCCGATGCATGAAGCAGCGTCGCCCACCGGTCACGTTGCGCGGCGGCGGCGATGGTCTCGTACTCCGCGGCAAGCTGCGCGATCGTTCCCCACGTTTCTTGCTCCGCAACGAGAGACTCGTGAGCCGAGAGTTCCGCTCCAACGTTTTGCAGCACCCCATGAAGAACGCTCCGTGCCGTTGCTCCGTCGTCATCAGCAGGGTGTGGTCCGCTGTGCAGAGAGTCCGGTCGATCCACCGCCACATACGCCTGGTTCGATTCGCGTCCACGGGTCATCGCAACGTAGAGGTTCTCGCGGGTCATCGACGAATCGACGAGAACATGCGCGGTATCGGTTGTGACGCCCTGGGCACGGTATGAGGTGACCGCGTAGCCCAGCTCCAGGTTCTCGGCTACGTATGCCGCAGGCAGAACGACGGAGCTACCCCGTGTGGCGCCGAGCCGTCGAGCAACGACGGCTCCATCGGTGCGCACGTCGAGCACAGTCCAGCGGTCGCCGTTCCGTACCCAGCCGTGCCCTGCAATCAGTCTGCGGTCATTCTTGCGTGTGATCACCGTGTCGCCGATCGCTGCACGGCTGTCATCGTGCAGCGCAGCTTCGCGCGGCCCATGCACGGTCCCGTCGAGGATCAGGTCGGTGCGCGCCCGGGTGTTGAGAGCAACCACTGATTCGTTGGAATCGGAGATCAAGATCGAGGATCGCCCCGCGGCCCGGTCTGCACGCCACGCCTCGTAAGCTGCGTCGACCATTGTCTCCGTCTCACCATCGACGATGCGCGCGTGCTCGTCATAAGCATCGATAGCTTCGGTACGGCCATGGCGTAGATCGAGGGAGGTGGTCTTCTCCCACACGTTAATGAAGCGGTGCACATCGACGAGTTCGGGCACATCGTCCCGGCTGTGCGCGAGTAGCCCGAAGGCTCCGCCAGCATCGACGGACTGGAGCTGCGCGTAGTCACCAACTAGCAGCACCTTCGCCCCGGCTGACGCGGCGAGTGCTGTAATGCGGTCGAGCGACAGGGTGCCTGCAAGTGAGGCTTCGTCGAGGATCACCAGCTGTCCGGCAGAGAATCCTCCACCAGTGACCAGGTGGTTCTGCCACCACTTCGCGGTGTTTTCGGTTGCGATCCCAAGGTCCTCGGCAAGCACCTCCGCAGCCCCGGCTGAAGGCGCAAGCCCGACAACCGAGCCCGCGCCGTGCGCCGACTCCCACGCCGTACGAAGCGCACGCATCGCAGTCGTTTTTCCTGCGCCAGCAGGCCCGACCAGCAGGTCGACGACTCGACCCGAAACAGCGATCCGTGTAAGTGCCTCGGCCTGGTCCTCTCCGAGCACGCGCTTATCGCGATCAGGTTTACGCGCGATCTTCTCGATCGTTTCCAGGGGCACCGTTGGGGCGGTGAGGTCGCGGCTGAGATCGAGCAGACGATCTTCGGCGTCGAGCAGCAAGTTGGACGAGAACACGGTCGAGTTCTTCGGCCTGAACACTGACGACTGATCGCTGCGCCGAAATTCCAGCGGGCTTGAAGCCAGCTCGAACGGCGTCAATCGCAGAGACACTTGTTCGGCGGCATCAACTACGAGACCGACGACTGCTTCGCGATCCTCCATCGAAGCGAACCGGTAACCCATGGTTTGCCGTGCCGCTTCTGCGGTGAGGTTCCACCGCCGCCATGTTGAACGCTTCTCGCCAACCGCGGCGACGACGCTCTCACCGATCGAGCGAATCACATCAAGCGGGAGATCGTCCGCACGAAAAAGCAGCGGCCGTTCATTGGACGCGACCTGCTGCGCCCACTTGGTTGCGTCCTCACCCAAAATCGCTCCCGCGCGATCACGCCACCCAGCAGTGAGGTCGGACAGTGAATGCAGCGTCTTCTCGGGCCTCGTCGAGAGCGTTGCCTGGGCACGTAACTTCATGATCACCGCGGCACTCGGCCTGTGGCCATGCCGTTCCACATAGTCGTCAATGAGCCTGTCGGTTTCGACGTCAATGTGACGCGAACGAGTCGAGAACTCTGCGGCCAGGGCTTCCGGCACCGAGCTGATAGCCCAGCCAGGGTTGCGATTGCGTCCCATCGCTCGAAGCTCCCACTCAACACCGAGCACTCGGGTCAAATGATCCGCGAAAACCGCCTCATGCAGCTCTGAGATCGCAACAGTGGCGGCGTGCATTGGGCGACTGTCGAGTGACCTCCACTTGTTGTCGAGCACGGTCTGCACTTTGTTGCTGATGACAACGTGCGTGTGCAAGTGCGGATCGCCCGCGCGCGAGTCGTAGTGATCGTAGGCAGTTGCGATCACGCCGCGCACATCCACTTGCGCAACCGCACCGTTGCCTCCGCTTGCACCGGCGCGGGTGAATGCAACCTCCCGCTCCATGTACGCAATCATCTGCGCAACCGCCGCGTGATGCGCCTCCGCGATCAACGCCTGCGTTCCAGCATCGGCAACCGCCCAGAGCACGCTTGCAGATTTCGGGATGGAAAATGTGAAGTCAAAACCTGCGACTGCTTTTCGACCACCACGCTCAGCTTCGTCAGCCTCAATTGCCGCGACTGCTCGACCACGATCGACCGCGTTGAGCGACGAATCAACAGCTTCAACTCGGGTTTGCACTCGCTCTTCGAGGGACTTATAGACGGGGTACGCGCGACCAAGCGGATCGCGCGTGATGGGGTCGCGCCCCATGCCAACGAGGAGCTGGAGCTGTGCTTCGCTGACTTCATCGCCAGGAATGAGCTGACCGTTACCGAGCGCCGAGAGCCCGGCCCCCATCCACCTTCCTGGCGGCGTCCCTTCAGCTGAGTAGTAACGGGTCAAGGGCGTCGTGAGCGACCGGTCACCGTCACCAGCTGCGACCGTTCGCAGAAGATACTTGTACCCGTCCCCAGCGGACATCACCCTCATTGACACCGTCACGACTGAGCACCTTTCCTTCGTTACGAAGGAGGTGGTCGGAAGGTGTCAAACCTCGATCTGCCAGAGGCGTGGGGTCGCACGGAGGGTAAAGCTCCGTCTAGGTGAACAGAGCGGTATCGCGATGACGCGTGCCATATCTAGTGCCGAGGCGCTCCGCAGCTCTCTCAATCGGGCTCTGTTGCAAAGATTGGCGGCAGTCAGAGGTAGGCTGTCGCTCTGCGCCGATCAGGCGGCTGCTGCGAAATGGTGGTTGAGCATGCCCATGG
>NZ_JBFARZ010000020.1:0-5974 GCF_040677445.1 Citricoccus sp. NPDC055426
CGGTCGTTATCTATAGTCAGGGGATCGGTGGCCTGTCTTGACCTGCGGTTTCCTGTCGTGGACTGTGTCCATGAGGCTGCAATCGTTACCGCCTGTGATGAGCTCGCCGGCTCTCGAAAGGACTCTTCGACGAGGTCGATCTCGGGGCAAAGCGGTCATTTGCCTGCGACCCGATCGCACCGTACGAGATTGATGACTCGGCTCATGATGTCGTTGTCGTCCACCATGCGCAGTTCCATCGAAGGTTGGGAACCTGCCGGTTAGTTGATGCCACGGGAGAGTATGAAGTCGCTGAGGCGCTGGGTCACCGCCGTCTGGGTTGCGGTCGCCGATGTCAGAGCGATTTTGCGGGTGTGGTCTTCGCCATTGAGTGGGACCTCAACTATTCCGTCGACAGGCCGAGTGGTGTCTGGCAGAAGGGCGACGCCGAGTCCTCGGCTGATCAGTTCGCGGATGGTGGCGAACTCGGTGATCTCGATCCCGATGTTCGGTTCGTAACCGGCGCGGCGGCACCAGCTTTCGGTGAGTTGGCGCAGGTTGTAGCTGGCGGGATTGGCGATGAATCGCGCGCCCTCTAGCTCGTCGAGCTCGATGCATGCCCGGCTGGCAAGGGGGTGGTCTTCGGGTAGTACGGCGTTTATCTGCTGAGTCGCGAGGATGGTGTGCTCGAGGTCTGCTGGTGGCGGGATCGTGATCGCCAGGTCGAGCCCTCCAGTCCGGAGGTCGTCAATCAGTACAGAGCCGTGCGATTGCTTTAGTTGAAGGCGGACGCCGGGATACTGCAGGTTGAACTCGGCCAGCAGATCGGGCACGGCGCCGGACCCCATTGTCAGGGGGAACCCGAAGCGGACCGTGCCGTGATTCGGATCGGCAGTCTCGGTGATCAGTGCGATAGACATATCGATTTCGTGGAGTGGGCCTCGGACGAGCTGCGCGAGGCTCAAAGCAGACGGAGTAAGACGCACTGTCCTGCCGTCACGAATCAGTAATGGCACGTGCAGGGTCTCCTCAAGTGCATGAATACGTCGGCTCATTGATGATTGCGGGATCCCAAGTGCGGAAGCAGCTCCAGTCATGTGACCGCCTTGAGCCGCGAGCTCCGTGAGCGCACGAAGCTGTGGAGCCAGATCCTTCACCCATTCATCCATATACGGATGGTAATGCATCAAAAGTACATTGGACGGAACGTTTCTTATTGCGCGATGGTGGAATCACCAGATGTGGCTTTAGAAGGAGCAGCACCATGAGTGACCGGTCGCGAACAGCAGAAGACGTCGAGGAGGCCGACGTAGTCCTCATCGGCGGCGGGATTATGTCGGCGACTTTGGGAGTGATGATCACGCTTCTTCAGCCGGACTGGCGCATTGTCCTGGTCGAGAAGTCAGATTCGATCGCGACCGAGAGCAGCGACCCGTGGAACAACGCCGGTACCGGTCACTCTGGGTTTAGCGAGCTGAACTACATGCCCGACCCAACCGACGGCAGCAAACCCTCCGAGATCGCCCGACAATTCCACATCACCAGACAATGGTGGGCACACCTGGCGGAGTCGGGCCTGCTCGATCCGAGCGAGTTCATCCACAGCAGCCCGCACATGGACGTGGTGTTCGACCGGCGGGGCGTGGACTATCTGAGGCAGCGCTATCAGACGCTCATTACCGACCCGTTCTTCGCTGGGCTCGAATACTCCGAAGATCCGGCGAGGATCGCCACCTGGGCGCCTCTGATCATGGAGGGGCGATGCGACGAAGAGCCGATCGCTGCGACTCGCCAACCGCACGGCACCGACGTCGACTTCGGCGCGTTGACCCGTGCGCTCACGAGCATCATCACCGACCGAGGCGGGACGGTCCTCCTCAGTCACGACGTGAGTTCACTCCGTCAGGAAACGGATGGCCGCTGGCTCGTATCGGGCCGGAGCGGCGACCACCGTGCGCGGTTCGCAATCCGGGGACGGAACGTCTTCGTCGGCGCCGGTGGATTCGCCCTGCGACTGCTCCAGCGCGCACGTCTCCCTGAGGTCCGAGGGTATGCGGTGCTTCCTGTCGGTGCCGCGTTCTACCGGTGCTCAGCCCCGAAGGTCGTTGCCCGGCATGACTCGAAGGTCTACGGTCAGGCAGCGATAGGTGCCCCGCCGATGTCGGTCCCGCATCTCGACCAGCGAATCGTTGGCGGCGAAGGCCATCTCCTGTTCGGCCCATACGCGACGTTCAGCACGAAGCTCCTCAAGCATGGCAAGCTCACTGACTTCTTCACGACCCTCCGGTGGCACAATCTCCACGTCATCGCGGCCGCCGGTCTCCAGAACCTGCCCCTGGTCCACTACCTGATCACAGAGCTTGCCTCCGGCCCGAAGAAGAAATTCGCCCAGCTGCAACGGTTTTACCCCTCGGCAGCGTTCGATCAGTGGGAGCTCATCCTCGCCGGCCAACGTGCGCAACTGGTCACACCCGACAAGAAGAAGATCGGCGTCCTCCGTCAGGGCACGGAAGTGGTCACCAGCGCGGACCACTCCATCTCAGGGCTACTCGGCGCCTCACCAGGGGCCTCAACCGCCGTTCCGATCATGCTAGATCTCCTCAGACAGTGCTTTCCCGATCATTGGCAGAGGAGCTGGAAAGGCACTATCGCGACCGCGGTCACGGGCTTCGACAGCACCACGTGGGACGCGGCCGACGTCAGCGCAAGCCTCGAACGGACCGCCAGCGCCCTCGACCTCACAAACACCCCAGACAGGCTCCGATGACCCCTGATACTCAGAGGATGACGACGGGCCGTCCTCATCGTCGATCGAGATTGGGCAACTCGGCCAAACCGCAAAATGTTTCCAGGTGCCAGAAGCCGCCGCGGACGCAGGCTGTCATGATGCCCCGCACGGAGGACTGATGTCTGTCCAGCGAGTGGTGTCCCCGGTCGATGGCGTGGAGTCGTGGACGGTGCTGGGCGATGACGGTGCCCCAGTGGCTCCGATCGAACGGTACCTGGCGTACTTGACCCAGATCGAGCGGTCGCCCAACACGGTCAAGGCTTACGCCCACGATTTGAAGGACTGGTTCGAGTTTCTCAGCGGCCAGGACCTGGATTGGCGTGAGGTTCGATTGGAGAACGTCGCCGAGTTCGTCGCCTGGCTGCGCCGACCGCCCGGCCTGCGCGACGGAACGGTCCCGGTCCTGCCGTCGGTGGAGCACCACTGCACCGAGGCGACGGTCAATCGGAAGCTCTCCGCGCTCAGCGCGTTCTATCAGCACGCGGCGCGCCACGGCGTCGACCTCGAGGAGTTGTTGAGGACGTGGCAGCCGGCCGGAGGCCGTAGCTCGGGGTGGAAGCCGTTCTTGCACCACATCAGCAAGGGCAAACCGCAAGCGCGGCGGGCCATCGTGCTGAGTGCGCAGCGCAAGCTCCCGCGCGTGCTCAGCGCCGTCGAGGTGCAGACGATCCTTGATGCCTGTGGCCATCTGCGGGACCGGTTCCTGTTCGCCGTGCTGTTTGACACCGGGATGCGGATTGGGGAGGCGTTGGGCCTGCGACATGAGGACATTGCCGCGGCCGAGTCCCAGATCATGGTCCAGCGCCGGGTCAATAACAACGGGGCCCGCTCCAAGTCACGCAACCCGCGGACGGTGCCGGTCAGCGCGGAACTGATCCGGCTCTACGCCGACTACCTGCACCTGGAGTACGGCGACCTGGACTCCGACTACGTCTTCGTGAACCTGTGGGGCCGACCCCACGGTCACCCGCTGACCTACACGGCCGTTTACGACCTGGTCACGCGTCTGCGCCGACGGACCGAGATCGACTTCGATCCGCACTGGTACCGCCACACCGCGGCCACCCGGATGCTGCGTGACGGTGTGCCGATCGAGGTGGTCTCCAAGCTGCTCGGCCACGCTGACATCACCACCACTGCCGCCGTCTACGGGCACCTGAACGCTGAGGACGCCCGCCAGTCGCTGGAAGAAGCGGGATGGTTCACCGGCCGAGAGGTCCGACTGTGAGCACACCGAGCCCGCTGGTGCCCGAAAAGCCACTAGCGACGGCGAGCGAGCGGCGCCGGACACCCCGCCAGACCAGCAGATGGGACGCCGAGTACGGCAAGGACGTCTGGCGGCTGCGTGAGCTCGGCATCAAGGACAGACGGCTGGCCCGAATCACCTTCGAAGACATCGGGCAGTCCTGGCTGAAGGCCTTGGCCAAACGCTGGGCCCGGTGGCGCCTGGCCACGGGCCTTGGAGTGGTCAGCGTCTCCACTGGCACACGGGCGATCACGCACTTCGGGCAGTTCCTCGCGGACGCCGCCCCTTCCGCCCAGGGGCTGGCAGACCTGGACCGGGAGGTGTTGGAGCGCTACCTCGCGCACCTGCACACCCGGTTCTCGGGCACCGTGACCCACCGCATGCTGATCGGCCAACTGAACCTGTTCTTCACCACCATTCGGCAGCACGGCTGGGATGACTCCCTGCCTTCGGCGGTGATGTTCTACAGCGAGGACTTCCCCAAGGAAACCATCCGGCAACCGCGCGCGCTGAGCGAAACCGTGATGGCCCAGCTGGAGAACCCAGACAACCTCGCCAAGTGGAACAACCCCAGTTACAAGCTGATCACACAGATCTTGATGGGGTGTGGGCTGCGCATCACAGACACCGTCCGCCTGCCGACCGACTGCATCGCCTACGACGGTGAGGGAGCGCCCTACCTGCGCTACCTCAACCACAAGATGAAACGCGAGGCCCTGGTACCCATCGACGCCGACCTCGCCCAGGCCATCACCGAGCAGCGACGCCGCCTGCAAGAGCGGTGGCCGGCTGGTACGCCGGTGCTCTTTCCGCGCGTCTCGCACAACGACGACGGCCGCGAGTCGGTCGGTGACGGGGTCTACCGCAAGGCGCTGCACCGGTGGCTCAAGCGCTGCGCCGTCCGTGACGAGCACGGCCAACCCGTTCGCGTTGTCCCGCACAGCTTCCGGCACACCTTGGGCACCAGGCTGATCAACCGCGACGTCCCACAAGAAGTGGTCCGGCGAATCCTCGACCACGACTCCCACGTCATGACCGCCCACTACGCCCGCCTCAGTGACACCACGATCCGTCGGCACTGGGAAGCCGCGCGGAAGGTCAACATCAAGGGCGAGACGGTCTCCCTCGACCCGGACGGACCGTTGGCCGAGGCGGCATGGGCCAAGCAGCGGGTCGGGCGAGCGACCCAGGCCCTGCCCAACGGCTTCTGCGGGTTGCCGGTCCAGCAGTCCTGCCCGCACGCGAACGCGTGCCTGAGCTGCCCAATGTTCATCACCACCTCGGAGTTCCTGCCCGAGCACCGCCAGCATCGTCAACAGGTCGTGCAGATCATCACCGCCGCTGAAGCCCGCGGCCAGCAACGACTGATCGAGATGAACCAGCAGGTCCTGGGAAACCTCGACCAGATCATCACCACATTGGAGGACGACCAGGACGGCGAGGCAGCCACCTGATGCATGCTGATAACAGTCATCACTTGATCACCGCCGCCCAGCGGCGCCACGAGACCACGCGTGCCAAAGCCACCCAGGCTCTTCGCGACCTCGACCGCGAGGGCGGCGCGGTTACCTTTCAGATCGTCGCGCAGAAAGCGCAAGTCTCGCGTTCCTGGCTCTACACCCAGCCCGACATCTGCGCCGAGATTCGACGGCTCCGCGACATTCAGCGCGGCTCGGCCGGCTCATCGCTGCCTGCGTCCCAACGTTCCACGGAGGCATCCCTGCTACGCCGCCTCGAAGTTGCCAACGCGCGCGTCCGCGACCTCACCACCGAGAACCAGCGACTCCGGAAACAGTTGGAACACACCCTCGGGCAATTACGGGCATCGACCACGGCACGGTGACGAGGCCGAGCCGCTCCATGGACGGCCCCAAGATAAGCGCGTCCACCAGGAGAGCTTCCGATCCGCTGAGTCGCGTGCTGGACGTCATGGCCACGTCTGACCGGACTCCAGATAACGA
>NZ_JBFARZ010000021.1:0-5646 GCF_040677445.1 Citricoccus sp. NPDC055426
GCGGTAACGATTGCAGCCTCATGGACACAGTCCACGACAGGAAACCGCAGGTCAAGACAGGCCACCGATCCCCTGACTATAGATAACGACCGTTTTCGGGCAGCCGTGCCGGACGGCCCGCCGAGGCCGTGTGACTTGCGGCGCTAAATGTCGCGATTCTCGCGTCGCTCTGAATCCAGTGAGGGGCTCTGTGTCTCGTCTCGAGACGCGCGTTATGCCGGTCACCGGCCAACAGATTGGCTGGAAGCACAGCGCTCCGGATACGCGCGCCGGTTCCTCCTCTTTCGTTTGCTGCCCGGCTGGTGTGGTCTATGACGCGATGCGTTCGTTATCTCGTATGAGGTCGATGATACGTTCGGCGCTCTCATGGCGTTGCTCAGTAGCGATGCTGGTGCTTCCAAGTACGTCGGTGACCCAGAGGCCATCGGCAGCCAAAAGTGCCAGGGCATATGCGGGATCATCTGTCGGTTGCGGTCGTGGTGCCCAGCGTTGGATAACACGATCCCAAGCGTCCTGGTTCTCAGTGTGATGACTATCGAGAATCATCTGCACTTCTGCTCGAGTGGCTGGTGTCGCCGCCATGCGGATGTAAGCGATGAGCCGTTCGAGCGCGGTGGTCTCGTCGGCCGGCTTACCGCAGGCAACTTCGAGCTGGCTCTCCCAACGGCATGCCATGTGCTCATGAATGGCCGCGATCAACTCCTCTCGGGAAGGGAAGTGGTAGATGATCCCTCCACGGGTAATGCCAGCTGCTGCCGCGACGGAATCGAAGGTGACGGCGGTAATCCCGTCAGACTCGATGACATTGACCGCGGCGTCCAAAATTACGGTCCGTTTGCTCTCTCGCACCTTGCTCCTCTCTCGCTGGAATGAACATCAGTGGTTCTCCGCAAACTCCATGGCCTGAGTGTTGCGACCGTAGGCACGCAGTAGACCATTGGTAGTCACGGCCCCGATTGCCAAGACCACGCCCAAGACGATCATCGTCACCAGGTAGGCAGTGTCAAATGCAGTGGTCGCTGCAGCAATTATCTCGGCGTTCCCGTCAGCGACGGCCAGTGCGTCTGCCAGGCTCTCCCGGGCTGCATCCGGGGAACCAATGGGGAGTTGAACTGTGAAGGCGTACACAAACGTCAGCAGGCTTCCCAGCACGGCGACGGCCGAGAGCGACCCCATTTCGTACGACACCTCCTCCACGGACGCAGCCATGCCAGCTTTGCGCGGGTGGGCATTGCCCATGATCGCGGAGGAAGCGACCGAGAACGCTCCACCCAGGCCGAGCCCGGTCACGACGAATCCGGCCACGAGCAAGGCGAAGGTGTCTGTTGCCACCGCGGTGATCGACAGCAGCAGCCCGAGGGCGCCAACGCCGAGGCCGCCGGAAATAATGAGTCGAAGGCCGAGCGTGTCCAGGAACGCAGCTCCGAGCAACCCCGAGGGCAGAGCACCGAGGGCGATCGCTGCAACCAAAAGACCCGCTTGCAAGGGGCTGAACCCTTCCACGAGTTGGAAGCGCTGGGTTGTGATGAGCTGCGCGCCTGCGATCGTGAACATTGCGAAAGCAGCAGCCAGGACGCCTCCGGTGAAGGCCTTGTTGCGGAAAATCGAAAAGTCCAAAAGCGGTTCACTCATCCGTCGCTGACGACGTACGAACAACACGAACCCGACCACTGCAGCCACTGCAGCACCTGCAATCAGAGGCCAGTTCTGCGGTACATGGGCGAGCTCCTTGATAAAGAGCACCGTGCCCACGAGGCCCACCATCGCCTGGATGGAGGACAGCAGGTCCCACTTCTTGGAGGGATCAGCGTCGTTACGCGGCGCGACGAGCGCGGTCCCGATGAGCGCGGCGACCACAACCGGAACGTTGATCAGGAACACTGATCCCCACCAGAACCGCTCCAACAGCAACCCGCCTAGGATCGGGCCGAGCGAGGCGCCGACAACTGAGAGACTTCCCCAGATCGCGATCGCGATGTTTCGTTCTTTCACGTCATTGAACGACAACCGGATCAATGCGAGCGTCGCCGGCATCATCGCTGCTGCCCCCACGGCCAGCAGCGCACGCGAGGCGATCAGCATCCCCGGGCTCACCGAGAACGCTGCAGCCAACGATGCCAGGCCGAAGATCAACAGCCCCACCACGAACATTCTGCGGTGGCCGATTCGATCGCCCAGCGTCCCCGCACCCAGCAACAGACCCGCCATCACCACAGGGTAGGCGTTGATGATCCACAGTGAGGCTGACCCCGAAGCGCCCAGCTCCTCGGTCAGCGTCGGGAGCGCGGTGTACAGAATCGAGTTGTCCAGCGTGATGAGGAGCAAACCCGCGCCTACCGTCAACAACAACCACCATCGCCGCTTCGGCGCAGTATCGCTTCTCATCAATCCGACTCCTCGCTACCGCTTTACTATACAAACAGGTTAGTATAGTAACATGATGGACCGTTCATGAGTCATCCGGAATTTTGGTCGGCCAGTTCGGCGAGTCGTGTCTCACTACCCGTGTCAGCAATCTATGTAAAACAAGCGGCGTTCACGTTACACTGAGGCATGGCCACGATCGGTTACGCCCGAGTCTCAACCCGAGACCAGAATCCCGACGGCCAAACGGATGCGCTCAATGCGGCGGGCTGCGACAAGATTTTCGTCGAGCACGCATCCGGCACCCTGGCGAAACGGCCGGCACTGACGGAAGCCCTCGGATATCTGCGCGAGGGAGACTCGCTCGTCGTGACGAAACTTGACCGGCTCGGCCGGTCGGTGAGAAACCTCAAACAGGTCGCGGACGAATTGCAACAGCGCGGGGTCGGTTTGAAGGCACTCTCGCAGGGCATCGACACGACGACGCCGGGAGGTCGCCTGTTCTTCCACATGCTCGCTGCGATCGCGGAGTTCGAACACGACCTCATCGTCGAACGCACCCACGACGGCCTCGCGGCCGCCCGCGCCCGGGGCCGGAAGGGCGGCCCGAAGTTCAAGATGACGCCGACGAAGATCCGGCAGGCCCGGGCGATGTACGACGAGGGCGGCCACACCGTCCAAGAGATTGCCGACACGTTCGGAGTGTCCCGGCCCACGATCTACCGGCACCTGGCCGAGCACGTCGAGCGGTCCTAACGAGGAATCATGGCGCACCTCAGCGATCGGCAGAAAGCCGAGCTTGTGCGCCAACACCAGGACGGGGTGCCGTGGACGCGCATTGCGGAACACTCCGGCGTCGCCGTACGGACCCTGCAACGCTGGGCAGCCCGGATGGAAACGGGACAGCTCTCACGGGCACCTCGCAGCGATAAGGGTTCGAGGCACATCGACGCCGAGCTGGTGAAGGCGATTGAGGCGCTTGCTGTGCGGCGACCCGCGCCGACGATCGCGTATATCCACCGCCGCATCGGTGATATCGCCAGGGGCCGAGGACTATCCGTCCCGGGGTACACCACGGTCCGCGAAATCGTGCACGCGCTCGACCCGGGCCTGACCGCTCTCGCGGACGGCAGGGACGCGGCCTATCGAGACAAGTTCGAGCTGGTCTACCGCCGCACAACCTCTGCGCCGAATGAACAGTGGCAGATGGACCACACTCTGCTCGATGTGATGATTCTCGATGACCGGCAGCAGGCCGTCCGCCCCTGGCTCACGATCGTGCTCGACGACTACTCACGAGCGATCGCGGGCTACGCGGTCAGCGTCTCAGCACCCACGGCCGAGCATTCCGCATTGGCTTTCCACCAGGCCGTCGCTCGGAAACGAAACCCGAAGTGGGTGGTGTCGGGCCTCCCGGACATCCTCTACAGCGATCACGGGTCCGATTTCACCTCGACCAGGATCGAGCACGTGTGCCTCGACGTGCACGTGCGCTTGATTCACTCACGGATCGGCGTCCCACAGGGGCGCGGCAAGATCGAACGGTTCTACCGAACGATCACGACCGAGCTGCTGCCGCACCTGCCCGGCTTCATCCCGCACGGCACCGGTGGATCGCCCATCACCGAACCCAGGTTGACCTTGCACCAGCTCGATGACGTTCTCGAGCGATTCATCGTCGACGAATACAACGAACGCATCCACTCATCGACGGGTGCTGCCCCGCACGAGCGATGGCGCAGCGACAGTTTCATCCCTCGAACACCCGCTCGCCCGGAAGACATCGATCTGCTTCTACTCACCGCAGCGACGCCCCGCCGTGTGCAACGCGACGGGATCCGTTTCGCCTCGACCCGATACATCTCACCAGTCCTCGCCGCATACGTCGGGGAAGACGTCACGGTGCGGTACGACCTCCGCGACCTCGGAGAGATACGAATCTTCCACGACAACGCATTCCTCTGCCGCGCAATTTCCCCCGAACGCTCCTCGGAAACCGTCTCTTTTGCTGATCTGCAAACCGCGAGGAACGCGCGGCGTCGCGCTCTGAAGCAGCAACTCCGCGAGCTCACCGCTCATGCGGGTTCCCTTCCCGAAGACACGCGCCACCGTCCCGAGATCGCAACGGCCCCCGACAGAACCCCCGACCAGCCCGCGACACTTCCCGCGCGACACGGATTGAGGACATATGCCAGTGACTGATCCAGACAGCACGCCCCGGTCTCTTCTTTTCACGCCTGACGATGACGGACGCCGATTCCTCAACGGTCATTTCGACGAGTTCACCGATGCGCCTCCGCCCCTCGCGGACACTTTGCCCGCATTCATTACCACACGTGAGCACCGACGGTTTACAGAGTTCGCGGATACCGTCCGATCGCACCGCTACATCGGCCTCTGCTACGGACCACCCGGCGTCGGGAAGACACGCTCCGCACGCAACTACGCCGGTACAGACGAATGGGAGCAGTGGTACCCGCTCTCCCGCGGCAAGGGCTCACTGCCGCCCGTGCCCGAGGCCGTGCAACGAAGCCGCACGGCATTCTTCACACCCACGGTCGCCGCGACCATCAAGCAAATCGATCAAGGCCTGCCCCGGGCCTGCCAGCACATCTCCTGGGCCATCGACTACGCCGAACACGGGCACGTTGATCCTTTCGTTCACGCCGAGTCCCAACACAGCGGAAACACCGAACTGCTCATCATCGACGAAGCCGACCGACTCAAAACCGCCGGCCTCGAACAAGTCCGCGACTTCTACGACCGCCACCGGATGGGCGTCATCCTCATCGGCATGCCCGGCCTCGAAAAACGGCTCGCCCGCTACCCCCAGCTCTACAGCCGCATCGGCTTCGCTCACGAGTACCGGGCGCTACGCAGTGACGAGCTCACCGCCGTTGTCGCGCAGCGCCTCCCGGACCCCGACCCAGACGACTCCGGTCTCGCGCACACCGCAGCTCTCGCCGCAATCGTCCGCGCCACCAACGGAAACTTCCGTCTCGCCGACAGACTCGTCACCCAGATCAACCGCATACTCGACATCAACAAGCAGACACGCCTCATCCCAGAGGCCGTCGACGCCGCCCAAGAAGCACTCCTCATCGGACGGTAAGCGGCGTGGGAAACACGACATTCATCGCCGCGATTCACAACGTCGCCGCGGTGCAGCTCGCGGCCGTGCCGGAATCGGTCGTTATCTATAGTCAGGGGATCGGTGGCCTGTCTTGACCTGCGGTTTCCTGTCGTGGACTGTGTCCATGAGGCTGCAATCGTTACCGCCTG
>NZ_JBFARZ010000022.1:0-4917 GCF_040677445.1 Citricoccus sp. NPDC055426
ATGGTGGGGGCCACGGCCAGGGTGTTGCCGCGCAGCATCTCGGCGTGCACCTGCACCAGGTAGGCGTCCGCCTCGGCCCGGGTGGCGAACGTGGCCGGGCCGGTGCGCCGCTTGCCGTCCGGTCCGGTGTACCGGGCCCGGAACCGACCCGAGGGCAGCTGCGCCACCTGACCGAACGACCGCCGACGATCCCCGGGACGCGTCCGCCGGCTCATGCTGCCACCAGCCAGGGCACCAGACGGCGGGCCAGCTCGGGGGCCACCAGCAGCACAGACCAGTCCACGCCGGGCAACAGCTCGGCAGGATCGGCGGCGCAGTTGCCTCGCCAGGCTTCGGCGTCGATGTCGGTCAGCCGGTGGCAGCTCACGCATTGCGGGGTGTAGTCCTCGGGCGTGGAGGAGTAGACCAGGCGGCGGGCCACCATGCACAAGTCACCTCGGCCCGGGATCAGTGACCAATGGGCGGCCCGATGGGCGCACGTGGTGCACCGATAGTCAGATGCCGGACCGTACCGGGTCACGATGCGCAGATGCGCGGCGAAATATCCGACATTCTGGCCCTTCCATGCCCGGGCCCGTTCCCCGGTGACCTCGGGATCGACGGGGATAGTCCCGGCACGCTGCGCCCGGAGATAGCAGGGCTCGCACAGACCAGCTCCGACGTAGCGGGACCGCCGGGGACAGCCAGGTGAAGCGCAGAGATGGGCAGCAGGGGAGTCAGTGGTGGTCATCGGGTGCACCTGGGCAGAATCGGGGCGGATTTTTGATGGATTGGGGGCAAAATCGGACCGGTCCGTTTTTTTGTACAGATTTGGGGGGAAACGGACAGGGAGCGCGGGGTGTCCAGCGGTCCGGGAACCAGAAAAACGGGTCACGATGATTCGGCCGGTCATGCCGCCATCACCTCGGTCCCGATGTTCGGGTGATCAGCGATCAGGCCTCGAAGCCGGTCAACAGCCTTGATGATGTTCCGCCGTCGTCCGTCCGGTTCGGTCAGGCACTCGGTCACCAGGCGCACGGCCTCGGCTCGGTCCACACCATCGACGGTCAGACCTTCCACCAGTACCGCGAGCCCGTGGCCGTTGACCTGGGCTCTGCCCTCGGCCACCTGCATCATGGCGGCGGTGCTCTCACGGTCGAGAGCGGTACCCGGGGGAAGGGTAAGGGTTAGGGATAAGGGAGGTACTAGCAAAATCGGACCGGTTAGCGATACAGAATCGGACCGGTTAGCAGGGTGGTTAGGGGGGTGGTTAGCAGGGTGGTTAGGGGGGTGGTTAGCAGGGTGGTTGGACGGTACAGAATCGGACCGGTTGGCCGACAGAATCGGACCGGTTGGATTCTGCCTGTGGATAACTAGGCGGTGCACGGTGGTGGAGCGGCCACCACGGGACTCGAAGACCTGCACCAGTGCGGGCCGATCCACGGTCGCGGTGGTGAGTCGTCGCATGGATTCGTGCACCGCATTGACGCGGCGGCCGGTGGAGGCTGCCAGCGCGTTGCGGGTGACGGCGAACGTCTCCCCGTCCGGTGATGCGGCGGCGGCCACCAGCAGCACTAGCCGGTCCGTGATGGTCCGGGTCCAGTGCGCGGGGAGCGCGGCCACCTCGGGGACGGCAGGGCGGGGCCCGGTGGCGCGGACGATCAGCCCGGCCATGTCCTCGGGGACCGGGGGCAGGGTGAGCTGGTAGCGGTTCGGTGCGCCGCGTATGCGGTAGGTGCGCACCAGCTCGCGGTCCTCGAGCTGGTAGATGCTGCGGCGTAGTGAGCCGTGGTCAGCGACGGCGGACCAGGCGGCCAGGTTGTCCATGCCGGGTCGGCAGCTGGTGCTGTCGGCGTAGGTGTCCAGGGCCAGCAGGGCCAGCACCAGGTGTGCGGTCGGGGTCAGTCCACGCACGGCCAGGGCCGGGGCCAGCAGCGGGCGCGGCCCGTCAGCCTTGAGCCGGCCCGGGGGGCGGGCGTCAGCGGTGGCGGGCGTGCTCATGCGTGGCGGCCAGCCAGGGGGCCAGCGGTGGCGGGGTGTGAGCTGCGGTCGATCAGGTCAGCCAGGGCACCGGCGCGGACCAGGCGGCGGCCGTTGATGCGCATGACTGACAGGCTGCCCTCGGATTCCAGCCGGTCGGTGGTGGTCATCGAGACGCGCAGCAGGCGCACGGCCTGGGCGTAGGTCAGCAGGGCATCACGGTCTAGATCAGACGGGGCGGGCGCGGCTGGTGCTGCGGGGTCGTGGGCGGTGAGGTAGGCGTCCAGGGCGGCGCGGCGCACTAGGATGCGGTGGCCGAAGCGGACCACCGGCAGGACGCCGGTGTCGATGCGGCGGTCCAGGGTGGTGGTGGTGACGGCGGATACTGCGGCGGCCTCGGCACGGTTCAACAGCGTGTAGGCGTCCGGCAGGGCCGGGGATGGGGCGTGGAGTGTGTGGGCGGGGTAAGGCATGACGGTGGTTCTCCTGCGGCCGCCTGAGGGCGCGGGAGCGTCTGCCGGTAGTGGTTCGGGGGCGGGCCAGCCGTTAGGCGGCCACGGGGACGGCTGCGGCCGCGCCCGATACCGGCGGGGCCGGTGCGGGGGGCGCGGACGTGAGCACAGTCGTGGTCAAGGCCAGCAGGTCAGGCGGCGGGGGCCGGTCCTCGGCGGTGTCGTGTCCGGCGGGGCGCGGGCCGGTGGTGTCCGGCTCGGTCAAGGCGGGCAGCTCGGCCAGCGGTGGACGGTGAGAGTCCAGCCAGGTGGATGCACACGCGGTCACCTCGGCGGAGAAGTACAGCCTTTCGGCGATCCGGGCGAAAATGGCCAGGGCGGCGAGATTCTGGCGGCAGGGGTCGTCGGCAGGAAGAGTATCAAGCAGGGCATCCAGCATGGCCTGTTCGCCGGGGTCCAGCACAGTTGTGCCCGCCTCTTCCGACGCCATGCGGACGGCGTATTCCCAGATCCGACCGGCGGAGTTCCGGGACGTGTCGAAGTTGAGCACGTTCAGAGGATGCCCCGGCGGAATCTCCCCTGCCCACGGGATAACCCACGTAGCACGCCTAACGTCGAAGCCAGCAGGGGCCAGCCCAGAGGCCACCGGCGCGGTGCCGGTGGCCGTGGCGGCGTGCCCTGTGGTGGTCATACGCATATGGTGCCATAACGTCCGGACAACCTAACCCGCTGCCCTGTGGATAACCGGCCTGGGCGTCATCCCGCCACGGCGGTCAGGTGTGCACCGCCGGGCATTGCCACGGGCACGGTGGGATCGAGGCTGGCGACGACGGGGCGCAGGGTGGCGGTGTCCAGGGAGACATAGCGTTGGGTGATTTGGGGGTTGGCGTGGCCCAGCAACCGTTGCACGGCGTAGAGGTCGCGGCAGCGGGCATATGCGGTGGTGGCGAAGCGGTGGCGCAGAGTGTGGAGGGTGTAGGGCTCGGGCAGCACCCGGGATGCCAGCCGGGAGACAACCCCGGGGGTCAGGTGTCCGCCGTTGCCGTTGGGCAGGAGCCAGCTGTCCCCGCCGGTGCCGATGAGTCGGGCCAGTGATTCGGTGATGGGGATCATCCGTTGCTTCTGGCCCTTGCCGTGCACCAGCAGGGCGTAGCCGTCCGGGGTGTGGTGCACGTCGTGGGCGTGCACGGTGGCTATCTCGGTTCGGCGTAGTCCGGCCTCGGCGGCCAGGCGCAGAATCATGCGGGTGCGCTCGTCGGCCACGTCATAGGCCTGGGTCAGCAGGTGATCGGGGATCGGTCGGGGCAGGCCGGGGCGGGCCTTGATGCGGGGCAGCTGGCGGGCCGGATTGGTGGAGGTGCGCCCGGTGTCCACGGCCCAGTCATAGAACCCCGTCAGGGTGGCGCGGGTGCCGCGCCGGGCGTCGCGTCCAAGGTCGCGCCCGGCCATCCAGTCCACCAGCTCGGTGCCGGTGACTTCCCACGGCTCGCGGCCCTCGAAGTGCTGGGCAAGCTGGTAGAGCCGGGATCGGTACGTGGTGCGCGTGGTGGCCGGAACGGCGGCGGTGACCAGGTGTTGCAGGTACTCGCCTATGGCCTTGCCCCATGCTCCGGTCGGGGCCGGGCGCGGCGCCGGTCCAGGGCGGCGGCGGGCCTGGGCCGGGGCGTGGGGGCAGTCGCGGACGGTCAGCCCGGCCGTGGGATCGGCCGTGGTCCGTCCGGTGTCCTGTGCCCATTGGTAGAACCGGCGCAGTGTGGTGAGGCGGTTCTGCCATGTGTGGCGGGACGGGGCGCTGGCGTTGAGCCAGGCGGCCAGCTCGGGGCCGGTGATGGCGTAGGGGCTGGTGCCGGGCATGTCCTCGGCGGCGCGATTCAGGTGTTGGCGGCGGGCGGCGACGGTGCTGGCGGTGGTGGCCTCGGCGGCCAGGTGGGCCAGCCAGGCGGCCGTTTCGGCGGTCCAGGTACGGCGGTCGGGTGTGCTCATGGTCGGGGGTCCTGTCAGGCGGTGCGGGAAATGACGGTCAGGTGCCCGTGGGCGCGGGCGGTGTAGCCGGTGGGGATGGTTCCCGGTTCGTCCGGGTCCAGGGGGGCCGGGGCCGGGAGGTGTGCGGGCGGGGTCCGGGTCAGTCCGTCCGTGGGGTCGATGCCGTGGCCCAGCACCTCGGGGAAGGTGGCGGCCAAGGTGCCCAGTGCCCGGCGGGCCATAGACCAGGCGGCGGTGTCCGGGCAGGTGTCCAGGGCGGCGGTCAGCACCTCAGTGGTGACCTCGGCCGGTGTCACCTCGGCCAGCGGGCCGGTATTCAGCAGCCGGTCCAGGGCGTCCACCAGGTCATCGGTCAGGCCGGGCTGCAGTCCCATGGAGCGGAGCCCGGCGGCGTGCCCCTCGGCCAGCTCGGCCCAGCCCGGGCCGTGCGGCCGGGGCCTGTGTGTGACGGGTGTGGGCGTCGGGGTGTCTGGTGTCAGTGGTGCGGGCCCGGGCTCGGTGGGCGGTGGTGGTGGTGTGGGGG
>NZ_JBFARZ010000023.1:0-4347 GCF_040677445.1 Citricoccus sp. NPDC055426
ATGGGCATGCTCAACCACCATTTCGCAGCAGCCGCCTGATCGGCGCAGAGCGACAGCCTACCTCTGACTGCCGCCAATCTTTGCAACAGAGCCCGGCCGCGCCGAGAAGTCGGTACTCAACGGCATCGGGGAGGGCTGGACAGAAAGGCAACTCGATCAGTTCGAAATGGAGTGGATCGAGGCCTAGACGCCAATAGACCTATTAGGTAAAATAGACCTATAAACCCCATAACCCCGAAACCGAACCGAGAGGTTGCACCCATGACCATCACCGCCGAGCACCTGACCATCACTCTCGAAGACGGCCGCGAGCTGATCGGCCGAACCCCCGTCGAGCTGGCGCACAAGTGGGCCGAGGCCGAGCATGGCGACGAGTGGCAGCAGCTCAGCGCCGCAAAGCAGAGCATCGAAATCACCGCTGCGCTCGATGCGCTCAACAGGGCAGCGCAGGAGTACAGCGAATGAATGCCCGCCGCCCGCGGCCGTTCGGCCGCGGGCACCAGGCGGCAGCGCCGGGGCGCTGCACCGGCCGCTGCGCGGCCGCCCATCTTTCAAATCGTATTTTGCCGTGAAGCCTGCGGCATTCTACGTTCGCTCCACCTGCACGCAAGTGCTTTCGCGGCATATCCTCGCGTCTCTCGCTGGCGCTCGGCCGCTCCGGTATTCCACGGTCACTTGCCCTCCGGCTGCGCTCGCTACGAAGGCACATGGTGCCTTCACGGCAAAAAAACGTGAGGGGAGTGTCAGAGGGAACCGAGGCACTGGGCAGGAAAGGAACCGATCATGAGCTTTACAGTCACCGTCTACAGCAAGCCGAGCTGCGTGCAGTGCAACGCGACCTATCGGGCGCTCGATAACAAAGGCATCAACTACCAGGTGATCGACGTGAGCGCCGACGCCGAGGCCGCCGAGTACGTCAAGGGGCTGGGCTACATGCAGGCACCCGTCGTCGTCACCGATGACGAACACTGGTCAGGCTTTCGACCCGACAAGATCGAAGCGCTCTCGCAGCGACTCACTGACACCGCGGAATAGACCCATAAGACCCATAAGGGGGAAATGTCATGCTGACCAAAGAAGAGCGCGCCGCGTGGATCGCGAAGCGCGAGGCCGAGCACCAGAAGATCAAAGACCGCATCCGTGCAGCCGGGATCAAGTACCCGCTGGGCTGGGATGAAATGGGATCGAGTGAGAAAGATATGTGGGAAGACCGCATGATCCGCTCTATCGACCGGCTCGAAGGGAAGAGCAAGTGAGGGCGGCCGCGCTGCGCACGATCCTTGCAGGCGTGCTCGCACTCGCAAGCGCCACCGGCCTACAGAGCTGCACCGAGACGAGCGCAGCCGACGCCGAGCTGCTGCCCGCTGAGAGCGCACAAGTGATCGCCGTAGTGGACGGCGACACCATCGACGTGCAGACGGCCGGGGGAGAGGCGCGGGTGCGCCTCATCGGCCTCGATACACCCGAAATCAACCGTGACGGCGGGCAGGATGACTGCTACGCGCAAGAGGCGCGCGACGAGCTGAACGCAATGGTCTACGGGCAGGCGGTCGAGCTGCGCGCCGATCCTACTCAGGATGACACCGACCGCTATGGGCGACTGCTGCGCCATGTCTACATCGACGGGCAGAGTGCCGCCGTCGTGCTGCTCGAAGCAGGAGCCGCGCACGAGTACACCTACGATGCGCCCTACATCGGCCAGGCCGAGCACCGCGACGCAGAGCGCGCAGCGCAGGCCGACGAGCTGGGAATGTGGGGGAGCTGCACCGGATAATCTGCCGAAACCATAGACACGACTAGACCTATTAGGTACAATAGACCTATAAACCCCATAACCCCGAAATCGAACCGAGAGGAAAGATCATGACCACCTTCATCAGCTTCACCGGGAACCTGGCCAAGGCACCCGAGCTGCGCACCGACAAGAACGGCCGCCCCTACACCTTCGCTCGCGTTATCCGCACGGATCGCGTGAACAAGGGCGGCGAGTTCGAGGACGGCGGCACCGAAGGGTACGACGTTGCAGTCTGGGGAGCCGACGCCGAGGCGCTGTGCGACCTCGCTGAGCGTTGCGGGAACGTGCGCGTGAACGTCGCGGGCGAAGAGCTGCTGGACACCTACACGAACGACGAAGGCAACACCCGCACCGTTCGCAAGGTGCTCGATGCAGAAGTGACCGTGAGCCTTCGCGGCCAGACCGTCACCGTCGAGCGCCGGAACTAGACCGCCGAGATAGTGGGCTGCCAAGGCGCAGCCCACTATCTGCCCCCAATAGGGGTATTAGTACCATTAGACCTGAAAGAAGGGCACCATGATTCTCGCGTACTGCAACCAGAAAGGCGGAGTGGGGAAGTCCACCACCGTCTACCACCACGCCCGCGCCGCGATCCTCGACGGACAGCGCGTGCTCGTGATCGACGCCGACCCGCAGGGCAACATCACCAGCGTTCTCACCGAAGACATGCAAGAGGGCGACGTTGGAGTGGCCGACGCACTCAGCAGCCGCAGCAGCGACACCCTGGCCGACGTGCTCGTGCCCGGTATCTGGGAAGGCCTCACGGTCGCGCCGACCGTGGGCGACAACCTGGCCGACGTGCGCAACGAACTCGTTATCTCATCGGAGCCAGGCCGCGAATCGCGGCTGCGCGCGCAGCTCGCCGCGATCCAGACCGAATATGACCTGGTGCTCATCGACTGTGGCCCCGCTATCGACCCGTTGACGATCAGCGCACTCACGGCAGCCGACGCCGTCGTGATCGTCTCACAGTCGAAGCTGTGGAGCGTCAACGGCCTGGCGAAGCTGATGAACACCGTGAGCCTGGTGCGCGAGCACTACAACCCGCGGCTCACAGTCGCCGGACTCGTGCTCAACGCCCACGAAGCGCACACACTCGCCGGAGGCCACTGGGCCGACGAGCTGACGGCAGCCGCCGAAGCTGCGCAGCTCCCGATTCTCACCCCACCCGTACCGAAGCGGCAGGCAATCGCAGATGCCACCGAAACGGCCCGAGGCCTAGACGAGGGCGACGCGCAGGCGCGCGAGCTTGCCGCGATCTACGCCGCACACATTGACCAGCTCAAGAAGGGAACTGCTCATGTCTAAGAAACCCGAACGCCGACGCTCGCAGCTCAGCGGCCTGTCGCCCGTAGCGCCGACGAGCGGCCGCGTCGAGCCAGAGAAGCCGGCCCCTGAGAGTGCAGCACCCGCAGCGGCCGCGCCCGCTGCGCCAAAGCGCACCGTGGCGGCCGCCAGCTCGAAGCCTGGCACCCGCACGAAGATGGGCTATTACGCCGCACCAGAGGACAGCGAACGCATCCGCGCAGCGTTCATCGCAGCGAGGAACGCAGGGCGGCCGTATCGGTCACTCTCTGACTTCCAGCTCGAAGCGATCCTTGACCAGGTAGTGCGGCTCGAAGCCGAACTGAACGGCGGCCGACCGTTCGAGGGCGCACCCGCGCACAGCCTGTCACCCGGCCGCCCGATGGAGTAAGGGAGTAACCACAATGGCAATCAACGAGGAACAGCGGCAGCTCGAAATTGCCGCCGAGGTCGAAGAGCTGGCGCGCACGCTCGCGCACTCAACTCGAGCTGTACCGCACCCGATCGACTCATACCGACTGCTCGGTGAGCTGGGCGCAACCATCGACCATTTGGCGCAGGTGATCGACCAGCTCGGCAAGTGGCACAGCCGCACCGAGGACGGCAAGCACTACAACGGCGAAGACGGCGACGGCACCGGCAGCGCCCATGCGGCCGCTGACGAGCTGACAACCGCAGCAAACATGCTCAGGCGCGCATCGAGCCACGTTGGCCGGGCACACAGCCATAACGGCGTCGTGCGTTGGTATCAGGAGCCGCAGGAGAGCTGATGAGCGCGCTACAGATCATCTACTACGTCGGGATCGTCGTAGGCATCGCCATGTTCGTTGCATCATGGCTGATCCGCCGTAAGCAGATCACCGAAGGCCCGCTGGCCCAAGCTGAGAAACCGTTGATGCTCGGGGGAGCGGCCGTCACGTTAGCCTTCGCGCTGCTCGGCTTCGCCACGATATGAGAGGGGCAGCTATGACTCAGAGCGATCAGATGAGCGACGCGGAGCTGGCGCGTGAGATGAGCCGACTTGAGGCGGCGATAGCCGCCGCTGCGAGTGACGAAGAGCGGCAGCGCTGCAATGCGTTGTTGAGCGAAGTGCGCTTCGAGATGATGACGCGCGGCCACGTCGCACAAGGTGGAGGCTGCGCCCAATAACGGTCGTTATCTGGAGTCCGGTCAGACGTGGCCATGACGTCCAGCACGCGACTCAGCGGATCGGAAGCTCTCCTGGTGGACGCGCTTATCTTGGGGCC
>NZ_JBFARZ010000024.1:0-3262 GCF_040677445.1 Citricoccus sp. NPDC055426
CCATGGGCATGCTCAACCACCATTTCGCAGCAGCCGCCTGATCGGCGCAGAGCGACAGCCTACCTCTGACTGCCGCCAATCTTTGCAACAGAGCCTTTGCGTCAATGCAGGGAGATAGCGAAGAGCGCGCTTCAACGGAGATGCTCGAATGGGTCCACGACGGATTGGAGTCCGTGGTCGCGGCAGACGTAGATGATTCGCACGCCGTACCCGTCGGCGCCGCTCGGCTCGGGGTCGCATTCTGCGCGGCAGACGTTACAGAGCCGGTGCTCGTTGCTCCCCCAGACCGTGACCTCGATATCGTCGGGGATCTCCATTCCGTCGAACTCCATATGCGGAGGTTAGCTGTCGCGGATTGAGTCGTGTCAAGATGCGGCACCGATGCTAAACCGCCGTTACCTATGGTCATCGCGCCGGTCGCGCACTCGACGCTTAGTTCTTGAGGTACTCGAGGACGGCGATGACGCGCTTGTTCCCTGTGCGCTCGTTAAGGTCGAGCATGGTGAAGATGCTGCTGATGTGCCGTTCCGCGATCGCGACGCGACATGCACACGGTCCCTGATTTGCTCGTTTGTGAGCCCCGTAGCCATGAGCGAATCGTCAGTATCGCGGAGGAGGTGCTGCGGGAGCGGGAAAGGATTGACCTTACTGACGCAGAGACCCAAAGTGCGAGCATCCCTCATCGCTTTGATGCCAGCCCTTCAACCATTGCAACTAACCCGAACTCGAAATCTAGGTCTTGATCGACAGGCTCACATCCGTTGTCGAGCGCTGTTTGTTCTTCTAGTACGAAACCGACCGTATAGCGGCTGATAGCCATGAGAGCTCGGACCGCAGAGCCCTCAGCGAATCCTTCGGACACGAGAAACTCGATCTGACTTTCGGGGGCATCCGAGCCCGCTGGCATCTGGTCACTCTTTTGACGGTGAAACTCTGCGTGCAGCCGTGCTCCATCCCGGACTGCCAGAAGCGCTGTCCGGAAGCTCCGCGCGTTGCGCAGGAGAAAGTCGTCCCAGCGCTCCCCTGACTCTGGGAGTGAGGCGTGGTGTTCGCGATCAAGCACATCAGCTGCGAGCGATCCGAGCAGGTGGGCCTTTGTCCGAAAGTGCCAGTAGAGCGCTGGCTGCTGCACCCGCAGATGCGCAGCCAGCGCCCGTGTGGTGAAACCGTCGATCCCCGTGTTATTGAGCACATGCCTCGCACCGCGCAAGACTGCTGCACGATCGAGTCGCGCTTGTTTCTGAGCCATGCTTGCACTTTATCATCGATAACTTTATCGTTGATAAGGTGTCATCTCTCACTTCCGCTCGTGGCTCGTTGGCCACGGTCCTCATCACGGCTAGCCTCGACGCCGCCGGCATGGGCCTGGTGATGCCGATTCTTCCCGCACTGCTACACGAGGCAGGGGTCACCGCTGATGCGGTTCCGCTGAACGTCGGAGTGCTGATCGCGCTCTACGCGGTAATGCAGTTCATCTTTGCCCCCGTACTGGGAACGCTGTCGGACCGATTCGGCCGCCGCCGGGTGCTGCTTGTTTCCCTGGCCGGTGCGACCGTCGACTATCTCGTGCTCGCCACGACGTCCGCTCTGTCGGTGTTCTATATCGCCCGCGCAGTGGCTGGGATAACCGGAGCGACCAATGCGGTCACCGCCACCGTGATCGCCGACATCACGCCACCCCACCAGCGCGCCAAGCGTTTCGGTTTACTCAGTGCCTGCTATGGCGGCGGAATGATCGCGGGGCCAGCCATGGGTGGACTGTTCGGTGCCATCTCGCCACATCTGCCGTTTTTGCTCGCTGCTCTTCTCTCAGCGAGCAATCTGGCACTCACCTTTATCCTGTTACGCGAGACCCGTCCTGATTCCCCTGCGCGCTCTGCGTCGCTCGCTCAGCATCGTGGTCGCCCCGGCCTCAGCGCGGTGCCTGGGATTACCTTCCTATTAATCGCATTCGGCCTTGTTCAATTCATTGGGCAGGCTCCAGGTGCGACCTGGGTGCTGTTTACTGAACACCGCCTCGACTGGAGTCCCGTCGAAGTTGGAATCTCCCTGTCCGTTTTCGGGATCGTACAGGTTCTCGTGCAGGCCCTCCTTACTGGCCGCATCGTGGAGTGGATCGGTGAGGCAAAAACAGTCATCATCGGGTGTATTACCGACGCCTTGGGTCTCGTAGGCCTGGCGATTGTCACTGACGCATTTTCCATGGCACCTATCTTGGCGGCACTGGGGATCGGTGGCATCGGCCTCCCCGCTCTGCAAACCCTTCTCTCCCAGCGCGTCGATGAACAGCACCAAGGGCGCCTCCAGGGTGTGCTCGCCAGCATCAACAGCGTCACATCGATCTTCGGACCGGTCGCTTTCACAACGATCTTCGCGCTCACTTACATCAACGCCGACGGCTTCCTCTGGCTCTGCGCCGCAGCACTCTACGTGCCCTGCGTGATTCTCATCATGCGTGGTACAGCAGCGTCCCCGAAGTTCGGCTCTTGGGCGAGCGGCGACTCGATGTGAGTTGTGAGACGTGAGCAGGAGCAACACGGCGGCGACACTGCTTCGCCATGGCCGACTAGCGAGACGGCGCCACCGGGAAACTCGGCATCATCTACCAAGGACAGGTCAGCTGGGAGCCTGATAGACCCATCGAAATGTGCGTGCCGATCGCGGAGAAGGGCCGGGCGCATCGGATCGAGCCATAGCACCATGAGTCTTCACGGAAGTGCGTCGACGGAGACTTGGTTGTGAACCGGGCCAAGGGAGAGCTGGAGGCCCTCTCCGAGTGGCTTGCCGATGACATGAGCTGGACGCTCATCGAGAAATCCACACACAGCGGCCCCAGTGCAGCCCGAGAGGTGCGCCCGCCGTTCTCCCGAGCGGGTGGAGGTCATTTCTGTCGTCACCCACGGACGACGCGCTTCCTGCGACGGCTACCTCGAGGCTGGAGGAATGCGCGTCCGTTTCAGCCATGCGTTCCGCTTCGTCAGCACCCCCAAGACCTCGATGATCGCAGAACTGCGACGCTACTGCATCGAGACGCAGGTTGACTGAGGCCTGTGCGGACAGCACGAACGACCCTTGAGCCCGTAATCTGGGAACCGCAGAAACTACCCGATCGAAACGCAACTACTTTGCCGACCCTACGGGGTTGGCTCGCGGTCGTCGTCCTTGGCCGGGCTCTGTTGCAAAAATCGTGAAGCTTGAGCATGCTTGGCGGAGATTGGACGGACGGAACGATGACGGATTTCAAGTGGCGCCATTTCCAGGG
>NZ_JBFARZ010000025.1:0-2878 GCF_040677445.1 Citricoccus sp. NPDC055426
GACGGCTCCTACCAGCCCGACCGGCACATCACCCGCGCCGAGGTCGCCACCATCCTCTACCGCTACGAGACCATGATCGCCAACGAAGGCTGACACCCCCAGAGAACAGCTGGAGGCCGATGGGTCACCCATCGGTCTCCAGCTGTCTCACCACGCCATCAACACGTCACCCTGTCATCCACGCTCACAATCACTCGCACTCACTCACACCGAAAGAAGTCACCATGAAGTTCGCTTCACGCCTGACCGCAGCCGGCGCCTCCCTGGCGCTGCTGTCCGCCAGCCTCGTGGTCCCGGCCCAGGCGGCCGACGCCGCACCCGCCGGCGACGCCGTCGTCATCAGCGAGGCCTACACCAACGGCGGTTCCGCCAACGCCCCCTTCACCCACAAGTTCGTGGAGCTCTACAACCCGACGGATGAGGACATCAACCTGGACGGTTGGTCCATCCAGTACCGCTCGGCCGGCGGCACCGGCGAGCCGAGCGGGGTCATCGAACTCTCCGGTTCCATCCCCGCCGGCGGCTACTACCTGGTCCAGGCCAGCAGCAACGCGGACAACGGCGAGGCCCTGCCCACCGCCGACGCGACCGGCGGCGTCTCCTTCTCCGGCACCAACGGGACGATCGTCCTGGCCGACCAGGCCGAGAAGGTCTCCCTCCCGGTCGGTTCCGTGACCGCGGCAGACGAGGTGGCCGGCGTCGTCGATCTGCTCGGTTACGGCACCTCCAACACCTTCGAGACCGCCGCCGCCAGCGGCCCCACGGCGAACAACGATCCCAAGTCCATGACCCGCACGGAGGGCGCGGACACGGATGACAACTCCGCGGACTTCACCGCCACCGAGACGGTCACCCCCACCAACGCCGCCGGCGAGACCGGCACCGTGCCGGAACCGGAGCCGGAACCCGAGCCGGAGGTCCCCACCGAGCTCACCCCGATCGCCGAGATCCAGGGCACCGGATCCGCCTCCGAGATGGTCGGTGAGAACGTCATGACCCGCGGCGTGGTCACCGCCGTCTACTCGACCGGCGGCTTCAACGGCTACTACCTGCAGACCGCCGGTTCCGGCGGCGAGGTGGACGCCACCCCGGGGGCCTCGGACGCGATCTTCATCTACTCCGCGGACACCGTGGGCGAGGTGGCGCTCGGCGACCACGTCCAGGTGATCGGCGAGGTCTCCGAGTACAACGGCGGAACCCAGCTGACAGTCCGCGCCGGAGGCGTGGAGCAGCTCGAGGAACCGGCCGAGGCGGTCAAGCCCACGACGCTGGAGTTCCCCGCCGACGAGGAGTCCAAGGAGGCCCACGAGGGCATGCTGATCGACCCTTCGGGGATGGAGTGGACGATCACCGACAACTATGACGTGAACGCCTACGGTTCCCTGGGCCTGGCCCCGGGCACCTCCCCGCTGCCGAACCCGACCTCGGTGGCCGCTCCCGGCGCCGCCGCGCAGGCCGTGATGGCCCAGAATGCGGAGCAGCTGATCGTGCTCGACGACGGCGCCTCCACCAACTTCATGCGCGCCCCCGGCAACCAGAACAAGCTGCCGTACCTGAACCTCGACGACCCGGTGCGGGTGGGCTCCGCCGTGAACTTCACCGACCCGGTCATCCTGGACTACCGCTACGAGGCCTGGAACTTCCAGCCAACCCAGCACCTCACCCACGAGAACGCCGAGGAGGTCCAGCCGGCCACCTTCGAGAACACCCGCGCCGCGGAGGCCACCCCGGAGGACGTGGGCGGCAACGTGCAGCTGGCCTCCTTCAACGTGCTGAACTACTTCACCACCCTGGGCGATGAGTTCGAGGACTGCGACGCCTACGAGGACCACGAGGGCAACCCGATCGCCACCGACTTCTGCGACCCGCGGGGCGCCTACAACCAGGAGAACTTCCTGCGCCAGCAGGAGAAGATCGTCGCCGCCATCAACGGCCTCGACGCCTCCGTGGTGGCCCTCGAGGAGATCGAGAACGGCGCCGAGTTCGGCAACGACCGGGACGAGGCACTCGCCGCCCTGGTGACGGCCCTGAACGATGACGCCGGCGCCGGGACCTGGGCCTACGCCGCCTCGCCTGCCGAGATCCCCGCCGACGAGGACGTCATCCGCAACGCCTTCATCTACCAGCCGTCCGCCGTGGAGACCGTGGGCGAATCCACCATCCTGACCGACTCGGATGCCTTCTCCAACGCCCGCGAGCCGTTGGCCCAGACCTTCCGCGCCCTCGGCGAGGACGGCGGGATCGAGGGCACCGAGTTCGTGGCCATCACCAACCACTTCAAGTCCAAGGGCTCCGGCTCCGGTGCCGGCAACGAGGATTCCGGTGACGGCCAGGGCAGCTCCAATGCGGACCGCGTGGCCCAGGCCGAGGCCCTCGTGGGCTTCGCCGAGGAGCTGAAGACCTCCGAGGGCACGGACCAGGTGTTCCTCATGGGTGACTTCAACGCCTACGAGAAGGAGGACCCGATCGCCGTACTCGAGGGCGCCGGCTACATCAGCCAGGGGGCCAAGTCCGAGGGCGAGTACTCCTACACCTTCGACGCCGGAGTCGGCTCCCTGGACGGGATCTTCGCCTCCGCCGCCGCGGACGAGACCGTCACCGGCACGGACATCTGGATGATCAACGCCAACGAGTCCGTGGCATTGGAGTACTCCCGGTACAACTACACCCCGGAGCAGCTCTACACCGCGGACCAGTGGCGTTCCTCGGACCACAACCCCATCCTGGTGGGGGTCCAGCTGGACGGCGACACCGATCCCGTGGACCCGGAGGAACCGGTGGTCCCGGAGAACTTCACGGACAACCAGCCCGGTTCGAAGCACTTCGCCCCGGTCCGCTGGCTGCAGCTGGAGGGCCTGACCAACGGATACTCCGATGG
>NZ_JBFARZ010000026.1:0-1786 GCF_040677445.1 Citricoccus sp. NPDC055426
AGCCAGGACAGAAATGCCTCGACTTCGCTGCTGCCCAAGGTTGCCGGGTGACGCACACCGTGGAAACGGATGAAGGCACGAACCCAGTGGACATACGCCTGTTCGGTTCGTAAGCTATAATGCAAGTAGCGTATGCGCTCACGCAACTGGTCCAGAACCTTGACCGAACGCAGCGGTGGTAACGGTGCAGTGCTGGTTTTCATGGCTTGTTATGACTGTTTTGTTGTACAGTCTATGCCTCGGGCATCCAAGCAGCAAGCGCGTTACGCCGTGGGTCGATGTTTGATGTTATGGAGCAGCAACGATGTTACGCAGCAGGGCAGTCGCCCTAAAACAAAGTTAGACATGATGAGCAACTCTATACACACCGGAATCTCAAGACAGCTTTCACAGGCACGCGATGTAATTAAACGCCATTTGGCATCAACGCTGAAAGCCATACACTTGTATGGTTCTGCAATTGATGGTGGCCTCAAACCATATAGCGACATTGATCTGCTGGTTACCGTGGATGCACGCTTGGATGAAGCTACCAGACGCTCCCTGATGCTCGATTTCTTGAATATCTCGGCACCACCATGCGAAAGCTCAATACTCCGGCCGCTAGAGGTAACTGTTGTTGCATGCAACGAAGTAGTGCCTTGGCGTTATCCGGCACGACGAGAACTGCAGTTCGGGGAGTGGCTGCGGGAGGATATTCTTGAAGGTGTCTTCGAGCCAGCCGCCTTGGACGCCGACCTTGCAATTCTAATAACGAAAGCTAGGCAACACAGCATCGCTTTAGTAGGTCCAGTGGCTCAAAAAGTCTTCATGCCGGTGCCAGAGCATGACTTTCTCCAGGTGCTTTCCGATACCCTTAAGCTGTGGAATACTCATGAGGATTGGGAAAATGAGGAGCGGAACATCGTACTCACGTTAGCTCGGATCTGGTATAGCACTGAAACTGGAGGAATCGTCCCCAAGGATGTGGCCGCCGAATGGGTTTTAGAGCGCTTGCCAGCTGAGCATAAGCCAATACTGGTTGAGGCGCGGCAAGCCTATCTTGGGCTTTGCAAGGATAGTCTTGCTTTGCGTGCAGATGAGACTTCGGCGTTCATTGGCTATGCAAAGTCTGCGGTCGCTGATTTGCTCGAAAAGCGAAAATCTCAAACTTCGCATATTTGCGATGGCGCCAAGAACGTCTAACGTCTAACTATTCATTTAAGCCGAAGCCGCTTCGCGGCTCGGCTTAATTCAGGCGTTAGATGCACTAAGCACATAATTGCTCACAGCCAAACTATCAGGTCAAGTCTGCTTTTATTATTTTTAAGCGTGCATAATAAGCCCTACACAAATTGGGAGATATATCATGAAAGGCTGGCTTTTTCTTGTTATCGCAATAGTTGGCGAAGTAATCGCAACATCCGCATTAAAATCTAGCGAGGGCTTTACTAAGCTTGCCCCTTCCGCCGTTGTCATAATCGGTTATGGCATCGCATTTTATTTTCTTTCTCTGGTTCTGAAATCCATCCCTGTCGGTGTTGCTTATGCAGTCTGGTCGGGACTCGGCGTCGTCATAATTACAGCCATTGCCTGGTTGCTTCATGGGCAAAAGCTTGATGCGTGGGGCTTTGTAGGTATGGGGCTCATAATTGCTGCCTTTTTGCTCGCCCGATCCCCATCGTGGAAGTCGCTGCGGAGGCCGACGCCATGGTGACGGTGTTCGGCATTCTGAATCTCACCGAGGACTCCTTCTTCGATGAGAGCCGGCGGCTAGACCCCGCCGGCGCTGTCACCGCGGCGATCG
>NZ_JBFARZ010000027.1:0-1782 GCF_040677445.1 Citricoccus sp. NPDC055426
GGTGACGGTGTTCGGCATTCTGAATCTCACCGAGGACTCCTTCTTCGATGAGAGCCGGCGGCTAGACCCCGCCGGCGCTGTCACCGCGGCGATCGAAATGCTGCGAGTCGGATCAGACGTCGTGGATGTCGGACCGGCCGCCAGCCATCCGGACGCGAGGCCTGTATCGCCGGCCGATGAGATCAGACGTATTGCGCCGCTCTTAGACGCCCTGTCCGATCAGATGCACCGTGTTTCAATCGACAGCTTCCAACCGGAAACCCAGCGCTATGCGCTCAAGCGCGGCGTGGGCTACCTGAACGATATCCAAGGATTTCCTGACCCTGCGCTCTATCCCGATATTGCTGAGGCGGACTGCAGGCTGGTGGTTATGCACTCAGCGCAGCGGGATGGCATCGCCACCCGCACCGGTCACCTTCGACCCGAAGACGCGCTCGACGAGATTGTGCGGTTCTTCGAGGCGCGGGTTTCCGCCTTGCGACGGAGCGGGGTCGCTGCCGACCGGCTCATCCTCGATCCGGGGATGGGATTTTTCTTGAGCCCCGCACCGGAAACATCGCTGCACGTGCTGTCGAACCTTCAAAAGCTGAAGTCGGCGTTGGGGCTTCCGCTATTGGTCTCGGTGTCGCGGAAATCCTTCTTGGGCGCCACCGTTGGCCTTCCTGTAAAGGATCTGGGTCCAGCGAGCCTTGCGGCGGAACTTCACGCGATCGGCAATGGCGCTGACTACGTCCGCACCCACGCGCCTGGAGATCTGCGAAGCGCAATCACCTTCTCGGAAACCCTCGCGAAATTTCGCAGTCGCGACGCCAGAGACCGAGGGTTAGATCATGCCTAGCATTCACCTTCCGGCCGCCCGCTAGCGGACCCTGGTCAGGTTCCGCGAAGGTGGGCGCAGACATGCTGGGCTCGTCAGGATCAAACTGCACTATGAGGCGGCGGTTCATACCGCGCCAGGGGAGCGAATGGACAGCGAGGAGCCTCCGAACGTTCGGGTCGCCTGCTCGGGTGATATCGACGAGGTTGTGCGGCTGATGCACGACGCTGCGGCGTGGATGTCCGCCAAGGGAACGCCCGCCTGGGACGTCGCGCGGATCGACCGGACATTCGCGGAGACCTTCGTCCTGAGATCCGAGCTCCTAGTCGCGAGTTGCAGCGACGGCATCGTCGGCTGTTGCACCTTGTCGGCCGAGGATCCCGAGTTCTGGCCCGACGCCCTCAAGGGGGAGGCCGCATATCTGCACAAGCTCGCGGTGCGACGGACACATGCGGGCCGGGGTGTCAGCTCCGCGCTGATCGAGGCTTGCCGCCATGCCGCGCGAACGCAGGGGTGCGCCAAGCTGCGGCTCGACTGCCACCCGAACCTGCGTGGCCTATACGAGCGGCTCGGATTCACCCACGTCGACACTTTCAATCCCGGCTGGGATCCAACCTTCATCGCAGAACGCCTAGAACTCGAAATCTAACGTCCGTTCGGGCATCGAGGTCCATGTCGGGGTGGGACGGGCCCGTGGCTTCAAGATCACTTGCAGTCCGACCGCGATGTCTTGGTTGCGCGAGAGGTTGTCGATATCCTCCACTTCCATCATCAACCCTGGATAATGCCGCCGCCGTCATCGCCGCCGACGCCCGTGCCGGGCTTTTCGGGCCTGTCAGGCTTGCTCGGCCTTCAGCCTGCCTGGGCGAGATCTCCGGCGGACGGATTAACGGCGGAGCTTCGCCGCCTTTCGTGCGTGTGAAGGCCGAAGATAGTTCTCTCAAAAACATCCGTTTATGAGAGAT
>NZ_JBFARZ010000028.1:0-1748 GCF_040677445.1 Citricoccus sp. NPDC055426
GGCCCCAAGATAAGCGCGTCCACCAGGAGAGCTTCCGATCCGCTGAGTCGCGTGCTGGACGTCATGGCCACGTCTGACCGGACTCCAGATAACGATCGTTTTCGGCCTACTCGGCTCGCGGTGATGAACCTATGCGTGCAACTCCACTGTAGGAGACTCCTGGCCTAGTTACCTTCCGGATGGTAACCTACACTCATGCGCACCGATCCTCGCCCCGCGATCCTGGCGGCCGCCTTCTCTCAGCTCGACGAGGGGCGGGCGGTGTCTCTGGACTCCGTGGCCCGAAGTGTGGGGCTGACCAAGCCGGGGGTGATGTATCACTTCCCCACGAAGGAAGCTCTCATGCTCGCCCTGGTGGACTCCGTTTTGGACCGCTGGGAAGAGGCGCTGGTCGCACGCCTCGGGTCGTCACCGGACGGCGCGGCCCCGGCCGCGCGCATCGGCGCGTACGTCGACTGGTCACTGTCCGGGGGTTTCGATGAAACCGACCTGGTGGCGATGAGTGATCCGAAGCTGCGCCGCTCGCTCACGCAGCGCTGGGCCGAACGTCTCGCGCCCTGGCTTGTCGTGCCCGATGACGTCGCCCCGGACGAACGCACCCGGTTGCTCGCCGCCCGCCTCCTGGCCGACGGCGGGTGGCTTGCCGAAGCCGCCAACGTCTCCCCTCCTACCCCCGGCGACCTGGCGCAGCTCCGCGCCTTCGCCCACAACCTCGTGAAGGACTGACTATGAAGAAATGGCTCCTGCTTGCCGGCGCGATCATCAGTGAAGTCGCCGGCTCTCTCGCCCTCCAAGCCGGCCAGGACCACCCGGCCTGGTACATCCTCGTGGCGATCGGCTACGTCGGCGCGTTCACGCTTCTCGCGCTCGTTCTACGCGAGGGGATGGCCCTCGGGGTTGCGTACGGGATCTGGGGCGCGATGGGCGTCGCCCTGACGGCGGTGCTGGCCGCACTTCTGTTCGGACAGCCCTTGACCGGCGTGATGATCCTCGGCCTGGCCTTGATCATCGGCGGTGTTCTCACCGTCGAACTCGGATCGCAAGCGGCGCAGCGCAAGAGGGAGGCGAGCATCTGATGGTCTGGCTCTTCCTCATCCTCGCGATCGTCCTCGAAGTCGGCGCGGCACTCTCCCTGCGCCTGGCAACCGGCGGACGGAAACCGTTCTACATCGCCGTCGTCGTGGGCTACCTCGGCGCGTTCTTCTTCCTCACCCAAGTCCTTGCCCTCGGGCTCGGCATCGGTGTCGCCTACGGCATCTGGGCCGCCTCCGGCGTCGCCCTCACCGCCGTGGCCAGCAAGTTCCTGTTCAAAGAACCCTTCACCTGGGTCATGGCGCTCGGCATCGCCCTCATCATCGGCGGCGTCCTCCTCGTCGAACTCGGCGCGGCCCACTAGCCTGCCGACGCGGCCATGACCGTTGCTCGCACCCTCGCGGCTATTCGCCGCGCTCTCCTGGAAGATCCTGCCGTCGACATCCGATTCGTGGACGCAATCACCGTCGACAGTCATCTTCTGAGCACGCACGGCCAAGCCCTCATCCTGTTCGTACACCCACAGCATCGCGAAGTCGTCGACGAGCTGCGCAACGCCTCCCGCCCATTGGACTAGTGCGGTCGGCCGGGGTCATCACCGCGGCCGCGCAGCTCGTCAACGGGCTCTGTTGCAAAAATCGTGAAGCTTGAGCATGCTTGGCGGAGATTGGACGGACGGAACGATGACGGATTTCAAGTGGCGCCATTTCCAGGGT
>NZ_JBFARZ010000029.1:0-1508 GCF_040677445.1 Citricoccus sp. NPDC055426
ACCCGACTTGGCTCACTGTTTGGTGATTCGGTCGTTCTTGGCGTCTAGTTCCGCATGATTCCGGGGTTCTTAGTTGCGGGGTGGGGCACTAACGGTCGGGGGTTCTAGGCTGTTTGGATGTACATCCGGCGGGTGAAGACCGCTTCCGGGGCGACCGCGGCCCAGCTCGTGGAGAAGCGCCGTGGAGTGCGAAAGATTGTCGAGCACCTCGGCTCGGCCCACGACGAGGTGACGCTGGCCGCCCTGGAACAGGTGGCGCGGGAGAAGATCCAGGCCGGCCAGATGGCCTTCGACCTCGACCTGCACACCGACGACACCACCAAGGTCCCAGCCACAGGCGTTGATGCCGGTGGTGGGCTGGTGCTGCACGGGACCCGACCTCGGTTGCTGTGGGAGGTACTGGAGCTGGCCTACGAGAGGATCGGCTTTCCCAGTGCTGTTGATGACGAGGTCTTCAAGCAGCTGGTGCTGGCTAGAATCATCGAACCAACCTCGAAACTGGACTCCCTCCGGGTCCTCGAGGAACTCAACGTGGGCAAGGTGCCCTCCTATGCCACTCTCAAGCGCCGACTGGCGCGCAGCGTGGAGGAGAAATGGCAGGACGCGGTCAGCGCCGCCGCCTACCGGTTCGCCGCCGGAGGCGGGGCCGTCAGCCTCTGCCTTTATGACGTCACCACCCTGTATTTCGAGGCCGATGAGGAAGACGAGCTGCGCAAGTCCGGGTTCTCGAAGGAACGACGGATCGACCCGCAGATCCTGGTCGGGCTGCTGGTCGACCGGTCAGGGTTCCCGTTGGAGTTGCACTTCTTCGAGGGGAACAAGGCAGAGACCAGGACCATGATCCCCGTGTTGGACGCCTTCCGTGATCGTCACCAGGTGGAGGACATGCTGGTGGTGGCTGATGCCGGGATGCTCTCTTGGGCGAACATCCAGGCCCTGGAGGAGGCCGGCTATCAGTACATCGTCGGCTCGAGGAACTCCAAGGCCCCGATGGACCTGGCGAAGACGTTCGCCACGAAAGGCAACCACTTCGCCGACGGGCAGGTCATCGAGACCACCACCGAGCTGAAGAAGGGCACCGAGTCATCACGCAGGCGCGCGGTCTGGCAGTACCGGCTGGCCCGTGAACACCGCGACCGGCGGAACCACACGCTGCAGGTCCAGCGGGCTGAGGACATCGCCGCCGGGCGGAAGGCCCAACGCAAGGCCCGGTTCCTGACCAATGGCCAGCGGAAGTCCCTGAGCGTGGACTACGAGGCGGCCAAGACCGCCGAGCAGCTCTTCGGGCTCAAGGGTTACGTGACGAACACCAGCATGAAGGTGCTCTCCGGGGCTGAGGTCGTGGCGGCCTATCACTCGTTGTTCGAGGTCGAGGCCTCGTTCCGGATGGCTAAATCCGACCTTCGTGCCCGACCGATCTTCCACCACACCCGGGATGCGATCCAGGCCCACCTGACCATCGTGTTCTGCGCGCTGGCCGTGGCCCGCCACCTACAGACAGCCACCGG
>NZ_JBFARZ010000030.1:0-1477 GCF_040677445.1 Citricoccus sp. NPDC055426
GGTCGTGGAAATCTCATCTCGAAGCTGGCTTCCCGCTTAGATGCTTTCAGCGGTTATCCTTCCCGAACGTAGCTAATCAGCGGTGCACCTGGCGGTACAACTGACATACCAGAGGTTCGTCCGTCCCGGTCCTCTCGTACTAAGGACAGACCTTCTCAAATTTCCTGCGCGCGCAGAGGATAGGGACCGAACTGTCTCACGACGTTCTGAACCCAGCTCGCGTACCGCTTTAATGGGCGAACAGCCCAACCCTTGGGACCTACTCCAGCCCCAGGATGCGACGAGCCGACATCGAGGTGCCAAACCATGCCGTCGATATGGACTCTTGGGCAAGATCAGCCTGTTATCCCCGAGGTACCTTTTATCCGTTGAGCGACGGCCCTTCCACGAGGTGCCGCCGGATCACTAGTCCCGACTTTCGTCCCTGCTCGAGATGCCTCTCTCACAGTCAAGCCCCCTTGTGCACTTGCACTCGACACCTGATTGCCAACCAGGCTGAGGGGACCTTTGGGCGCCTCCGTTACATTTTGGGAGGCAACCGCCCCAGTTAAACTACCCATCAGGCACTGTCCCTGACCCGGATCACGGGCCGAAGTTAGATGTCCAGAGTGACCAGAGTGGTATTTCAACGATGACTCCACCCGAACTAGCGTCCAGGCTTCAACGTCTCCCACCTATCCTACACAAGCCACACCGAACACCAATACCAAACTATAGTAAAGGTCTCGGGGTCTTTCCGTCCTTCTGCGCGTAACGAGCATCTTTACTCGTAGTGCAATTTCGCCGAGTTCACAGTTGAGACAGCGGGGAAGTCGTTACTCCATTCGTGCAGGTCGGAACTTACCCGACAAGGAATTTCGCTACCTTAGGATGGTTATAGTTACCACCGCCGTTTACTGGGGCTTAAATTCTCCGCTTCGCCTTACGGCTAACAGGTCCTCTTAACCTTCCAGCACCGGGCAGGAGTCAGTCCGTATACATCGTCTTGCGACTTCGCACGGACCTGTGTTTTTGATAAACAGTCGCTTCCCCCTGGTCTCTGCGGCCCCGATCCCCTCCAGAACGCGAAGTCCTGTCAAGGTTGGGGCCCCCCTTCTCCCGAAGTTACGGGGGCATTTTGCCGAGTTCCTTAACCATGATTCTCTCGATCGCCTTAGTATTCTCTACCTGACCACCTGTGTCGGTTTGGGGTACGGGCGGTTGGAACCTCGCGTCGATGCTTTTCTTGGCAGCATAGGATCACCGGATCCCCCACCTAGTGGGGGCCTATCGGGTCTCAGGCTATACGCCCGGCGGATTTACCAACCGGACACCCTACACCCTTGGACCAGGTCATTTCCATTGCCTGGCCCGGCTACCTTCCTGCGTCACACCTGTTAATACGCTTGCCTTATCGGTTCAGGTCCCGCGCTCCCCCACCACGCGCCCCGAAGGGCGTCTAGGCAGGTTCGGGCGGTTAGTATCACCGACTCAGCAT
>NZ_JBFARZ010000031.1:0-1131 GCF_040677445.1 Citricoccus sp. NPDC055426
CGGCCGGGGCCTGTGTGTGACGGGTGTGGGCGTCGGGGTGTCTGGTGTCAGTGGTGCGGGCCCGGGCTCGGTGGGCGGTGGTGGTGGTGTGGGGGTGCCTGCGAGGGTGTCTAGTTGGGTGGCGATCCAGTGGTCTCGGGTGGTGCTGGCGTGCTGGTAGAGGGCGGCGGCGCGGGGGCTGGCGTGGCCGATGCGGCGTTGTAGCTCGGCCTGCGTTGCTCCGGTGATAGCGGCCAGGGTGGCACCGGTGTGGCGTAGGTGGTGCCAGGAGATATCCGGGCGGCCGATGCTCTCCCGGGCCGGTGCCAGGGCCCGGGTGCGCCGGGTGGAGGTGACGGGTTGGCCGGTGGCCGTGGTGAACACCAGGGCGGCCGGATCGGGGCCCGTGTAGGTCTCGAGGTGCGCGGCCAGGGCGGCGGTCACGGAACCGGGCAGGGCCACGGTGCGCCGTCCCGCGCTGGTCTTGGGCGGCCCGTAGGAGACGGGCTGACCGGTGACCTGCACCAGCGTGCGGCGCACGGTCACGGTCCCGGCCTCGGGGTCCACGTCGGCCCGTTGCAGGGCGAACAGCTCGCCAGGGCGCAGCCCGGACCAGGCGGCCACCAGCACGGCGGCCCGGAACCTCGGGGCCACGGCCTCGGCCAGGGCGGTGACCTCGGGGGCGGTCAGCGGGATGCGCTCGGGATGCGGGGCCGTGGCGGCTCCCTTGACCTGGGCGGGGTTGGTCGGGATCAGCCCGTCGCGGACGGCCTGGGCCAGCATGGTGCGCAGCAGCCGGTAGGCCTGGGCGGCTGCCGTCCGGCCAGCCGTGGCGGCGTGCTCGGGATCGACCGGCCCGGTGACCGATTCCGCGGCGGGGGCCCCGGCTGCGGTCCAGGCGTCCACCACGGCGGCGGGCAGCTTGCCGGTGTCGGCCACCTCGAAGCCCTGGGCGCGGGCCCACGCACGGGCCGGGTGAGTCCGGCGGCCCTGCCCCGTGGTGGCGGTGGCGGCGGCATGGGTGGCGGCCACCAGCTCGGTATGCCATTCCCGGACCAGGCTCACGGTCAGGGCGGACAGGGGCAGGGTGCCCAGCTCGATGCGGCCCACCTGCGGGATGATCCAGCGGGCGGCGGTGCGCTGGTAGAGCTC